>JAVBMT010000012.1:0-41420 GCA_031552195.1 Desulfovibrionaceae bacterium
CCATTCGGCGGCGCGTAGCTCGGTAGGGCGCACGAACACCAGCGGGGCCAGCCGCAGGGCGCAGACGATGGGGAAATATCCATCGTAGTTATCGCAATCGCGTAAAAGCTTGGCTACCTTTGACGGCTCGGTGATTGCCGCGCGGTGAACGGTTTTTCGAGGCTTCAAAGCACCGTGCAGGTCGGTGGCCGGGTTTCGCTTGGCGCGGCCTGTTATCACGGCGTAGCGGTAGACCTGCCCGATAATTTGCAGCAAGCGGCGGGCGGTTTCATTCTGCCCTTTTTGCTCGATGGGCTTGACCACGGCAAGTAAATCCGGCGTTTCCATCCCGGCGATATGCCTGTTGCCGATAACCGGGAAGATGTACTTCTCAAGGCGGTACAAGACCGTTCCCCGGTGCTTTTCGGTGAAGTCGCTTGTCCTGGTGTCGTGCCATTCCAGCGCGATACTCTGAAAGGTGTCTTTGATTTCGGAAAGCTGTTCTTCCTTGGCGGCTTTTTTCTGCGCTCCGGGGTCGATACCGTTCGCCAGCAGCTTTTTTGCTTCATCCCTGCGCTGCCGCGCATCTTTGAGCGTGATGGTGGGGTATTCGCCAAAGCTCAGGAGCTTGGTCTTCTGGTCGAAACGATAGGCCATGCGCCAGAGTTTCCTGCCGGTCTTGGGGATGGAAAGATACAGCCCTCCGCCGTCAAAATGCTTTTGCTCCTTGTCGGCAGCTTTCAGACTACGGATGTAGGTATCGGTGAGGGGCATGTAGGTACTCCTTGTTCATGGTTGGACTGTAAAATACCTACATGAATAAAAACATCATCTATTCAGCAATGTTAGCTTGTAGGTATCGTGCCCCGATAACACAGTTCGATACCTACAAAAATACCTACGGATCTTTTGGATGACCTTGGATTTGGCCGGACTTGGGGATTTGAATTGCTTTGGAAAAAGCAAGAGCGGCAAGGCTTTTTACACCTTGTCGCTCTTCTTGATACCCAAATTTGGCGTCCCCAAGGGGATTTGAACCCCTGTCGACGGCGTGAAAGGCCGTTGTCCTGGGCCGGCTAGACGATGGGGACGCATGCCGCGCGTTACACGCCCGGTGAAGGTTGCTTTTATACGTTGTTCCAGCCCCAGTCAATCCTTTTTTCAAAATTATTTCCCCCCGCAGCCGGCCAGCCTTTCACCGGAAGCGCGCAAAATCCGGCTGCGGGGCAACTGAAAGCAGCCGGAACCGCCGCGCCGGGCGAAAGAATCGCCGCCGTTTCCATGCGTGGAGCGAAGCGGCCGGCGGTGCATGCCGCTCCGGCGTTCCGAAAGCGCCGGTTCAGCATTGCAGACGCGGAGTGGTCAATGAAAATGCGAGAGCATCTTCCGGGGACATGGGTTTTGAAAAATAATACCCCTGGGCGAAGCGGCACCCGGTGGAAAGCAAGGCGTCTATCTGGCTTGCGCGTTCAATGCCTTCCGTTACGATGGTAAGCCCCAGGTCGTGCCCCATGGCGATAAGGTTGCGCATGATGGAGAATGACAATTGGTCTGTTTCAAGCTCCGCAATAAAGCTGCGGTCTATTTTCATGCTGTCTATGGGAAGAATGCGCAAATAGCTCAAGGAAGAAAAGCCGGTTCCGAAATCGTCAAGGCAGAAGCGTATACCCCGTTTCTTGAAATCCTCCATGGTTCCTATAACGCGCTTTCCGTAATCCAGCAGAACGCTTTCGGTAATTTCAAAAATCAGCCTGTCGGCGCTTGCGCCGGTTTTTTCCAGTATATCGCCCACGTCGTCCCGGAACGTTGGCGACATGAACTGGCGGCTGGAAATATTCACATGGATGGTGATGTCGTTGATGCCGTGCTCTTCCTCCCAGTTTTTCAGCAGGGTGCAGACCATCGTCAGCATATGCAGGCTCAGGCTGTTTATCAGCTCCGACTCTTCGGCAATCGGTATGAAACGGGTTGGTGAAATATTCGTTCCGTTGCGCGTCCAGCGCATCAGCGCCTCAAAACCGTAAAGCCTGCCGGAGACCACTTCAATAAGCGGCTGATAATGCATCATTATTTCTTTACGTTCAATTGCCTTGCGCAGGTCATACTCCAACGCCAGGTTTTCTTCAGTTTCTTCCCTCATTCTTTCGTTAAAGACCATGATCTGGCGCCGCTCATGATTTTTGGCGTTATACATGGCGGTGTCAACGTCACGCAGCAGGTCTTCCGGGTTATGGTAATGATCGCCGTTAATTACGACGCCGATGCTTGCCGCCATGCGCGCCTCCAGCCCGTTGAGGACCATGGGCTGCTCAAGGCTCTTGCAAATGCGGCGGGACACTTCAATGGCGATGTGCGGGTGCTCTATGCCGTCCAGCAGCACGGCGAACTCGTCGCCGCCGAAGCGGGCCACGGTGTCAGCCTCGCGCACGCAAAACTGGATCTGCCGCGCGGTTTTGATAAGCACTTCGTCACCGGCTTTATGCCCGAAAATATCGTTGATATTTTTAAAACGGTCCAGGTCAAGGTAAAGTACAGCGAATTTATACCCTTGGTGCCGCTTGGCCTTGCGCAGAACCATCGTGAGGCGGTCCTGAAAAAGAGTGCGGTTGGGCAGGTTGGTGAGCGGATCATGAAAGGCCTGGTGCAGAAGTTTTTCTTCCGTTTTTTTACGGCTGGTTATATCGGTGAGAAAGGCCTCGTAATAAGCCGGTTCTCCGTTTTGCCCGGTAACCAGGCGGGCGTTCATGGAAACCCAAACCGGCGACGCGTCCTGCGTTATGGCCTGAAATTCCACTCCGCTTATCCGCCCGCGCAATTCAAGGAGTTCGTAAAGGGTATTTTCCATCTCTTCACTATAGCAAAGCAATTGCTTAGGATCCGAGTAGGCGCTCAGAAGGTCCTCAACGCTGCCGTAGCCGAGAATACGGGCCAGGGAAGGGTTGGCTGAAATAATGCTGCCGTCCATGGCGCGCTGGAACACGCCCTCGATAGCGTTGTCGACAATATCGCGGTAACGGCTTTCCGCCTGCAAAAGCGCCTGTTCCACCGAATGGCGCTCGGCGTTCTCCAGCCGCAACTGGGCGTTGATCCGCATGAACTCGCTGGTGCGCTCCTTGACCATCAGTTCAAGGTTGTCGCGGGAACGGCGCAATTCTTCCTGCAGGTTGTGGCTCTGGGTTACATCTCGAAAAATGCAGACCGTCATATGCCTGTCAATGATCTTCTTGTTCGTGACGTGAGATTCAAGCAGAATGAACTGGCCGCCGCAAAACAGCGGCAACTCGAAGCTGAATTCCGGAGACATGCTCAAGCGGCGGAAAAAAGCGGCCCAGGGCGCATATTCCGCGCCGTTTTCCTTCATATTGAAAGGCGGAAGTTCGCTCAAACTGCGGCCTGGCAGGTCGCTCGGCCAATTGAACAAAACGCGCGCGAATTCATTGCAGCGCACGATGACAAGACTTGAATCAAGCACAAGGAGTCCGTCATTGATACTGTTGGTGATAATGGTCAGCTGTTCGAGCGCGTAACTGGAATCGGAGGTGGCCATCTTGACCTTTTCTTCAAGGGCGGCCAGATATTCGGAAATTTCCCCCCCCATGCTCCGCATGGCCGAGGCCAGGCCGTTAAGCTCATTATCAGGGTCGATATCAAGGGTTGCGGAAAAATCGTGGGCGGCCACCTTGCCGGCATATTCAGCAATCTGGTCAATGGGCTTTATAACCCGGCGCACGACCATGACTATGCCCAGGCCGAGCAATAAAAGAGCGGCAAGCGCGGTAAAAGTGCTGGAAAAAATAAAGCTGCCGGAAAAGCTTAACAAGCCGGTGGCGGGAACTCCGAAACCGATGAGGAGGTCTGGGTTCAATTGCAGCAGCTGCACGGTATTCAACATTTTTTCGCCGTGCATGGTGATGGTCGTTTGCAGGGATTTTTTGAGTTTTACGCCGAGCTCCGCAAGATAGGTTGTGTAAATCGTCGGAGCATCGTAAATTGCTTTCGCTTCCTTCAGCAAAGACCGGTTTGCGGCCGCCCCGGCTTCAGCCAGGTCGCCCGCGAGGCCGCCGGGGTAAGTGTATATTATGTTCCCCTGCCAGTCTGAAAGATAAAAATAGCTTACGCCGAGCATGGAACCCAGCGTTTCCAGGCGCAGGTCAAGAACAGGCCCGCGCCCGGCGTAGCCGTCAGGGGCGTAGAGATCAAGCGCTTTTAAAAATAGATTGGCCTGTTTTACCGTGTTTTCCAGCCTGAGCCGGTTCTGGGTGTAGCTTCCGTAAAGCAGGTCCATGGGAAGAAACATGACCAGCAACAACAACATCCAGAGTATGAGCCGCCCAAAAAAAGTACGTTTCCTGAACGCCATTTTTTAATCCTCAAAAAATACAGGGTGTGAAGAGTGGGAAGCCTTGATATAATCAATTTAAACAATAGCCTATCTAAAATAAAAAAGCAAACGGCCCTTGGCAACTTAGCATCGCCTATACACATATATGTCAATGAGTCTATTTTATGCGGAACATAAATAATTGGATTAAATCTTATTTATACTTGCGGGCCAAGGCCGTTCCAGGGCGTATTCTTCCCAAAACGCGCGGAAGAACAGGGTTATGGCAGGCCTGCTGAACTGGACCAAGGCATCTTTACGGAAATGGCCGGGCCTTGCCGGAAGCGCCCTGGCTTCCCGCTCCGGGCTGATTGAATGAAACAATGCAAAGCAAGGTTGCCGCATGAGCGAACACTCACCCTCTCTGGCCTCTCTCGCCAAATTGTCCGGTTTTTACAAAGAACGCGGGGATGACGCAAAAAGCGCCGCTTACCTGGCTGAGCTAGAAGCCGGGCTGAATTCGGCAAAGACAAAGGGCGAAGGCGGGCCGAATGCGGAAGAATTGGCCGGGCTTTACAACGCGGGAGCGCATGACGGACTGCTGCTTATCCAAAAGGCATTTCCCGCCGGCTTCCCTTCCAGCGGACTTCTGGCCCAAATGGCCTGCGCCATTTATTTCGCAAGGCGCGAACCGCAAAAGGCCATGGCGGCCTCGCGCTTCATCGCCAACCCCACGCCGATGCGCCTGTGCCGGAAAACAGCGGAATTATGGAGGGAAATTTTCGCGCCCGCGCCGGAACGCCTGAAAGCCCTGCCCAAAGTTCACCTGCTCCTTCCGGTGAGCAATCAAGCGCGGCTCCTGGAACAAACCTTGCGTACGCTCGGGAAAACCGAATACCCGGACTATGCCGTTTACCTGGCGGACAACGGCTCCACGGACGGCACGAAAAATATCATGGCGCGGGCGGCGGAATTTTTTCCGCCAGAGGTCGCTGTTCACACGCAAAGCTTTCCCGTTGATATCGGGCGTACGGCCGCCAGAAACTGGCTTTTGACCGGGCATGACCACAGGCCGGCGGAATTTGTGGCCGTTTGCTCGGACAGCCTGGCCAAGGCCGGGCCGGACTGGATGCAAAACCTGGTTCTTACCGCGCTGGCCTTCCCGGAAGCCGGATGCATCGGCGGCAAGAGCCTGATTGGAGGCAGCCGGAAGTATGCCTCAGGCGTGGGCCGCCACATCATAGCGCTGGAACCGGACCTTGCCGACCTGACCAATTCGGGAGCCGAAGAAGACCTTGGCCAGTTTGATTATATCGACATGGCTGATCATGTGTCCGGCAGCCCCCTGCTTTACCGCCGCAAGGCGCTGGACGAAGCCGGGATATTCGATATCCGCTTTTCCCCCAGCCAGCTGGCCGAACTCGACCGCCATATCGCCCTGCACATGGCCGGATTCGGAGTCGTCTACAACGGGCTGACGTCATTCGAGCACGCTCCTCCCCTTGGCAATTCTGAAAAAGAGAAAAAATATCAAGCCGACAATTTCAGAGGAAACACCAAGAAGTTGTATTATAAATACAACTTGGGCGAAGTGTATGAAACACTGTTGAAATGGCGGGAAAAACGGGCGGCCTGGCTGGCCTGAAAACTTCCGGGAATTTCAGCGTTGAAGAACCGAAATGACGCCGGGGAACGCATCTTGCGGCGGAAGCAGCCCGCATGCCGCCTGTGCCGCGCGGCAGCCGGAGCGTTTTCAGGGTGCAGCCGCTTAAACGCTGAAAAGAAGATAATGCAGCAGCGCGTCCGTTTCCGGCGCTTGCCCCTGGAGTGAAAGGGAAAGGTTTGAAACGGCGGCCGTACAATCAGGCCCGCAATAAGGCCCGGCCGGTTCTGACGCAAAAACTTCCTGCAATAACGAAGCCGCCGGAGCCGAATCCGCCCCGCCGCCTTCCGCGTTTGCGCCCAGAAGGCCGTATAAAGTCAGCGCTCCCCCGCGCTTGCCGCACCGCCCTGGCCTCCGGCCTCCGCCACAAACCCTTGCGGTTCCAGTTCTTCAGCCGGGCGGAAGGCTTCCGTCACGTCTTCTCCGCCCAGCAAGGTTCCGTCGGGCAGCAGCAAATCCGGTTTATGCGTGAAAAATCCACACAGCAGAACACGCCCGCCATTGTCGCCGGTGATAATGAAATTGTCGCCGGACGGCTCAAAAGTGGCCGCGCTCATATCAAAAACGAATTTGACAAGCGACACGCCTTCAAGGCTGATTTCCAGGCTGTTCCCGGCGGAGGGAAGGTTCAGCGACAGAATATTCACTGAAGACTGCTCAGGTTGCGGCATTGCTTCACCCCTTGCTGATATCTGTGTGCTTCTGCACATATATCCTGATTGCGCCTGGAGATCAACAGCCCGCCCAGATAAAAAAGGGGCGGGAAAAATTCCCGCCCCTCGCCATAAGCTCTCGGCCTATGCTTCGCCTTTACGGGCGAGACCTTATTCGGTCATGAGCTGGCCCATGAATTCACGCAAGGCATCCCACAATTCTTTGGCTTCCTTGGGGTGCTTGTCAATAATATTATTGAGCTGGAAGCGGTCGTTCTTGCGGCTGTAAAGTTCGTCTTTTTCCGGGCACTTCGCTTCGCTGCCCGGGGTGCATGTCCATTGCTGTTCACCGTCAACAGAAGCTCCGTCGAGCATTTCACGCTCTTCCGCGCTCTTGTTTTCCTCGGTATGCGCGATTGAAGATTTATAACCGACATGCGTGCCCACTTTTCTTACCGATTCTCCAAATTCAGTTACGAAGTCAGCGGTGGAACCGTGCGCCTGGTCGTGCTTCAGCCAGTGAATGTAAGACCAGTCATGGGTAATGATGGACCAGGAGAAACGGTAGTAACCGGCAATGGCGAAATCGCGCACTTTTTCAGCCTGACGGAAGGCCACGGGCATAAGGCTTTTGCCCTGGTGGAAATCACGCACGCCAAGGCCGAGCCAGTCGCAAACCGTGGGGGCCACGTCGCAAGATTGGGCGAAGGCGTTGGTACGGCCGGGTTTTACGCCGGGGGCCTTGATCATCATAACGCCGTGCACCAGTTCTTCATAGGGCCAGGGGCGGCACTTGCGCATGATGCCGTGGCCGTGTTCGCCGTTGCCCATGGGCTCTCCGTGGTCGGAAACAATCATGGTCATGGTGTCTTTTTCCAAGCCCAGGCGTTTGCAGTTCTCCATGAAATAACCCAGCCACTTGTCGCACAGGCTGACGTTTTCCGCATAAAGCATGCGCACATGGTGCAGTTCTTCTTCGGTATAAAGGCCTTCAACCGCGCCCATAAGGGGCAGGAACTGGTCTTTGCCTTTGTAATCCGGGTTGTAGGGGCACTTTCTTTCCGGGTCGTACATGGAGGGGCTGTCCCACGGCTCATGCGGGTCGAAGCTGTCTATGAACAGGAAGAAAGGCTTGTTCGGGTCACGGTCATCAAGGTATTGCACGGCTTGCTTCATCACCTTGGCCACGTTCTGGTCTTCGTCGGTCTTCCAGTACTGGCGCTGCCGGAAATAGTGATCCATTTCCTTCAGGTTAAGCGCGACCACGCCATCACCCACCAGGCGGTCGCCATTTTTCAGAACCACATCTTCCATGAAATCTTTGGGGTCAAGGTGAATGAGGTCGTCTTTGGCATAGTAGTTTTGATCAAGCTCATGCCCGTGCAGGAACCACACCTTGTCAAAACCGCGGCTGTAGCCGAACTTGGGCAGGCGGTTCGGCGGGCTGTCGAAAATGAAGGCGGTATCTATGTTGCTGCCCCAGCAAAGATCGGCAATGGTGGTGTCTTCCATGGTCAACGGGGCCCAGCCGCTGTAAGGCAGGGTGAAACGCCCGGTGTGCATGGCGCGGCGGCAGGGTATGGTGGGCAGGCCTTCAATGTAGCATTCATCGAACACCATGCTTTCACGGGCAAAGCGGTCGAAGTTGGGGGTTTTTATCCAGTCGTTGCCGTTGCAGCCAAGGTAGTTGTACTGCAAGCTGTCAAACATCAGGACTATGGCGTTCTTTACTGGTGGGTACATGGTTTTTCCTCTGATCTTCCGGTTTTTACCACCGCTCGGCGTTGGTCATGGTTTACGTTTAATTCCGCTATCGTTCCGGTAAACGTGCATGTTTTGCCTGAACTCATCCTATATTAATCAAGCAAAAAGTTAAATCGCCTCTCTATAGAAACCCCGGCTGCTAAAGTGATGCCGGGGTTCTATAGAATGCAAGGCGCGGACTGCTATTCCGTAATGAGTTTACCCATGAATTCACGCAAAACGTCCCACATTTCCTGCGCTTCCTTGGGGTTCTTATCTATAAGGTTATTGAGCTGAAAGCGGTCATTCTTGCGGCTGTAAAGCTCGTCGCGGTCAGGGCATTTGGCTTCGCTGCCCGGGGTGCAGGTCCACTGCTCTTCTCCGTCAACGGAAGCGTTGCTTTTCATCTGGCGTTCCTCTTCGCTGAGGGTGTTCTCGCTGACGGCGATGCTGCTTTTATAGGCGGAACCCTTCACGGCCTTCATCATGTCGCTGCCGAAGTCGGTTGTATATTCCGAAATGGTGCCGTGGGTGTTTTTGCCGAGCCAGTGAATGTAAGACCATTCTTCGGTTATGAGCGACCAGGAGAAGCGGTAGTAACCGGCGACGGCGAAGTCGCGCACCTTCTTTACTTCACCTCTGGCGACAGGCAGCAGGCTCTTGCCCTGGTGGAAGTCGCGCACGCCAAGGCCGAGCCAGTCGCAGACGGTGGGGGCCACGTCGCAGGACTGGGCGAAGGCGGAAGTGCGGCCCGGCTTGATGCCGGGGGCCTTGATCATCATGATGCCGTGCACCAGCTCTTCATAGGGCCAGGGGCGGCACTTGCGCATGATGCCGTGGCCGTGTTCGCCGTTGCCCATGGGTTCGCCGTGGTCGGAAACGATCATCGTCATGGTGTCTTTTTCCAGGCCCAGGCGTTTGCAGTTATCCATGAAATAACCCAGCCACTTGTCGCACACGCTGACGTTTTCCGCGTAAAGCATGCGCACATGATGCAGCTGTTCCTCGGTGTACAGGTCTTTCACGTCGCCCATAAGCGGCAGGAACTGGTCTTTGCCCTTGTAATCGGGGTTATAAGGGCACTTCATTTCCGGGTCGTACACAGAGGGGCTGTCCCAGGGCTCATGCGGGTCGAAGCTGTCAATGAACAGAAAAAAGGGCTTGTTCTGGTCGCGCTCTTCCAGGTAGTTGACGGCCTTTTTCATCACCTTGGCCACGTTCTGGTCTTCGTCGGTTTTCCAGTACTGGCGCTGCTTGAAGTAGTCGCTCATTTCCTTGAGGTTGAGCTCCACAACGCCCTTGCCCACCAGGCGGTCGCCGTCTCGCACCACGTTGTCTTCAATGAAATCTTTCGGGTCAAGGTGAATGAGGTCGTCTTTGGAATAATAACCGTGGTCAAGTTCATGTCCGTGCAGGAACCACACCTTGTCAAAACCGCGGCTGTAGCCGAATTTCGGCAGGCGGTTCGGCGGGCTGTCCAGAATGAAGGCGGTGTCTATGTTGCTGCCCCAGCAGAGGTCGGCAATAGTGGTGTCTTCCATGGTCAGCGGGGCCCAGCCGTTGTAAGGCAGGGTGAAACGCCCGGTGTGCATGGCGCGGCGGCAGGGTATGGTGGGCAGGCCTTCGATATAGCACTCGTCAAACACAAAGCTTTCGCGCGCGAAACGGTCGAAGTTGGGGGTTTTTATCCAGTCGTTGCCGTTGCAGCCAAGGTAGTTGTACTGCAAGCTGTCAAACATCAGGACTATGGCGTTCTTTACTGGTGGGTACATGGTTTCTCCTCTGATTTTTCGATTTTCACCGCCGCTCGGCGCTGGTAATGTTTACGTTCAGTTCCGCTATACAGCGCTTTCAGGTGAGGTGATGGGCCACGCTTGAAAGCGCTTATATTAATGAACCTATAAGTTAAATACATTTCCTGGAAGAACCCCGGCCTTTCAGGAATAGCCGGGGTTCCACAATAGCCCGTAAAATTCAGGCGGTTATTCCGTCATGAGTTTGCCCATGAATTCGCGCAGTTCGTCAAAGAGTTTCTGGCCTACTTCCGGGTGCTTGTCCAGCACGTTGTTGAGCTGGAAGCGGTCGGTTTTGCGGCTGTAAAGCTCGTCGCGGTCAGGGCACTTGGCTATGCTGCCCGGGGTGCAGGTCCACTGCCCTTCGCCGTCTTGCGAAGCGGCTTTCAGCATGGCTTTTTCCTCATCGCTCAAGGTCGGGGCAATGCTTGATTTGGTCAGGCCCACATGCCCGCCGTGTTCGTAAACGGCCTTGCCGAGTTCGGCCAGGCCGTGGGCGAGGCCGAGTTTGCGCAGCCAGTGCACGTAAGACCATTCTTCGGTAATAATGGACCAGGAGAAGCTGTGATAGCCGGCGATGGCGAAATCACGCACTTTTTTCACTTCGCCGAGGCAGATGGGCAACAGGCTCTTGCCCTGGTGGAAGTCGCGCACGCCAAGGCCGAGCCAGTCGCAGACGGTGGGGGCCACGTCGCAGGACTGGGCGAAGGCGGAAGTGCGGCCAGGCTTGATGCCTGGGCCCTTGATCATCATAACGCCGTGCACCAGTTCTTCGTAGGGCCAGGGGCGGCACTTGCGCATGATGCCGTGCCCGTGTTCGCCGTTGCCCATGGGCTCGCCGTGGTCGGAAACCAGCATTACCATGGTGTCTTTTTCCAGGCCCAGGCGCTTGCAGTTATCCATGAAATAACCCAGCCACTTGTCGCACAGGCTGACGTTTTCCGCGTAGAGCATGCGCACGTGGTGCATTTCCTCTTCCGTGAACAGCCCCTCAACGTCGCCCATGATAGGCAGAAACATGTCTCTGCCCTTGTAATCGGGGTTATAGGGGCACTTCTTTTCCGGGTCGTAGACGGAAGGGCTGTCCCAGGGCTCATGCGGATCAAAGCTGTCTATAAAGAGATAAAAAGGCTTGTTAGGATCGCGGTCTTCAAGGTAGTCGACCGCTTTTTTCATCACCCGGGCCACGTTCTGGTCTTCATCGGTCTTCCAGTACTGGCGATGTTTAAGGTAGTTGGAAAGTTCCTCGTTGTTGCTTTCGATAATGCCTGGGGCGACCAGTTTGGCGGCGTCGCGCACGATGTGGTCTTCCACGAAATCTTCCGGCTTGTAATGGATGAGGTCGTCTTTCTTGTAATACATCTGATCAAGTTCATGCCCGTGAATGAACCAGACCTTGTCGAAACCGCGGCTGTAGCCGAATTTGGGCAGGCGGTTCGGCGGACTGTCGAAAATGAAGGCGGTGTCTATGTTGCTGCCCCAGCAGAGGTCGGCGATGGTGGTGTCTTCCATGGAAAGCGGAACCCACCCGGCGTAAGGCAGGGTGTAGCGCCCGGTGTGCATGGCACGGCGGCAGGGTACAGTGGGCAGCCCTTCAATATAACATTCGTCGAATACCAGCGATTCGCGGGAAAAGCGATCGAAATTCGGGGTTTTAATCCAGTCATTGCCGTTGCAGCCGAGGTAGTTGTACTGCAAGCTGTCAAACATCAGGACGATGGCATTTTTTACTGGTGGGTACATGACTTCTCTCCGTATTTTAGCATTGACTAATCGCTTAATTAAAACCGGCGTATTAATTCCTTAAAAAGAAATAACCATTTTGGGTAAATATAGCAAGTATAAAAATTCCCAAACTGCTTAGTCTTACAATCTCAATATATTGCCATGACGTACACCTTGGCTGGCTATGCGGATAGGCGAGGCATATTTAGTGCTTCATAAGCACATCGAGCGGAAAACCGGATGCAAAAGGGCCCTCCGCGCTATGCGGAGGGCCCTTCAACAAAAAAAAATCGCACGGATTACTCCGTGCGATAAATTTTGGCGCGCCAGGAAGGATTCGAACCTCCGACCTACAGGTTCGTAGCCTGTTGCTCTATCCAGCTGGGCTACTGGCGCGTTGGTAGGGAAGTTACTAAAGCAAGTTCCCTCACCCGTCAAGAAAAAAATTTTATTTTCTTCTGATTTTTCTTTTGATTTTTTTCCCGCCCCTGCGGCAGTTGCGCCGGTTACGATTTTAGGTTATCCAACTCTGTAGTTTCAGCTATACTCCGGAAAATTCTAATGTCATAAAAATCTGTATTGATTCAGGAGGTTACTGGTAATGAGCATAAAAAAACTATTGCTTGCCGCCGCCTTTGTGGCGCTTTCAGCGGCCACCGCTTTTGCGGAAGAGCCCATCAAAATAGGCGTGTTCCTGCCGCTTACCGGCCAGAACGCCTTCGGCGGGCAGCTTGAGCTTGAAGGCATCCAGCTCGCCAACAAGGAACAGCCCGCCGTGCTCGGCCGCAAAGTGGAACTTGTCATTGTCGACAACAAGTCCGACAAGGTTGAAGCCGCCAACGCCGTCACCCGCCTTACCTCCAAAGACAAAGTGCTCGGCATCATCGGCACCTACGGCTCTTCCCTGGCCATGGCCGGCGGCGAAGTGGCCGAAAAAGCCAAAACTCCGGTTATCGGCACCTCCTGCACCAACCCGCTGGTCACTAAAGACAAAAAATACTATTTCCGCGCCTGCTTCATTGACCCCTACCAGGGCGCCGGAGCAGCGGCTTACGCCTTTAAAACCCTTGGCGCCAGAAAGGCCGCCATACTCAAAGAAGTTTCCAGCGACTACGGCGTGGGCCTCGCCAACTTCTTCAACAACTCTTTCAAGGCCCTGGGCGGAGAAGTTGTCGCCAACCTCAACTACAACGCCAACGACCAGGATTTCACGGCTCAACTCACCCAGATCATCAGCCAGAAGCCTGACGTTCTCTTTATTCCGGCCTACTTCGCCGAAGGGGCCATTATCATGAAGCAGGCGCGCGAACTCGGCGCCACCTTCCGCATCATGGGCGGCGACGCCATGGACAACCCGGAAACCGTAAAAATAGGCGGCGCGGCCGTGGAAGGCTTCCTGCACACCACCTTCCCTTATGACCCCGAAATGACCAACATGAACCCCACCGCCAAGAAATTCACCGAAAACTGGAGAAAGGCCTACCCCGGCAAAGAACCCAACGTTAACGCCGCCCTTGGCTACACCTGCTACATGATGTTCATGAAAGCCATTGAAACCGCCGGAAAGGCTGATTCCGAAGCCGTGACCGCCGCCCTGGCCTCTCTTAAGGACTTCCAGGCCGTAACCGGCACCCTGAGCATTAACGCCAGCCACGACGCGGAAAGCCCGGTGGGCATTATTGAAATCAAAAACGGCAAGCGCGTTTACCTCGGCGAAATACAGCCCTGATAACAAGCGCGTTGCGTCTGTTTGCCATGCGGAGGCCCCTGTCGCGGGCCTCCGCGATTATCGGGCGGTTTTCTTCCAACCGCCTTATACGGCCCGGCCGGAGCGCACAATAACGTTTCCCGGCGGGCGATTTTTTCCCGCCCTTCCATCAGCCGATACAACCCGTTAATTGAGGTCGCACCCATGAGCATGGAAATGTTCATACAGCATTTTTTCAATGCCCTGGCGCTCGGCGCGCTTTATGGCCTTATCGCCATCGGTTACACCATGGTCTATGGCATTTTGCGCCTGATAAACTTCGCGCACGGCGATATTTTCATGCTCGGCGCATATCTGGTTTTTTTTACCACAGTGACCTTTATGCCGGCATGGCTGGCCCTGCTTCTGCTCGCCCTGGCCGCGCTGGTCTTTCTGGCGGCTTTTTACGGGCTTGGCAGAAGCACGCCTCTCTGGGGCTGGCTGCTCAGCGTAAGTTTGCTGGCCGGTTCCGGTTTTTGCGCCGCCGCGCTTCAGGCCGATTTCACCCCGCCCTGGTTTCTGGCGGTTATTTTCGCCATTGCCGTAACAAGCGCCTGCGGCATTATGGTCGACCGCGTCGCCTACCGCCCCCTGCGCGACGCCCCGCGCATTTCAGCCCTGATAAGCGCCATAGGCATCTCCTTTTTGATTGAAAACCTCTGCGTGGTCATCTTCACCGGCCTTCCCCGCCCGGTTCTCCAGCCGGAACTTATTGCGAAACCGATCATGTTCGGCTCGATACGCGTTGCGCCCATGGCCCTTATCGTGCCTGTGGTGGCCTTTGCGCTGATAGCCGGGCTGCTTTTCATAATTTACCGCACCAAACCCGGCCTGGCCATGCGCTCCATTTCCAAAGACATCGAAACCACAAGGCTGATGGGCGTTTCCGTTGATAAAGTCATTGCCTTCACCTTCTGCCTCGGTTCCGGCCTGGCCGCGGCCGCGGGCATCATGTGGGCCTTGCGCTACCCGAAAATAGACCCTTACATGGGCGTTTTGCCAGGCTTTAAAGCCTTTATCGCCGCTGTTTTCGGCGGCATAGGCTCCATTCAGGGGGCGATGATCGGCGGATTGCTGCTCGGCTTCATGGAAATAATGATCATAGCTTTTTTCCCAGAACTTTCCGGTTACCGCGACGCTTTCGCCTTTATTCTGCTTATCGTCATTCTGCTCTGGAAGCCCACCGGGCTTATGGGTGAAAAGCTGGAGGAAAAGATATGAGCGGCTCCAATTCCAGCCAAACCGCCACGCAAACGCCCCGGATAGCCCGCGATATTTTCTGCACCGCGGCGGCGGTTCTGCTCGGCCAGCAATTGCTCGGGCTGGCCGAAATTCACCTGAACCCCTATAGCGTACAGATTCTCAACCTGGTCGCCGTTAACGCCATACTGGCCGTTTCCCTTAACCTGATCTACGGTTTCACCGGAATGTTTTCCCTCGGCCATGCGGGTTTCATGGCGATAGGGGCTTACGTTTGCACCCTGTGCATCCTGACCCCGGACCAGAAAACATCCATGTGGATTCTGGAAGAAATACAGCCCTGGCTGACCGGCCTCTCCTTGCCTTTTTTCTGGGCCGTGCTCGCCGGCGGGGTCATGGCCGCCCTGGCCGGGTTGCTCATAGCCCTGCCCACCCTGCGCCTTGGCGGAGATTACCTCGGCATAGCCACCCTGGGCTTTGCCGAAATCATCCGGGTGGTCATAACCAACGCCACTTCCGTCACCAACGGCTCTCTCGGCATAAAAGGCATTCCCCAATACGCCACCCTTAACTGGAACTACGGCTGGCTTCTCGCCACCCTGTTCGTGGTCGTCATGCTGCTGCGCAGTAACGTAGGCAACGTGTTCAAAGCCATACGCGACGACGAAATAGCAGCCCGCACCATGGGAGTGAACACGTTCTATTACCGTGTGGCGTCTTTCTGCATCGGGGCCTTTCTGGCTGGCGTGGGCGGGGCGCTTACCGCAGCCCTCATTTCCACTATTGATCCCAAGATGTTCAACTTCATGCTCACGTTCAACATTCTGATGATCGTAGTGGCGGGCGGGCTTGGCTCCATCACCGGCAGCGTCATCGGAAGCGTGGTTATTACCGTTATGCTGGAATGGCTGCGCTTTGTGGAATCCGCCATTTCCCTGTCCGACCTGACGCCCCTGCTGCCTTTCGGGCAAGAATTGCTTGAAAAAACAGGCGACTTCACCATTCAGGGCATTCCCGGCATGCGCATGGTCATATTCTCCGTGCTGCTCATGGCCATTATTCTCTTCCGGCGTGAAGGGCTGCTCGGCATGCGCGAATTTTCCTGGGAAGCCTTTTTCGATTTCTTCCGCCGCTTTCCGGAAAACTGCCGCAAGGCCTGGAAAAAATTTATAAAAAGACCTTTGCTTTACGGGTTTTTGATCGCCGCCGCCCTTCATCTGCTCTGGCACTCCTGGAGAATGGCATGAACGAAAATATAACGCTTGAACTTTGCGACGCCGGAATGCGTTTCGGCGGAATAACCGCTGTGGACTCGCTGAACATGCGCGTTCCGCGCGGCGAAATAGTCGGGCTGATCGGGCCGAACGGAGCGGGAAAAACCACGGTTTTCAACCTTATTTCCGGTTTTTACACGCCCACCTCCGGCAAAATACTTTTCAACGGCGAAAACATTACCGGCAAACAGCCGCACCTGATCTGTAAAACCGGCATAGCCCGCACCTTTCAGAACATTCGCCTCTTTCCCACGGCCAGCGCCCTGCAGAACGTCATGGTTGCCGCGCACATGCGCCAGAAAACTCCTTGGTGGCTCACCCCCCTCGGCGTACATCTGCCGGAGGAGCGGCGCATGAAAAAAAGCTGCATGGAGCTGCTGGAGCGCCTTGGCCTGGCCGCCCACGCGCTTTTGCCGGCCGGTTCCCTGCCCTACGGAGCCCAGCGTAAACTTGAAATAGCCCGCGCCCTGGCCACCAGCCCCGGTTTTCTGCTGCTGGACGAACCGGCCGCCGGCATGAACCCGCAGGAAAGCTCCGAGCTGATGGTTCTGATACGCGATATCTGCCGCGATTTCTCCCTGACCATCCTGCTTATCGAGCACGACATGAAAGTTGTCATGGGCGTGTGTTCCCATATCTGGGTTTTGGAGTATGGCCTGCTGATAGCGGAAGGCAACCCGGAGGCCATACGCAACGACCCCAAGGTTGTTGAAGCCTACCTGGGCGAGGAGTACCTCAAATATGCTTAAAATCGACAACCTGCACGTCTATTACAGCGGAATTCACGCCGTTAAAGGCGTTTCGCTGGATATTCCTAAAGGGCATATCGTCACCCTTATAGGAGCGAACGGAGCCGGAAAAAGCAGCGTGGTGCGCGCGGTTGCGGGGCTGATCAAGTCCGCTGCGGGGAGCATTGCACTGAATGGCAAGGAAATTCTGGGAACAACGCCCGAACGGGTATTGCGCCAAGGCATCGCCCTGACCCCCGAAGGGCGGCGTATTCTTCCCCATCTCACAGTTGAGGAAAATTTGCGCCTGGGCGCTTATATCCGCACGGACAAGGACGGCATCGCCAAAGACATGAAATGGGTTTACAGCCTCTTTCCGCGTCTTGAGGAAAGGGCCTGGCAAAAAGGCGGAACCCTTTCCGGCGGCGAACAACAAATGCTGGCGGTGGGGCGCACCCTGATGAGCCGCCCGGAACTCATCATGCTGGACGAGCCTTCTCTGGGGCTGGCCCCTATCCTGGTCAGGGAAATATTCTCGATCATCAAACGCATCAACGAAATGGGCACGACCATAATGCTGATCGAGCAAAACGCCTTTGCCGCCCTGTCAATCGCCAACTACGCCTATATTCTTGAAGTCGGCTCCGTGGTGCTTGAAGGAAAAGGGCAAGAACTGCTGCACAACCCGCAGGTTAAGGAAGCCTACCTCGGGGCCTGAGGCTACGGTCAGGAACTGGTGCGAAAAATGCGCGCGCAATCATCCGTTTTCCGCCACAACGGCGCCGGATGAAAATGCCATACGGGACGTTAGCGCCTGATTTTCAGACCGGTCCTTTAAGCGTCCGAAGGCTCGAAAAAATTAACGCCCGCCCTGCGGGCGTTAATTTTTGCCGTGAAGCCGCGCGCATCCCTGCGCGGGAAGCGTTTGGCATTCATAAAAAATGAAAACAATATTGACAATCACAATCAATACCCTTACTGTGGCTCCTGCAAATAGCGCAAAATTTGCGGCGGCCGCACCAACTCGCGGGAGAACACCATATGCGTTACGCCGTAATTTATTCCAGCGTTACCGGCAACACGGCCAAAGTGGCTGAAGCCATACACCGGATTATGCCGGAAGGAACGGAAATTTTCAGGGTGAATGAAGCGCCCGCCCCGGAGCTGTTTGATTTTATCGCGCTTGGCTTCTGGGCGGACAGGGGGCGGCCTGACAAAGCCATGCTGAGTTACATGGGCAAGGTGCACGGCCTGAACAAAACGCTCGCCCTTTTCGGAACCATGGGGGCGTGGCCGGATTCCGACCACGCCCGCAAATTCATGGAAAACGCCGCGCTGGCCGTTGAAGGCAATATAGTGGCGGGAACATTCGCCTGCATGGGCAGGGTCAACCCCAGAGTGACTGACGGCATGGCCAAAATGAAGAACAGCCGTCACCCGGATACCCCGGAAAGGCGAGCCAGGCTGGCGGAAGCCGAAAAGCACCCCGACGAAGCCGACCTTCTGGCCGCGCGGGAAAAATTTAAAACTATCTTCAGTCTGATTAGCGGATTGAAAAAGGAATGAGTATGTGGCACGACATATACGCCAAAATAGGCCCTTGCGGGGTGGTGCTGGTGCTGCTCTCCATGGCCAGCCTTTATCTTTCGATCAAGAATTACGTCTTGCTTTTCTTTACCGGGCGTGACTTCAAACGGCGTTTCCAGTCCATAGAAAACGGGCAGCGCCCCTACTCTTCCGAACTGCAGCGCGTCACCATGAACCCGTTAATCGGAATTATCGCCGATGTGGTAAAAACCCACGCCGGGCACTCCAGCGACATCAGGGCCGAGGTAGCCTACCTTTTCCACCGTAATTTCGACGGGGTCAACCGTGATATAACCATGCTGAAGCTTATTTCCGTAATATCCCCCCTGCTCGGCCTGATGGGGACCATGCTGGGCATGGTTTCGGTCTTCAAGGTTCTGGCCTCTGGCAACGGGGCCGGCAATGCGGCTATGCTGGCCTCCGGAATATGGGAAGCGCTTCTGACCACCATAATGGGCCTTACCGTTGCTATTCCCACCCTGGTGGTTTTTTACAGCCTGAGCCTGCGCATGAAAGGTTTTCACATCGAAGCCATCGAACACAGCTACCGGGCCATTGAAATCGTGCAAAACAAACCTCTGCCGCATCCGCAGGAAAATGCCGCGGCCCCGGCGCGCGGTTTGATGAAGGAAAGCGCGGCATGAGCGACATCTTCAGCATGGAGGAACCAAGCCTAGACCTGACGCCGCTTATCGACACGGTCTTTTTGCTCCTGATATTCTTCATCATGGCCACGACTTTCGCCGAGCCGGTTCTGGAAGTGGCCCTGTCGGAAGCGAGCAGCGCAGCCGCGCCGGAACGCAAGGAACGGCTTGCCCTGACCATTGACGCCGAAGGAAAGTACCATCACGGACAAGCTTTCATCACCCTGGAAGACTGGCGCGAGCTGTTGGCAAACGCCCCCAAAGATATGCTCATTGTTTTCAATGTGGACAGAAACGCCCCGTTCAACGCTTTCGTTTCAGGCCTGGACGCGGCCAAGGGACAGGGCCGGGAAAACATTCTGATCAACGCCGCGCAACCTGGGCAAGACAACCCGAAGTAAATAACCATGCCGCCCTTCGCCAGACCAAACCCCGCGCGTTCGGAAATTTACGCGCGAAAACGCAGCGTGAGTTCCGGCCTGGGCTTTACCCTGCTTGCTCACGGCATGCTCATACTGCTGTTCATAAACCTCCCCAAAACAGTAATCCAGATGGAAGCGGCCGAACTGAAACCTATCAACATGACTCTTCAGTTAGCGGCTCCGCCGCCGGAACCGCTTGCTGAACCACTGCCGGAACCTGAACCCCCGGTGGAACCGGAGCCTTTGCCGGTTCCCGTTCCAATTCCCGAGCCGGTTCAGGTTCAGCCCAAAGAAGCGCCGCCCAAGCAGATAAAGCGCAAAACCGCACCCAAACCGGCGAAGAAAGTTGAACCCGCCCCTGTAGCCGAACCGACGCCCCAGGCTGTTGAGCCGCAACCGGCTCAACAAGCGCCGGCCAGGCCGGACGCCACCACGCTGCAACAACTTATGGCCTCTTTGCAACGGGAAGTAGAGGCGAAAAAATATTATCCTTCAACCGCGCAGCGGGCCGGAAAAGAAGGAACGGCCAGAGTTCTGGTTGTTATCGGGAAAGACGGGCGCATAGAAAGCGTGCGCCCGCTGGGCGCGACGCATGAAATTCTCGGCAAGGCCAGCATCGTGACAATGGAAAAAGTGCGGAAAAGTTGGACTTTCGCAAACTGGAGCGGCGGGCGCGTGGAGATCGAAGTGCCTATTGTATATAAACTGGATTAAAGACCTTGCTCGACATGTTACGGCAGAAATCCCCTGCGCGTCTGTGGGTACAGCCGCGCAGGGGATTTCCTGAAGCATGAAGCTTTCGGACCGAAAATTCCGTTAGAGCGTTTTAATTTTGAAATATCTCCGCAAGTATCGGTTTTGGATACAGAAGGCTATATTTTATCCGGCATGTACAAGCCCAAAAAGGATTGCACTAAAAACACGCCGCGCAGTCCAACTTTTTCAAAGTTAAAATGCCCTAACTAATTTTTCTAGGCTTTCGGCGCGGCAACTTCAACCGCGACTTTCAGGCCACGGATCAAACAGCCGTTCATAATTCTGATTATATCCTGGGCGTGTTCTGAAGGCACGTCAACAAACGAAAAACGATCGTGTATCTCTATCGCCCCGATAATTTTTCCGGACAGTTTGGTTTCACCGGCGATGGCCCCGACAAAATCGCGCGGTTCAACCCGCATTTTCTGGCCTATATTGAAGAAAAGTCTGGTCATGGGGCGGTTTTCCGGGCGCTGGCGGCGCGGTTCTTTCGTCCCTTTGTATTTTCCGCCCCGTACTTCGTCAGCGCTTTCAAAATCCTCATAGTTCTGGCGGCTGCGGCTTTCAGGACGCGGTTGCTCTGTTTCCTCAGTTGACCCCATATCGCGCTGAACCATCATCTTCAGCAGGGCCGCCGCAGCCTCTGTGCTGGAAATGTCTTCAGGCAGGCTGCTTTCGAGAATTCCCACGAAGCGGTCAAGTTTGCCGTCTTCAAGAACCGTGCGCATTTCCTCAAGCAGCTTGCTTACCTTGAACGTGGCCACATCGCGCAGGGTGGGAATTTTCCCGCGCGTGATATTGGCCTTGGTGTAGCGTATGATGTCGCGCAGCTTGAACTGCTCGCGCGGGGTCACAAAGGTAAAAGCCTGACCGGCGCGCCCGGCGCGCCCGGTGCGCCCGATGCGGTGAACGTAATTTTCCACGTCGTTCGGGATGTCATAGTTTATGACCAGGTCGACGTCGTCAACGTCAAGTCCGCGCGCGGCCACGTCGGTAGCCACCAAAAGCTCTATTCCGCCGGTGCGGAAACGGCCCATGACCCTGTCGCGCTGGCCCTGCGAAAGGTTGCCGTGCAGGCCGTCAGCCTGGTAGCCGCGCGTTTGCAGGTGCATGGTCAGTTCGTCAACCCCACGTTTTGTGGAGCAGAAAATAATGCCCTTGCGCGGCGTTTGCGCGTCAATAAGCCGGAACAGGGCTTCCATTTTCTGAAATGGGCGCACTTCGAAATATTGCTGCTCGACGTTTGGTACCGTCAGCATCTTTTGCGTTACCTTCACAAACTCCGGTTCGTGCAGATAACGCTTGGCGAGTTCAAGAATCGGCGTTGCCATGGTGGCGGAAAAAAATACGCGCTGGCAATCTTCCGGGGTATGGGCGAGAATAAATTCTATATCTTCGCGAAACCCCATGTCCAGCATTTCATCCGCCTCGTCAAGCACTACGGTGCGCACGGCGGAAAGCTGAAGCGTTTTGCGCTCAAGGTGGTCCATGACACGGCCCGGAGTTCCCACTACGACATTGATTCCACGGGCCAGGGCCTTAAGCTGCCGGTCTATCGGCTGGCCGCCGTAAACCGGAAGCACGAACACCCCTTTCTTGCGTTGCGCCAGGGCGCTGAGTTCTTCAGCGACCTGAATGGCCAGTTCACGGGTCGGGCAGAGCACAATAGCCTGAACCTTGCGCGAAGCGAGGTCCAGATGCTCAAGAATGGGAATGCCGAAAGCCGCCGTTTTCCCTGTGCCGGTCTGGGCCTGCCCGACAATATCGCGCCCGGCCAAAATGTGTGGAATAGCCACATTCTGGATGGGCGTGGGCTCTTCAAAGCCCATATCTTCAACAGCTTTCAAAATTTCTTTGCTCAGAGGCAAATCAGTAAAACGAACGCTCACAAAAACTCCTGTGAATATTGCAACAAGCGCGCAACCGCTCCTAAAAGTGTACGGCAAACGCCCCGCTTCGCCTTTATAATGAAAATTCAGGCAAACGGAGCGCCTGTCAAACGAAAATTCCTAAAAATAAACCCGCCCGCCAGGGGCCAGAATTACGCAGTCGCAAGGCCTGTCCAACGGCGTTGCGGCAAGGGCCTCGGCCAGATCGGACATATCGCCCGCCAAAGCGGGAAAAGTGCCCCAGTGAATGGGCAGCACGGCCCTGGCCCGAAGAAAAGACGCCGCTTTGGCCGCCTGGCGCGTGTCCATGGTGAAGACTCCGCCGCTGGGCAAAAGGGCCAGATCTATGTCATACAGTTCGCCCCATACCCGCATATTGGCGAAAAGGCAGGTATCTCCGGCGTGGTATACGGTGAATCCGTCCGGCAAGGTTATGATGTAGCCCGCCGCCCCGCCCTCGGCCCCGGCGTGAAAGGCTTCCGTCATGGTAATGGAGGCGCCTTTGTGGCGCAACGTTCCGCCCATATTGAAGCCTATGCCGTTAAGCGCCAGTTCGCGGGGCAATCCGGCGTCGACCAACGGTTCCACCATGCCCACGGCAGCGCCGAGCACAGCGCCGTATTCGCGGCAAATAGCCGCCGCATCGCCCGCGTGGTCGTCATGCAGGTGGGTTACAAGCACGATGTCCGGACGTTCAATCTCATTCCAGGCCGTAACGGCTGAAGGGTTGCCGGTAAAAAACGGGTCGATGATAATGTTCAGGCCGCCCTGCCTGATCTGGACGTTGGCGTGCCCGTGCCATGTAACCTGCGTGTCGCCTGTATTTTTTGCCATAATTTTTTCCGGAAGAAAGCAAACTGTTCCAGATTTTCCCTCAGCGCCTTTTATGCTTTTGGGGCAATAAGGCGCGGATTCCGAGGCATATTCCGGGCTGCGGCCCTGTTCCAGTGAATGACCGCCGCTTGCTGCCGGCCTTTGCCGCGCGGCCGCCGGAATATTTTGAGCGTGAACGCCATATGCCCGAAAACGATCTCGGCTGGCTCTCTTTATAGCAATGCCGTTAAATTCAAGCGCTATTGCATTTTTCGCCCTGTAAAACAACGGAACACAGTCAGAGCGACTGTGTTCCTGAAATTATCGAAGGACGGAAGGCGGAGTTAGCGAACAACTCTGCGCGCGCTTACATAGCATTTTTTCCAGTACGCATCGGACATGGAATCTTCACGGATGCGCCCGCCCGAACTCGGGCTGTGGATAAATTTTCCGTTTCCGGTATATATTCCGGTGTGGTATCCGCCGCGCCTTCTCGGCGGCTTGAAGACAACGAGGTCTCCAGGCTTGAGAGCGTCAGACTTTACGGCGTTGCCGATTTTCATCTGTTCTTTCGTAGTGCGCGGCATATTGTAACCGTGCTGGCGGTAAGTCCAGACCACAAAACCGGAACAGTCGAAGCCGGTTTCCGGAGTATTGCCGCCTGATTTATATTTTATGCCGATGCCGGTACGGGCCGTTTTAACCACCGCCTCGCCGCTTCCTGATTTTGAAGCGGAAAGGGCTGAAGAACCCAAGTCAACTGAAGCCGGGGTCTTGGCGCAGCCTGATGCCCCGATAATGGCGATTAGAAAGAAACCCGTAACGCGCAAAGCATAACCACAGGATTTACTGTACTTTTTTTCATCCATTTAGAGCTAATACACTAATGCGCCTGAAATTGCCAGCTTTTTTTTCACAAGCGCCCGCAGACGGGCGTTCGAAGCGCCAAATGTCCGGTACGGAATGGAAAGCGAACGCCCCGTTCCGGTCGCTTGCGAGGCGGCACGAAACAGGGCGTTTTTTTGAACGGTATGAAAAATTCTATTTGCCTTTCAAGGCCGGAACTTTCCAAAGAGCGGCGCAAATGGCGGCAGCCAACGAAAACTTCACGACGTCCAGCCCCATAAAAGGCAGGTAGCCAACGGCGAAAGCCTCTTTAAAGCTCATGAAGGCTGAAAGCCAGAGCAAACCGCCGACGAAGCTGAGCTGGTGGGCCAGGGCAAGCCAGGGCAACGCCGAAAAGAAACCACGGTCTTTGCCGTGCTCCGCGGCGTAACCGGCCACGAAAGCGGAGGCGGCGAAGCCTATTTTATAGCCGAATGTGGGTGAAAGCAAGGCCGCCAGACCGCCGCTGCCGCCCGCAAACACCGGCAAGCCGGCCAGCCCTTCAAAAAGGTAAAGCATCACGGCGCAAACGCCGAGGCGGGAGCCCAAAACCACGCCGACAAGCAGCACAGCCAGAGTTTGCAGGCTGAAAGAAACGGGATAAAGCGGCACGGAAACCCAGGCGGAAGCGGCCAGGAGCAAAGAGGCTCCAAGGCAGAGGCCGGCCTTTTTCAGGAAGGTGTCCGGGCGTATGAAAGAATGTATCATTACGGAATGAGTCATGCCTTATTACTCCTCAACGGCTGTGAAATTGAGCCTGATGTTGAACGTGTCCGGCCGGAAAAGCCCGTATCCGGCGAAAAAAGACATTATTGCATAGCCTCGCGCTTGTAAAGCGCTATGTGGAATAATAATCCGGCGGACGCCGGGCGCAAAAAATCCGGCCTTGCGAACAAGGCCGGATTTGATTGGCTTGATTAGTAGCGGGGCTGGCGAGGAGCTTTAGGCTGGGCTTCGTTAACGCGCAGAGTGCGGCCGCCGAAAGAGGAGCCGTCAAGCGCCTGAATGGCGGAAGCGGCGTCAGAATCTTCCATTTCAACGAAACCGAAACCACGGGCGCGGCCGGTTTCACGGTCGCTTATCAGTTTGACAGAAAGCACAGAACCGTAGTTGGAGAAAAGGTTCTGAACTTCTTCTTCCGTGGCAGACCAGGCCAGATTGCCGACATAGATGGACTTGGACATATGAAAAAAACCTCACAAAAAGATGATAAAATCCGTACTTGATGCAAAGAAACACAACTTCCTTACCGCACGGTGCGTAGAATTTGCCTTGCCTCAACTTTTTTTTTTAGTCAAGTCCCCTTGCCGTAAAAACAACGCCACCTCGCGCCGTTGCGTAAATTTTATCCAAATAAAACACTGTGTTACCATAAATGAACAAAATAAAAAAAATTATACTCGATACAGCTGCAAGTCGGCATTGTGAGAGAATCTTAAGAGACAAGGAAAACCGCCCTTGTTCCGGCCAGGAAAATTTTCTCTTGCGGCTTCTTACAGTTTAATCTTAATGTTTTGCCGATACGGACGCGATTCTCCGAGCGTTCGGCACGGGCTACGCCAAGCTTGGCACGGGCCTGGTTCAACGCCGGAACTGACGCGCCGGAATATGATTTCCTACCTTGCGGCCCCGGCCGAAGGCAAACTGAACCGGAACTTTACAATATGGAAAAAGGCAGCTTTATTTCCGACCTGCAAGCCGGAACCGATGTCACGGCTGTTTTCGTGCTGGCCTCCGCCCAGCAGGGGCAAGCCAAAAACGGCCCCTATTGGCGGTTGGAACTGCGCGACTCCAGCGGCGCCATCGAAGGCAAGATATGGTTCCCCCAAAGCCAGAATTACCCGGACCTGCAAGCCGGAAGCATAGTGCAGGTTTCCGGGCGGGTCGGCAGTTACCGCGAAAGAACGGAAATATCCGTTGAAGCTTTGCGCCCGCTTTCAGGCGAAGAAAAAACGTCTATCCCTCTGGGCGATCTGGTCCACGCCAGCCCCTACCGCCCGGAAGACATGCTGGAAGAGCTCAAAGAACTTTGCTCTTCCGTATTCGCCCACGCGCCCTGGAGAAAATTCGCCCGCGCCCTGCTTAAAGATGAGGAAATACTGGCCGGGCTGCTCGCGGCCCCGGCGGCTGTCAGCATGCACCACGCTTACGCCGGCGGCCTTCTTGAGCACACCCTTTCGGTCTGCGCGCTGTGCATGCTGCTGGCTGACCGTTACCCGGAGCTTGACAGGCAGACCTTGCTGGCCGGGGCCGTCTGCCACGACCTCGGGAAAATATGGGAACTGAGCTACGGCCTGAACACGGAATATACCGACGCCGGTCGGCTTATCGGGCACATCAGCATAGGTCTGGAAAAAATCGAGCCGCATTTGCGCAAATGCGGGCTTGAGCCTGAATTGGCCGAGCATCTGAAACACCTGGTGCTAAGCCATCACGGCCAGCGTGAATTCGGCTCGCCCTGCCTGCCGAGCACGGCGGAAGCCATGGTCTTGCACTACGCGGACAACATTGACGCGAAAATGAACCAGATTGCGACCTCACTGAAAGATGTCACTCCGGGCGGGCAGGGCTGGTCGCCTTACGTGAAAGGACTGGACCGCGCGCTGTACAGGCCGCTCCGCACCCCCGAGGCCCAAAGAACGAAGAAAAACGCCGGTCCGGAACAAAGCGGGCGGGCCAAAGGCGACAACCAGAACCCGGCGCAGGCGGTGCAATGTTCATTACTTTTGAAGGAATAGAAGGTTCCGGCAAGGGCACCATGCTCGCCTTGACCGAAGACTGGCTCAAAGGACGGGGAAAAAAAGTCCTGCGTACAAGAGAGCCGGGCGGCTGCCCGCTGGGCCTGGAAATGCGCGCCCTGCTGCTTGACGCTAAAAACTCCGGCATCTGCCCGCAGGCCGAACTGTTCATGTATCTGGCCGACCGCGCCCAGCACGTGCGCGAAATAATCGCCCCGGCCCTGGAAAAAGGGCTGACTGTGCTTTGCGACCGCTACGCGGATTCGACCATAGTATATCAAGGGTACGGACGCGGGCTTGATCGCGAAACGCTTTTCGGGTTGAACGACCTTGCCGTGGCCGGGCTGTGGCCGGAACTGACCATTGTGCTGGACCTTGACGAGCCGACCGGGCTGGAGCGGGCCAGACGCCGCAACAAAGAACTGGGGCTTGAGGAAAAAGAGGGGCGCTTCGAGGCTGAAGCCCTGGCCTTCCACCGGCGCATCCGCCAGGGCTATCTTGACTGGGCCGGAAAACACCCTGACCGCGTCAGGGTTGTTGACGCCTCCGGCAGCCCGGAAAAAGTGTTCAACCGGGTGAAGGCCTGCATTGAAAGCGCCTGCGCGCGCCGGGACGGTTAAGACAAAAACCTGGCGCAAAAATCCAACGGCGGGCGGAAAACGTGATAAAACCCGGTGCGTTACGGCTTTTCCACCGTAAGCGCTCCGGGTTTTACTTCTCCCGCTCAAGCCTGGCGCAGCTTGTTTCCAGCCCGGCTTCCCGCAAAGAACCCGCTCAGCAATAGGCCGCTGAAAGTATGTCCTTGCTGAAGTTGTAGGTATCGCTCATTGCGTTGCCACTGCCGCTGTTAAGGGCGTCAAGCGTGCCTGAGACTATGTCTTTCGGCCCGCTGCCGCAAAGGTAATCCATTACGGCGCCCTTGTCGGAATAAGCCGCCGACAGGATCGATTTGCTGAGGTCGTAAGTGTCGCTCATCGCATCGCCCTTGCCGGTGTATAAAGGGCTGTTCAGGGCGTTGAGGGTGCCGGAAACTATGTCTCCGTACATTCTCGCCGACTGAACCGCCCCGGCCATCGTTGCCATGCTCGCTGCCATATCGTTTGCCATAAACCCTCCTCTGAACTCCGCCGGAAAATGCGGCGAAGCGATACAGGCAGCCGGGCTGTGCGGGAAATTATATTCCTGCAAGCATATCGGCAGGCCTCCGGAAAACTTTAGACCATTTCAATTTTGATAATGTTCCGGCAACGCGCATGCGCCGCCTTCAGCAAAAATGGCCGCCCTGAAGACTCCGCAGATCCCAGGAGAAAGGCCGCAACTTGCCGCCTTAGGGAGACTATGTCTTTTCTATGGCGAAAATCAGCAAAGGCGGATAAGCTGCCCTTGGCCGGCGCAACGCCCACCCGCACAGCCGCCTGGCGCGCGACGCGCGCAAGGCGGCGCTCTCATCACCTTAACCCACCCCTTGAGGATTGCTATGCGCATATACATAGCCGCATCATGGAAGCACCAGCACGCCGTTGAAATGCTTACTGAAATTCTGGAAGCCAAAGGGCATGAAATACTCTCATGGCTGCGCGAAGGCCGGCCGGAAGAGGCTTTCCTTTCAAAACGCGAATTGACCGCCTTTATAAATTCCGGTGAAGGGAAACGGGTGTTCGATTTTTGCGTGAATTCCGCGACCAGGGCCGACCTTCTGGTCTACCTCGGCCCGTCCGGCTGCGACGCCTGGGCGGAAGTCGGCGCGGCTTACGGCTCCGGCGTGCCTGTGCTGGGCCTTCTGGCCAAATCGGAAGACGTGGGCCTGATGCGCCATATGATCGGCAGCTGGTACAGATCAGTTTCCGAACTGGTTGAAGCGGTGGAAGCCATGAGGAAGCCATAGCCATATTTTTTAGTAATATATTGAAATATATTGATAAAAAAAATAAAGCTTGACAAAATAATTTCGCTCTGACTAGCTGGCGTGAACCGGCGCAGGAAAACGCGCCGGAAAAACGCGAACCGCTTGAAACGTGAGGTAACCGATATGAACATGACCCGCAAAGACCGCACCGAGGGCATCTACAGCCGCCGCGAGGTGCTGGACGAAGGCGAACGCCGCCAGTTTTACCTGATTCAGCTTAAAGATCTGCTGGCTTACGCCTACCGTTATTCCGAAGACGTTAAAAAGCGCTTTGACCGCGCCCAGTTCAATGTGGAAAAGTTCAAGTCTTTGACCGACCTGAAGCATATTCCCATTCTCAAGAAAAAAGAGCTGATCTTTTTGCAGGCTATGGGGCCGCGCCTTGGCGGCCTTCTGACCAAAGACATCGGCGAACTCAAGCGTATTTTTCTTTCGCCCGGCCCTATTTTCGACCCTGAAGACCGCATGGACGACTATTGGGGCTATACCGAGGCCTTTTACTCCGTCGGCTTCCGCCCGGGCGACGTGGCGCAGATAACCTTCAATTACCACCTATCGCCCGCCGGGCTGATGTTTGAAGAACCTTTACGCAACCTCGGCTGCGCCGTAATGCCTGCCGGGCCGGGCAACGCCTCCACCCAGCTGGAAATAATGCAGAAGCTGCGCGTTTCCGGGTATGTGGGCACGCCTAGCTACCTGATGCACCTGGCGCAGAAGGCGGAAGAAAAAGGCCTCAACCTGCGCAAGGATCTTTTTCTGGAAGTGGCCTTCGTCACCGGTGAGAAGTTCTCGGAAAAAATGCGCTCGCAGCTGGAAAAGAAGTTCGACATCCTCATGCGCCAGGGGTACGGCACGGCGGACGTCGGCTGCGTGGGCTACGAATGTTTCCATAAGAGCGGCCTGCATATAGCCAACCGCGCCTATGTGGAAATATGCCACCCGGATACCGGAATTCCCCTGAAAGACGGGGAAGTGGGCGAAATTGTCGTCACGGCCTTCAATAAAACCTATCCGCTCATCCGCTTCGCCACGGGCGACCTTTCCTATATTGACCGCTCTCCCTGCCTGTGCGGCCGCACCAGCCCGCGCCTGGGCAACATTGTCGGGCGCGTCGACACCACCGCCCGCATCAAAGGCATGTTCGTATACCCGCATCAGGTTGAACAGGTGCTTTCGCGCTTTGAGGAAATCAAACGCTGGCAGATTGAAGTCACCAACCCGGGCGGCATAGACGAAATGGTGCTGTATATAGAAGCCGCCAGCTTCAAGCGCGAAGACGAGCTTTTGCACCAGTTCCGCGAACGCATCAAGCTGCGTCCCGATCTGAAAATTCTTGCCCCCGGCTCTTTGCCTCCGCAAATCAGGCCGATTGAAGACAAGAGAGAATGGGACTGATCAAACCGTCTTATTTCGCCCGCCCGCCAGGCCTCTGCCCGGCGGGCGAAGAGAACTAAGGAGATTTTTATGCGCTGCAAGATTCTGACTCTGTTGTCCGCCGTAATGTTGCTGTCCGCCTGCGCGGCCCAGACGCGCCAAACCCCTTCAAGCCCGCAGGAAAATTATGTGGAAGGCGGCTTGCTGCTTCCGGGCGGCGCCCCGCTCGCTGAAGAAAGCTTCATCCGCGAACTGGCCGACGTCCAGTTCATTCTGGTCGGAGAAATCCATAACTCTTATTGCGACCATACGGCCCAGGCCAGAATTCTGGAAACCCTGGCCCGTTCGGACATCAAGCCAGTGCTCGGGCTGGAGATGGTAAGCCGTGACAAACAGGCGGCGCTTGACAGCTTCAATGACGGCAAACTCAGCCTGGAAGATCTGCCCGGAGCGTTGGGGTGGAAGTCCGGTTTCGATTTATACCGCCCGGTTTTTGAAATCGCCAGGGCCTATAACGTGCCGGTTTACGCTCTGAACCTGCCCAGAGAAATAGTGCGCAGCGCCCGCATAAACGGCCTTGACGGGCTGGAAAACCCCAAATATCAGGAATGGCTGCCCAAGCACCTTATTTTGCCCATGCCCGCCCAGCAAAAAGTTCTGGCCGATTTTTACGCAAACGCCAAAACCGGCATGCTGAAACAGAAAAAAAACAACCCGAAGCAAAACAAAGTGGCTTTTGACCGTTTTATACTGGCCCAGTCGCTCTGGGATTGCAGCATGGCGGAAAACGCCGTGGCCGTGCATGAAATGACCAAGCGCCCGGTAATGGTGCTGGCCGGAACCATGCATGTGGATTACGGCTGGGGCATAGCCTACCGCATCGCCTCAGTCGACATGTTCCTGCGCTCCAAACTGGTTTCTCCCTGGAGAACTCGCCCGGTTACGGACGGCAAGGCGGAAAACGCCTCTACCCTGCCCCCTAAAGGCAAAGCCGACTTCTTCTATTATTGCCCGCCTTCGATGAAAAGCCGGCTGGGCATGACTTTGGCTAACAGCCAAGACGATTACGGTGATGTTGTGGTTGAAAACGTCGTTCCCGGTTCGCCGGCGGAAAAAAGCGGCCTGAAAAAAGGCGACGTCATATATGAGGCCGGTGGCCGGAGCATCTCCACCCCCTATGACCTGCACCTGGCAAGCATGGCGGAAAAAAACGGCGATACGCTGGAATTGAAAATCACGCGGGAAGGCGCGAAGCGGGCATTAAAACTTGAATTGCCGCAACGCGCTGAAACTGTGAAAAATAAATAGGGCATTCTAACTTTGAAAAAGTTTAAACGCCCTGGCGGCCGCGTTAGCGTACGCCCGCAAGCGAGCAAAGCGGCGTGCCTTTAGTGCAAGCCGCTTTGGGCTTGCACATGTCGGATAAAATATAGCCTTCTGTATCCAAAACCGATTCCTGCAGATATATTTCAAAGCTAAAATACTCTGGAACCCCGCTGTTGCAAACCGCAAAAAAATCCGCCCTCAACCGAAATTGAGGGCGGATTTTTTTGGCGTCCGGGGCGGAGCAAGGCTTTACAAGAATGGCGCTAAACCATAACATAGCGCTTCGTTGCCCGTTTTCCAACCCAACCAACGCACTGCGAGAGCATCATGCCCCAGATTCGTTCAGCTTACACTGACGCCAGAAATTTCTTCGGTTCGACAACTCCGCAGGAGCTGATCAGCCTTTACGGTTCGCCGCTCTATGTTTACAACGAAAACATACTGCGCGAGCGCTGCCGTGAGCTGCTCCGGCTTTCCGGCCACCCCGGCTTTACGGTTTCATATTCGGCCAAAGCCAATTCAAACCCGCACCTGCTGGCTATCGTGCGCGAAGAAGGCCTAGGAGTTGACGCGATGTCGCCAGGCGAAATGGCCATGCACCACCGGGCCGGTTTTTCCAAAGAACAGATAACTTACGTTTCCAACAACATTTCCCGCGAAGAAATGGCTTACGCCGCGGCCAACAGCTCGCTGGTAAGCGTTGATTCGGTGGCGCAGCTCAAGGCCTTCGCGTCGGTTGCCCCCGGCAGCCGGGTAATGCTGCGCCTGAACCCTGGCATAGGGGCCGGGCACCATCAGAAAGTGGTAACTGCCGGAAAAGACACCAAATTCGGAATTACGCCGGAAGACATCGACGAAGCGCGCGAAATATGCCGCCGCCATAACCTTGCCATTGCCGGCCTGAACCAGCATGTAGGCTCGCTTTTCATGCAGCCGGACGCCTTTTTGCGGGCGGCGGAATGGCTGCTGGAGGCGGCGGAATCTTTTTCCGGGCTGGAATTGATAGACTTCGGCGGCGGTTTCGGCATTCCCTATCACAAATACCAGAGGGAAAAACGCCTTAACATGGATGAGCTGGGGGAAAAACTGAACGCGCTTATCAGTAACTGGGCCGCGAAACACAACTATAAAGGGCGCTTCATGCTTGAACCAGGCCGCTACGTCGCGGCTGAATGCGGCCTTTTGCTGGGCTCGGTCAATGCCGTAAAAAATAACGGCCCCACGCGCTATGTGGGAACCGACCTCGGCTTTAACGTGCTGTCCCGCCCCATCATGTACGACTCTTTCCATGACCTTGAAATTTACCGGGCTGAAGGCCTGGTTTCCCCAAGCCAGAGCAGCATGGCGCAGACTATTGTCGGCAACATTTGCGAAACCGGAGACATTATCGCAAAAAACCGCATGCTGCCGGAAATTATCGAGGGAGACATTCTGGGCGTTCTCGACGCCGGGGCTTACGGCTACGCCATGGCCTCGCCTTATAACCAACGCCTGCGCCCGGCCGAGGTGCTTATCACGGCTGACGGCGCTCACCGCCTGATCCGCCGCCGGGAAACCCCGGAAGACCTGCTGGCGCTTGTTCCGTAAAGATACCGGGCTTCAGAAAGACACTGCTCAGAAATACGCTTTGTCTCCAAAAACCGCTTCACATAAAGGGCGGCCTCGAAAATTTCCGGGGCCGCCCTTTATGGCATTTTAACTTTGAAACTGCTCTGGCGACACGCTTGCGGCGCCCGCAAGTTTGGCACTCTTGTGACTGTTCACCCTGTTCTCGTTTCGGTTTGCTGTTGTCTCGCAACTTCAGCCTTACCGATTTGAGGCAGGGTGAACAACCTATTGAAACATTACACCTAGCTGTGCGTGTGATAGATTTTGTTGACTATCGTCCATTTTCCATCGGCCTTCAGCAGGTTGAAAAAGTCCGTAAAGCGGAGACCGGAGACGTCATCCGTATCAACACGGGCGCTGGCGGCTTTTCCCACGATATCGATACGAACGATGGCGGCTTTGGCGTTCGGCGACGGTTTGAAATTATTATCAATGGCGTCAAAAAGGCCCTGAATTGGTCCGCCGACCAGCTTTTCGTCCTGGTCCACTCCAAAAATAGCGGCCTGCCCGCTGAAAGCAGGTTTCATAATCGAACTGTCGGCTTTGACTTCGCCTTCGATATACCTGTTAAGCACTTCAACTATTGCGTTGTATTCCTGGACAAAAGTAGTGTCGTTCATGCTCTCTCCAAAAATTTCAGGTTGAATGTTCACCAGATTTCACCGCTCATCCTCATGCTTTCGCCGGGCCTGCCCCTTGCCCGTTATTCCGGGGAGAGAGCCAGGCGTAACCCGATATTATTTCCGCGATATTCCGGCACTTGGCCGTAGCGGTAGGCGGAACGGCAGCATTCGATCACGTTGAACCAGCAACCGCCGCGAATCGTCTTGACGCCGCCTGTTTCCGGACCGGCCGGATCAGTTTCCGGGCTGCCGTAGTAATAATCGCTCCGGTACCAGTCCTGCACCCATTCCAGAACGTTACCGTAAATGTCATACAGTCCCCAGGGGTTGGGCTGCAACCGCCCCACCGGCTTGGTGGATCCCCCGAAATAGTCGGCGTCGTACCATGCATATTTGTATAATTCTCCGGCGTCATCGCCGAAAAAATACGCGCCGCCCGTGCCCGCGCGGGCGGCATATTCCCACTCCGCCTCCGTGGGCAGGCGATAACGGCCGTGCCCTTCAAGGGCGTTCAAACGCTGGATGAACTCCTGAGCGTCTTGCCAGGAGACATGCTCCACCGGATGATCATTACCCTTGAATTTCGATGGGTTTGCTCCCATCACCGCTTCCCACTGCGCCTGGGTTACCTCGTATTTGCCCAGATAGAAAGGTTTGCTTATGCCCACCTTGTGCATCGGAGCGCCATCACCCACAAGGTCGGGCGTATATTTGACAACCTCGAAATTCGTCCCCATCATGAACGACCCGGCCGGAATGAGCGCGAACTCCATCCCGATGCTGTTCGTATAGATTTTTTCGGCGGCGCGGGAGCTTTCCGCCGGTCCGAGGCAAGCCAGCGCGAGACACAGCGCCATAACAACAAATCTTATTTTACGCATGGTTATATCCTTATGCAGACCCTTGCGGACATCGAAACAAGCGTGCCAAAACATGCCGGAAAAGGTCGGAGTATAGAAACCGCAGCCTTCGCCGCCCGCATTTTTTGCGCTTTGCCGGCGGCAATTTATGGCTCATGAGAAAGTGCATGTCAACTTCATGAAGATGTTCACCACCAAGAGAGCAGCAACCAAAAGCCGGGCATCTAAGGCCTCATGAACGCCACAAGGAAGGACGTATTGTAAAAAGCGAAGTCCCGCAAGGCTTTATGGGCTTTGCGGGACGTCCTGAAACTAAAGATTGGTGGAGATGATCGGGATTGAACCGACGGCCTCAGCATTGCGAACGCTGCGCTCTCCCAGTTGAGCTACATCCCCGTGTTGTGCGATTGGCTATAGCGCAATTTTTTCCGCTAGGCAAGAAGTGTTTTCGCTCAATGCCGTGAAAGAATGCCTCAGATCGTTTTCACGCCAGCACAGCTATGCGCTTAAAGCGTTCTTAAAAAGCGCTTCCCGTCAAGGGCGTTTCCAAAGAGTTGCCGCCGGAAAAATCCTTCCGCCGGACCAATCGCCACGCCGCCTCTTGCGCGAAGGGAATGTACCTTTACGTTACTCGACCGGAGAGAAAAAGGACGGTTGACGCGGTCTTTGGATAAAAGATTTATTTAGAGACAGTCCCTAACGTAAAAACTTTTTAAGCAGCCGCAAAAATTTTTTGTTGCCCGGCGGGTAGCGCAATGGAATGTCCGTTTTGCCGCTTTGCCGCGCCACGCCTTTCAAATTGCTGAAAAGATCGAAGCCGGCCTTGCCGTGGTAACGGCCCATGCCGCTTTCACCCACTCCGCCGAAAGGCAGCCTGTGCGAAGCTACGTGCATTATTACGTCATTGACGCAGCCGCCGCCGAAGGGCAGGCGCTCCACCAGCCCTTCCGCCTTACGCTTGTCGGAAGTGAAAATGTAGCAAGCCAGCGGCTTAGGCCTGGCCCTTACGAAAAGCTCCGCTTCCTCAAGGCTGCCGAAAGCCAGGCTGGGCAGCAGAGGTCCGAAAATTTCCTCTTCCATAACCGCGTCTTCAGCCTGAACGGCGGGCAGCAGCATGGGCGCGATTTTCAGCTTTTCCCGGCTGAAAGCAAGTGTTCCGTTCCGCGCCGCCGTTCCGGCAAGACTCAGCAGGCGGTCAAAAGCCCGCTCTGATATTATTTTTCCGTAGTCCGGGTTTTCCACAGGGTTTTCACCGGCGAAAACCCTGAACCACCCTTCTATTTTGCCTTCCAGCTCCGCTTTCACGGACTGTTCGGCCAAAATGTAGTCCGGGGCCACGCAGGTTTGCCCGGCATTCAGAACCTTCCCCCAGGCGATGCGCTTGGCGGCAAGGTCAAGGTTCGCGTCCGCCAGCACGATAACCGGGCTTTTTCCGCCCAATTCCAGGCAAACCGGGGTAAGATGTTCCGCGGCCGCCCGCATAACCTCGCGCCCGACTTTGGCGCTGCCCGTATACATGACGAAATCGAAACGCTCCCGCAGCAGGCTGCCGTAATTTTCGCCCAGGTCTGTGACTATGCCCACATGGTCCGGGTCAAAAGCTTCGGCTATTATTTCAGCCATGACTTCCAGGCTGGCCGGGGCACGGCGCGACGGCTTGAGCAAAACGCAATTTCCGGCGGCTACGGCGGCGGCCAACGGCAAAAAACTGAGTTGGAAAGGGTAGTTCCACGGGGCCATGACCAGCGCCACGCCGAAAGGCTCAGGATAAACGCGGCTGGAAGAGGGAAAGGTGAGCAGGTCAAAACCGGCGCGGCGCGGACGCATCCAGGAGCGCAGATGTTTCCCGCAACGCCTGATTTCCGAAAGAACCAGCCCGGTTTCCGTAGCGTAACTTTCGAATTCCGGCCGGTTAAGGTCGTCGCGCAGGGCCTGGCCCATGCGTACGCTCGCCCGCTCCACCGCTTCGTAAAAAGACTCCAGGGCTTCATGCCGGAAATACCACGGCCGCGTTTTTCCGGATTCGAAAAAATTTCTTTGTCTTTTTATCAGTTCTTTTATATTCATGATCATACCGGCCTTTAAGTTAAAACCAGGCGTGAGGAGCGTTATTCCGCATTCTTGCCTTACATATAACCTATTCGCCGGTTTTTTTCCATAACTTTGCCGAACGTGGCGGTTTTTTCCGGGTTTAATCAAAGGGCCGGCGGGAATATTCGGCCTAAAACTATTCACTTTGGCAAGAGCTTATGCTAGCGTGGTATATGTGATCATAATCATCGCGCCCGGTCAGCAGGGAGGCGCCCGGCCTCACCGTGATCTTGCGGCATAACATTTTCCATCAGGAGTATGTGACATGGGCAAAAAAATGAAGACCATGGACGGCAACACAGCCGCCGCTTATATCGCCTATGCGATGAGCGACACAGCGGCTATTTACCCCATCACCCCTTCGTCCACCATGGGCGAGCTGGCTGATGAATGGGCCGCGCAGGGAAGAAAAAACGTTTTTGATCAGGTTCTTCAGATCAAGGAAATGCAGTCTGAAGCCGGGGCGGCCGGGGCCTTTCACGGCGCTCTCGCCGGCGGCGCCCTCGCCACCACTTTTACGGCTTCTCAGGGCCTGCTGCTCATGCTGCCCAACATGTTCAAAATTTCCGGCGAGCTTCTCCCCGGCGTTTTCCACGTTGCGGCCAGAGCCATAGCCGCCCACGCCCTTTCCATCTTCGGCGACCACCAGGACGTTATGGCGGCCCGCCAGACCGGTTTCGCCTTCCTGGCGTCCTCTTCGGTTCAGGAATGTATGGACCTGGCTTTAGTGTCGCACCTGTCCGCCGTGGAAGCCAGCCTGCCTTTCTGCCATTTCTTCGACGGGTTCCGCACTTCGCACGAAATTTCCAAAATCGAACAGATTGAATACGACGACATCAAAGCCCTGATGAACTGGGAAAAAATTGAGGAATTCCGCGGCCGCGCCATGATGCCGGAACACCCCACCCAGCGCGGAACGGCCCAGAACCCTGACATTTACTTCCAGAACCGCGAGGCGGCCAACGAATTCTATAACGCCGTTCCGTCCATAGTCAGCCAGCAGATGCGCCGCGTGGCCGCCGTTACCGGACGCCATTACCGCCTTTTCGACTATGTCGGCCACCCAGAGGCCACCCGCGTGATCATCGCCATGGGTTCCGCCTGCGAAACCATTGAAGAAGTGGTCACCCACCTGAATAAGAACGGCGAAAAGGTCGGCCTCGTCAAAGTGCGCCTGTACCGCCCCTTCTCCATTGAACACCTGATGCAGGTCATTCCGGCCACGGTCAGTTCCGTGACCGTTCTCGACCGCACCAAAGAACCGGGAGCGCTCGGCGAGCCGCTTTACCTAGACGTTGTCGGCGCCTTCAAGGAAGCCGGGCGCTGCGTGACCATCAGCGGCGGGCGCTACGGCCTGGGCTCCAAAGACTTCACCCCGGTCATGGCCAAGGCCGTGTTCGACAACATGTACGGCGTGGTTCCGAAAAACCACTTCACCGTCGGCATAGTTGACGACGTTACAGACACTTCGCTTGACCTGGAAGACGAATTCGACACCGTTCCCGCCGGAACCGTGCAGTGCAAATTCTACGGCCTCGGCTCCGACGGAACCGTTGGCGCGAACAAGCAAGCCATCAAAATCATCGGCGACAACACCGACATGTACGCCCAGGGTTACTTCGCCTACGATTCCAAGAAATCCGGCGGGTTCACCGTTTCGCACCTGCGTTTCGGCCACAGCCCCATTCAGTCCACCTACCTGGTGACCCAGCCTGATTACGTGGCTTGCCACAAATCGGCCTACGTCCAGCAGTACGACATGCTTGAAGGCATGCGCGAAGGCGGAACCTTCGTGCTGAACTCCGGCTGGACGCTGAAAGATATGGAAAAAGAGCTTCCGGCCTCCATGAAGCGCGCCATCGCCCGCAAAAAACTGAAATTCTACAACGTGGACGCCGTCAAGGTGGCCACTGAAGTCGGCTTGGGCGGCCGCATCAACATGATCATGCAAACGGCCTTCTTCAAGCTTTCCAAGGTGCTGCCCTTTGAGCAGGCCGTGTCGCTTCTTAAGGACTCCATCAAAAAAACCTACGGCAACAAGGGCGAGAAAATCGTCAACATGAACATCGCCGCCGTGGATAAATCCATAGACGCCCTCAAGGAAATCAAATATCCCGCCTCCTGGGCCGACGCCGCTGACGGCGAGGAATGCGGCTGCAAGGCCGAGTGGGATTACGTCGCAAACGTGGTGCGCCCCATTCTGGCGCAACAGGGCGACAAACTTCCGGTTTCCGCCCTGCCGCCCGACGGCGTCGTGCCGCTGGGCACTTCCGCCTATGAGAAACGCGGGGTCGCCATTAACGTTCCGCAATGGATTCCGGCCAACTGCATCCAGTGCAACCAGTGCGCCATGGTCTGCCCCCACGCCGCCATCCGCCCGGTTCTGGCCACGGAAGAAGAATTGAAGGGCGCGCCCAAGGGGTTTGACACCCTTGACGCCATGGGCAAAGAGCTGAAAGGCCTCAAATTCCGCATTCAGGTTTACTCGCAAGACTGCCAGGGCTGCGGCTCGTGCGCCGAAGTGTGCCCGGCCAAAACCAAGGCCCTTGAGATGAAGCCTATTGAAACCCAGCTTAAAACCCAGGTTGAAGCTTTGGAATTCGCGCAGAACCACATCAGCCTTAAGAAAGACCTGATGCCGCGCGACACGCTGAAGGGCATCCAGTTCCAGCAGCCGCTCATGGAATTTTCCGGGGCCTGCGCGGGCTGCGGCGAAACCCCTTACATCAAGCTGCTTACCCAAATGTTCGGCGAACGCATGACCATAGCCAACGCCACGGGCTGCACCTCCATCTGGGGCGGGTCTTCCCCCAGCACGCCTTACTGCTCCAACGAACAGGGCTTCGGCCCGGCCTGGGGCAACTCCCTCTTTGAAGACGCGGCCGAATTCGGCTACGGCATCAACATGGCTTACGCCCAACGCCGCGCTAAACTGGTTGACGTTTTGAACGCCACGCTAAAATGCAAGCTGCCCAAGGCGCTGTCCGGGCTGATCGGCGAATGGCTGGAAAAGAAAGACGACGCGGCCGAATCGCAACGCCTGGGCGACGAAATTCTCGGAAGCCTGGGCGACATCAGCGACCAGTTCCTGGCTGAAGAAATCTGGTCGCTGTCCGAGTTCTTCACCAAAAAATCCGTCTGGGTTTTCGGCGGAGACGGCTGGGCCTATGACATCGGCTACGGCGGGCTTGACCACGTGCTGGCTTCCGGCGAAGACATCAACGTGCTGGTGCTGGATACCGAAGTGTATTCCAATACCGGCGGCCAGGCCTCAAAGGCCACCCCGCTCGGCTCCATCGCCAAATTCGCGGCCGCCGGGAAGCGCGTCGGCAAGAAAGACCTGGGCCGCATGGCTATGAGCTACGGCTATGTCTATGTCGCCTCCGTTTCTATGGGCGCGAACAAAAACCAGGTCATCAAGGCCTTCAAGGAAGCGGAAGCCTACAAGGGCCCCTCGCTCATCATCGCCTACGCTCCCTGCATCAACCAGGGCATACGCAAGGGCATGGGCAAGAGCATGGAAGAATCCAACCTGGCCGTGAGTTCCGGCTATTGGCCGCTCTACCGTTACAACCCCGACCTGTCCGCCGAAGGCAAGAACCCGCTTACGCTGGAATCAAAGGCACCTGACGGCAGCCTCCAGAGCTTCCTCTCCGGAGAAAACCGCTACGCCCAGCTGGAAAAGGACGACCCGGAAGCTTCAAAGAAGCTGCGCGCCGAACTGGAAGAATCCTGCTGGCTCAGGTACGCCCAGCTGGAACAGCTGGCCGGACTTCCCCCGTTGTCTGAAGTGGTGAAGGCCAAGAAAGAGGCGGTTCCCGCTTCCGCTCCGGCTCCGGCCTCGGCCGCAAAAAGGGACGCCGTGGAAAAGTGCTCCACCACCTCCACCGCCGAACACGCCGGGAAGAATGACGAGGCTTGCGACGACGGACGCAAGGGCAAATAATATCCATTAACCTCAAGCCCCGCGTTCAGGTTAACCTGAACGCGGGGCGTTTAAAATTGAAGGACCCGGATTGAAAGCCCCGAATTGACAAGCTCTGGAGGCCGGTCACCCGTCTGTGGCAGCAGCCTGAAGCAGGAACATTTAAGCGATCAGACCCTATGCAGTAGAGCATTTTAACTTTGAAATAGCTCTGCAAGAATCGGTTTTGGATATAGATTTTCAGGCTTACGGTTCGGAAGTCGTGCTGTTGGGGCTGGTGCGCTCGCAAGACGACGTCAATAACGCTATAAAAACCGTGCGCGGCGTGAAGTGCGTAAGCACCGTGCGCTCATTTCTCGTCCCATCGCGTTAGCTATATGAGTTACCAAGGATTAAGCAGTCTGCAAACGGCCTCTTTCAGCCCGGAAGAGCTTGATTGCCTGGCCGTGTGCCTGAAAACGCCGCGTCAGGGCGAAGAGGGCCGCGTTGCGCTAGGCTTCGGACTAAGCGAAACGGCCCGCTTCATGTTCGACAACGCTGTCTGGAACCTGCAGGCGGTTGACGATGACCTGAACTGGATAAAAGGCATAGGGGCGGACCGCTTTTTCGCCTTTTTCCTGCAAAAGGGCCGCCTGCTTCTGCACCATGCGGACATGGGGCCGCAGCAGGCCTGGGGTTACCCCGCCACTTCGCCCAATCCGCTCTGGCTGCGTTATCATCAGGAGGTATGGCGCAAGGTTATCGACCCGCAAAGAATAAATTTCATATTTCTCGACGGGCGCTTCCGCGTGGCCTGCGCCTGCCAGAGCCTGCTGCGCTGCAAGCATGACCTGACCATGTACATACACGATTTCTGGCCCCGCCCGAATTATCATGTGCTGCTGGAATTCATGGACGTGCTGAACCGGGCGGGAAGCGCCGCCGTTCTGCGCCTGGCGGAACCGGAAAACCCGGAAACATGGCGCAAGATAGCCCTGACCTTGCAGGCGCACCAGTTTGACCTGCGCTAGGGGCTGTTTCTAAATAAAAGATTTTGCGCCAAAGACAAGAAAAACGGCCTTTTTTGCGAAGAGAGTGTACTCTTACGGTACTCGACCGGAGAAAAAAAGGACGATTGACGCAGTATTTGGACAAAAAATTTATTTAG
>JAVBMT010000002.1:0-179754 GCA_031552195.1 Desulfovibrionaceae bacterium
CCAGCAAGCAAGCACTGGTGAGCCAGATTATGAACTATATCAAGAACTACAACCAACTTTGGGCAAAGCCTTTTCGCTGGACGTACACAGGTGAACCGCTTACCGCATAAATGCGTACTTATTTTCAGGACGTAACACTAGCCGCATGGATATGTCTCTTCAGTATGGCTGCGATTATAGTGAAACCTTTCAGGGAATTCAGCGCGGGGCAGAGCGAAACGCAACCCTCAAAAGCAAAAAAAGCTTGCGGCGCAACCGTAAGGTCTGAAACTTCCGGCCGGGAGGAGAGGAAATTTCCGGTCTTTTGGAAGATATTCTAATGCCCTGCCTGAAAAAAATCCTGCGTTCGTTTTAATATTGGCGGCGCGCGTCCGCTGGCTTTCCGGCGCTCGGGGGCGGATGTTTTGCATGCCATGCCGGCAAATTGCATTGCCAGAAAATTGCAATTATGTCATAATCCCATGACCGATAGATATTTACTGGTTTAAAGCGTATGCGGATTATTTAATAAGTTAATTATCTTTTTAGTTAGGAGCTCCGGCCTTCGCTCCTTTTTTATCGTGGGCCTAACGCAGGTGTTTTCGCCAAGTTTTACGACGACTGCGACAACGTGAGGACAGGGAGAAGAAATGAGGAAGAACGTTTTTGTGTGTTTGGCGCTTGCGCTGGTTTTCGCGGCCGCGCTCCCCGCCCTGGCAGAGGAAGCGATCAATAACGGGCAGGCTAAACTCGCGGAAGAAGCTTTGCCGCTGCAGGGCGAAGAAATCAACAACGGGCAGGATATTACCAGGCCCCTTACCAGATTCGACTTGCGTTATCAGTTTCAGAACGCCCCCATCGTCGGGGATCAGAATCATGATGACGTGCACCTCCTTACACTGCGCGTAGACAAGCCTTTTAACCTTGGGAACGGCTGGCTGTTCGCCTTCCGCGCGGATTTGCCCCTGATGATGACCAACCGCAGAACTCTGGATAACCTGGATGGGGATATGGAGTTCGGCCTGGCTGACTCCCTGGTGCAAGGGCTCCTGATTAAAGTCGTCAACCAGCGTTTCGCATGGGCTGCCGGAACGCAGGTCATTTTCCCCACCGCCACTGACGACCAGTTCGGCGCGGGCAAGTACCGCGTTGTGCCCACGGTGGCCGCGCGCATAACCACGGACGAAGTTCTCAAGGGCAGCTGGGTGGCCCTTGCGGCTCAGTGGGATACCGACTTTGCGGAAAGCCGCAGCAACTCGACGGAAATCAATGAGTTGAAGTTCGCGCCGGTTGTGAACATTCCCCTTCCGAACCATTGGTTCATCACCCTGTTCCCGACCCCGGACATTCGCTACAATATGGGCGACGTACGCTCGATTGACAGCGGACGTTGGTTCGTGCCCGCTGACGTTATGGTCGGCAAGATGTTCGGGCGAAATGTGGTTGCCACTCTTGAAGCCTCGGTTCCGATCATCAATGACTACAAGGTGTATGATTTCAAATGCGAAGCCCGCGTCGGCTACTTTTTTTAGAATCTGATTGCAAAAATCTTTCTGGAAATAATTCCGGATATTTTTGCAATTACATCTGGAAATAGAACCGATCAGGCGCGCTAGCTGGTCCCGGCCGCATTGCGGCCGGGACTTTTTTATTTTGAAGGTTTGAACTTACGGGCCATGCCTCGCCGCCCACGCCAACCTCTCAGGCGTCCGGTTGTTCAGGGGCAGGGCGCTACAGCATTTTAACTTTGGAATATCGCTGCAAGAATCGGTTTTGGATACAGAAGGCTATATTTTATCCGGCATGTACAAGCCCAAACCGGCTTGCACTAAAGGCACGCCGCGCTGCCCGCTTGCGGGCGTATGCTAACGCGCCCGCCAGGGCATTTAAACTTTTTCAAAGTTAAAATGCCCTACAACACATTCAAGTCCACCATCCAGTTTTTTGCCGGAGTCCATTTGCGGCAGTATGAGAGAAACTGGTCCATATTTATGGAGTGGTGCTTTTTGGCGTGGTAGCACAGCGAAAAAGTGCGCGGAAACTTTTTTTCAAGCGGAATGACGGCGAAACGGCTGCTGAAAGAAGGCAGTTCGGCTATCAGCCGCGAAGTGAAGGTTATGCCTATTTTTTGCGCAACCATGCCGAGTATCGCGTCCGGCGAACTCAGGGTCAGGGCCTCGGTATAAGGCGCGATAAGCGGGGCCAGGTTATAGTCGAAATATTCTCTGGTGCCGGAAGCTCTTTCACGCAGAATCCAACGTTGCCCCAGCAACGCTTCCAGCGGGTGTTCACCGCCGGAAGCCAGGGCGTGCCCACGGTGCGCCACAACAACCATTTCATCGTCAAGCCACTGCTCGAACACGAGGTCGGGGTGGTGTTCCTCTCCTTCAAGCAAGGCCGCGTCCAGGGCGAATGAGGCGACCATGTCGCACAGTTCGTTGCTGTTCGCTATATAGGCGGCGGGCAGCCAAAGGCCCGTTTTTTCAAAGCCGCCCAAAAGCTGCGGAAGAATAAAGCTGCCTATGGTTTTGCTGGCCCCAACGTTCAGGAAGGGGTCTGTTCCGTGCTCGGAAAACATGAGCGAAAGGTCACGCCCCCTGTGCAAAAGTTCGTCCGCCAAGGGGCGCAGGCGCTTGCCGTTGTAGTTCAGGTGCATGTGCGGGTGCACGCGGTCGAACAGCGGAGCGCCGAGTTGTTTTTCAAGCTCTTGCAGGGCCTGCGAAACGGCTCCCCGGGTTATATATAGCTCCGCGGCGGCCTTTCCTAAATTTTCATGGCGGGCCACAGCCATAAAAATTTGCAATTGTTTCAAGGTGATATTCATATGTTTAGTTTTTCTATATGCCTCATAAAAATTATTTCGATACCCTAAACATAAAATAAGGCGCATAAAAAGCCAAGGAAAAACATAATCAAGGAAAGGAAGACCGAAATGTTTAATTCACTTTGCCGGCATACCGCGTCCATACCAACCGCGACTTCTGGTCTGGCGCTTGGCATCGCAGCGTTGGGCCTTGGCCTGGAAAACGCGCTTCCGCTGTATAGCCTCGGGCAAAGCATAGGGGCGATGATCGCCCTTGGCCTGCTTTTGCGGGTGGCTTGCAAGTTTATTCTGCACCCCCGCATGCTGCTGCAGGACCTTGCGCACCCGGTAGCCGGCGGTATCCTGCCCACTTTTTCAATGGGGCTTATGCTTATTTCCAAAACGCTGGGAACCTGGAGCGCCCCCGCCGGTGAGGCCGTGTGGGTGGCGGCGGTTGTGCTGCATCTTTTGCTTCTGGCCGCCTTTGTCGGCTGCCGTTTGAAATCATTCTCACTGGATCAGATTCTGCCCAGCTGGTTCGTGCCTTTCGTGGGCATAGCCCTTGTGGCCCTTACCGTGCCCGGTCCTGAATATGAAGAAGTGGCCTACGCGCTGATGATCTTCGGCATGTTCAACTACGCGGTGCTTCTGCCCATCGTGCTCTACCGCCTTCTTTTTTCCGCCGAGGTGGCGGACGCGGCCAAGCCCACCCTCGCTATAATGGCCGCCCCGGCCAGCCTTTCCCTGGCCGGGTACCTTACCCTCGAGCCCGACCCTTCGCTGCTTTTGTGCGCCATCTTGCTGGGCATAGCCCTTTTGATGACCGCCCTTATATATGTCGCCTTCATCAAGTTGCTGCGCCTGCCTTTTACCCCGGCCTTCGCTTCATATACGTTCCCGATGGCTGTCGGCGCCACCGCGCTTTACAAAGTGGCCGGAGCCCTCGCGGCCTATCCCGCCGCCGCCGACTGCGTGCGCCAGTTGCGCTTCATGGCCGTTACGGAAATGTACATAGCCACCCTGGTTGTGGGCTATGTATTCCTGCGCTACCTCATATTTTACATCCGCAAGTTCCCCCTCCCTAAATTGCGCTTCATGCCGCGCATTACGCAAAATGAACCGGCCACCCTGCGGTAAGCCCTTTCCAGCAGAATTTGCGCCAAGCGGCCCATGCCTTAAGATACGGCGTGGGCCGCTTCGGCAAAACAGAAAAAGGACTTACGGCTGTTACCGTAAGTCCTTTAAATTTCTGGTCGGGATGAGAAGATTTGAACTTCCGATTGCGTCATGAACTGGGAGCGCCGGGCAAAAGAAAAAAACCCTTATTGCGGCAAATAATTTATGAAGAGGCGCATCTGTATGTCTGGGATGAGCCGCTCAATTACCTTGACGTGATTTCCCGCATCCAGAGTGAAAACCTGATCCTGGAGTGCAAGCCCGGCATGGTTCTGGTGGAACACGGTCAGCTGTTTCTTGAGCGCGTGGGCACGAACATTCCGGATCTGGATTTCACCGTGTAAAATTCCCATTTTTCAAAGCAAAAAGGCGAACTCAAGACTCTGGCCTTAACAGCGATTCTCGGATATGCAATGGCTAAAGCGTCATGTGCGCCAACATTTTTAACCCATAAGGGAAAGATTGTGCTGAAGAGAAACTGCTTTTACGCGCTAAAAATTATGCTGTTTGTTTCGTTTTTGCCTTTTTCCGTTTTCGCTTCCGATTTTGCCTTGGCGGCGGGGTATGAAAAGAAAATAAAAAGCGACTGCCTGACGAATCTTTATGAGGCCTTTTTGCAACCTGATAAAGAGCCTAAAGGCGAGGTTTTGGGTTTCGGTCTGACGCGCATATCGTGCGATCATGAAGGAAGCGGCGTCGGTTATGAGAAAAACGAGCGCAGGCTGTTGGTAGATATAAGCGACAATGGCGCGGCCGCAACGTCTGCCCAGAAAATGAACATGCCGGATCAATTGGGAGACATGAGACTCAAAACGCAAAAGCTGCTCATAAGCCAGCTTGAAAAAAACATCTCGTCTTTTGAAGAGTTGCAGGCCAAAGAGCCTTCAATGGCCGCAATGCTCAAAAAGACCGCACCGCCGCCCATACGCCGGGCCGGGCCTCTGGGCGGCTCCCTGTATGTCGTTCGGCGTCCTTGCGACAGCGAGGGGGAACAATGTGGCTATGTTGAAGGGCATGCCTTGATCGAAGAACGCTTCTGGGTTGAGATTCAGATTGAAGATCATGGCGCGGCCCAATCGGATGACGCCGCGGTTGGAGCGATAAACCAAACACTTGAAGTAGTGGATTGGGGAAAATTGCGTTAGGCTGCGGGCGTAACACGTGGCCGGAGTGCGGGTTTCCTAATTTCTTCACGCCTGAACCGGGCATGCTTCCCAACCGGTGAACCCCAACAGAAAAAGGACTTACGGCTGTTACCGTAAGTCCTTTAAATTTCTGGTCGGGATGAGAAGATTTGAACTTCCGACCCCACGCCCCCCAGGCGTATGCGCTACCAGGCTGCGCTACATCCCGACATGGAGAGGTATCTACGCAGGTTAGGCTCCAAAGTCAACCCTTCACTTTCATTTTTTTGCGCAAGCCAAGCCGCCCGGCCAGGGGCGGAGGCCTTGCGATGCGCTGGTTAACGCCATGGAATAAATATCTTTTCGCTGTGCTTATGCCGCTTGAACCGCCGCCTCAACAGCGCTTAGCCGTTCTTTTTACTTCCCGGCAAAGGCAGCCCCAGTTTCTTCATGCGGCTGCGCACCGTAGCGGGGGGCAATTGCAGCAATTCGGCGGCCCCGCCTTTGCCCTGGATGCGCCAGCCGCTTTTCGCAAGGGCCGCTTCAAGTTCTTCAGGCGTGCCCCGGCCGCGCGGGCGCGCCCCTTCCAGCACATAGCCGTCAAAGCGCAGTTCCGTCCAGCCGTTGGCCAGGGCCAGCAATATGGCCCTTTCCATGCAGTGGCTCAACTGGCGCACATTGCCCGGCCAGCGGCAATCCTCAAGCAAACGCAAAGAGGAGCGCGCGAAGCGCGGCGCCTTGCCTCCCATTTTAACGGCCTGTTCATTATAAAAATGTTCGGCCAGCACGCTTATATCCGCCTTGCGTTCTTCCAGGGGCGGCACTTTAAGAGGGAACACCCGCAGGCGGTAAAGCAAGTCTTCCCTGAATGTTCCGGCGGCCACCATTCTATCCAGGTCGCGGTGCGTGGCCGCTATAAGGCGTATGTTTACCGGAATGCGCCGTTCGCCGCCCAGTCGGGTTATTTCCCTTTTTTCCAGGGCTTGCAGCAGTTTGGCCTGGGCCGTGGGGGAAAGTTCGCCTATTTCGTCCAAAAACAAGGTGCCGTGGTTGGCCTGTTCGAAGTATCCCCTGTGACTGGCCTGGGCTCCGGTGAAAGCTCCCTTCTCGAAACCGAACAGCTCGCTTTCAAGCAGGGTTTCAGGCAAAGAGGCGCAGTTAACCTGCACAAAGGGAGAGCGCGCCCTTTGCGAAAGCATATGCAAAGTTTCAGCGACCAGGCCCTTGCCCGCCCCCGTGGGGCCGTGAATAAGCACCGTGCTTTCAGTGGGGGCCACCACGTCTACCATGCGCATCAGCGGGCGCAGTGACGGGCAGCGGCGCAGCAAGGCCTCAGACGAAGCGGGAAGCGCTCCGTCAGGCCGCAGCAATATCTGGCTTTCGCTGTGGCTCAGGAAAAACGGATAAGTCATGCGTTCCAGGGCCGGGCGCAAGGCGTTCAGCCCATCCGCCTGTTCCCGCCCGAAGGCGTCCCTTTCGGAGGATAAAAAAGCGAGGATCATCAAGACGTTGTCCGCCTCGTCCACATGCAGGAGCATAGCCATGCCAGATTCGTAATTGTACCCCACCGTGGTCAGGTCTATGCCTGAGCGCGCGTTCCGTTCATTGGCTCCGGACGAGGTGTGCACCTGTTTGTAGTCAGGCCCGAATATGTCGCGCCCTATGGGCACCCGCCCTTTGGCGGAAAACAAGACCTTGCGGGTATGGCGAATGTGGGTTTTGTTATATTCCAGCACGATTTTTATATATTTTTCGGCCCGGTCCTGAAACAGGAGCAGGGCCGTATCAAAAGCCACGCTTTTTTCCAGAACCCGGAAGGTGTGATGCAGGGCGTCACGGGGGGCGACCGCCGAGGCCAGGCTGCTTATCAGTTCAATATATTGTTCCGGCGCTATGTTCACGCTTCCTCCCGCCGCGAGTCTCGCAAGGCACGATCAAGATAACTTAAGGGCACGATAATTTCAATATAATTACCTGTTATAATGTGAATTATTATTTTAAAAGACACGAAATGCGTAGATGGGACTTTTCGTTCCTACAGTAACAACTTGAATTTATTTAATATTAAATCTGGCCCATTTTTTGAAACATACAAGCATAACGCTAATAAAGGAGATAAATATGCCCGAGATCAAAAACGCTATAGTCGTTATGTTCGACAGCTGGCAGTTCAATTATGCCGGCTGCTACGGCAACGACTGGATCAAAACGCCCAATTTCGACCGTTTCGCCCGCGAAGGCGTGCTGTTTGAGAACGCCTACGCAAATAACCTGCCCACCATGCCTTCTCGCCGCTCAATGATGACCGGGCGCTACACCCTGCAAGATACCGGCTGGGGGCCGCTGCGCCAGGAAGACACCACCTTGGCCGACCTGTGCTGGGGCACGGGCGTTGACACCGCCATAGCCTACAATTCTTACCCCTTGTTCGTAAACAAGGCCGGCTTCGCGCGCAGCTACTCCAGAGCCACCTATTCGCGCGGGTACGACCCGTATCACTTCAAAACCCTGCCCCGATACGACCACTTTGACGTGAACGAACCCTTAAGCGACCCCGGCTTTCTGGAGCGCATGCGCGCCCTGCCTGACGGCTCTTCGCAGGAGGCCATGGTCCGCAAGCTTTCCGACCTGTACCTGCGCGACAAGCAGAACTGGAAAAACGACGACCAGCACACCGTGGCCGTCAATATTCATGAAGCCATACGCCTGCTGGAAACGGCCGACCCCAAACATGGCCTGCACCTCTGGATAGATAACTGGGACCCGCATGAGCCGTGGGATCCGCCTTCGGTCTGGCGCGACATGGACTGCCCCTATGACCCTGGCTATAAAGGCGCGGACATGTGGATAACCAGCATGGGAACCGTTAAAGACCTGTACACTGAAGAGCAGCTCAAGCACATACGCGCCCTGTATGCTGAAAAAGTGACCCTTTGCGACAAATACTTCGGACAGCTTTGCGACTGCCTTGACCGCCTGGGCTTGTGGGAAAACACGATGCTGTGGCTGACGGCCGACCACGGCCAGCCCATGGGCAACGGGCCGGACGGGCACGGCGTTCTCAGCAAATCACGCCCCTGGCCATATGAAGAAATGGTGCATATACCGCTTATCGTCAAAGCTCCGGGCCTTCCCGCCGGAAAGCGCGTCAAGGCTTTCGCGCAAGACTGCGACTGCGCCCCCACCGTGCTTGACTGGCTCGGTATCCCCATTCCGGAGCATATGACCGGCAAAAGCCTGCTGCCCCTTATGCGCGGCGAGGTGGACAAGGTGCGCGACTTCGCCATAGCCGGCTTCTACAGTTTCTCCTGGTCCATCATCACAGAAGACTGGACCCTGATTCACTGGCTGAACAAGCTGGACGTGGACGATAACGAAGAGGTTCTGAAAACCATTTACACCGGTTTGCTGGAAAAAGACGCCATTAAGGGAAAGGGCGCGAAAGAAACCGATATTGACGCGACCATCGCCCTTACCGGAGACGATCAGTGGACCTGCGCCTCGGTAGGAGCCAGCAGCGAAGTGCCCCTGGAGGACGAACTGTTCAACCGGCATAGCGACCAGTTCCAGTTGAACAACGTGATAGACAAGAATCCGGACGTGGCTAAAAAACTATGGGACCAGCTGCGCGAATTCATGGGCATGCTGCGCGCCAGTTAAAAAGCTCAATCGCCCGCCGGAAGGCGGGTTTATTCCAGGCCCGTGAGGGCTTGTTCCAGGCCCGCGCCATTCAGGCGCGGGCTTTTCGTCAGTTCAGGCCCGGCGGTTTCAGCTCAGGCTGAAGCCGCGCCGCATGCAGGAAGAATCAACGTTTGCTGCGCCAAAGCGCCCGCCCGCTCCAGATACTGGCCTTCCCGCAACATAACCGCTTTCCCCCCCCTCATATTTTTTTCATAAAGAAGAATTTGCCTATTGTCTTATTGGAAATAGTTACTATTTAAATGGAGTATGTGAATTCATACTTTTTTATAGGCATTTTCTTTGAAAATCAAAGGCAACTACAAAACTCAAACGTCGCACGGCTAAAATTTTTTGCCGAGCGATTGGGGGCGTTTATATGCACCGCACGACATTAAAAGTTTACTTCCTGCTGGGCAGCCTGCTGTTGCCGCCGCTTTGCGCGAGCGGGCCGGCCGGCGCCCTGGCCGCCGGGCCGGTAAACGCCGGGCCGGGCGAGGTTCTTACACTTCCTGACGGCATATCCGTTCAAGGGGATGCAGGCTCAGCCATTACAGCCTTCGGGGGCGGGCAGGTGTCCGGCTCCGGCACGCACGCCGCCGGGGCTGGCCTCAGCCAGCCGGCGGTAAGCGCCAGCGGGGCGGGGTCGCTTGTTTCGCTTGGCGGCCCGGGCACGGTCATCGACTCTTCCAGGGTAGGGGTCCAGATGGATTCCGGCGGCCTGGTGCGCCTGGGAGACAACTCCATCATCAATATCAACGGCGTGGACACAATCGGCTCCGCCGGGATACGAATTCAGAACTCCACCCCCGAGGACGCTTTCGGCTCGGGCGTCACCATCAATATTGCCCAGAACGCGCCGCGCACCGCCAGCAACGGGCTGGCCTGGATAGGGGTGAGCGTTGAAAACGGCGGTTCCGCCACTTTCAACAACCTGACCGTTCAAGGCAGCGGTGCCAACGTCGGAGCTCTTGCCAACGGCGTCGGCTCGAAGCTGACCCTGAACGGCGGCAATCTCGCCGTGAACGGAGACGGAAGCGGATCGACCAACATCTGGACCGTTCAAGGTTTAATTGCCGGGATGAACGAACTGGGCGTATACGCCCGCTCCGGGGCTGTCATCAACCTTAACGGCACCAACCTCACTCACACGGTCTCAGGCAGCGTCATGGGCCTGTACGCCGACTCCGGCGGGGTGATAAACGCGGAAAACGCCGGGATTACCATGAGCGGGCACGGCAATCAGGCCGCCACTCCGGGTGGCTCTTCGGCGGGCGTTTACGTTATCGGCACCTCGACGGCAAACCTCAAAAATTCTCGGGTAGACATTCTTGGGAATAACTTCGGCGGATTACGCGTAGGGAACGGAGGCGTCATCAATGGCGACGGCCTGGTCGTAACCACCTCCGGAACGAATGACTCCGCGCTGCGCTACAGCGGATCGAGCAGCGCCATCAATCTTTCCGGCAGCACCCTGACCGGCCTGGGGCCCGACAATATCGGGGTGATAGTCAACAACACCAGCGGCTTGCATACCCTGAACATGTCCGGCGGTTCGCTCGACAGCACCGCCCAGGCCTTATACGTAAACAAGGGTAACGCCCTTTTCAACTTCAGCGACGGAGCGCTGGTAACCGGAGGGAACGGCATTCTGTTCGGAACCACCGCGGATAACGCCCAGGGAATGATAGCGGCGAAGACAGGCGCGGTTCTGAACGGCGATATGCAGGCCGCGATCATGAACAGCGTGAGCGCTTCCCTGGACAGCGGAGCGGCGTGGTCCGGAGCGGCCCGCAATATCGGCCCAGTGGCCGTGGCTGGCGGCGCGCGCTGGAACATTACCGGAAATTCGGACGTTCAATCCCTTGCTCTTGACTCCGGAATGCTGAATTTTTCTCCGCCCGCCGGTTCAGGCTATAAAACTTTGACCGTGCGCGAAAATTACAGCGGCACGGACGGAACGATAAGCCTTAACACCCGTCTGGAAGGAAGCGATTCACCTACCGACAAACTGGTGGTTCAAGGCGATACCTCCGGCAGCAGCGGCTTGAGTATAGCCAATGCCGGCGGAGGCGGCGCGTTGACCAGCGGCGACGGCATCCGGGTTGTAGAGGTGCAAGGCTCTTCGGACGGCGCATTCGCGCTGCGGGAAAGAGTGGCGGCCGGTCTTTATGAATACACCCTGCACAAGGGCGGAAATGACGGAAGCTGGTACCTGCGGAGCGACTTGCCGGCCCAGCCCGGAACGCCTGACGGTATTCCGGATTCACCGGCCCAGCCCGGAACGCCTGACGGTATTCCGGATTCACCGGCCCGGCCGGGAACTCCCAACATACGCCCCGAAGCGCCCCTGGCTTCCGCGCTTGTTCCCTTGGCCATGGAATACGGCTATTCCATGCTGGATACGCTGCATGAGCGCGTGGGCGAAAGCCGTGAAACAGCGGGTGTTCCGGAAGCGAAGGACAGCGTGCGGCGCTTCGGCAATGCTTGGGGCCGGGCGCTCGGCAGCCGCCTGTTTCATAACGCCGACGGCGGCTTCATGGATGAAGGCGCAAGCTACGATTACAGCTTGGGCGGCGTGCAGGCGGGTATGGACGTCTATTCCTCCACATCCGCCAGCGGTCCGCAAAATTACGCCGGTCTCTATCTCGGATATGGGCATATGGACGCCGGAGCAAGAGAGGCCCAAGGGGGCGGCTCCGCCGGCGATATCGGCATGGACGCGTATTCCCTGGGCGCGTACTGGACTCGTTACAGTTCGCCAGAGCGTCTCGGGTGGTATAGCGACGCGGTGCTGCAGGGCACCATATACGACGGAAACGCCGAATCCAGCCGCAAAGAGTCTTTCTCCGGCAAGGGCAACGGCGTGCTGGCTTCCTGGGAAAACGGCTACGCCTTCGACCTCGGCAACAACTTCACCCTGGAGCCGCAAGCCCAGCTTGCCTACCAGCATGTGAATTTCCAGAATGCGAAGGATTCATACGGTTCTTTTGACTTCAGCGACGGTTCCTCCTTGCGGGGCAGAGCTGGGGTGCGCCTGGCCAAGCATATCAATACGGGAACCGCGCAAGAACCGCGCCAAGCCTCCGTATGGGTTCGCGGCAATCTGTGGCAGGAGTTCCTTGACGGTTCCACAACGACGGTTTCCGGGCGCAACGGCGGCAACGGAGTCGCCATACCCGCGCGTTTCGACAAGACATGGGGAGAGGCCGAACTTGGCGTGTCTGGACAAGTCAGCGCCAACCTGAACCTCTTCGCGACCGGCGGCATGGTCCATTCTCTGGACGGAAACGACCGCAGGGGATGGGAAGGCCGGATAGGTTTTCGTTACGAATGGTAGAGCGCGTCATTTATTCCTGGCGTGAAGTTGTATTCGCGCTGGGGATAATGACGGCGGGAAACATCGGCACGCCCGCCCGGAACCGGCAGGCGTGAAAAAACTCGGGCTTCTTCATAGGGCCCGAGTTTTTGACGTTACCGGGCGGAACCGGCGCTCAATCTCTGCGCGGATGCCGCTTGCGCCAGCTCCAGGGCGGAGTGGGGCCGTTTTCCCGCCACAGGCCGAGGCGTTCCCGCCGTGCCGTATTTTCCAGGCGTTTCCATTCTTCGCAGAGCGGGCTTTTGCAATATTGGGCGTAAACCCAGGCGTGCCCGGCGCGCGCCAGTTCGGCGTTCAGCAAGCGTCCGTCCGGCAGGGTAAGCATAACGACGCCGCGGCCGAACTGATCGGAATATTGCTCCTCAATCCGCACTGCCGAGCGCATGACCAGCGCGGAAGTGAATTCCCGCGCTTCACGCCCTCCCGGCTGCCCGTTTTCAGGCGCGTCAATTCCGTAAAGGCGGATTTTTTCCTGGCGGCCCTCCAGCGAAACGATCATGCTGTCTCCGTCGCTCACGGCCACAACTCTGGCAGGCGCGGCGTTTTGCGGCTCCGTCCGGCGGAGCGCCTGCGGCAGGCCGTAAACCCAGGCCAGCAGCGCCAGGCCAAGGAAAAAAAGCAATGCGCCGCCGTTTCGCTTGTTTCGTTTGAAGGGCATCAGCATTTCCGCCCGGCAAGGTCTGTTTATAAATAATTTTGGCGTACGCAAGCGTGACCGCCAGGGCATTTCAACCTTTTCAAAGTTAAAACGCCCCAAGAAACGGTTTTTAGAAAACTTCCGGCAAAAAGTCAAAAAGCCTCCAGCGCGCCCGTGGCGAATTTGCGGCCGTTTTTGCCGTGTTTCCCACTTGTCAAAACAGTGCGCCTCGCGTAGATTATAAATTATAGGATAACCAGATGGTTCATTTGTACGGCACGTTACAGCCGCGTTGTTTTCCGGGCCTTGCTTTTCAAAACGTGGTGGCAGCCTCGTGTTTTTTTTCGGTCACGGAGCGGCGGGCGGCCTTTCATTCAGGCCCCCGCGTTTTTTCCGGCAACAACTTTTCAGCGGAGATTCCCAATGAGCATCGGCAACAGGCGCTCGCCCGCGCCAACTGTTGACATCATCATCCACGAACCCGGCCTGGGCATTGTGCTGGTCAAGCGGCGCTTCGAGCCTTTAGGCTGGGCCTTGCCGGGCGGTTTTGTGGATTACGGCGAAACGGTTGAAAACGCGGCCCGCCGCGAAGCTCTGGAAGAAACGTCGCTGCGCGTCAGCCTCAAAGGGCTGCTCGGGGTATATTCCGACCCGGCGCGCGACGCCAGGGGGCACACCATAAGCACGGTGTTCTGGGGCCGGGCGGAAAACCCGGATGAAATCATGGGGGCGGACGATGCGGTCGAAGCCCGTTTTTTCCCGCCCGACGCCTTGCCGAACCCGTTAGCCTTTGACCACGCCAAAATAATCAAAGACTTTCTAAGGGGCGGCAGGGCCTGAGCCGTCACGCGCACAAGCGGCGGCGCGATAAACCATAAAAACGCGCAACCGGCCTCAGGCAAGCATATTCGCAAAGGGGGTTTCAGTGTCCCATCATCAAGTGGTTTTCGTGGCTTCAGAGGTTTATCCCTTTTCCAAAACCGGAGGGCTGGGCGACGTTATGGGGGCCCTGCCCAGGGCCATTGCCAAGCTGGGAGTTTCAACCGCCGTAATCACGCCGTTTTACGGCCGCCTGCGCATTGAAGACCAGCATATCCGGCTTACCTACTCCAACGTGCACGTCGGCTACCCCTGGGACCCCATCACGGTTGACGTGTATGAAACGGAAAAGGACGGGGTGAACATATATTTCATCAGCCGGGGCGAATATTTTGACCGGCGCTACTATTACAACGAGCCCAGCGGCGACTATTTCGACAACGCCGAACGCTTCATCTTTTTCTGCCGCGCCGCTATGTCTTTCCTGCAGCGCAAAGGGGCGGCCCCCGCGATCCTGCATGCGCAAGACTGGCAAAGCGCGCTTATTCCAGCCTACGTCCATTACGCCCGCAAGAATGATTTGTACTGGAAAAACACTTCAACGGTATATACCGTGCACAACCTGGCTTTTCAGGGCCGCTTTTCCTCACGCCTGTTTAACGGCTCCGGCCTGCCGGACGAAGCCTGGAGCCCGCAGGGCGTTGAATATTACGGCGACTTCAATTTCATGAAGGCCGGAATAATGTATGCCGATAAAATAACCACCGTAAGCCCGACTTATTCCAAAGAGATCCTGACCCCGCAGTTCGGATGCGGCATGGAAAACGTTCTTAAATCGCGTGAACGCGATATTGTCGGAATCCTGAACGGGGTTGATTATTCGATCTGGGGACCGGAAAACAACCGTTTCCTGCCGGCCGGCTACAGCCTTGACGATTTCAGCGGCAAGCAGGTATGCAAGGAAAGCCTGATACAGGAACTGGGCCTTTCACCCCATCTGGCCAAACGGCCTATTCTCGGTTTCATCGGCAGGCTGCGCGGGCAAAAGGGCATTGACCTCCTGAACAGCATCACCCCGACGCTGATGCAGCGTGATTTCGGCGTTATCGTTCTGGGCGAGGGCAAGCTGGAGCATGAGGCCCGTTCGCTGGAACTTGCCGAAACATACCGTGGGCGTTACTGCGCCATGGTGGAATACACTGAAGACCTGGCCCACAGGTTCCATGCCGGGTGCGATTGCTTCCTAATGCCTTCGCGCTATGAACCCTGCGGCCTGACTCAGCTTTACGCCCTGCGTTACGGCACGCCGCCGGTGGCCACCGCCGTGGGCGGATTGCGCGACACCGTCATACCATGGCCAAATCCGGAATCGACGGGTTTCACTTTTATGGACAGCACGCCGGAAGATTTTCTTGAAGCCATTCTTGAGGCCATGCTGGTGTGGGAAAATAACCCGCAGATATGGAACAACATCATACGCCGGGGCATGAGCAAAGATTTTTCCTGGAACTGTTCGGCGGTTGATTACCTTAAAGTTTACCGTGACATAGGCTTGCGCCATCCCTTGCCGGAAGGCGTCACGGGGCGGTTGTTCTAGAGCCGTTCAACTTGAAAAAGGTTGGGCCGCCCTGCAAGGATTTGTCTTCAAATCCTTGCCTCGAGATGGTTGCAGGCGGGTTTTGCCAGCCGTCAAGCAATCATCTCAAAGCGAAAAAGCTCAAGGGCGTTCCCGCGGGTGATAAGTTTCGTTGAAGGGCAGGGCGTGACATTCCGCCGCTTGTTCGCGGCCTTCGCCTATTTCGGACTAATATGGTATAATTAAATTTCTAAAAAAGACGCAACATCATGGAAAAACTCGCGCAAAAGAAATTGCGGTCAAGCCTGCCGCGCTTCATAGAGCCTTTTGACCTTTACCTGTTCGGGCAAGGCAAGCACTGGGACATTTACAAGGTGCTGGGTTCCCACCCGGCGGAACAGGACGGGGAAAGCGGTTTCCGCTTCGCGGTCTGGGCGCCGAACGCCCGGGAAGTTAATCTGGCCGGAGATTTCAATGACTGGAAATGGGGGGAATGCGCCCTTTACCCGGTTGGCAGCTCAGGCATCTGGGCGGCCTTCGTGCCCGGTTTTGAAAAAGGCATGCGCTACAAATTCGGCGTCAAAGGGCATCAGGGGCGCATTGTGTATAAAACCGACCCTTACGGGTTTTACGCCGAGTTGCGCCCGCGCACGGCCTCCATCGCCTGGGGCCTGGAGGGTTATGAATGGCGCGACGAAGAGTGGATGCGCCGCCGCGCCGAGGGAGACACCCTGCAAAAGCCCATGTCCGTTTATGAGGTTCACCCAGGGGCCTGGCGCAGGAAACACGGAGCGGAACCGCCCTACTGCAACTTCCGCGAGCTGGCTGAAAGCCTTGTGCCTTACGTCAAAGACCTCGGATTCACCCATATGGAGTTCATGGGCGTGTCTGAACACCCGCTGGACCAGTCCTGGGGCTATCAGGTTTCCGGCTATTACGCGCCTTCTTCCCGTTTCGGCAACCCTGACGATTTCAGATTTTTCGTCGACAGTTGCCATCAGGCTGGCATAGGGCTGATCCTGGACTGGGTTCCCGCCCATTTTCCCAAAGACGACGCCGGCCTGGCCCGTTTTGACGGAACCGCCCTTTACGAGCACCTTGACAAACGCCTGGGCGAACACCCGGATTGGGGAACTTACGTTTTCAACTACGGCCGCAACGAAGTCAGAAATTTTCTTCTGGCGAACGCAATTTACTGGCTGAAAGAATTCCACATTGACGGCCTGCGGGTCGACGCCGTGGCCTCCATGATTTACCTGGACTATTCGCGCAAGGACGGCGAGTGGGTTCCCAATATCCACGGCGGCAAGGAAAACCTTGAAGCCATCTCTTTTCTGCGCGAAATGAACACCGTTACGCACGCGCAATTCCCCGGCGCGGTCACCGTGGCGGAAGAGTCAACCTCGTGGGCCGGGGTTTCGCGTCCCGTTTACACCGGCGGGCTGGGTTTCACCTTCAAATGGAACATGGGCTGGATGCACGACATGCTCGGCTACATGTCCCTTGACCCGGTTTACCGCTCTTATCACCACTCCATGCTCACTTTTTCCATGCTTTACGCCTTTTCGGAAAATTTTGTGCTGCCGCTTTCGCATGACGAGGTAGTGCATGGGAAAAAGGCCCTGATTTCCAAAATGCCCGGCGATATGTGGCAGCAACAGGCCAATTTGCGTTTGCTTTACGCCTATATGTGGGCGCATCCGGGCAAAAAGCTGCTCTTTATGGGCGGCGAATTCGGGCAGTGGGACGAGTGGCGCGAAGACAGGGAACTTGACTGGGCCTTGCTGAACTTCCCCGCGCACGACGGCATTCGCGCCCTTGTGCGCGACCTTAATCATTTCATGGCGTCCGTTCCGGCCATGCATAAAGACGACCATAGTTGGAAGGGCTTCAACTGGCTGGACTTTTCCGACCACAACGCCTCGGTTATCAGCTTCTGCCGCAAGGCTGAGGGGGAAAAGCCCGTGGCCTGGGCTTTCAACTTTACTCCGGCCCCCAGGCATGGTTATGTTATCCCCTGCCCGCAAGGCGGTTTGTGGCGTGAATGCCTGAACACCGACAGCCTCTATTACGGCGGGTCCAACGTCGGGAACAACGGCGCGCTGACCGCTGAAAAATCCGTCAGGTTCATAAACGGCAACGGCTACGCCCTGTGCATCACCCTGCCGCCGCTGGCCGGGGTGGCTTTCATGCCGGCCGGCTGAACGCGCGGCGCAAAACTATCTGCCGCCCGCGCGCCCGTTTTGTTTTGCCGCGCCGCCGCAAGGGCATTTTCATCCTGAAAATGCCCGAAACAAGATTGGAGTAAGATTTGTTTCGCAACAGCCTGATTTTTTTTATATTGCTTTTCAGCTTCGCCTCCTTGCCGGTGCAAGGGGCGCAAGGGCCTGGCCCCGACCCCAAGCTGCCCAGGGTGGTTTACGGATTTGACCGTGAATTTCCGCCTTTTTCTTATGAAAATCCGGGCGGCCAGCCCACAGGCTTCGAAATTGAAGTCCTGGAAGCCGCCCTGCGCGGGCAGGCGAACCTTTTCATGCGGCCGCTGGCCTGGGACCAGATCGCCGTTGAACTTGCCAGCGGCACGATCAATGTGACCTCCGGGATTATAAAAACCGAGCAGCGCGTGAAAAATTTCGGTTTTTCCGCCCAGCCCTCCATTTCCCTGCAAATACGTTTTTTCACCAAGATATATAACCGTGTGCTGAATAACAGCCTGCTGCGCGGGCAGCCGGTAGCCGTAGACCAGGGGTCTTACCAGCAGCAGGTGCTTAACTCTTTCGGCGGAATCAACATCAAGCCGTACCCCCCCAAAACGGCCGCCCTGCGCGCCCTTTATAACGACGAAGTGGCGGCCTATTGCGGGCTGGATAAAACCACCTATTATTACATCAACAAGTTGGGTTACGGCTCCATAACAACAGTGGGAACGCCGCTGGGCACGGTCGACATGCATTTTGCCGTGAACCGCGACCGGGGCGACATTTTGCGCCTTGTCAACAGCGGCATGAAAACCATTATTGAAAACGGCGAATACGACCGCATTTACCGCCGCTGGTTCGTGCGAGAGCTGACCGACGAAGAAAAGAAGGCCATGGTCAAGGCGGCTTTTGAAGCCGGAGTAACCGCTTACGCGCCTTACAGCAAAACGCTGACCGGGGCGGCCGTTCTTACGGCCACCGGCAAGATCTATACGGGCAGCGCGGTGGAAAACGCCGAGCAAAAGCTTAATATATCCGCCGTGCGCGCGGCCGCCGCGCGCAGCGTGGCCGAGGGAGAGCTGGAAATAAGGGCCTTTGTCTGCGTTGATCAGGACGGGAACATTCTGCCCGTCAACCATGACGACGCCCAATTCATGTATGAATTCGGGCGCAGCGTGATCGCTCTCGCCCGCAACGCGAGCGGGGCGGAGGAAACGCCCATGCTTACGGATATCCTTGCGGCCCCCAAAGCCCCCGAACTGCCCTTGCCGGTCGTGCCGGAATAAGCGGCTTCAACGTTAATAAGCCTGAACTGAAGGCGCGCCCGGAGGGAGAATGGAAATGACACTCGCGGCCCCAAAAGCGGCATAGCCTGAAGGTAAGCCTGTTGAACGAAAAAATTCATATCCTGGCGGCGGACATAGGCGGCACGAACAGCCGTTTCGCCATGTTCCGCTTCGCCCCGCCGGGCGGCGGCCCGCAAAAGGCCGCTTCTTCCACCCCGCCCGATTTCAGCGGGTTGAGCCTGCTGAACGAAGTCTGGCTGCCCACGGCCGGGGTTTCTTCCTTCCGCGATCTGCTGCTTCAGGCCAGGTCTGGCCTGGGCGAAGAGCAAAGCCCGGAGCGGGCGGACTTGCTCTCCCTTGCCGTTCCGGCCCCGGTTTACGGCAGCGCGGCTTGCGCGCCCAATATAAGCTGGCCCATCAGCCTGGCCGAGGCCGAGGCGGTTTTTCCGCGCGTTCCAGCCTTTCTGGTTAACGACTTCGCGGCGCAGGGGCACGCCTGCCTTCACCCCGCAGCGCTCGATCTGGAAGAAATTTTGCCGGGAACGAGCCTCGGCGGGCGCTCCAGGGTTCTGGTCGGGGCTGGAACCGGGTTCGGCAAGGCCGTGATTCCGCCTTCGCCCCTTTGCTCCGGCCAATATGTGCTGCCCAGTGAAGGCGGGCATTGCGGTTTTCCTTTTCGTGGCGCGCCTGAACTGGCCTTTGCCGCTTTTATGGAGCGCGAAACGGAGGCGGACGAAATAATCGGCGACCGTCTGCTCAGCGGGGCCGGCCTGGAAAGCCTTTTCTTTTACTTTAGCGGGCAACGCCTGCCCGCAAGGGAGATCAGCGCGCGCCTGAAGGCCTTTCCGCCTGAAAGCGGCCAAGACCCGGTAGGGGAGAGGGTTATGGAGTGGATGGCCCGCTTTTACGGCCGGGCCTGCCGCGACGCCGCGCTTGACGCTCTGGCCCTTGGCGGGGTGCTGGTAACCGGGGGTCTGGCCCTCAATCTGCCGGGGCTGCTGCGCCACAAATCTTTTGCCGTGGCCTTCCGGTCCAGCGCGGGCCAGGCCGCGCTGCTTGCGGATATTCCGTTATTTCATGTAAGAAACGGTTCCAGCGGCCTGTGGGGCGCCGCTATATACGGCTTGCTGCGTATGCTCAACCATATGAATTAAGGTCTTTTAATTTTTTAAAAATGTCCTTGGGCGCTCATGCGGCGCGGTCACCGTTTTTTGCGTTCAAAAAAGCGCTGAAGACGGCAGGGCGGAATAAAATGCTTTATGCTGGCCACGGAAAAAGCATGAACGAAAAAGCTGTGAACGAACTTTTGCATGATTTGCAGGCGCAGGGCGACCCTGTTTTCGCCGCGCATCATACCCGTTTCTTTCAGGCCTTTCCCGGCGGATATGGCGACGGTGACCGTTTTTTCGGCCTCAAGGTTCCGGTCATACGCGCAACCGCCTTGCGGCGGCGCGCCGTTATCGGCCTGCCGGGCATAGCCTCCCTGCTGGCTTCTCCCTGGCATGAGGCGCGTATGTCCGGCCTGATGCTTTTGTGCGAACTGGCCAAAAAATCTTTCAAAAAAAGGCAGAATACCCCTGAGGGGGCGGACTGGCGCGAGGCCTGGAACAAGGGGCGCGCCGCCGCGTCTTTGGCCGCTCTGCCGCCTTCCCCGGAAGAGGCGGACTATGCGGACTGCGCCGTGCTTTACCTGGCCTGCATTGACGGAGTGAACAACTGGGATCTGGTTGACCTTTCCGCGCCCTGGCTGCTTGGCCCGGCCGTGCAGTCCGCCTGCCCCGGCCTGGAAGAAACCCTGGCCGCAGCTGAAAGGCCGTTTTCCGGCAAGCTCTGGCTCGAGCGCATTGCCGTGCTCTCAACCCTTTACTGCATAAGGGCGGGCAACTTCAGCCCCACTTTGCGCATGGCGGAAAAATTCATTCATCACCCGCATGATCTTATCCATAAAGCGGTGGGCTGGCTGTTGCGCGAGCTAGGTAAAAAAACGCCGGAAGGGCTGGCCGCCCTGCGCGGTTTTCTGGACCGCCACGCTGAAGAAATGCCGCGCACCATGCTGCGCTATGCGCTGGAGCGTTTTTCCCCGGAAGAAAAGGCTTTTTATATGAAGTTTGGTAAAAAAACGGCAACGGCTAAACGCGCGGGCGTTAGAACCGGAATTGTGGTTTTATGAGCAAAGGCTTGAAAATTCTGACTGGTTTGCTGCCGCTCTGCCTTCTTTCCCTTCCCGCCGCCTGTTTTGTGGGAAGCGTTCCGCTTTCCGGGGCTTCAGTGCTGGAGATCCTGCTTTCGGCTGCCGGGCTGGCGGGCGGACCCGCGCCGGACGCGGCCTCGGCCACGATAGTCTTGCGCGTGCGCCTGGCCAGGGTCACGCTGGCTTTTGGCATAGGCGCGGCCCTGGCCCTGGCCGGAACCGTATTTCAAGGCATTTTGCGCAACCCCCTGGCGGACCCCTTCACCCTCGGCGTTTCCAGCGGAGCGGCCTTTGGCGCGGCCCTGGCCATAAGCCTTGGCGCGGCGGCGGCTTTGCTCCCTTTTTGCGCCCTGGCCGGAGCGGCTCTGGCATTGGGCGTGGTGCTGGCTTTGAGCGCGGCGGCGGGAGGCCCTTACGGGGAGCGCGAAATCTTAAGCCGCGAGGCTCTGGTTTTGGCCGGGGTGGTGGTTTCAGCCTTTCTGGCGGCTCTTATTTCCCTGGTGAAAGCCCTGGATGAGGAATCCGTCAGCGGCATAGTCTTCTGGATTATGGGCAGCCTGCAAAACCGTTCCTGGCAGGATTTCGCGGTGTTCTTGCCCTGCATGGCCCTGGGGCTTCTTCCCCTGCCTTTCATGCACCGCGAGCTTGACCTTCTGAACCTTGGCGACAGTGAAGCCAGGCAGCTCGGACTTTCCGCCCGCAAAGCCAGGCTGCTGCTGCTGCTGGCCGCAAGTTGCCTGAGCGCGGCCTGTGTGGCTGTTTCCGGCATAATCGGGTTTGTCGGATTGATCGTGCCGCACTTCATACGCCTGCTGCAAGGCCCGAAACACGGGCCTTTGCTCCTGAACAGCGCCCTGGCCGGTGGCCTGCTGCTGCTGTGGGCCGATGTTCTGGCGCGTTCCCTTCTGCCGGGCGGCATAGAACTTCCGGTATCCGTCATTACCGCCATGCTGGGCGGGCCTTTTTTCTGCTTTCTCCTGGTGCGCGGAAGGACATGAAAGCGCGGCGCGCTTAAGGTTCGCGTAACGCGCTGCAACCCATGACTTTTCAACGCTGGCCTTTTGTCACGGCATAAACGCGGGCAAGGCGTGCTGCCATGAAGAATAATACAAACTTGTCCGGTTCGCCCTGCCGCATCCTTCATGACTTGCGCGTAACTGACGCAATTTTGAAAAAATATCCTTATAGTCAGCAACACACTGAAAAATATATTTTTTAGCGCCATTGCACGAGGCGCTGCCGTTTTATTTGCGCGGAAGTGACTTGACACTGATTATCATTTGCTTTACTAACATTCATATGAAATGCGATTATCGCGCATAGCCAGTTTTGTATTCTCAGCCCGTGAGCTTTCTGTAAAAATGTTGATTCCGGTTTTTAAAGCCAGGACATTCCCGCCTGAAAGGAACAGCGTATGCACGCGCGTAACATCCTTGAAAATGAAACTTGCCGCCTGAACAGCCTTGAAGGAGGCTGCCGGGCGATAGTGCGCAAAATTAGCGCCAGCGCGGAAGAGTGCCAGAGGCTTTACGCAATGGGCCTCACTCCGGGCGTGGAAATTGAGGCGCTGCAATGCGGCGCCGCCCTGAATGTGGTACGCGTGCGTAATTCTTCCTTGATTCTTGACCGGGAACTGGGCGGGAAAATCGAGTGCTCCGCGCCCCGCGCCGCCCTTGGCGGCAAGCGCGCGCTACGGCGGGCGCTGGTTTGGGCGGGCACGGCTGCCGCGATCGCGTGCCTGCTTTGGCTTGTTTATTGATAGCCGGGTTCCTCGGCGCAAATGATAATGATTGGCATAATCCTTATAATGAGGTCGTGATAGATATGCAATCCGCCATCGTAGCCATAATAGTTTCGCTCGCCGTGCTTTATGTCGTTCTGCGCCTGCGGCGCGACGCCAAAAGCGGTTCCTGCGGCTCCTGCGGAGGATCCTGCTCGCGTAACGCCAATAAAACCGTGGCGGCAAGGCAGGAAGAAAAAGCGGAGTTACCCTGCTGCTGCGGTAAAAAGTAGTTTTTCTCCGCGCGGTTGTTCAGCCGGATTGAAAAACAACCGGGCGGGTCACGCATCGAAGGCCTTGATTTACCGGAATAGCGCCAGCAAACGGAGGGCGCGGCGGGGCTTTGCCTCAAAACGTTCAGGCGGGGCCTTGATGGAATTGCCGCCGGTTGTATCGGCAAGGCGATATATGAACAGCACAGTTAACATACTCTAGAGAACAGGGGCAGGATATGAATTCAATTCCTTTGCGTTCCCTTCAAGAAGGGCAGGGCGCGGTTATAGACAAAGTTTACGCCGAAGGCGAGTTGGGCCGCCGCATTCGCGACATGGGCCTGATTTCCGGGGCTGAAGTCATGGTTGTGGGCCGCGCGCCGTTGCTGGACCCGGTTGCTTTGCGCCTGAACGGATTTACGCTTTCATTGCGCAACAGCGAGGCGGACTATATTACGGTTTGCCCATCCCCCGCGATGTGACCAAGCGCAAGACCGCGCCTGATTAACCCGGCTGTTCCCATTGCCGCGTCAAGCCGCGCGGCCTGCGTGCAGGGCCTGGATCCGCCCTGCGGCCTGGTTTTTTCCGGGAGCGTTGAACCAATATCCTTAAACCAGCGGAGCAATGATGTCCTCAGACAAGAAAACCATCAATATTGCCTTGGCGGGCAATCCGAACTCGGGAAAGACCACCGCCTTCAACCACTACACCGGGGCCAGGCAGCATGTGGCCAACTACCCCGGCATTACGGTGGAGCAGAAAACAGGCACGATAGAACAGGGTCCGCTAACCATTAACATGATCGACCTGCCGGGCACCTATTCGCTTACGGCCTATTCACAGGAAGAAGTGGTGGCGCGGCGCTGCCTCGCGGCTAACGACCTTGACTCCGTCATCAGCCTTATCAATGCCAACGCCCTTGAGCGCAATCTTTACCTTGTGGTTCAGATTATGGAAATGGGGGTGCCGGTGGTTCTGGCCCTGAACATGATCGACGAAGTCAAAAAGTCTGGGGTATCGATAAACCCGGCCAAGCTGTCTGAATTGCTCGGCGTGCCGGTGTTCGGCACTGTCGCCCGCCAGGGAGCGGGAATGAGCGAAGCGCTGGAAGCCGCCACCCGTCTGGGGCTGGAAAGGCATGAAAGCAGAAAGGCGCATGAAAGCTCCGGTAAGGGCGGGAAATTTTATGGCGAACCCCTGGTTATTTCTTACGGACCTGATCTTGATGAAGTGCTGAAAAAGCTTTCAAAAGCTGTTGAAGAGAAGAAATTCCTGGCGGATAAATACCCGGCCAGATGGGTCGCGCTGAAATATATTGAGAATGATTCTGATATTAAAAATGAAGGACGGGCGGCGGACAAGGAATTTTCCGCCATGCTCGAACAGCAATGCGCCACCGCCGCCAAACACCTTATGGACACCGCCGGCGCCACCCCCGAAGCCATTATTGCCGATTACCGCTACGGTTTTATCGCCGGCATCACGCGCAACGGCGTAATTACGCGCGAAGCCGACCAGATACGCCGGCAGGGCCTGTCTGACAAAATCGACAAGGTGCTGACCAACCGCCTGCTCGGCATCCCGATTATGATCGGGCTGCTTTACGTGATGTATCAGATCACCTTTGTGCTGGGCCAATACCCGGCGGACTGGCTTGGCGCGTTCTTTGACTGGCTTGGCGGCGTTATAGACTCATCTTTGGCCGACGGGCTGCTGAAATCAATGATCAGCGCGGCCATTATAGACGGCGTGGGCGGCGTGCTCGGTTTCGTTCCGCTGATTATTTTCATGTTTTTTCAGATATCCATCCTGGAAGACAGCGGCTATATGGCCCGCGTGGCCTATATGCTTGACCGGGTGTTCCGGGCTTTCGGCCTGCACGGTTGCTCGGTAATGCCTTTCATCATTTCCGGCGGAATTGCCGGCGGCTGCGCCGTTCCCGGGGTTATGGCCTCGCGCACCCTGCGCAGCCCCAAAGAACGTCTGGCCACCATACTGACCGTGCCTTTTATGACCTGCGGCGCAAAACTTCCGGTTTTCCTCATGCTGGTCGGGGCCTTTTTTGCGGAAAACCAGGCCGCCATAATGATAACCATAACCCTGGTCGGCTGGATCATAGCCCTGCTGGTGGCTCGCCTGCTGCGCTCCACCCTGATCAAGGGCGAAGCCACTCCTTTTGTCATGGAGCTGCCCCCCTACCGCATGCCCACGCTTTTCGGCGTTTTGCTGCACACCTGGGAAAGGGCCTGGCAGTATATCAAAAAGGCCGGAACGATCATAGTGGCCGTGGCTATTGTAATCTGGGCGGGCATGACTTTCCCGGAACTGCCTGAAAGCAGGGTGGAAGAATTCGCCAGGCAGAAAGCGCAAATTGAAGAAAAAATCAGCGCCCAGGAAGAATTGGTGAAAGCCGCCGCCCCCGAAGCGAAGACGGCGGAAGAGGGCTCGGCCGAGGCTGAAAAAGCCGAAGGCGAAGAAGCCGTCAGCCCGGAACAGGCTGAACTGGACGCCCTTAACGAACAGCTGGCTGCGGTGGAAGCTGAAGAAAGCGGCACGGCCCTGGCCCACTCTTACGCCGGGCGCATCGGGCATGGCCTTGAAATATTCAGCCGGTATGCCGGGTTTGACTGGAAGGCAAACATAGCCCTGGTGGGCGGTTTCGCGGCCAAAGAAGTTATTGTGGCCACTCTCGGCACCGCTTATTCCATGGCCGAGGCTGAAGACGAAGACGCGGAGGCCTTCCAGGTGGGCGAACGCATCAAGGCCGACCCCAACTGGAACAAGGCCAGCGTGATGGCTTTGATTATGTTCGTGCTGCTCTATTCACCCTGCTTCGTCACCGTGGCTGTAATCAAGCAGGAGGCCGGTTCATGGGGCTGGGCCATCTTCAGCATGGTGTTCAGCACCCTGTTGGCTTACGGCGTGGCCGTGGCTGTGTTCCAGGTAGGTAAAACTCTGTTGTAGACCTAGCAAAGACTGTACAACAGAATGATAAGGCCCGACCTTCCGGTTTCTTCACCGGGCGGCGGGCCTTATCGCATTTCCGGAGCGCGCGGGCGAAGAACCTAGTGCGCCTTGCTTTATTATTCCAGGTAGGTATGCATGTGAGGGGATCAGGCCTTTTCACTTTGAAAATGCCCTGCAAGCGGAGAGCGCGGCGTGGCTCCAGCAAAAAGAAACTTCAAGCGCCGTACGTTTTGCGCAACTAACTGGCGCAGCGCGCAAAAGGCAGAGATAAAAAGTCGCTGCCGGCATGGAAACGCCCGCGAATTCAAGCCGTGAATTCGCGGGCGTCAGTTACAGTGGCTTGTGATGAATCAGCCAAAAGGCTGGTTGATTATGGAAAGCAGGGCTTCCTTCAAAGCGGGGAACTTGTCGAGGTAGCCGAAGGCGAACACCAGCAGGACGATCAGCGGCACCACATACGTAATATACGGGCGCAAAATCTGCGGAAATTTCACGCCGTTGCCGGCGTCGGCCTCGGCGATGAAACCGTTCCAGCCCCACCCCCAGCGGGTGCAGCAGAAAAGCAGGTAACACAACGCGCCGAGCGGGAGCATATTGTTGCTGACGATAAAGTCTTCAAGGTCAAGTATCACGGAACCCTCGCCAAAGGGGGCGAAATCCGAGAGCAGGTTGAAGCCGAGAGCGCAAGGCAGGGAGAGAACGGCCACCATGATGCAGGTCGTCAAGCTGGCCCGGCGGCGGCTCCAGTGGAACAGGTCCATCAGGTTGGCTATGAGGTGCTCGAACACGGCCACAACGGTGGTCATGGCGGCGAAGCTCATGAACAGGAAGAACAGGGTGCTCCAGAGGCGGCCCATATACATGCTGTTGAAAAGGTTGGGCAGGGTCATGAACACCAGGCCGGGCCCGGCGCCTACGTCGACGCCGGAGGCGAAGCATACCGGAAAGATGATCAGCCCGGCCATAAGGGCCACGAAAGTGTCAAGCCCGGTAACCACCATGGCTTCGCCGGTAAGGGTACGGTCGCGCTTGATGTAGCTGCCGAAAATCGCCATGCTGCCTATGCCTATGCTCAGGGTGAAGAACGCCTGGCCCAGCGCGGCGTAAACGCTGTTCCAGATTCCGCTTTCCTGCAGGCGGGCGAAGTCGGGCAGCAGATAGAAAGCCAGGCCGGCCTCGCCGCCAGGCAAGGTTACGGAGCGCGCCACCAGCACCAGCATTATGATCAGAAGGCCGCTCATCATGAATTTGGTGATGCGTTCAACCCCGTTGCGCAGCCCGATGGCGCAAACGGCCGAACCCGCCAAAACCGTCAGAAGCATCCAGAAAATCATGTTTTCCGGGCTGCTCACAAAATTGCCGAAAAAGTCGTTGACGCCGTCCGGCGTAAGGCCGCTGAGCGCGCCTTTGCCGCTGTTCCAGGTGTAGGCCAGCATCCACCCAGCGACCGTTGTGTAAAACATCATCAGCAAATAGTTGCCGGCCAGGGCGATCAGCCCGAACAATGTCCAGCCGGAGCGGGGCTGAAGGGTGGAGAAGGACTTCACCACGCTTTGGCGCGAGGCGCGGCCCACGGAAAATTCCATAACCATGATCGGCATGGCCAGAAAAAACAAAAAGAAGAGATAGAGCAGAACAAAAGCCGCGCCTCCGTGCTTGCCGGTTATGTAAGGGAAGCGCCAGACGTTGCCGAGGCCGATGGCGCAGCCGGCGGAAAGAAAAATGAAACCGAGGCGGCTGCCTAAAGACTCGCGCTGTTTCTCTTGCGGCATGTTGTCTCCTTGATGCTGTTCAGTGTTCCGGCGGCGTTCGCGCCTCTGATGCTATTCCGCATTATTAAGTAAAAAAATGTATATTTTAATATAAAGGCTGTCAATTTTTCAAGCGCGAAAATTGCGGCGTAAAGTCCGATTGTGCGCGGGGCGCTTCCATAGTATTCTCTCGGCGGAATATTCTCTGGCTTGACGTATTTTTTAAAAGAATCACCAATGCTTATCACATGCGTTCAAGCCGGAAAGGCGCGCGGCGCGGCCTGTTTAGAGCCGTTTGGCGCGCAACCGCCAGAGCTATTTCTTAAAAGTCTTTAAACGGAGCCCGCATGGCCTTGATAAGTTTGCAGGGCGTCAGCCTTTCGCTTGGCGCCAACCCCTTGCTTGACAATATCGACCTCGCGATAGAACCCGGCGAGCGGGTTTGCCTGACCGGACGCAACGGCGCGGGCAAAAGCACCCTGCTTTCCGTTATCGGCGGAACAACCCTGCCGGACAGCGGAAATATAGTGAACAGCGGCGCGCGCTTCGGGCAAATGCCCCAAGACGTTCCCCTGAGCTGGCGGGGCAGCGTGTTTGACGTTGTAGCCGAAGCCATGGGGGAAGACAAAGACAACTGGGAGCGCCACGGCGAGGTTCTGGGCGTGATCAATCACCTGGGCCTTGACTCCGAGGCGGATTTTTCCACCCTTTCCGGCGGAACCCGCAGACGGGCGGCCCTGGCCAGAGCGTTGGTCGCCTCGCGCGACCTCTTGCTGGACGAGCCGACCAACCCCCCTGACATCAACACCATCACCTGGCTGGAAGATTTTCTGCTGCGCAAGGCCCGCACCCTGGTTTTCGTAAGCCATGACCGCGCCTTTGTGCGCCGCCTGGCCACCCGCATGGTGGAAATAGACCGGGGCAGGATATACAGTTGCAACTGTGGCTACGATCTTTATCTTGAACGGCGGGAAGAGCGGCTTGACGCTGAAGAGCGGCATTTCGCCCTGGCGGACAAAAAGCTGGAGCAGGAAGAAAGCTGGATACGCCAGGGCATCAAGGCCAGGCGCACCCGCAACATGGGCCGGGTGCGCGCCTTGCAGGCCTTGCGCGCGGAAAGGTCGGCCCGGCGTGAACGCCAGGGCAGCGTAAAGCTTTACGCGCAAGAGGCCGAACGTTCCGGCAAACTGGTCATTGAAGCGGAAAACGTCTCTTTCGCTTACCCCGGCCAGCCGCCTCTTTTCCGTAATTTTTCCACGGTAGTGCAGCGGGGGGACCGGGTCGGGCTTATCGGCGAAAACGGAACCGGAAAAACTACCCTGCTGCGGACGCTGCTGGGTGAACTGGACCCGTCCGAAGGCTCGGTACGGCACGGAACACGTTTGGAGATAAGCTATTTCGACCAGCTGCGCGCCGAACTTGACCCGGAAGCCAGCGTCATGCAAAACGTGGCCGACGGAAACGACGTTGTCACAATCGGCGGTCAGACCCGCCATGTGGCCGGATATCTGCAAGATTTTCTCTTCACGCCGGACCGCCTGCGCCTGCCGGTAAAGCTGCTTTCCGGCGGAGAGCGCAACCGCCTGTTGCTGGCCCGCCTTTTCACCAGGCCTTCCAACCTGCTGGTGCTTGACGAACCAACCAATGACCTGGACGTGGAAACCCTTGAGCTTCTGGAAGAACTTCTGAGCGATTATTCGGGAACCGTGCTGCTGGTCAGCCATGACCGCAGTTTTCTGGATAACCTCGTCACCAGCGTGCTGGCGTTGGAAGGCGACGGGCTGGTGCATGAATATGTCGGGGCCTACACGGACTGGCTGCGGCAGCGCGTTCTGCCGGACAGCGGCAAGACAACGGAAAAACGCGCGGAGCGCGAAAGCGCCGCCGCACCGGAAAAGAACAAGCCGCGCAAGCTGAGCTTTAACGAACAGCGTGAACTGGAAAGCCTGGAGCGTGAACTGAAAAACCTTCCCGAGGCCTTGGCGGCATTGGAAACGGAACAGGCCGCGCTGGAAGAGCGCATGGCTGATCCGGATTTTTTCAGCAGCGACCGGGCCGGGTTTGACGCGGCCATAGCCCGCCATGAAGCGCTTGACGCTGAGCTGACCGCTTTGCTGGAACGCTGGGAAGAGGCGGAAGCGCGCATGGAGCATTTAAACTTTTAGTTTAAATGCTCCGGCGTTCGCTGGCGTGCCAGCCCTGGCCGATGAATTTTCGGCATGAAGTTTTAAGGCCTAGCCCTTATCGGCCGCGTTCAAGCCTTGCGGCTTGAACTGAAGGCACGCCGCGCTGTTCGCTTGCGGGCGTTCGCTGGCGCGCCCGCCCTGGTGGATGAATTTTACAATTCATCCACCATCTCCTGCAACTGCCCGTAGCTGAACACCGGGCCGTCAATGCAGACGTATTTTTCCCCGATGTTGCAGCGCCCGCAAATGCCTACGCCGCATTTCATGCGCCTTTCCAGCGTGGTGATGATCTGTTCCGGCTTGAAGTTCAGTTTCAGCAGGGCCTGAAGCACGAATTTTATCATGATGGGCGGCCCGCAGGTCACCGCCACGGTGTTTTCCGGGTTGGGGTTCAGGCTCAGCAAAACATCGGGAATAAGACCGACCTTGTGCGGCCAGCCCACAGTGGAACGGTCTATGGTCAAAACCGTGCTCATGTCCGTTCTTTCCAGCCATTCCCGCGTTTCATAGGCGAAGGCCATGTCTTGCGGGGCCTTGGCTCCGTACAGCAGGGTAATGTTGCCGTAATCTTTGCGGTTGTCCAGCATGTAAAGCAGCAGCGTGCGCAAGGGGGCCATGCCTATGCCGCCGCCGATGAAGACGATGTTTTTTCCCTTCATGCTCTCATATGGAAAATAGTTGCCCAAAGGACCGCGCACCCCGACCTTGTCTCCGGGCCGCAGCCCGTGCAGGGCGGTGGTGACTTCACCTGTGCGCATCACGCTGAACTGAAGATATTCCCTTCGGGTTGGTGGGGAATTGATGACGAAAGTGGCCTCGCCCACCCCGAAAAGCGATAGTTGCCCCACCTGGCCAGGCTCATGCATGAAGGCTTCCCGCTCTTCTTCATTGTCCAGCACTATCTGGAAGGTTTTAATGTTCGGGGTTTCCTGAACGACCTTCACCACAGTGCCGATAAAGGGCAGGTAAGGGTTCGGCCGCGCGCCGGGGGGCATTTCGCCTAGGCCGGGCGGGCGGTTCCAGCGTTCTTCCCCCGCGCCTTTGCCCGGCATGGGGTCTAATCCTGAATTTTCAGGCCGGGCCTGATGTTCCGGCTTGTTCGCCTTTTTACTCATTTGCGCCCTCCTGCCCGCTTTTTGCGATGCCCCTCTTCACAATGGCCCGTATGTCCACCCCGGAGGGGCAGCTTTTGATGCAGCGCCCGCAGCCGCAGCAAGCCATGCGTCCGCCGTGCAGGCCGGGGTAATAGGAAAATTTGTGCTCCACCCGGTTGCGCAAACGCTGCGCCTTGCCGTTGCGGGGGTTATGCCCGCTGGCTTCAAGCGTGAACAGGCTGGACATGCACGAATCCCAGTTGCGCAGGCGTACGCCGCCCCCGGAACCGGTTTCGTCGTTGATGTTGAAACAGTAGCAGGTGGGGCAAAGGTTCGTGCAGGCGAGGCAGGCCAGGCAATGGGAGGACTCCGCCTGCCAGAACTCCTTGTTTTCCATAATGTCCCGCAAGGCGGGGGGGGCTTTTTCCATTTCCGGGGGGGGAGACAGCTTGCTCAGCCTGCCCATGGCCGCGCTTCCGGCTTCATCCGCCGCCTTCTCCTGCGTCTCGCTCGCGTCTTTAAGAAGGGCGGACTGAAGAACCGCCAGGCCTTCTCCGGTGACAGGGCGCAACAGCCAGCCTTCCGCCTGTTTGAAGGCCAGAACGTCCGCCCCTTCATCCGAGGCCGGGCCGCCGCCCACCCAATGACAGAAACAGGTGTTCAGGATTTTGTCGCAACTTTTGACTATCAGCACGGTATTTGCACGGCGGCGCAGATAATAAGGGTCTTTGGACCGTCCTTCGGAACCGCTGCCGTCATACACCGGGTCAAAGACCATGAAACCGCGCGCGTCGCAGGAAAGCAGCCCGAAAACCACGGTTTTTTCCGAAGCGTCCGGTTCGCGCAGCTGCAGGTTTTCCGCCCCGTGTTCACCCTTAAGGTTCTTCCAGGCGAAAAGCCCTTCGGAACGCGGAAACAGCACATGCTTGGCCGACTCCGCCGCCTTGCGCTCAAACTCAGCCGCGCAGCCTGGAAAATAGGGGCGGTAAACCACGTTGGGCGATGATTTTACCCCCGGTTTGGCGTCACCTTCAAGCTGGGGAACAATCAGGGAGCAGTCGGAGGAAAGTTCGCCCAGCCAGGCTTCAAGGTCGGAGTGAGCCAGAAACTTGCTTTGCATCTCACCACTCCTTTTCCTTGATTTTTTCTTCCGTAATCTGGAACGTTTGCAGGGGCGGGGTGGCTTCCGGGTCCAGCCCGGCGGCGAAGCCGAAAAGCTCTTCCACGCCTCGGCCCATGGCCCGTTTGAAAAGGCCTACCGGCAGCCCCACCGGGCAGGCCCGCTGGCATTCGCCGCAGCCGGTGCAGCGCCCGGCCAGGTGGGTGGCGTGGATAACCTGGAAAAACATTTTGTCGCGCACGCTGTCAGACTGGGTAAGCCAGTGCGGGTCGCGGCTGGCCGCAACGCAGTGGTCGCGGCAGACGCATAGAGGGCAGGCGTTGCGGCAGGCGTAGCATCGTATGCAGCGCGACATTTCCTTGCGCCAGAACTCCAGCCGCTCTTCCACCGGTATGTTTTCAAAGGCTTTGAGGTCGGAGAAGTCATCAGTTTGCGCGAAAGGCGGGCGTTCCACCCCGGCGAAATAGTCGCGCAGCACCGCATTGGGGTAAAGGCAGCGGCGGCACTTGCCCGCCAGCACGTCAGGCAGGGCTATCACATATTCCGCGCCGGAAAGGCTCGTCAGACGCAAATTTTCTTTTTCCACGGCGCAGGCGGAAATTTCGCCCGGATCAAGCCCCGGTTCCAGTTCGCCCAGCTTGGCCGCCACCGCGTTCAGGTCGACAACGCCGTTGCAGGGAAAACCTATAATAACCACATCCTCACGCGCGATCAGGTTTTCAGCCAGAAGCTGCGCCACAGAGCGGGAATCGCAGCCCTTTACCACAACGCCGACCTTGCGTCCTTTATATTCCGGCAGGAAAAGAGCGGTGTTCTGCACGGAAAGCGGGCCGGCGGAAAAAAGATCGACATCTTCCGGGCTCCGCATGAACAGGGGGGAACCATGCAAGGCGTCAGGCCCCGGCCCCCAGCCGATAACGCATTCCACGCCGGGCAGCGCGTCAAGGATCATTTTTTTCAGTTGTTCATTCAATGCCACAGCGCTCTCCTTCTATTGCGTTGAGCCTGTCTCGCCGGAGCGGTGGAGTGGTTTGCCCCTTGCGCCGCTATTTAGCGCTTTAGGCCGGGAAAAGTTTTTCCAGGTCCGCCATGCCTTCCAGCCTGGGGGCGGGGCCGAGGGCCCGCACCTGGGCGGTGAAGCCCGTTACCACCTGCTGCCAGCGCTGCCCTTCGGAGGCGGAAACCCAGGTGTATTCAAAGCGGCGCGGGTCAATTCCCAGAATGGGCAAGGCGCGCTTGAACACCTCAAGGCGGCGGCGGGCGTAGAAATTGCCCTCCGCATAGTGGCAGTCTCGCGGGTGGCAGCCGGAAACCAGCACGCCGTCCGCCCCGCTGAACAGGGCCTTGGCCACGAACAGCGGGTTGACGCGCCCTGTGCAGGGCAGGCGGATTATGCGCAGGTCGGCCGGCTGGACCATGCGTCCGACCCCGGCGGTGTCAGCCCCGCCGTATGAGCACCAGTTGCACAAAAACCCCACTATATTCAGGGTGCCGGCCGGTTTGGCCGGGGCGCCCGCGTTTTCGGCTAGAACGGACATAGGGCGTTCACCTCCGCCAGAATCTGGTTATCCGTGAAGTGGGAAAGCTGAATGGCGCCTTGCGGGCAGGTGGAGTTGCAAAGCCCGCAGCCCTGGCACAGGGCCTCTATGACCTCGGCCTTCTTCTCCCCGCGTATTTCCGTGAGCCTTATGGCCTTGAACGGGCAAACCTTCACGCACTTGGCACAGGCTATGCAGCGGCGGATATCCACCACCGCCGTCTGAGGGTCGTTTTCCAGCATGTCGCGCGAGAGCAGCCCCAGGGCCTTGGCGGCGGCGGCGCTGCCCTGGGCCACGGAGGAGGGAATGTCCTTCAGTCCCTGGCAGGAACCGGCCAGAAAAATTCCGGCGGTGTTGGTTTCAACCGGTTTCAGCTTGGGGTGGCCTTCCATGAAAAAACCGTAACCGTCGTGGGGAATGCGCAGCTTTTCCGCCAGAGACGAGGCGCCTTGGGAAGCTTCGCCGCCAACGGCCAGCACGACGAGGTCGGCCTCGATCTCCACCTGGCCGCCCAGAAGGGTGTCAGCCCCGCGCACGACCATCCTGTCGCCTTTAGGGTAAAGCATGGACACGCGGCCGCGTATGTATTGCGCGCCGTATTCCTCCTGCGCCCGGCGGGTGAACTCGTCATAGCCCTTGCCGGGGCTGCGTATGTCCATATAGAAGACGTAGCTTTGCGAGTCCGGAATATGGTCTTTGGTCAGGATAGCCTGTTTGGCCGTATACATGCAGCAGAATCCGGAACAGTAGGGACGGCCCACGGAAAGGTCGCGCGAACCGACGCACTGTATGAAAACGACGCTTTTCGGCTCCATGCCGTCCGAGGGGCGCTTGACGTGCCCGCCGGTCGGGCCGGAAGCGGAGAGCAGGCGTTCATACTGCAACGAGGTGATAACGTCGGGGTAACGCCCGGCGCCGTATTCCTCGTAAATTTTCCAGTCGAACAGGTCGTAGCCGGTGGCGGCGATGACCGCCCCCACCCTCTCGTTCACTATTTCGTCTTCCTGCTCGTAATTGATGGCCCCGGACGGGCAGACCTTCGCGCAGACCCCGCATTTGCCCCGGGTGAACTGGCGGCAGAAGTTCGGGTCTATCGAGGCCTTTTTCGGAATGGCCTGCGGAAATGGAATGTTAATGGCGGTGGTCTGCCCCATGCCTTCGTTAAAGCGGTCGAAAGACTGCTTCGAGGGGCACTTTTCCGTGCACAGGCCGCACCCGGTACACTTTTCCCAATCCACATAGCTGGCTTTTTTGCGGATTGCCGCTTCAAAACTGCCCACATAACCGGAAACGGACTCCAGCTCGCTGTGCGCGTAAAGGGTTATGCGCTCGTGCTGGGCTATATCCACCATGCGCGGGCCTAGTACGCAGCTTGAGCAGTCCACGGTGGGAAAGGTTTTGTCCAGTTTCGACATTTTTCCGCCGATGGAGGGTTCTCGCTCCACCAGGATCACGTCCATGCCGGCCTCGGCGCAATCCAGCGCGGCCTGGATGCCGGCCACGCCGCCGCCCAGGACCAGCACTTTTTTGGTAACCGGAAATTTCTTCGGGGTAAGGGCCTTGTCAAGCCGCAGCTTCTCCACCGCCATGCGCACCAGGTCGGCGGCCTTGGCCGTGTTCGCGGCGACGTCTTTCCCTATCCAGGAAACATGTTCGCGGATATTGGCCATTTCAAACATGTAGCGGTTCAACCCGGCCCTTTCCACCGCGCGGCGGAAAGTGGTTTCATGCATGCGCGGAGAACAGGAGGCTACAACCACCCCGTCCAGCCCGTGCTCGCGGATGGCTTCGATAATGGCCTGTTGCCCCGGTTCCGAACAGGTATACATGCTGTCCGTGGCGAAAACCACTTCCGGCATGTCCAGGGCGGCGGCTGCAACGGCTTTGCAATCCAGCGTGGCGGCGATGTTGCTGCCGCAGTGGCAAATGAACACGCCTATTTTCATAAGGCAGCCTCCCGCGTTTCAGGCCGGGCGGCCTCCGCGTCGTTTCCCGGCGCGGCGGCAAGGCGGCGCAGCGCCGGAAAGGGGTTTACCGTAAGCTTGTCAAAGCCGAGGGAGCTTTCGTCAGCGCCCAGGGCCAGGGCCAAAAGCTGGCTGTAATAAAAAACCGGCAGATTGTAGTTGACGTGGTTGGAGGAATTTATCTGCTTTTGGCGCAGGTCGAGGTTCATCTGGCAAAGGGGGCAGGCCGCGACCACGGCATCGGCCCCGAGGCGTGACGCCATTTCAAGAATGCGGCCGGAAAGCCGGGAGACGACGTCGGAACGCGGAATGCCGAAAGAAGCGCCGCAACAGTCCGTTTTCAGCGGAAAAGGCAGAACCTCGGCCCCGGCGGCGGCCAGGAGCCTGTCCATGCTCACCGGGTTTTCCTCGTTGTCGAAGCGCATTTCTTTGGCCGGGCGGGTCATCAGGCAGCCGTAATAGGGAACGACCTTAAGTCCCGCCAGGGGGCGCTTGACCATGCCCGCTATTTCTTCCGGGCTGAAGGCTTCGGACACGGCCTGCAAAACCGAGCGGATGCTGTGCGCGGTTTTGAAAGGGCGGCCGGTGAGGGCGTCAACCCCGGCCTTGAAGGCGGGGTTTTCCATGTTGTTAAGGGCGTTGCGCAGGTTTTTCAGGCAGCTCGGGCAGGGCGTGAGCACGTCTTCAAGCCCGATAAGCTCGGCCTGGAGGAAATTGCGCGCGGCCAGCGCGGCCGCAAGGGTATGATCCACAGTGTGGGCGGGGGTTGAACCGCAGCAGGTCCAGTCTGGAATTTCTTTCAGGGTAATGCCCAGCAGGCGGCAAAGCTCACGGGTGGAGGCTTCGTATTCCACCGAGCTGCCCTCGCCGGAACAGCCGGGATAATAGGCGAAAGTCAGGTTTTTCACGGCCTTTCCTCCGTTTTTTCCCGCCGTTCAGCCTCCTGGGCGGCGCGCAGGTGTTCTCCGGCGTCAAAGCGCCTGAAAATGGCGGCGACCTCTTCATGCCCGGCGGCGCGGCGCGGCAGTATTTTCAATTTGCCCTTGCCCAGCATTTCCGGGGCCAGGGTAAGATCGGAAAAAAGGCGTCCGGAACTGAGCTTGAAAAGAACCATGGAGGCAAGTTCCGAAGCCCGGCCGCCCCAGCGGACCGTGCGCAGGAATGAGTCGGTGAAAAGCCGCACGTTGCGCGCCGCAAGGCCGGAGACGCGCCCTTCCCGCCGTGACATGTGGCGGCAAACGTCCATGATTTTCGCAACTTCAATGTTGTTCGGACATCGGGTAGTGCAGGTTTCGCAGGTGGCGCAGAGCCAGAGGGCCCGGCTGGACAGCACGGTTTCTTTCTGCCCCAGCTGCAGAAGGCGCATGATGCGGCTTACCGGGTAATCGTAAATGAACGACATCGGACAGCCGGCGGTACAGTTGCCGCACTGATAGCACTTGCGCAAATCCTGCCCGCTCTCCCGTTCCACCTGGCGCATGAATTCCAGGTCGGGCGCGGGCCCGGCGGAAGTTCGGCTTAGTTGTATCGGGTCCATATATTCCATCCGCTTGTTAAAAAATAAACAATCGTTTCATAAATACGGAATAAGCCCCGTAAATAGCGGTATTTACCGCCAGGCAAAAAGCGTATCCACGATTCATTTTTAGGATAAAGACGCTGATTTTTGCCGGTCCGTCAAAGCTGTTTCATCCATAAAGTGGCGTGACAGCTATAAATCCAACTTTGTGAGCATAATCAATTTTGACTCCTTTGTACAAGTATTTTTTAATTGTACAATATTTCACGACAGGGGCGCGGATTAACCCAGAAAAATCAGACGGCCTGAGCACGCGATATTCCAGCGTTAATTCGCGCATGGGGCCTCAAGATTGTTTTCTAACATTTTTTTATATTATTGACATGTTTTTTTTTACATTTTGCGAATAAACGGCGAAACTAGCGGCGCGAACGGAATCAGCCTTTCCGTTTTTCCTTATGGGAACAGCGCGGCAATATTCTTTACCGTCTGAGCAAAATATATTATGAAGTTTTCATAGCTAGGGGGGCCCGGTTGCGGGCTGAGATGGGCGCGGCCCACCACCCTTTGAACCTGATGCAGCGTATTCCGGCCTTTTGCCGGTGAACTGCCGTAGGGAAGCTGGAGTCATAAGCTCTTTGCCCACCTGCGTGGGCATTTTTTTTGATGCCCGCGAGCGATCCGCGCATCATTACCAACCGAGGAGCTTATGGATATTTTTTCACGCAACGCCTCTCTGTCTTCATTGTTCAAGCGGCACGGCAAAAGCCTCTCCGAGGACGAAGGAATTTCTCCCGACGAGATTGCAGGCGCCGTTAACGGCGGGCGCATGGCGCTGCTCGGCAACCCCGCCCACCCTGCCCTCGCTCCCGTCCTTATAGGGCAGCCTTGCCGCGTCAAGGTCAACGCCAACATAGGCACGTCACCCCTCAACCACTGCATGCAAACGGAGCTGGAAAAACTTGACGCCGCCGTGCTGGCCGGAGCGGATACCGTAATGGACCTTTCCACCGCCGGAGACCTTGACGCCATCCGCGCGGAAATGCTTTCCCGCTGCCCCAGGCCGCTCGGCACGGTTCCCCTGTATGCCGTCGGCAAACTTTATTTCGACGCGGGGCGCGATCCGGCGGACATAACCCCGGAAGCGCTTTTCAAGGAAATAGAAAAGCAGGCCGGGCAAGGGGTTGACTTCATGACCGTTCATTGCGGCCTGACCAGGCGCGGAGCCGAGTGGGCCATGGGCGGGGAACGCCTTATGGGCATAGTGTCCAGAGGCGGGGCTATCCTTGCCCGCTGGATGATGAAAAACGGCAAGGAAAACCCGCTGTTGACGGATTTTGACCGGGTTGTGGATATCGCCTTGCGGCACAATGTAACGCTTTCGCTGGGCGACGGCTTGCGCCCCGGCGCGGGGTGCGACGCGGGCGACGCCGCCCAGTTCGAGGAAGTCATCACCCTGGGCAGGCTTGCCCGGCACGCGCTTTCCCGTGGCGTGCAATGCATGGTGGAGGGGCCGGGGCATGTGCGCCTGCATGAAGTTGAAAGCCAGATACAGACTATAAAACGTTTGACGGATAACGCCCCGCTTTACGTTCTTGGCCCTTTGGCGACTGACGCGGCCCCCGGCTACGACCATATCGCGGGGGCCATCGGCGGAGCCGCCGCGGTGCGGGCCGGGGCGGATTTCCTTTGTTACCTGACCCCGGCCGAGCATGTGGCCTTGCCTGACATTGATGACGTTCGCGCCGGGGTGATGGCTTCACGCGTTGCCGCCCAGGCCGGCGAAGCGGCGCTTGAAAGGCCTCGCGCCGTGCGTCGTGAAAACGCCTTGTCCAAAGCCCGTGCGGCGCTCGACTGGGAAAGCATGCGCCAGCTGGCCCTTGATCCGGGTGCGGTCCGTTCCCGGCGTGAGCAGCATAAAAATGAGGAAGTTTGCGGCATGTGCGGCAAGTTTTGCGCTATTAAAATGCTGCAAAGCTAGAAAGCGGCCGGGCGGCCCTGACTCCGCTTCGCAATGACCGCTGGCGGACAAAATTCGTTTGCGGTCATTGCGCGGCAAAATTCACGAACAGGCAGCGCGTGAAATTCGCCCGTTCCATGCTGGCGTAGTGATCAGGCCTGCCCGTTGCGGCGCAGTTTTTTCAGGCTCCGCCTTCCGGCGAAGAGCAGAAGAAGGGGGCCGCTGGCTAAAATAAGGGCCAGGGCTTGCAGTGTGGTGGTTTTTCCCATGTCCAGCATGGCTTTCAGGGAGAGGGGGTTGGGGTTCAGAAACAGGTGCCAGGCGCAGGCAAGGGCGGCCGCTGCGGCCAAAAGCCCCAGAAACCCGGAGAAAACGCGAAAACGCCCTGAGACCGCGCCGATAACCAGCGGCGTGAGGCGTCCGGCGGCGTAAGAGGCCAGCAGCAGCCCCCCATAGGAAAACATCATGGTCATCCACCATTGGGTGGAAAATTTGAACATGGCCACGTAGGCGCACCACAACAGAATGCCCCCTATAGCTGCGGCCAGGGCGAAAGACGACAGAAAACACGGAAAGGCGGAGAACAGGCTGGCGATGATTTTCTTCATAAAAGAGCCGGAACGGTTGGTATGTTATAATAATTCTGGGAATAGGGCGAACAGTTCGCCCAAAAGATACAATGAACCGCAGACAAGCACCGGGGGGCAGTTTCGCAGCCTTTCAGCCTGCGTGTCCGGGTCGGCGCTGCCCAGAACCTCGTGACGGAGCAAAACGTGGCGCACGGCTTCGCGCAGGGCGCTTTCAAGGTTCAGCTCCGCCTTGGCGGAAAGTCCGATCAATCCGGCCAGGGCCTCGGGCTCCATGGCCCGGGGGTTGTCTTTGATGCGCGGCACGAAAACAGGGCCGGTAGCCAGGCTGCGCAGGTGGGCCGCAAGTTTTTCCGGATCTTTATCCGCCAGGCAGGAAAACACCACCGCCCCCGGGGCGATGCCGCGCCGGGCCAGCTCCAGGCCAAGGGCGGCCATGCCGTGCGCGTTGTGCGCCCCGTCCAGGATAAGGGACGGGTGGACCAGCGGGTAGCCGCCGCTTGCGGGCACAATCTGAAAACGCCCAGGCAGCCGGGCCTCGGACAGGGCGTGTTTTTCCGCTTCGGCAAGCCCGCCCGCGTCCGTTTGCCCGGCTCGGCAGGGCAAGGCTTCGCGCGCGGCAACGGCCCGCCAGGTTTTCAGCGCCAATGCGGCGTTTTCCAACTGGTGGCGTCCGGAAAGGCGCATGGGCGACGCGCCGGACAGCAACTCCGGCGGCAGGGCCTTAATATCTTCTTCGCCCGCGAAATGCAATTCGACGCCGTGTTCGGCGGCCTCTTTTTCCAGCGCCCTCCGCGCTTCCGGCGGCTGCGCGGCGGAAAAGGCCGGGCGTCCGCGGCGCATGGCCCCGGCCTTATCACGGGCGATGGCTTCGAGGGTATCGCCCAGGATGTCGCAGTGGTCGAGGGCGATCGGGGTGAACACCACATAGTCTGCCCACAGGGCGGTTGTGGCGTCGAAAGTTCCGCCCAGCCCGGTTTCCATTACGGCCACGTCCGTCTTGGCAAGCGCGAAAGAACTTACCGCCATGGCGGTCATGAATTCGAAGTAGCTCAAACATTCCCCGCCGTTGGCCATAACCTCGTTGGCCGCCTCCAGCAAAAGCTCCGGCGGCGCGAAGCTGTTCGCGATCGAGCCGTTCTTGCCCGGAACGCCCTCAGGAACGAACCCTGGCGGCAAAATCCGGATGCGTTCGCGAAAGGAAACGAAATGAGGCGAGGTATGCAGGCCGGTTTTAAAGCCGTGGGCTTGCGCCAGAAAGGCCAGGAAAGAGGAAACCGAGCCTTTGCCGTTTGTTCCGGCTACCTGCACGGTCAGGAAAGGCGGCCGGGCCAGGCGCATATTTTCCAGCACAAGGCTTATCCTTTCCAGCCCGGGGCGCATGCGGAACATTCCAAGCCCGTCAAGGCGGGCCTCAACTTCCTGTAAAGAAGAAAAAAACATGGCGGTTTCCGTTATTCGAAATTTTTTAAAATGGGCTCTCAGTCCGGCTCTCTCCGCTTTCGGAACCGTAGCGGCCGCAAAACGTTACATCCGTGATTCAAATGACTGGCATATAACATATACATTATTTTGTAAAAATTAATTTTGTTGAATATATTCTGCAAACTGGTAATGTTATCGCGGTAATGTTTTAAGGCAGGGTATAGTTTGTGTGCTCCTTGCACAGCCTGCGCGTTTGGGCGGGCGTTGCGTTGTTAAGGACCTATAAACGTGCCATGGGGAACGTGTGGGCAAAAAAAAATTTTCAGAACTATTTCTGGCCTTTCTGGATATAGGCATAACCAAAGACACAAGCCCGGAACAACAGCGGGTGATAAACGGCGCCAATATTTTCCAGCTTCTGGCGATTCTGGGCGGAGTTTCGCTGTTCGCGGAATTTTTTATTTTCGGCATCTACGATTTCCTTGTCATGGGAATAATCGGCCTGGCCGGAGCCGCCTCTTGCCTGACCTATGCCCACTACTTCAAATACAAGGCCTGGCCTACCATTATGATGGCCATGGCTTACAGTTTGTTTTTTCTGTACCGCGCGGCTTCCACGGCCTTGCCCATTCCCCTGTTCCTCTGGACTTTTCTTATGCCTTTCGTCTACCTGCTGGCCATGGGTGGGGCGAACGGATTCGTGGCGATAGCGGCGCACAGCATGGCTTTGCTGGTAATAACCCTGTGGCCTGACAACCCTTTCTATCTTAACGACTTCGCTCCGGCCGAACGCGCCCAGGTGCTGCTGCTTTACGCCCTGGGGCTGGTTGTGGCCTCGGGCTCGCAGCTTGTGACGCGCCTTAGCGATTCCAAGGCCAGCTCTCTGGTCAACATCCTGCATGAGAAAAGCCAGATTGACGAATTAACGGGGCTTTACAACCGCCGGGCCTTCCGCATGCGGCTTGACCTTGAAATGCAGCGCGCGTTGCGTAGCGGCAAACCTTTTTGCCTGGTCATGTGCGATATAGACTTTTTCAAGACCGTAAACGACAATTACGGCCACATTTGCGGAGACCACGCCCTGAAGCATCTGGCCGGCCTGCTCAGCCGCCGCTGTAGGCGCACGGATACGGTCACGCGCTGGGGCGGGGAAGAATTCATCCTGCTGTTGCCGGAAACCGGCCTGGCCGACGCCGTCAACCTGGCCGAACAGATCCGCGTCACGGTAGCCGGCTCTCCCTGTTTTTGCGGCAACGCGAAAGTTTTTATCACAATTTCCCTCGGAGTGCATGAAGGTGATCCAACCCTGAATATAGATGAAGAGCTGAAAAAGGTTGACGACCTCCTCTACATGGCCAAGGGACGCGGCAGAAACCGCGTTTGCACCGATCTGGACGCCTAGCGCGGGCATGCCCGCCCGAATTTCCCGATAAAATTTCTCAAGCGAACCCGCCGCCGGGAAGGTCTTTGCGTTCCGGCCCGGCGTCAGGCGCTGTCTCTGAATAACCATTTTGCCCAAATACCGCCAAACGCCATTTTTTCCGGTCGAGCGGCGCAAGAGCACGCTCCCTCCGCAAAAAATCCGTTTTCCTTGTCTTTGGCGCAAAACTTTTTTAGAGGCAGCCCCCTAGACAGTGTCGTCACGAGCGTTTTTTCGCCTCCTGCGGCGTCAGATTTTGCCTTTTATTCCGGTCGAGCACCAAAGTACACTCCCTTTATAACAGGCTCATCTTCCTTGCAGGGGAACAAAAAATCATCTCTCGGCTCCACTGTCCAGACTCTGGCTTGTCAAGCGGGCCGGCTTTTTAAGGAGGAGCGATACCGACTGTATGACGGAAACGATCACGCAAAGAAGCGCGAATGCTCCATTGCCTATGTATGCCAATGTTCCCTCCGACATCACAAAGACCAGCTCCACGATCATGGTGAGCAAAGCGATCCACATAACGGAGTTGGTCGCGGGCAGCCGCAGGAGCACGGCGGCGTAGGCGTAGGCCGGAACAAGCACGCCGGTCACGCACAGTTGCAGCAGATAAAATATGTAATCGTCAAGGATCACCGGCGGAAGGCCCTCAGACCGCACAAACAAAAATATCGGCCAAATATAATTGAGAAGAAAGCAGCCGGCGACAATTGTGCAGGCCGCCGCAAAGAAAGGCGGCCTTGCCGGATACACTGAACCCGTACCGAGCGCTTTGGCCGTACCCCGCAAGTGAACCGCCGAGAAAAAGGCGAGCGTAACGACGCACCAGCAGAAATAAAGCCAGGACATGACAGACGTGATGAACCCCTCGCCGATCATGTCCCCCATGGCCTCCAAGGCTTCAAAAAGTTCCGTCACGGTCCAGACGAAGAGAGTCGTGCCGGCCAGGCACACGCCCGCCAAAAACGCCAGGGCGCGCTTCAGCCCCTTTGTCGTGTCGGAGCCTGTCGACACGAAGGTCCGCGCTCCTAAACCGATAAAGGCAAGATAGTAAAAGAGTCGGTACGGCACGGGCGGCCCAACGATATCGTCAAAAAAGCAGAGGAGGTACACCGCGCAAGACAGAACGGCCGCGAGCAAAAGATTTCTGAAGCTCTTCAGGGCGAAGGTCGGGCCGGAACCGTCTTTATTCGGCGTGTGCAGTGTGTTCATATATTTTTTCGCTCTATCAGGCGCGGCCCTGACCGTCCAGATGCAAAGTTTCAATACTTGTCCGCTGTGACGGCCGGAGAGTGATGGCTGACAAGGTCTTCCGTCCATAAAGGCATAAAATTGCACCGATTGTGATGGCGTGACTAAATAAAAAATTTTGATATTGTCTAGGCAATCTCGTGACTACACTGTCTAAAGTATTTTAACTTTGAAATAGCTCCGCAAGAATCGGTTTTGAATGCAGGAGGCCATATTTTATCCGACATGTGCAAGCCAGAAGCGGTTTGCACTAAAGACACGCCGCGCTGCTCGCTTGCGGGAGTGCGCTAACGCTACAGCCATGGCATTTAAGCTTTTTCAAAGTTAACATGCCTAAAGCATGCGCATGCTGAAATCCGCCGACGGCGCGGAATGGGTGATGCGCCCCACTGATACGAAATCCGGCGCTTCCGGGTGCAGGGCCTGCAACAGCCTGAGGTTGTCCATGGTGATTCCGCCGCTGATTTCGCTTTCTATATCGGCCGGAATCATTTTCAGGGCTTCCCGCATCATCGGAACGTCCATGTTGTCGAGCATGATGCGGTCGGCACGGGCTTCTATGGCCTGGCGAACCTCCGGCAGGGTGCGGCACTCCACCTCCACAGGCGGGCAGGGGCTGTAAGCGCGGCGCAACATGCTCACGGCTTCGGCTATCGAACCGGCCGCGTCAATGTGGTTGTCTTTAAGCATCAGCATGTCTTCAAGGGTCAGGCGGTGGTTTTCCCCCCCGCCCATGCGCACGGCGTATTTTTCCGGGAAGCGCAGGCCGGGCAGCGTCTTGCGCGTGTCAAGCAGGCGGGTGCGGCGGCGGTACGGCTGTTTGGCCTTTTCTTGCATGGCCTCAAGCGCTGACGCGTAACGAGCGGTAAGGTTGGCCACGCCGGAAAGGTGGGTGATGAAGTTCAATATGACACGCTCAGCCTTGAGCAACAGGCAAACCGGCCCCTCAATGCGCGCTACGGCGCGGCCGTTTTCCGCGAGGCCCCCTTCAGCCGCCATGGCTTCCCAGCGCCAGCCGGGCATGGCGCCGCGCCGTGAGGGCGGGTAAGTGTTCAGGGCTTCTTCCATTATTATAGGAACAAGCGGCAGGCCGACCACAAGCCCGGCCTCCTTGCAGACGATAACCGCAACCCCGGTTTTTTCCGGGGGGAACACGGCGTTGGCCGTGCGGTCTTCCCCGTCGTCGGCCAGGGCCGAACGCACGGCGGCCAGAAGCTGCCGCATGGGGTCTATGCGGGAAGCGCCCGCCGGAGTGTTGAAGAATTCATTGAAGAAGCCGCCGTCAAGGTGGTGATCAGGTTCTGGCATAAAGGGCTCGCCTGAAAGATGCGCGCGCCAATTTTTTGATTGCGCGGGTTCGGATTTTAGGGCAAAAAAGCAGCACGCGCCGAAGCGTTATATCTTCAGGACGACGCGCACAACCTTATCTTGTATCCTTTAGGGCGGCGGAATATTTTCGTCAAGCCCGGCCTGTGTTTCCTAACAAATTGAAGGAGGTCCGCATGGAACTCAAAGACGACGCCCCGGAAAATTCCGAATTTTCCTCCGCCGCTTCCGGCGTTGCGCCTCAGTCTCCAATGCGGCCTGAGCCGGGCGAAGGGCCGGAAAAAAACGGGGCGGAATTTTCCGGGGAATTCGAATACCCGGCCGATATCGCGGAAAAACTCGAGAGCCTGCCGCTTGACGAGCAAATAACGCTTATCGAATCTTTGCCTGATGAAGAGGCGGCCGACGCCCTGGCGGAAATGACTGAAACCACCCGCGTCGAGCTTCTGGAAAATCTGGATTCGGAGCGCGCCGCCAGCATTGTGGGCGAAATGTCTCCAGACGACGCGGCCGACGTTCTTGACGGGCTGGAAGAAGAACACCGCGACGCGTTGCTCAACCAGATTGAAAGCGAAGACGCGGAAGAAATACGCCAGCTTATGTCGTTCAACCCGGAAACGGCCGGCGGCATAATGAACACCGAAATCGTCATCCTTGATTCCGCCCTTACCGTCAACCAGGCGATTACCAAGCTGCGCAACGATATAGAAGACAAGGAAGTTCCATACTACGTTTATATTGTGGATTCCAAAGACCTTCTGGTGGGCGTGGCTTCCCTGCGCGACCTGCTTCTGGCCCCGCACGGCCCGATTCTGACGGAAGCGGCCCGGAGCAAGAATTTGATCACCGTGCGTTTTGACCAAACCCGCGAAGATGTGGCCCAGCTTATGAGCCATTACAACTTTATGGCCCTGCCGGTTGTGGATTACGAGGGCCGCCTTCTGGGGGCGGTTACGCACGACGACGTCATGGACATCATGAACGACCTGGCCAGTGAAGACATGCTGGGCATGGTGGGCGCGGGTGTTGACGAAGACATTGACACCCCGTGGCTGTCTTCGATCGGCATGCGCATGCCCTGGCTGATTGTGAACATGTTCAATTCCGCCATGTCCGCCTTCGTGGTGCACCTGTTCGAAGGAAGCATCGCGCAAATGGCCATGCTGGCCGTTCTCATGCCTATGGTGGCGAACCAGGCCGGGAACACCGGCCAGCAGGCCCTGGCTGTGATGATACGCCAGCTGGCCACGGAACGCCTTGGCAAAAGCCGGGCCATGCATGCCGTGCGGCGCGAGGCCGTGATCAGCCTTGTAAACGGATTGTTTTTAAGTTTCGTCGTCCTTGGCGGGGTTTGGCTGATAACCGGGGATGTTAAGCTGGGCGCGGTAATGGGGGCGGCCCTGATGCTGGACATGCTTCTGGGCGCGGTGGCCGGGGCTTCCATTCCGTTGGTCCTGAAAAAGCTCGGGCGAGACCCGGCCCAGGCTTCAAGCATTTTTCTCACCACGCTTACGGACGGCGCCGGTTTCTTCATGTTTCTGAGCATGGCCACCATGTTTCTGCTGTAAGAGCGGCCGGGGAATAAAAATATTGACAGAAGGCTTCGCGGAAAGTAAAACAACCCTGCCCGGTATTATATATATTACGGCGCAACGGGCCTATAGCTCAGTTGGCAGAGCCTCCGGCTCATAACCGGATTGTCCGAGGTTCAACCCCTCGTGGGCCCACCATTAATTTCACAATAAGGCGGTTGTTCAGCAAGCCGCCTTATTCATTTTGTAATCCAGAATAATTCTCGCTCCTCTGTCAAAATGCTGCAAGTTATGTTAGGGGTGGGATAAAGCCGGGTTTTATGCTCAAGCGAAATGTCTTTGAATGCCGCATGTGCGGGGAATGTTGCTCCGGGGCGGGCGGAATCGTCGTTTCGCCATCCGACCTTGAACGGATATGCGTTCATCTCGGCCTTGAGCCGGATGAATTTTCCGAGCGTTATGGAGACATGCGCAACGGAAAGTTAACGATAGCTACCGGGCAGGACGGGAAATGCATTTTTTTTACAGCCGGGCAGGGTTGCTCCGTGCATGTCGCCAAGCCGGACATTTGCCGCGCCTGGCCTTTCTTCCGGGGAAACCTGGTAGACCCGGTGAGCCTTAGTATGGCTAAAGATTTTTGTCCGGGCATAGATCCGGGCTGCACCTTTGACGAATTTGTCCGGCAGGGGAGGCAGTACCTCGAAGAGAACGAGCTTGGGGCGACCGATAAAAGCAAGGAAGCCAACGCTCTTTTCAAGGCGTGACCGGTCCGGGAGCTTCGGCCTGGGCGCGCCCCGCCGCTGGAAGAAAAATTTCGCCGTGGTCCTTTACCCCGGCGCCGGGTTTCGTTTTTTTGGGGGCGAAACTTTAAAATTTTTGCAACATATTGAATTATTTGTTTAAGGGGAAAGTATGGTTACTGTTTTTGTAAACCTTCCGGTCAGTTGGGTGGTTGCCGATGAAAAATGGCTGCCCATGTTCATGAGCCTCAGCCTGAACCCGGAATTCGGGCTTGACGCCTCCAGCCTTGAGCTGCCGGCCGGAACGCACCGTGAAATCGCTTCGCGCATTGAAGACTGCGGCCTGTTCCGTTCGGTTCACCTGCCTTTCTGGTTTCTTGAGCCTGGCTCGGCGGATCCGAAAAAACGCGCTCATGCCAGGGAAACTTTGCTGCGCGCGGCGGAAATCGCTGAAATATACGGCGCCAAACACCTTGTGGGGCATCCTGTTACGCAGGATGAAGGCGCTGAACTCGACGCCCCGGACGAATTCAAAGGGCGGCTGGAGCGCTCGGCGGAAACATGGAACGCCGTGCATCAGGCCCTGCCTGTGCCGCTGTTTCTGGAAAACACCTATGAACGCAGCCCGGAGCCGCTCGCCAGTTTGATGGGCACGCTCGGCCCGGACATAAAGGTCTGTTTCGACATCGGGCACTGGTTTCATTTCGGCCAGGGCGCGGCAAGGCGCAACCTTGAAGAATGGGTGAGCGTTCTGGCGCCGCACATCGGGCATTTGCACCTGCATGACAACAACGGCGGGGCCGACGAACACCTGGGGGTGGGGCAGGGCAAAATTCCCTTTGAAGAATACTTTCGCCTGCTGAAAAAGTATGAGGTCAAACCCAGCCTGACGCTGGAACCGCACACGGAAAACGATCTTGAAGCGTCTTTCAGCTGGTTTCGCGGGCATGACGTTGAACGCAACTATCTGAAAACAGCTATGGCCTCGCTCCAATAAGCCTTTTTACCGGTTGCCGGAGAAAATATATGAGCGGAACACCAGCCTTAAACGCTTCAAAGCTGCGCGCCAGCTGCCCGCCGGAAAGCATTCCCTACGCGAGCAGCGCTGATGCGCCCAAATCTTCGCGCCTCAAAGCCCCCCAGCCAAGGGCCATGCAGGCCCTTGAACTGGCCCTGAATATAGACGATCCTTTCTACAATATTTATCTTTCAGGCGAGGCCAATCTCGGCCGCACTTACATGCTGTATGATTTTCTCGGGCCAAGGGCCAGGCGTTTGCCCAACCCGCCAGACCTTGTTTACGTTTATAACTTCGTCAGGCCTGATTCTCCGCGCTTGCTCAGTTTGCCGGCCGGGCAGGGGGCCAAGCTGAAAAACGCCGTAAGCAAGGCCATTGAGCGCATCCGGAAAGACCTGCCCTCGCGTTTTGAACGTGAGGCCTACGCCCGCAGGCGTTCCTCGCTGCAAAGCGACTTCCAGAGCAAGCGGGACCAGATATTCAAGCGCATGGACAAAGCGGCCGTGAACCAGGGTTTCAACATAGACCTGGACGACGGCGGCAGCATGACCCTTTACCCGCTGGTTGAAGGCAAGCGCCTGAACGAGCAGGAATTCGAAAAGCTTGACACGCGCAAACGCAACGACATCAAGCTGAAGGGCGATGCCCTGCTTCAGGGAATTACCGGTTTGTTGCGCCGTTTGAACCGCATGGAACAGGATTTTCAAGATGGCGAAAGAAACCTGGAAAGGGAAGTCGCCGGGCAGGCGGTAGGCGCGGTGCTGGCCCCTGTGGCGGATAAATTTCGCGCCCTGAACGATGAAACGGCCCTGCAAAACTATTTTGACGACCTGAAAAACGACATTCTTGACAACCTGGATATTTTTCTGCGCCACCTGCCCGGAGGGCCGGACAGCGGCCCGCAGCCCGGGCCGCAGATCGCGGGCGGGCCGTCCGCTCCGTATGATTTGAGCTTTGAGAGCATTGCCCACCGCTATGAGGTAAACCTTTTTGTGGACAACAGCGCCACGCACGGCGCTCCGGTTATACTTGACGACCATCCGGTTCCTTCCAACCTGCTGGGCTGCATCGAGCGGGAAGCGGAAATGGGGGCGCTGGTGACCAACTTCACCCTCATCAAGGCCGGGTCGCTGCACCGGGCTAACGGCGGCTTCCTGCTGCTGCACATGGAAGACGTCATACAGCACCCTCAGGCCTGGGAAGGCCTGATGCGCGCCCTGCGCTCGCGCCTGGCCCGCGTTGAAGACGCCGGAGACGGCGAAGCGGTGAAAACCAAAGGCTTGCAGCCTGAACCCATGCCTTTGAACCTCAAGGTCATACTTATCGGCAGCGAAGACATGTACGAAGGCCTGCTTATGGCTGACGACCGCTTCAGCAAGCTTTTCAAGATAAAGGCCCACATGACAGGGCACATGCCGCGCAACGCCGCCGGGGTTAAGGTTTACATCCAGCACATACGCCGCATCATCGACGAGGCCGCGCTGCTGCATTTCAATCGCGAGGCCATGGCCGGGCTGGTTGATTTCGGCTCGCTGCTGATAGAAGACCAGAAAAAGCTTTCTCTGCATTTTCCCCTTTTGCGGGAAATAATGGTCGAAGCTTCGGCTGTGGCCCGCATGAAGGGCAAAACCGAGGTGGACGCCGCGGCCCTCAACCAGGCCCTGCGCGACCGTGAATTCCGTTCCAACCTGGTTGAAGAAGCCTTTATGGAAGAATACGACCGCAAACTTATCAAGGTTGACACCCATGGAAAGGCGGTGGGCCGGGTGAACGGGCTTTCCGTCACCACATACGGCGACTTCGAGTTCGGCTTGCCGCACCAGATTTCCTGCACGGTCGGCGTCGGGCACGACGGCATTATCGACCTTGAGCGCGAAGCCCAGCTTGGCGGACCCATTCACACCAAGGCCATGATGATACTCAAGAGCTACCTGGTGGATCTTTTCGCGCGCAAAAAACCCCTGGTGCTTACCGGCAGCCTGTGTTTCGAGCAAAGCTACGCCGGAATAGAGGGCGATTCCGCCTCCGGGGCGGAGCTGGCCGCCCTGCTTTCCGCCATAGCCCAGGCGCCTATCAATCTTTCCCTGGCCTTCACCGGGGCTGTGAGCCAGTCAGGGCAGATTATGGCAGTGGGCGGGGTAACGCGCAAAATTGAAGGTTTTTTCGAAGTATGCCGCCGTCACGGGCTGACCGGCGAACAGGGCGTTATTATCCCCAGAGACAACGTTGACCACCTCATGCTGCGGGAAGACGTGCTGGAAGCGGTGCGGGCCGGGAATTTCCATATTTTTCCGGTTGATCACATCAGCCGGGCTATGGAGCTGCTTACCGGCCTGCCCAGCGGGAACATGCGCAAAGACGGAACGTTCACCCGCGGTTCGCTTTACGATCTGGTCGACCGCAGGCTGCGCGACATGGGCCGCCTGGCTGACGGGCAAAAGCCCAGAAAAGGCAAATAGAGCTTCTAACGTCGGAAATGAGCGGGCGGCGCGGCGTGCCTTGTTAAGACGCTCCGGCGGATTTCAGAAAAATTCAGATTTTCAAAGCCTGAACAAGCAAAAGCCTGACGGCGGGGTCTTCCCGGACGTCAGGCTTTTGCTTGTTCAGGCCGGAATCATGCCGGATTACGCGGGCGTGCCGTTACGCACATGCTTCAGCAGCAGGGCGAAAACGGCGTTTTCATCAAGGTTGGATGTATCTATGACAATTGCGTCTTCCGCCGGGCGCAATGGGGCGACGGCGCGGTTTCTGTCCATGTTGTCGCGTTCTATTATCTGGGCTTCAAGCTTTTCCAGGTTTTCTCTCACGCCCTGCTGCTCAAGCTGGAGCATGCGGCGCAGGGCGCGCACGCGGGGGCTGGCGTCCAGGAAAAACTTGCGGGTGGCGAAGGTGAACACCTCCGTTCCCATGTCGCGCCCTTCCGCTACCAGGTCAAAACGCCGCCCCAAAGACTGCTGGGACTTTTTCAGAAAAGATCGCACCGCCGGCAAGGCCGCGAAACGCGAAGACAAAAGCCCGATTTCCTCGCTGCGTATCTCTTGCCCGCAAACCTTGCCGTTGCAGCGCAGGACGCTGTTGTTTCCGCTGCCTTCCAGCGTGAATTCAAGGCAATCAAGCCGGGCGGACAGTTCGCCCTCCGGCAGGCCGAGCGCGTTTTCTCCCAGATTGAAGGCCGCAATGCGGAACATTGCGCCCGTGTCCAGAAACGGAATGCGCAGTTCTTCGGCCAGGCGTTTCGCCAAAGTGCTTTTGCCGACCCCGGCCGGTCCGTCAAGGGTGATGATGCGCGGCATGTTTCACCTTCTTTAAGAGCATTGTAATTTGAAATATTATTTTAAAGCCGGACAAGGGCGGCGATTACGCCGCGCGCGTTCGGTTCGGCGTCGGTTTGAGCCGGCGGAGCGTTATGCGCCCGTTTGCCGCCGCTATTGCGGAAGACGGAACGAATCCGCATAGGGAACGCGGCGGCCTCAGGCGGCGGGGCGGCCCAAAATTTCCCGCGCGGCCCTGACGAACGCCTTGTTTTCCATTTCATTGCCCACGCTCAGGCGCAGATGTTCCGGCAGGCCGTAGCTGGAAAGGCGGCGGATGATGATGCCGCGCCGCAGCAGCGCCTCGAAAAACTCCGCGGCGCCTTCAGGATAGTCTGACGGCAGGGTGAACATGATGAAATTCGACCAGGTCGGGTATACGAAGCAGCCCAGCCCGGCCAAGGCCGCGTTGAGAAAATTCCGGCCTTCGGCCACCGTTTCAAGTGTGGCCTGGCGGAAGGCGCTGTCTTCAAGCGCGGCCAGCCCGGCTTCTTCCGCCAGGACGTTAACGGAAAAAGGGGGGCGTATGCGCCGCAGGTAATCAGCCAGAAGCGCGGGCATGATGCCGAAACCGAGGCGCAGCCCGGCCAGGCCGTAACTTTTGGAAAAGGTGCGCAAAATAACCGTGTTGCCTTTGTCAAAGCCGTTGCGGACCAGGTCCGGCAAAAGCGAATGCGCGTCCTCTCCGCCTTTTTCCTCTGGGCAGAAGTCGATATAGGCTTCATCAACGGCCAGCAGGCATCCGTCTGGCAAAGAGGCGGCAAAGGCGGCGACTTCGGACCTGGGCGGGCAATATCCTGACGGATTGTCCGGGGTGGTTATGAAAACCAGGGCGGTGTTTTCGTCTATTCGGGCGCGCAGCCCGTCCCAGTCAAAGGTAAAATCCGGTTTGAGGCCGGCTTGCCGGAATTCCACCCCGCAAAGGCGGCTTTGCAATTTGTAAAGGCTGAAACAGGGGTTGAAGGCCGCCACGTTATGCTTTCCCGGCACAACGCGCGCGCGTATCAAGAGGTCTATCACCTCGTCCGATCCGTTGCCGGTAACGATATTTTCCGGCCTTACCCCGTAGCGCCCGGCCAAAGCGGCGGACAGGCGCGGGTTGCCCGACTGGGCGTAGCGGAATACCCCCCCGGCGGCGCGGGCTATAGCTTTCTGCACCAGGGGCGAAGCCCCCAGGGGGTTTTCGTTGCTTGCCATTTTTATGACTTCGGCAAGGCCGTATTTTTCCCGTATTTCATCTATGGAAAGTCCGGCCGAATAGGGGGAAAAGTCTTCCACTTCCGGCCGCACCGAACAGGTCGTAAGCTGCATTGTGGCGTGTCTCCTGAAAATCATGCGAATTTGCCGGCTTGCGACGTTCCGCAGGCAGGTCCGGCTTCCGTGTCATCCTGATGTTTTTTACCGCGCCATTTGGCCAGAACAGCGTAAAAGGCGTTCACTTCCAAAGGTTTGGCCACCTGATCGTCCATGCCCGCATCCTTGCAGCTTCGCGCCGTGTCCGGGCCGGAATCCGCCGTCATGGCTATGACTACGGTTGACCGCAACACGGGGTCCAGCCGTATCAGACGGGTGGCTTCGTACCCGTCCATGCCGGGAAGCTGGATATCCATAAGAACGGCGTCGTAAGGCCTGGCGGAAGTTCCGGCCAGGGCGGAACGCAAAAGTTCGAGGCCTTGCTCGGCCGTCTCCGCCGTTTCCGCTTCGGCCCCGGCGTCATGCAGCACCTCTACGGCTACCGCCTGATTGATGTCGTTGTCTTCCACCAGCAAAAAGCGCATGCCCTGAACGGCTCGCATGACGTCTTCAAGGTTCGCTTCATCCCGCTCTTCGCAAGGAAGCCCGTTTTCCGCGCACTCTCTGTTTTTTTCATCCGCCATGCGCCGCCAGGCCGAGGGATTGCGCTCTTCCAGGCTGACCAGACTTTCCTGCAGGGTGTAGTAAAGCAGCGAAGGGGTTATCGGCTTTGGCAAAAAACCGTCTATGTCGTCCTGTTTCAATTTGGGTAAAATATCCGCGCGGGCGAAGCCGGTGACCAGGACGATAACGGGCTTGATTTTGAGCAGGGGCATGGAGCGTATCTGCCTGGTGGCTTCAAGCCCGTCCATTTCCGGCATTTTCCAGTCCATGAAGATTATGTTGTAGGGGCGCCCGGCGTCTTGAGCCCGGGCCAGTTCCATAATAGCCGCGGGCGCGGATTGGAACCTTTCCGCCTCAATTTGCAGCGAAGCCAGCATGCCTTGCAAGGTCAGCCCTGATTCGCGTTCGTCGTCGACCACCATCGCCCTGAACGCCTGCATCGCCTGCCCGAGGGAGTTTTCATCCTCGGCGCGGAAATGTTCCGGCAAATCAAAAGGAATGTCGACGGTAACGGATGTTCCGCGCCCTTCCAGGCTGGAAACTTCAAGCGTGCCGGACATCATGCCGAGCAGGCGGCGGCTTATGGCGATGCCGAGGCCGGTTTTCCCGCCGTCAACGCTCACGGGGGAGCTTACGTCAGGACGCTGGTCCATGAAAAAACGGTGCAGGGTTTCCTGGTCCATGCCCGGGCCGTTGTCTTTTATTTCAAAGCGGACTGAAACCCGGGCGTCGGAAACGGGCAAGGCCGTGCAGCGCAAGTTCACCTCGCCTCTGGAGGTGAACTTCACGGCGTTATGGATCAGGTTCCCCAAGGCCTGGGCCAGGCGCAAGGGGTCGCCCATAAGGTAGCGCGGGGCCGATGGAGACAGGGTGCACACGAACTCGACGCCTTTCTCTTCGGCCTGCGGGGCGTGGGCCGCACGCAGCTTGGCGATTACGTGGTGCAGGTCGAATTCCGTAACGTCAATATACAGTTTTCCGGCTTCTATTTTGGAAAAGTCCAGGATATCGTTCACAATTGCCAGTAAACTGTTCGCGGCTGAATAAATTTTACTGATGTAATTCGCCGGTTTGGGGGCCAGGTCGGCTTTGGAGGAAAGGTAGGCCATGCCCAGTATGGCGTTCATGGGGGTGCGTATTTCATGGCTCATGTTCGCCAGGAACTCGCTTTTGGCCTTTCCGGCTTTTTCCGCCTCCTGCCTGGCTTCTTCAAGCTGGCTGCCGCGCAGCAAAAGGGAAGTTCCCAGGTTTTCAAACGCGTTGGAAAGCTCGCCCAGCTCGCCGGTAATGCGCCCTTGCATCTGGCGGTTAAGCTCAAGGCTTTCGCGCATTTTCCCGGCGCCCATGAAGCGGGCCACGTCCAGCAGGCGGTTGATCGGACGGAACAGGGCCAGGTGGCATGTCGCAACCCCGACCAGAACCAGGCCGAGAAACAACAGGCCGAGAAAGCTGAGATCGCGCATCAATTTAGCGTTTATGCCGCTGGAAATTTCCTTTTGCCCGATGACGATGCCAAGAGCAAGGTAAGCCGGGTCGAAATTGGACAGACGCAAAAGCCTGTATGCCAGCAGGCTTTTTGTAGATTCGTCCGTTTCCGGTATCGTTTCAAGGCCGCTGTCGGCGGTGGTGGGGTTGTTTTTTTGCCTGAGGCGCAGGGTGTCAAGCACGACAGGGGGGATAGCCCCGGAACCATACGCCGGGTTGCCGTTTTTATCCAGCAGCAGGCGGTGCGCGCCATAGTTTTCGGTTTTTTCGTAGTTCCATTCCGCGGCTATGGGCAGGGTGGCCAGCAAAACGCCGTTAAACTGTTTCTCGTGGACGACGGGCAGGGTGCAGACCAGGCAGGTTATGTCGGCGGAGGTGTGAGACACGAACCCGCCCAGGCTGAAAGTTCCGTTGCGCAGGGTTTCCTTGGCCTGCCTGAGTTCCTCAGGCAGCGGAAGCTCTTCTTCATCTTGCCCGGAAGCGATAATATTCGCGTTTTTGTCCAGCAGGTATATTGTATGCAGGTTGGCGTTCTTGGCGGCGATATCCCTGAGAATGTTCCGGCTGCTTTCTTTGTCCTGTTGTTTTATGCTGTTTACCTGGCTCAGGGCCATGAGCAGAACGCGGGTATTTTCCAGCTTTAACGCTTCCTGGGTGGCCAGGAATTCAGCCTTCTCCATAAGGCGTTTTTCAAATTTGCCTTCTTCTGAGGTTCTCATGCTGAACCCGGAATATAAAATAACGATGAACGCCGGCAGAACAGCCAGTAGCGCGATTAGTATCACCGTATATTTTATGGATCCGAAAAAGGGCTGTTTCATCGTCTCTACCGGCGTTTTGACTCCTGAACGGGGCTTTGGGTCGCGGGGTTCGCGCCGGTCATTCCCGGCCGGTGTAGGCCGTTTCGTCGATAATCCAGCAGAGCTTGCCGTTGTGCGGGCGCACCATCTGCGCGGGCAGCACGGGTTCAGCCATAAGGTTGAGGGCGGTGCTCAGCACGTGATGCTTTTCCGCGCCGGAAGCGATGAACACGCAACAACGCGCGTTGTTCAACACCGGCAAGGTCATGGTTATGCGCGAGGACTTCATTTCATGGATATATTGGTCCAGAACCAGCCTGTCTTCTTCCACAAGGGCGCTTTGCCCGGGAAAAAGCGAGCCGGTATGCCCGTCCGCCCCGACCCCGAGGATGACGCAGTCAAAACGGGGGAATTCGCCGGGAATGAGGCAAAAGTGGTCTTTAAGCATCAAATCGTACGCTTCGGCGGCCTTGACCGGGTCTTCTTCGCCTTTCATGCGGTAAAAACGGGTGGCCGGAACGCGTGAGAGAAGTTCGGAGCGGGCCACGCGGTAGTTGCTGTCCGGATGGTCGGGGCCGACGCAGCGCTCGTCAACCCAATATACGATGGTTTTGCCCCAGTTGATGCGGCCGACCCATTCCGGCGAGGCCAAAAGGCGGAAAAGGGCGATGGGGGTTTTTCCTCCGGAAATGGCCAGGTTGAAATTGCTGCGTTTTTTCAGGGCTTCATTGCACTCTTCTTCAATGATAAGCGCCGCTTGCTCAGCCATGTTCAGAGGATTTTCCGCCACCAGAAGCGAAAGATGAGTTGAACGTAACATTGTGCTACCGCCTTTTTAGCATATTTTACCCGGCCGGCGCTGCGCGCTTGGCAAAACCGGCAAATACGGAATACCTGTTCTTTCCATGTTACCTTAATATATGCCGGCGGTAAAGAGGATACGCGGCGCAGATGTGATAAAATATAGACGGATAAATGGCAAGCCCCCGTTGGTCATCGGGGGCTTGCCATTTATCCGCGCCGGCCTGGCGGGAACTTTTCGAGTTTTACGGGCTGGAACGTTTGGCGCCCAGGCGCCCTGATGGTTGCGCGGCGCGATGGATTCTATGCCCTTCCGCTTTCCGGCAAGAAAGTTAGAACGGCCAGATATTGTCCAGCAGGCGCGAGAGCCAGCCAGGCTTCTGCTTGTCGGCTATGATGCCGGACCCGTAATAGGAGATGCTGGAATCCGCCAGCTGCGTTGACAGGACGGTGTTGTCCGAGCGGATGTCGCTGGGCCGCACCAGGCCGCGCACAACCATATATTCGGTTTCACCGTTCACGCGTACCTCGCGTGCGCCTTCAACCTGGAGCAGGCCGCCCGGAAGCAGCTGGGTAACACGCGCCCCGACGCTGGTGGTTACGTAGTTTTCCCGCTTGGTTTCGCCTGTGCCGGAAAAATTGCTTTTGCTGTTGGCTGAAACGATCGGGTTCACCCCTATCTGTCCGGCCATGATGTTGCCTGGCGTGAAATAGAGAGGTGAAATATCCGAACGCCCGAAGGCGGCCTGCACGCCGAGCTCGGTTCCGCTTTCCCGGTCGGCCGAGGTTTCGGCCTTGTTTTTGGCTTTGGTGTTTTCCACCACCTGAACGACAACCAGGTCGCCGACGCGGCGCGCGCGGTTATCCTCAAACAGGTTGTTCGCGCTGCTCAGGCTGAAAAGCGAACCCGGATTGGCCCGGCACTGTTCCGGTTCGGTGTAGTTCTGGGCCGGGGTGACCGGGGCTATGGGCGCGGGCTTTTCATGTTCCGCGTTGCAGCCCGCAAGCAGGGCCAGGCCCGACAGGAGCAGCGCGCTCCGGGCGGCCGCCTTGCCGATATTTTTTGTCGCCGTCTTAAACATGTTCCCCTCCTGAAAGGCCGCGCGGCTTTATTTTTCTTCGTAAAAATCAGCCGGAAGCGTTCCCTTGAAATTTAAAATGCCTTAATTGCTGGCCTGAAGCTGGTGCGCCGGCCTGATGAATACGGTGTTGCCGTCGCGCACGGTGGCGTAGAGCTGTTTTTTGCTGGAAATATTGCGCACGGGAATGGTTTCTCCCGTCACGCCGTCGGCCAACGCTTCAACCGTGGCGCTCAATGAAACGCTTCCTCCCTGATAGACCAGGGTGACGGAGCTGCCTTTGGCCACGGTCGGAATGGTAGCGAGGTCGCTCTGGTAAATAACCTGGTCGAGGGTTACCGGCCTGAGCATGCGCCAGGGCCCGCCACGCCCGTCCCATACCGCTTCACGCAAAGACGCCAGATTTTTCCGCACAAACGTCACCCGGTCCGTTTCAAGGGCGTCCCCCTTGTTCAGGGGCGCGGCGGCGCAAGGCACGTTCACCCAGCAATCCAGGAAAACGGTGCCGGTAAGGCGCTTGACCACAGAGCCGTCAACGTCGCGCACGTTAATTTGCAGGCTGAGCCGCCCGGGGTTCAGCCTGGACGGAACCTCAAGGGCCAGGGTTTGTCCGGGGCCGCTCAAAAAGACATAAGGGGGCAGGCGGAAATCTTGTAAAGAGGCTTCTCCCGGCAAAGCGCCGAGCAGCGGAGTCAAAGTTTTGACCACAACCTCCTGCACCTCGGCGGGAGACATAACCCGCCCGCCGCGCTGCAAGGCCATGGAAGGCGGATACAGGCAAAGCCTGGCCATTTCCGGGCCGAGAAACTCAACCGCCGCCTGCTGCAGGCGCGGTCTGGTCATGTTCACCGGGCGCCCGGCTTCTGGCGGGGAAGCCCAGAGGCGCCGCGCGGAAAGTTCTTTCCAGAGGGCCGGTGGAATGTCTCCGGCCGGAACGGCTATTTCGCCCAGAACGACCTGCGCCTCGGATACCGTGGCCGCTTCCAGGAAGCGGATGCGCCAGGAAACTTTGGCCGGGTCGGTCGAGTATGCTTCCGCGCCGTAGCTTGCGGCAGTGTGGCCGAAACTTTGCAGAAAACAGGCCATGGCCGCTCCGAGCACCAGGTATGAAACGAATTTTCGGGCATGGCGCAGCAGACCGGCCGGCAGGCTGTTGGCGAGCACATATTTCTCTTCGATAACCACTACGTCTATGGCGTCAAACATGTCCGTCTCCCTGAAATTTTTACTGTAGGCGCGAAAAGCGGAAAAATCAGCGCTTGAGCTGTATGGCCGTCTGCAGCATGGAATCCGAAGTCTGTATGGCTTTGGAGTTCATTTCATAAGCGCGCTGCCCGACGATCATGTTCACCATTTCGTCAACCACTTCCACGTTTGACATTTCCAGGAAGCCCTGGGCTATGGTGCCGGTGTTTTCTTCCCCCGGCACTCCTTCCTGGGCTTCGCCCGAGGCTTCGGTCGGCGTGTACAGGTTGCGCCCGCGCGCGTCCAGGCCGGCCGGGTTGATGAAGGTATAAAGGGGGATGTCCGCTCCGGCCAGTTCCTGCCCGGAGGCGTCAAGCGCGGCGATATGCCCGTTTTCCGTAACGACTATATTTTTCGTTTCGGCCGGAACCGTGAACTCCGGCTGCAAAACATACCCGTTGGCCGTGACGACCGTGCCTTCGTTGTTCAGCTTGAAAGCCCCGGCCCGGGTGTACATGTCTTCGCCGTTAACCTGCACCAGAAAGAAGCCGTCGCCTTCAATCGCCAGATCAAGGGGGTTGGTGGTGTTCTGGTAATCGCCCTGCGAGAAGAATTTATGAATCGTGGTGGGGCGCACGCCCATGCCGACCTGGATGCCGGTGGGAATGCGCTGGTCGCCGTCAGCGCCGGTTATGGAACCGGCCATTTTAAGGGTCTGGTACATCAGGTCTTCGAATTCCGCCCGGTTCTTTTTGAAGCCGGTGGTGTTGACGTTCGCAAGGTTGTGCGAAATGACGTCTATATTCAGTTGCTGGGCCACCATGCCTGTGGCGGCTGTCCAGAGCGAGCGCATCATGCCTGTATCCTCCTGAAGCCGCGCTTTTTTGGCGAATTGCCGGCGCGGCGTTCGTTTTTTGACATTTCAAACATCTTAAGCAAGATCAATGCCAGCTGGGCGAATCAAGATCTGGCCCGGCCAACGCGGCTTATGGCTTCCTTGTCCACCGCGTCGCTGGTTTGCATTACTTTCTGGTAAGCTTCGAACTGGCGCTGGGTTTCAATCATGTTCACCATTTCATATACAACCTCGACGTTCGGGGCTTCCAGAAAACCCTGGGCCATCCAGTTTTGTCCGCGCTCGCCCTCCGCCGGTTCGGCGCCGTCGCGTCCCCGGTAGAGGTTGTTCCCGTATTTTTCAAGCATGGAAAGGTCTTCAACCGTTACCATGCCGATGCGGCCCACTTCGTTGTCATCCGCAAAAATGCGTCCGTCTTCGGCGATCACCACGTTCTTGACGCCGGCGGGAATGGTTATCTCGCTGCCGTCGTCGAGCACGGAATAGCCTTGAGGCGTCACCAGGCGGCCTTCCGCGGTGAGCATGAAATGTCCGTCACGGGTGTAGAAATCGCCTTCGCTGGTGCGCACCTTGAAAAATCCGTCTCCGCTGATGGCGACGTCAAGCGGCCCGCCGGTGGCTTTAAGCGGACCCTGCGAAAAATCCGTCACGGAGGTTGCTATGCGCGTCCTGGCCAAATGGGTCGGCTCCGGAAATAGTTTTTTGGAGCGCAGGCTCATGTTCGGTTCCATAATCTGTTCATGGGCGTACAGCTGGAAGGTGTCTTTAAAGGCCAGCAGGTCACGCTTGTAACCGGTTGTGTGGACGTTCGCCAAATTATTGGCGATGCTGTTCATGCGATGTTCTGTGGCCAGAGCGCCGAACATTCCGCTAAACATCATATTTTGCATAGAAAAACCTCCTGTGGGCCCGAGGCTGTCGCCTCCGGCGCAATATCTTAAGCAATAATCAGGCCAACGTTTTCATTCCACCCGCAAACTTGTTTTTTTTGTGGCTGAAAGCTTGCCTCTCCATTAAATATATGATTAATAGTTGCAAGAACGTGTTCAGGCGGGAAAAGAACGGAAAAAAGCGGAATCGGCGAGGGCGCCGTAACTTTGAAGGGCCGTTCTTTTGCTGTTTTTTTAATAAGAAAGAAGGGCGGGGACGTTTTATCGCGCATATTCACGCCTCGGCGGCCTGAATCAGAAGCGCGCCGCGCCCTTTTCCCGCTTGCCCGCGCGTTGGCTGGCAAAACGGGCCGACATTTTCAATGTAAAGTTGCCCTGTTCCCGCCGGAAGCGCGGCGCGCTTCCGGTTTGCGACATAAACAAATATCCGCCAGGATTTTCCTCATGCCCAAACCCGGTAACGATACCCGCTTGCGTACGACTGTTCTGGTTATAGGTTCCGGTTTGGCCGGGTGCGCAACCGCCCTCAAACTGGCTGACGCCGGCATTGAGGTAACGCTTATTTCCGCCGCCGTCGGCCCGGAAAGCGGCAACTCCTGGCTGGCTCAGGGCGGCATAATATATAAAAGCGGCGAAGACCCCAAACTGCTGGAAAAAGACATACTCACGGCCGGCCACCGCTATAACAGCCTTAAGGCGGTCCGGCACCTGGCGGAACACGGGCCGGACGTGGTTAAGGAACTGCTGCTCGACCGCCTGCAAATTCCCTTTGCCGCGCACCTGGGAAGCGGCGCGGCCGGCCCGGAGGGCGATGAAGGCCTTGACCTCACGCGCGAGGGCGGGCACTCCGTTGCGCGCATCCTGCACTGCGCCGATCACACCGGGAGCAGCATCATGCAGGGACTGACCCAGGCGGTGCGCACCTCGCCAAGCATACGTTTCCTTTCCGGATGTTCGGCCATTGACCTTCTGACCAGCCACCATCACACCAGGGGGATGACCTACCGCTACCAGCTGGACAACCGCTGCTGCGGGGCCTACGTTCTGCACGAGAACACCAACGCCGTCGCCACCATATTGGCAGATTACACCGTACTGGCCACCGGCGGAGCCGGGCAGATATACCTGCACAGCACAAACGCCCCCAGCGTGGTCGGTTCGGGCGTTTCCATGGCCAGCCGCGCCGGGGTAAGACTGGAGAACCTCGAATTCGTCCAGTTTCACCCCACCGCCTTTTATCACCGCGATTCGCGTCGCTTCCTGGTTACCGAGGCCATGCGGGGCGAAGGCGCGTTCCTGCTTGATTCCAAGGGCCGTCGCTTCATGAAGAAATATGACCAGCGGGAAGACCTGGCCCCGCGCGATGTGGTTTCGCGCGCCATTGTCTCCGAGCTGCTGAAAAGCGGCGACGCCTGCGTGTTTCTTGACGCCAGGGAAGTCAAGCACGACCTGCCCAGCCGTTTTCCCACGGTTTACAGGCATTGCCTAGAATATGGGATTGACATCACCCGCGACCTTATCCCGGTTGTTCCGGCGGCCCACTACTTTTGCGGCGGCATCCTGACCGACCTTGTCGGGCGAACCAGCCTGAGCAACCTTTACAGCGTGGGAGAGTGCAGTTGCACCGGCCTGCACGGGGCCAACCGCCTGGCCAGCACTTCGCTGCTGGAAGCGTTGCTGTGGGGCAACTCCGCCGCAATGGATATCCGCCACCGCCTGAGCACTCACCCGAGCAGGCCGGAATCGCGCCTGCACCGCGCTATCGCGGACTGGGACCCACTGGGCGACGAGCATAACGACGACCCGGCCCTGCTGGCGCAAGACTGGGCCAGCATTCGCAGCATCATGTGGAATTATGTGGGAATAACCCGCACCCGCGACCGTCTCTACAGGGCCTTTGACGAACTGCGCGACCTTTCGCGCCATTTGCATGATTTTTACAAGCTTACCCCGCTTTCCAAGCCTCTGCTCGACCTGTTCCACGGCTGCCAGGCGGCTTACATCCTTACCCAGTCAGCCCTGCGAAACAAAGGCAGCCTGGGCTGCCACCAGCGGCGTGACTGAGTTTGCGCGGCCTTTAGTCCAAATACGGCGAGATACAGGATCGGATATATGACAGACGGTGAAAAAACATTGCCATTGATTTCCCGGGCGGACGAGAAAACTCCGGCCAGTTCGGTTGTAAAACTGCGCCTGGGCATATACTTTCTCATTTTGCTAATCACCATGAGCGTATGCGGAAGCGCATTGTACGCGCTGCATTGCAGCCTGCTGCCGCGCATTGAAAAAGACGAGCTGAAGGCGGTGCGCAATTCCGTCCAGATAGTGCTGGACCAGCTCGAAGCGCAAATGCAGGTAGGCAGGACAAAGGCCGAAAGCCTCGGCATGTGGGATGAAGCTTACACCTACACCAGCGACCCGGCCCAGCATGATAAAATAGAGGAAGTCCTGCTCACGGACGCCTCGCTGGCCACCTCCGATTTCAGCATAATCATCTGGCTGGACGCCAAAGGAAACCTCATCTACGGGCGCAAGCGCGACCCGGAAACCGGGGTGTACGGGCCGCTGCCCGAGGCCATCAGCAGTTCCATAAAGCTTGGAAGCCCCCTGTTTCCGGATGATGAAACAGTTGTGCGCGGCTTCACCACGATGAACAACAGGCCCGGTTTCGTCATTTCCCAGCCTGTTGTTCCGCATACCTATTCCGGACGGAGCAGCGGCCGCATCATAGGCTGGTTCATGGTGAAACAGTCCGACGTGGCCGCCCTGAACAAGCTGAGCGGGCTCAGGCTTGAACTGGCCTGTTGCCTGCGACTTGAGAACGACAACGACGGGCATTCGGGCGGAATGAACGCGGGGCGCGCCGCCCCCCCTGATCCGCACGCGGGCATGCACGGCGACCTGCACCCGGGCATGGAGGGAATGGCGGAAGACGCGCCGGCCGGCGGGCTGTGGGCGAATCAGGAACCGGCGCAGCGCGAGAGCCTGGAACAATTCGACGTTTCCATAACCGGAAACGGCCCGGCCTATGATGTGCGCATTCACGCGCCTGACGTTCAGCATCCGAAATTTCAGGCCCTTAAACTGGAAGGAAAGGCCGCATTCTCCCCCGGCGCTTCAGCGCTCGAAATTCGTAATTACTGGGTGAATTTCACCCTGATTGTATGGATTGTCCTGTTTCTGGCCCATGTCGTGCTGGTGGAGTTTTTCTTTATCCGCCCGTTGCTTGTCACCAACCGCAAACTCAGGGACATTCTGACAAAAGGCAAACCGCAGGCGGAAAGCGGCCTTTTGTCCATGATCGGGCCGGAACCCTTTCGCCAGCTTGAAGCGACCATCAACGACCTTTTTTACAGGGCCGCCCTGGAAAGCGAAAAACATGTGAGAAGCGAGAAGACCAGCCAGGCCAAAAGCGAGTTCCTGTCCGTGATGAGCCATGAAATAAGGGACCAGCTCAATGTCATACACGGCTTTTCCTACCTGATGCTCCAGCGCGCCATCCAGCCGAAGCAAAAGGAGCCGCTTGAAAAGATATATAACGCGGCCGAACGGCTGCTGGGCATAATCACCGATATAATGGATTATGCCAGCCTGGATTCCGGAACCATGACGCTGGAGTCCGCCCCGTTCGCCCTTGACGACATAATGGGAGCGCTGGCGGGAAAGTATCGCCAGCAGTGCCTTGACAAAGGGCTGGAGTTCATTTTCGGCGTTCCGCCGGAAATTCCGCAGAATCTGGTGGGCGACGGGGCGCGCCTGTTGCAGGTTTTGAGCAACCTTGTAAGCAATGCGATAAAATATACCGTCCGCGGCGAGGTCTTCATCGGTTGTTCCGTGGAGCAGCGCGAGCGCGAGCGCGTCTGCCTTAACTTCACCATACGCGACACCGGAATAGGCATTCCGGCGAACCGCCTGGAAAATATTTTTGAAGGCTTCAGGCAGCACGTTCATTCTCACCAATCCAGTTACAGCGAGGAAGGGAACGGAATAGGCCTGGCAATAGCGCATCAGATTGTAACGCTTATGGGCGGCAGCATAAAGGTGCGGAGCATTGTGGACAAAGGCACCAAGGTCAGCGTGACCTGCTGCTTCGACCTGGACGATACTCCGGTTCCGCGCCGCCTGCCGGAGGCCTGGCGCGGCATGCGCGTTCTGGTTGCCGACGACAATTATTCGAACCGCATGGCGTTCTATGACATGCTCACCGGGCTGGGATTCGAACCGGAACTGGCGGAAAGCGGCAATCATTGCATAGAGCAGGCTGTTCTGGCGCAAAACGCCGGGCGGCCGTATCCCGTTCTTCTTCTTGACCAGGTAATGCCCGACATGAACGGGTTTGAGGTAAGCAAAAAAATATACGCGCTCCCCAGCATAAAAAACAAGCCAGCCGTCATTCTGACCAGCGCCTTCAATCCGCCTTCGCTTGCGGCCATGCAAGAGGCGAATATATCCGTATTCCTGGCCAAGCCGGCCAACTGCTCTCTTCTGGCGGAAGCCATGCTTACAGCCCTCCCGGGCGTCGGGGGCGCGTCCGCCAATTATTCCGACAATATTAAAAAAACCGTGCGTAAACCCTATTTTTCGAACAGCCGCGTCCTTCTGGTTGAAGACAACCCCGTTAACGAGCAAATTGCCCTTGAAATGCTGGCTGAGGTGGGAATACAGGCGGAGGTGGCCCATACCGGGCGTGAAGCCCTCGATAAGGTGCAAAATGCCGACCAGGACGGCGGCGGCCTGACCTCTCCATACGACCTGGTGTTTATGGACATCCAGATGCCGGAAATGGACGGGCTCGCGGCTACTCGCATTCTGCGTAAAAATTCGAATTACAACGGAATGCCCATAGTGGCCATGACGGCGCACGCGCTCGCCGAAGAACGGGAAAGCTGCCTGGCCGCCGGCATGAACGAGCACTTGTCGAAACCGGTTGAACTGGATCGTTTGTATGCCGTGCTGCGCCAATTCCTGCGGGACGAATCCGGCAACGCGCCGGAACGCCAGCCCCAGGAAACTCCGGATGGCCTGCCGGCGTTGACGCCGGCCGATGCCCCGGCGCGGGAAGCGGCCGCTTTCGAGGCTCCGCCCGTTGAGGAAGACAGCGAAAATTTGCGTGACGGCATTTCCATGCTGGCCATTCTGGCCGGACTGGAAGGCTTTGACTCGCAAACCGCCATGCAAAACCTGAACTACGACAGGCAGCTTTACCGCAAAATTCTTTACCGTTTCTGGCAGCAGTATTCCCCGGCCCTGGACGAACTGGAAAGAGCCGTGGCCTCCGGCGACATAAACGCCGCGCTGGACATGGCTCACAACGTAAGGGGCCTGGCCGGGAACATGGGCAACAAGTTTCTTGAATACACGGCAGGAAACCTTGAAGACATATGCAGGGAAACCCTCAACTTGCCCTGGCGGGACGGAAAGCCGGTCAGAACCGAGGCTTTCACCATGGCTTACGCCAATTTTGTGAATGCCATGAACAGGGCCTTGTCGTCTTTGGGCAAGGTGTTCAACGTTGAATAAATGAAAGGCGGGAGCCTGTAATGGAAGCACTCTGGGCGCCCTGGCGCATTGATTACATTCTTGGCCCCAAGCCGGACCATTGCGTGTTCTGCCTGCCGCAAGGCCGCGAAGAAGACGCCAAGCGCCTGGTTTTGTGCAGGGGCAAGGCGACCTTTGTCATTTTGAACAAATTCCCTTATAATAACGCCCATATCATGGTTACTCCATACCGGCACGTTATGGACTTCTGCTCACTCGCTCCGGAAGAAAGCGCCGAGCTTATGTGGATGCTGCAAAAAAGCTGCGCCATTTTGCAGGAAAACCTCAAGCCGCAGGGCCTGAACGTCGGCCTTAACCTGGGCGAGGCGGCCGGCGCCGGAATCAGGGAACATTTGCATTTTCATATCGTGCCGCGATGGAACGGAGATTCTTCCTTCATAGCGGTCACGGCTTCTGTAAGGGTTATCCCGCAGCATCTGGACGATTGTTACGCCATGCTGCGCCCGCACTTCGCCCGCCTTGAGGGTGAACTGCCCTGATCGGCGAATCCGGACGCGGCGGCGAAGAAAGACGTAATCAGGCAACCTGTCATCAATCTGCATTAGGAGGAAGAATGCGCTTTTTGAAAACCCTGCTCATAGTGCTGGCTTTCGCGGCGGCCCTGCTGTTCTGCCTGCAGAACAGCGCCGTGCTGGAACAGACCCTGTCTTTCCGTTTTGACACCTACATAAACGGGATAATATGGGAAGCTCCGGCCATTCCCTTGGCCGCCGTGGTCGTTATGGCTTTTTTGCTCGGAGCGTTTTTCGCCATCCTTTTCCTTATGTTCGACCGGGTGCGCCTTAGCTCCAACCTGCGTAAAATCAGGAAAAGCAACCGCCAGTTGCTGCAGGAAGTCACCAGCCTGCGTAAAATTCCCCTGACCGGGCAAGCGGCGGATAACGCCGAGACAAAATAGGCGGAAGAAAACCGTGTCGTTAAAAAACGGCATTAAAAAACTGCTGGGGAAAAGCGGGGAAGAAGGCGAATTTTCCACCCTACGCCTGCCTTGCGACCAGGACACCAGCGAAGTCATACGCGGGCTTTCGCGCGCGGCCCTGCAAAACCCGGACGCGGTTGAAATATACCTGGCCCTGGGGAATCTTTACCGCAGCCACGGCGATATCGAGCGCGCGCTGCAGATACGCGAAAGCCTTCTGGCCAGGGCCGATCTGCCTCAGGCCGTGAAGGGCCGCACCTATTTTGAAATAGGGCGCGATTACCGCCGGGCCGGACTTATGGACCGGGCGATAAACGCCTATCAGGCCGCTTTGCGCCACGGGGTAAGCCAAAACCTCATTAATGCCGAACTGGCCGCCATTTACGCCGATTCCGGCGACTACGGCCAGGCGGCGCGCCATTTCGCCCGCGTGGGCGAGAAGGCGGCCGCGGCCCATTACATGGTGCGGCAGGCCAAGGAATTCGTTCTGCGCGGCGGCAGCCAGGAAGAAGGGCTGCGCATGCTCAAAAAAGCCGTGAAGCTTTTTCCCGCCTTGCCTGAAGGCTGGCAGGCCATGGTCGCGGTTCAGGCCTTGAGCGGCAAGTGGAAGGCGGCGGCTTTGACCCTGAATGAAGCCTTGGAAAAAATCGCCCCGGACAAACTCTTCATGCTGTTCGAGGGCCTGCTCCAGCTTAATCCCCCGGAGAACGGCGGGGAAGCGGAATTTTTTCAGGAAATGTCCAGGCATTTCCTGCCCGCGCTGGAGAAAAAAAACGCCGAACTGCTGCCGCTTTATTATGCGGCGGAGTTGCTTCAGCGCTCCGGGCGCCCTGAAGAGGCTGAAGTGCGTTTGGCCAAGGCCCTCATCCTCAACCCGGATTTTTGGAGCGCCCGGCTTCTGTTGCTCGAACTTTCCCTGAAGCGCTGGGAAAGTTCGCCCGTGCTGGCCGGTCAGATGGAATATTTTATCGAACAGGCCAGGCGGATAAAAAAATATTACTGCGCGAACTGCGGCCTGCACCTCGAACAACTTTTCTACTGCTGCCCACGCTGCCGCGCCTGGCATTCCGCCGCGCTGCGCACCACCCTTAGATCCTTTTAGCTTTGAAATATCTCTGCAAGAATCTGTTTTGAACAGAAGGCTATATTTTATCCGGCATGTACAAGCCCAAAGCGGCTTGTATTAGGGCAGTCTTCAAATCCTTTTCTGCTCCAGCCCGGTGAGCGCCCGCATCCGGGCGGAGCCGCTCATAAAGCACGACCTTAACGCGCGCTGCTTCCCGCACCGCGCTCAACGCAAGGAGGCGGCCCTGATGCGCGGAAAAAAACGCCGGCCGGAAATTGATGCGCGATGTTGCGCCGCTTGCGGTGAATGCGCCGAAACCTGCCCCAGGCTGGCCATAACCATACCGCGGGGACTTCATGCCTCCGTTGACCGCAGCCGTTGCGCGGGCTGCGGCCTTTGCGCCTCCGCCTGCCCCGCTTCCGCCATCAGGATGGAGGAAGTCCGATGACCAGAAAAAGCTGGCGCGATCATTTATGGATAGTCACCTGCGTATATTTCCTGCTGGGGCTGTATAACATCGCCTTCGCGTGGCTGGGTCTGATCTTTTTCCTCACGCCGCTGCTTATAGCTATTATCAGGGGGGATAAAACCTACTGCAATAAATATTGCGACCGGGGGCGGCTCTTCCGCTTCCTTGGAGGCAGGCTGGGGCTGTCGCGGGGCAGGCCCATGCCGGCATGGCTGAAAAGCCGCTGGTTCCGGTATCTTTTTCTGACCTATTTCCTGGCGATGTTCGGCTCGGTAGTCATCGCGACAGCGCTAGTCGCCGGGCAGGCTCGGGAACTGGACGGGGCCGTCAGACTATTCCAGTTTTTCCGGGCGCCGCTGAACTGGCATAGTTCCGCCGGGCCGCTGCCGGAGTGGGCTGTTCAGTTCGCTTTCGGGTTTTATTCGCTCATGCTCACGTCCTCGGCGCTGGGCCTGGTAACCATGGCGCTCTTCAAGCCAAGGTCGTGGTGCGTCTATTGCCCCATGGGAACTATGACGCAAAGCATTTGCAGGCTGAAGCAAAAAGGCGAGGCGCCTTGCCCGCCGGAAGGCGGCGGAGCATAGCGCTTCAAGAGGTTGCAAGAGCGGAAAAAAGAAAACGCCGGGCATCGACAATGCCTATAAACATAGCCGAAGACTTTTTTCGAGCGAAACGGGAGCGCTGATGTGAGCACTTATTCCTATAAAAAAATTAACGCCTTCACCTCCGCCAGTTCTGCCGGCAACCCGGCAGCCTGCCTGTATCTGGAAAAAGATCAGGCTCTTTCGGCAGATGACATGCTGGCCGTTGCCAAAGAGCATAAAGGGTTCGTTTCTGAAGTGGTGTATTGCAGTCCCTCGGGAGATGCGCATTATCGCTTGCGCTACTATTCCTCCGAATGCGAAGTGGAGTTTTGCGGACACGGCACGATCGCCTGCATGTATGACTTGATTAAGAACAGCGGCGCTTTGCTCGGACAGCCGGAGATAAAAATTACCACGAACAAGGGCGACCTGACGGTTTATAATGAAATTTCCGACATGGACGCCGTGTTCATAACCGCGCCGGACAAGGCTGAATGCCCTGTGCGGCCTGGCCTTGACGCAATCGCCCGCCACTTGGGCGTAGCCAGAGGCAAAATCGATGAAAAATTCAGCATTGAGTGTATTGACGCCGGTCTGCGCACTTTGCTCGTGCCGATATCCGATCTGGCGACAACCCTTGATATGCGGCCGGATGAAGCGGCATTGAAGACTTTCTGCCTGAAAAATGACATCGACATTATTCTGGTATTCACCCCCGAGGTCATAGATAAGCGAAATAAAATGCGCACGCGCGTCTTTGCGCCCCGATTCGGCTACCTGGAGGATCCGGCCACCGGCTCCGGCAATTCGGCGTTCGGCCATTACATGCTGAAAAACGCCATGTGGCGGGGGGAAGCGATCTCCATAGAGCAGAATGGGGAACGAACAGCCTTTAATGTGGTAAACTTGAAGGAAAAATCCGGAAAAGTGCTGTTCGGCGGCAAAGCCACGACCAGGATTGACGGCAGGTATATTTTTTAAGCGCAGAAACCCCAGGGGCGCGCAAAAAATTTACTCCGATAGTTTTTCTCACGCTCGGCGCGTTCAAATGAGAATAGCGGCGGGTTCGTCCGTAAAACCTTGCCGCAAACGGGCGGCGCAGGCGTTTTTTTACTGCCTACTCCTTAATGCGGCATTTATTAAGCGCTTTTTCTGAAGGCAGCGGAGCAAATTTGGAGCAAAAAGGCAATGGAGGAAAGTGAAAGGGCTTAGAGTCGCCTCTAAGCCCTTGAATTTTTGGAGCGGGAAACGGGATTTGAACCCGCAACTTCAAGCTTGGGAAGCTTGCGCTCTACCGTTGAACTATTCCCGCGTGTGGTGAAAATCAATATGCCTATTGGCCGCGTTCGTCAAGCCCGCAACGCCGCTATCACAGTTTTCCTTCCTGCACCCGGTGGCAGGCGACCAGCCCGCCGCCCGGGCGCGGCAGCGCTTCCGGCCTTTCCGCGCGGCAGCGCTCGTCCGCATATTGACAGCGGCCGTGAAATACGCAACCCGGCGGCAGGTTTATCGGGGTGGGCACGTCGCCCTGCAAGCGCAGGCGCGTGGTGTTGCCGCCTATGCGCGGAATGGCGGAAAGCAGGGCCTTGCTGTACGGGTGGCGCGGGTTTTCAAAAAGGCCCTCCGCATCGGCCAGTTCGCAAAGGCTGCCCAGGTACATGACCGCCACCCGGCTGGAAATATGCCGCACCACGGACAAATCGTGGCTGATGAAAAGGTAGGTAAGGCCGCGCTGTTCCTGCATGTCCATCATCAAATTCAGAATCTGGGCCTGAATTGACACGTCAAGCGCGGAGATAGGCTCGTCCGCCACAATGAATTCAGGGTCGACCATCAGGGCGCGGGCCAGTGAAATACGTTGCCTTTGCCCGCCGGAAAATTCGTGCGGAAAGCGTATGCCCCAGCTTGGGGATACCCCGACCTGCTCCATAACCGCCGCGACTTTATCCTTGGCCTCGGCCCGGCCGGTTTTCGGCCAGTGGAAAAGTACCGGCTCTTCCAGAATCTGGCTGACTCTCTTGCGCGGGTTCAGTGAGGAATACGGGTCTTGGAAGACCATCTGCATTTTGGTGCGGTAGGGCAAAAAGGCGTTGTGCGAAAGGTTGTCTATGCGCTGGCCGCGATAATGTATTTCGCCGTCGTCCGGCGGGTATATGTTTATGACCATGCGGGCCAGGGTCGACTTGCCGCAGCCCGATTCGCCCACCACGCTGAGGGTTTCGCCCCGGGCGATGTCAAAGCTTACGTTGTTTACGGCGCGCACCACGGTGCGGCGTCTGGTCAGGCGTCCGCCGGAAAAGGCCAGCTGGTCCAGCAGGCCGCCGGAAATGTCAAAGCGCTTCACCAGCCCGCGCAGAGAGAGCAGGGGCGTGGAATTTTGCCGCTCGGCGGCAGTTTGGGCCGCATCGGTAGGATTTTCGGAAACGTTCATATCAGTTAACCATGTGGCAGGCGGCGCAGCGCGAACCTGAAGCGGCGGCGGCCTGCATGTTTTTCGCGCCTGTTTTTGGCAGAAGCGCCGGAATTTCTCTGGTGCAGATATCCGCTCTCAGGCCGCAACGCGGGTTGAAGGCGCAGCCTGGCGGCAGGTCGGAAAGCGTGGGCATAACGCCGGGGATCTGATTCAGGCGCTTGCCGCCGCTGTTTTGCGGCAGGGCCTCGAGCAGGCCGGATGTGTAGGGGTGCAGCGGGTTGGAAATAACGTCCAGGGTGGGGCCGCTTTCCACAATGCGGCCGGCGTACATGACGGCCATGCTTTTCGTAACCTGCGAAACCACGCCCAGGTCGTGCGTGATCAGTAGAAGCCCCATACGTTCCGATTCGCACAATTCCAGCAGAAGATCCATAATTTCCGCCTGAATGGTCACGTCAAGGGCGGTGGTCGGCTCGTCGGCGATAATAAGCGAAGGAGAGGTCAAAAGGGCTATGGCTATGACGACGCGCTGGCGCATGCCGCCGGAAAGCTGGTGCGGGTACTGCCGCAGGCGGCGCTCAGGCGAAGGGATGTAAACCTTTCTAAGACAGTTTACGGCGATCGCCTCGGCCTCTTTTTTGCTGATTTTGCGGTGGGCGTGAAGGCTTTCGACCATTTGCGAGCCAATGGTCAGCACCGGGTTCAGGGTCATCATCGGGTCTTGAAAAATCATGCTGATGCGGTCGCCCCGCACCTTGCGCATTTCTCTGGGCGGCAAGGAAACCAGGTCGCGCCCTTCAAAAAGCACCTGCCCGCCGGAAATGAAGCCCGGCTTGCTCACCAGGTTCAGGATGGAAAACCCGGTAACGGATTTTCCGGCCCCGGATTCGCCCACAAGTCCGAGCCTTTCGCCTGGGTCGATGCTGAAAGAGACCTGCTTCACAGCCTTCTGCATAATTCCGCGCCGGGGAAAGCAGACTTCAAGGTCGCGAACCTCAAGGAGCTTGGGGCGGGCGGAATTTCGGCCTTCCGCAGCCGTGCCGCCGTCAATGCGGCGCTCTTCATTCTGGGTGGTTATGTCCGCCATGCTCAGCTCTTGTATATTTTCGGGTTAAGGTAATCGCGCAGCCAGTCGCCCAGCAGGTTGATGGACAAGATAAGCAGCACGAGAACCAGACCGGGGAACAGGGTTATCCACCATTGCCCGGACAGGATGAATTCGAAGCCGGACTTGATCAGCGCCCCCAGTGAAGGTTTGGTCACCGGCATGCCCAGTCCGAGGAAAGAGAGGGCTGCCTCGCTCATTATGGCGTTGGCCACCTGCACCGTTGAAATGACCAGCACCGGGGTCAGGGTGTTGGGCAGGATGTGGCGCAGCATGATGCGGCGGGGGCTGAGGCCTATGACCTTTGCCGCCTCCACGTACTCTTTGCGTTTCTCCGCCATAACGGAGGCGCGCACGGTGCGGGCGTATTGCGGCCATTCGGCCAGCCCTATCACCAGGATCAAAAAAGGCAGGGCCACGGTTTCGTAGTTGCTCACCCCGAAAGCCATCTGGAAAATGGCGCCGAACAGAATGGCTATCATTGTGGAGGAAAAAGACAGCTCAACGTCGGCCACTCGCATGATAAGCGCTTCTGTTTTCCCGCCGCGGTAACCGGCCGCCAGCCCGAGCATGACGCCGAGAAAAGCCTGGAGAAGCACCGCGCCCACGCCAATGGCCAGCGAGGTGCGCAAGCCGTAAAGAACGGCGGAAAACATGTCGCGGCCCTGCCCGTCAGTGCCCAGCACAAAAGCCGGGTTGCCGCCGTCGGCCCAGGCGGGCGGCGTTTCCGCGTCCATAATGTCGATGTTCGCGCCGTCATAGGGGTTGTTTTTCGCCAATATCGGGGCGCACAGGGCCGAAACGACCATGACGAGGACGATAAGGCCGGAACACAGCGCCACCCTGTCGCGCCTGAAATTGTACCAGATGGAAGAAGCGGCCAGTGTTTTAAGCATTATTTCCTCCCCGCCACGCGCACCATCGGGTTGACCAGCCCGTAGAGGATGTCGACCAGGGTGTTGACCGTCACGAAAATCGCTCCCACGCAAATCATATAGGCCACCAGCAGGGAGGTGTCGGCCCTTTCGATGGCCTCAAGGAACATGAACCCCATTCCCTGCCACTGGAAAACCGTTTCCGTCAGAATGGTGAAGGCGATCATGATGCCCAGCTGCACCCCGCCGACGGTGATTACCGGCAGGAGGGTATTACGGAAGGCGTGGCGCATGATCACCTTGAACTCGGAGAGGCCCTTGGCCCGGGCGAATTTCACATATTCGCTTTCCAGGGCTTCGCGCATTTCAGCCCGGATCAGGCGAATGAAAAGCGGCAGCATGATGGAGGAAAGCGCCACGCTGGGCAGTACTATATGCTTCCAGCCCGTAATGGTGGTCAGCCCGGTTTCCCAGAACCCGAACACCACGGTTGTGGGGCCGCGCCCGAAAGAGGGCAGCCAGCCGAGGCCCACGGCGAAAACGTAAATAAGCAGTATGGCGGTAAGAAAAACCGGAATGGAAACGCCCAGGGTGCTGAAGCCCATGGCCAGGTGCGTCAGGGGGGAATTGGGCTTGTAGGCGGCGTAAACACCGACCGGAACGGAAATTATGATGATCAGCATCGAACTGACCAGAACCAGCTCCATGGTGGCCGGAAACTTGGCCAGAATGACTTCCAGCGCCGGTTTTTTAAAGATAAAGGAAGGGCCGAGGTCGCCCTGCACGGCTTTGCCCAAAAAGCGGCCCCATTGAACCAGAAAGGGGTCGTTCAGGCCGAGCTTGTCACGCAGGGCGTTGCGTTCCTCGGCGGAAACCGAAACGCCGACCAGGTCGCGCACGGGGTCGCCCACGGCGTTTTTGATGGCGAAACCGATGAAGCTTATCACCAGCATGACGATGATGGCCTGAGTTACTCTGCGTATGATGAAAGCGAACATGGGGCGCGAACCTCCAGGGCAAGGAAAACGCTTCAGTCCGCAAAGAACGGAAGCTCTTTCAAGGATAGGATTTTCGCCCTGAAAGGCCGTATGGTGAACCAGGCAGGGGCATGAATCTTCCGAATGATTAAGTCTGGCATAATAGGACGTGCCATAAAATTTTGTCAAGTCTTCAATTCCCGGCTCGGCGGTCTTGCGAAACGCGCGAAAAAGCGGGCCCTTCCAGTTGGAAAGGCCCGCTCGCGTTTTAAGGCTGAAACCGGGTTATTCCATGATCAGGTCGCCGAAATAGGGGAAGTTCATGGAGTTGAGAATGGCGTCGAAGTTCTTCAGCTTCTTGCTGGCGGCCCAGGCGTGCGGCTCGAAGTGCAGGGGCACGAAGGCGGCGTCGTCATAGGCGATGCGTTCGATTTCCTGAAGCATGGCGGTGCGTTTGGCCGGGTCTGTTTCAGTCTGGCAGGCCAGGGCTAGTTCGTCCACTTTCTTGTTGCAATACATGCCGCTGTTGTACTGGCCGTATCCGGTTTTCTGGTCGGGGCACATAAGCAGGTATTCGGTGTAGTTGCCGGCGTCTTCGGTGTCAGGGTGCCAGCCTATGAGCTGGATGTCGGCCACGCGGGCGTCGAATTCGTCCCAGTACTGGGAACGGGGCATGGTTTTGAGGCTTACCTTGATGCCGACCTTGGCCATCATGCTCACGAAGGCCTCAGCGATTTTTTCGTCGTTGATATAGCGGTTGTTGGGGGAGATCATGGTGAACTCAAGACCCTTGTCGTAACCGGCTTCTTTCAGGAGGGCCTTGGCCTGTTCCAGGTTGTAGCGGGGCTTGAGGTCTTTCACATACCCGTCCATGCCTTCCGGAAGCTGCTGGGTGGCGATGACGGTACGGTTTTTCATGATCTTGGCGACTATGCCCTGGTTGTCGGTGGCGGCGATAATGGCTTCGCGCACGCGCTTGTCGGCCAGTTCCTTGCGGCGTTGCTGGTTCATCTGGATAATGATCACGCGGGTGCTGCCCATGGTGACGAACTGGAAGTTTTTGTCTGCCGCGATCTTGTCATAGTCCTGAGTGGGCACGGGCATGATCATGTCGACGGAATTGGCGAGCAGGGAAGCCATGCGGGTGGCGTCTTCCTTGATGGGCTGAAGATTCATGGTGGCTACGTTGCCGTGGGGGCCCCAGTAATCGGGAAAGGCTTTAAGTTTGAGGTGCAGGCCCTGTTCGCGGGAAACCACCATGAAGGGGCCGGTGCCGGAAGCGTTGGCGTTGGCGAAAGAGGGGCCGGTTTTATTCACCAGGTCTTTGGATTCGCCGCGTTCGTCCTTGCCGCTATAGAAGGCGCTGTCCATGACGAAGAAGTAGGTCATCATGTTAAGCACCAGCCCGTAGGGTTTGTTGGTGATGATGTCAACGGTGTAGTCGTCAACCGGCTTGGCTTCGGCAAAAGGCTCAAACAGGCCTTTGAAGTCGGGCGAAGCCTTGAGGCGGTTCAGGGTGAAAACGATGTCCTTGGAGGTCATTCCGTTGCCGGAGTGGAATTTCACCCCTTTGCGCAGGTAAAAGCGCCATGTGGTGGGGTTGACCTGTTCCCATTTTTCCGCCAGGCGCGGTTCCATGGTCATGTCTTTGCGGTAGCGGATCAGGGGGTCATATACCCAGTGCGAATAAGCGAGCGATTCTTCGGAAAGCTGGACAAAAGGGTCGAGCGAGGTGGGGTCTGAGGCCACGGCAATGCGGAAATGCTTGCCTTCTTCTGCCGCGCAGGCCGTTCCCGCGCCGAAGGCGAACAGGGCTGCCAGCGCGAGGCAAAAAACAATTTTGCTGCGTACGGAAATCATTTTCATAGTTCCTCCAGATTTAAAGATGTATTTCTTTCCTCCGAGAGCTCGGGCCGTGGCGGACCAACAGCCGAAAGAACCGGCGGCCTAGCCGCGAATCAACGGCAGGCCGATGTAAAACCAAAGGCATACGTTAGCGCAAATAGCCAGAAAGACGGCCGCGGAGCCGCCGTCTTTCGCTTTTTTCACCAGGGGGTGGAATTCGGGCGAAACCAGGTTGCAAAGCGCTTCCAGGCCGCTGTTGAGCAGCTCGACGGCCATAAGGGCCAGCCATCCCCCCGTGACAAGCGCGATCTGGCCGCAAGGAACGCCCAGGAAAAACGCGGCCAGAGGCAGGGCCAGCAGGGCGGCCGTCTCCTGCCTGAAAGCGGTTTCGGTTTGAAAGGCGCTTTTCAGCCCGTCAAGGGAATATCCGGTAGCAGCCAGCATATGGGCGAAATGTGCGACGATACGTTTTTTCATGGCAAAACAGGATCAGGTTGCGCCGGAAGGCTTTGTAAGGGGTTCGGCCCGCAAGCGGGGCGAACGGTCAAGTGAAGCAAAATTCGACCGTGAACTCGCCGGCTTCCGTTTTGAAGGGCACGGCGACCACTTGCGCCGTGTTGGCGTGATGCACAAGATGGGAGCTGCCCAGAATGACGGAAGGGGTGGAACCCTGCATGACGATGCCGTGCTCGGCCAACGCCGCGCGGGCCTGGCCGGAGATCATGTTGACCAGTTCGCCGACCGCGTCCTGCATGTCGCTCAGAACGTCCTGGATGTCGTCGCCAAGCATGCCGCGCACCAGCTCGATTGCGGAGGCTTTGTTGAAAGACACCGCGATGGTGCCCCGCTTGGCGCCGGTAACGCCAACAATGGCCGACACGTCGCCCTTGAACGTGTTGGCGTTTGTTTTGACGTACACAGGGCCGGGAAGGGGGCTCATGCCCGCCATGGTCTGCATGATGTTGATAGTCGCGTTAACGAAGAATTTCGCTATTTCCGGGTCAGACATGCCGTCTCCGCTTTCAGCTCGGGGCTGTGGAACAAAACACACGACCGGAGCGGGCAAGCCGTTCCAGCATAAAAAATCAGGCTAGGCTGTTCATAACAACAGGTATGGCAATACAAAAGTGTCCGCAACGTTGAAAACTACTCCAAAACAAATTTTAATGCAAGAAGGCAACAATTTTTCCGGCAGCCTCCCTGTTCAGCTTTTGTCAATAGTGACGCCGGGTTTGACGCGGCGGGGCATGACGTAGAAAGTGTAAATAGGCCCCGCGCACAAATATATGAAAAATGTTAAAAAGCCGAAAATGCGCGGCTGGGAAAAAATCAGGACGAACAGGATAACGCTTATGACCACGTAACGGAACGGGTGGGCCTTGACGAAGCCGTAATCTTTGAAAGAAAGATAGCGAATCCGGCTGACCATGAGAATGCCCAGGCAAAAAGTGAAAATCAGGGTGAAGACCGGAAGGGCCGTAGTGACTATCTCCGGCTGGTCGGCGCTGAACAGCACCAGACAGGCCAAGGCGCAGCCGGCGGCCGGGGTGGGCAGGCCGATGAAGAATTTTTTGCTGCTGGTGGCGGTGGTGACGTTGAAGCGGGCCAGGCGCAAAACGCAGCAGGCCAGAAAAAGGAAGGAAATGGCTATGCCCCAGCGGCCGAAAGCTTTCAGCTTCCACATGTAAATCATGAAAGCGGGAGAAACCCCGAAGGCCACGGCATCGGCCAGCGAGTCGTACTGGATGCCGAATTCGCTGGCGCTGCCTGTAAGCCTCGCCACTTTTCCGTCAAGCCCGTCCAGAAGGGCGCTTATCAGCACGGCGGTGGCGGCGAATTCAAAATTTCCGTTCATAACCCAGAGCATGCCCAGAAACGCCGCGAACATGCTGCCGGTTGTAAAAAGGTTGGGCAGTATATATACGCCCTTGTTCAGCGGTATGTTGGCCATTATGGCTCCTGTGGCGCGCGCCTGGCGGGTTTCCCCGCCGCGCGCCTTTTATTCGGCTTTTTTGGCCAGCACGGTCTGGCCGGCCATTACCACGTCGCCCACCAGCACGGCGGGCTGAAAATCATCCGGCAGGTACAGGTCGACGCGGGAGCCGAACTTGATCATGCCGTAGCGTTCCCCGCGTTCAAGCCTGTCTCCGGCGTCAACCCGGCAAACGATGCGCCGCGCGATCAGCCCGGCTATCTGCACCATGCTCCAGAGGTTTCCTTCCGCGTCTTCTATGGAATAAGAGCAACGCTCGTTGTCATGCGAGCTTTTATCCAGGCTGGCGTTCAGAAAAAGGCCCTGATGGTAGGCTATGTCCTTTATATTGCCGCTTACCGGGCTGCGGTTAACGTGCACGCTGAAGACGTTCATGAAAATGCTGATGCACTGGCGCATCTCGCCGCTGAAAGGGTCGGCGGCCCTGGCTACGCGCACTATTTTGCCGTCCGCCGGGCTTACCGCCAGGTCGGGCGCGGCCGGAACGACCCGCTCCGGATCACGGAAAAAGTTGCAGCAAAAAGCCGTAAGCAGCAAAAACAGCAGGGCCATGAACCAGCAGCCGATAATAGCGAAAATAATGGCGCTGAAAGCGCTGAGGCCTATGCTGGGCAGCCCTTCGGCCGTAATTCCTATGGAAGGTTCGCGCATAATTCTTTTATCCTCAGTTAAAGTTTGTTTTTTATAGTAGCATATTCCCCGGCACTAATAAAGCCCCGCCCGCGCCGGCGACGCGTCCGCCGCAACGGGGCGGTATTTTCAGCGCCGGTCCGGCCCGGGCGCCGCCTCGAAGCAGATTTTCCGGCCAAATTCCGCGTCAACGTCCTTTTTTCTCCGGGCAAACGCGAAACAATCTTTAATCTTCGTAAATGCGGCGGTTGCGGCCCAATATGCAGCAAACCTCATAGGGAATGGTGCCCCAGGCGGAGGCCAGGTCATAAGGGCTGATCGCGCTCTCGCCTTCTCCGCCTAAAATAAAGGCCAGGTCTCCGGGCTTCACTTCCGGCAGGGCGCTGACGTCAACCATGTGCATTTGCATGCAAACCCGCCCCAGAACGGGAACCCGGCGCCCGTGCAGGCAAAGTTCGCCCTTCCCGGAAAGGCCGCGTGAAAAGCCGTCGGCGTAACCGGCGCGGATTACCGCGACGCGTATGTCTTTCTCCGCCTTGAAGGTGCGGCCGTAGCTGACGCTTCGCCCGGCGGGCACGTCATGCACGGCCATAACCGGGGCGGCCGCCCGCATGGCCGGGACAAGGGCTTCCCCCGCCTCGTGCCGCCCGGTGCGGTGCAACGGGCTGACGCCGTAAATAGCCATGCCGGGGCGGCTCATATGCGGACCCAACAGGGCGCCGAGATTTTTTTCCAGGGCGGCATGGCTGAGCAGCCCTGCGGAATTGAGCAGGGACGCGCGCACTTCCGGCCAGACGGATCGTATTTTATTCAATTCTTCACGGAACAGCGCCAGCTGTTGCTGCGTGAAACCGTCTTCTTCCGGAGCGTCGGCGGCGGCCAGATGTGAAATGAAAAGCTGGGGGCGCAAGGCCTTGCTGGAGCGCAGGGCGTTCAGAAAGCCGTCAGTCCGCCCGTGCTTCAGGCCCAGGCGGCACATTCCGGTGTCCAGCTTGACGCCTATGCCTATGGGGGCGGAGGAGAACTTGGCGGCGGCCCTGCCGAGTTTTTCAAGCTGATCAAGGCTTTGGGCCACCGGGGTTATGCCGTGAACGGCGCAAGCTTCGGCCTCTTCCGCGCTGTATGCGCCCAGAAGAGAAAGAATGGGGTTTTCGGGCGCTCCGAGTTTTCGCAACCCCTCGCGCAGGTCGACCCCTTCTTCCACAGTGCCCACGGCCAGGGCTTCGGCCCCGCCTTTTTCCAGCAGGGCCGCGCCGACTTTGACCAGGCCGTGCCCGTAGGCGTCTGATTTGATGACCGGTATCGCGCTGGGCCATTGGCCGCCTTCATGGCTTATTTCCCGGGCCTTGCCGTTCAGGAAGGCGAAGTTGCGGCATATGTTCTTCAGGCTGACGAAAATTACAGGGTCCGTGCTGTTGGCTATCATAATTCCTCGTTAAGGATGCGGGGGGGGTAGGGCGCTCCGCCTTGCGGAGCGCCGCATTCGCACCATACACCGCGGCGCAGGAAAAAGCCAGCCCGCTGAACAGGCTCAGCGGGCTGGCTTACGCTAATCAAACCGGCGTTCAGGCCGGCATTTTCGTTTTAGATCTTTTCTTCCTTCAGGTATTCCTGGGTCAGCCTGAAGAGGATCGGGCTGAGCAGGAGAAGGCCTATCAGGTTGGGTATGGCCATCATGCCGTTAAGGGTGTCGGCGATGTTCCACACCAGGTCGAGCTGAAGCAGAACGCCCATGGGAACCACGCAGCAGAAGATGGCGCGGAAGGGCCAGAGGATTTTGTCGCCGAAGAAGTACATGGCGCAGCGTTCGCCGTATACGCACCATCCGAGGATGGTGGTGTAGGCGAAGAGTATGCCCGAGAAGGCCACGAACATGCCGCCGGAGTCGCCCGGAAGGGCTATGCTGAACGCCTTGGTGGTGAGTATGCCCTTGGCGAACTGGACGCCGGTTTCCGGATCGACCATATGCCAGGCGCCGGTTACCAGTATGACGAACGCGGTCATGCTGCACACCATGATGGTGTCGATGAAGGTTCCGAGCATGCCGATGAAGCCCATGCGCACCGGGCTGCCGATAACGGCCGTGGCGTGGGCCATGGCGGCGGAGCCAAGGCCGGCTTCGTTGGAGAAGATGCCTCGGGCTACGCCCATGCGGATGGTCTGCATTATAACCGCGCCGGCGAAGCCGCCGACGGCGGCGGTGGGGGTGAAGGCTTCGTACACGACGTGAGCGAACACGCTGGGCACCTGGTCAATGTACATGCCGATAACGACAAGGGAGACGAGGATGTAAAGCAGGCACATGAAAGGAACGACCTTGCCCGCCACGTTGCCTATTCTCTCCACGCCGCCCAGGATAACCAGCGAGGTCATGATGAACATGACGGCGGCGATGATGACTTTGGGCAGGGTGCTGCCGGCCAGGCCGGGGATCACTTCGGGGCCGACCGCCCAGGAGGGCACCATATGGAGTATGTAACCGGCAACCGCGTTGCTCTGGGTCATGTTGCCTATGCCGAAGCAGGCCAAAGCGCCGAAGAGCGCGAACAGCGTGCCCATCCAGGCCCATTTTTTGCCCAGGCCGTTTTTGATGTAATACATGGGCCCGCCCACGTAGTTGCCGTCGGGTGTGACTTCACGGTAATGAACGGCCAGAACGGTTTCCCCGAATTTGGTGGCCATGCCCACAAGGGCGGTCATCCACATCCAGAACAGGGCGCCGGGGCCGCCGATGCTGATTGCGCCGGCAACGCCGACGATGTTGCCTGTGCCCACAGTGGCCGCCAGGGCGGTCATCAGGGCGTTGAAGGGAGAAATTTCGCCAGAGCCGCCTTTTTCTTTTTCACGCCCGCGCCACATCATCTTGAAAGCGTGGGGAATCTTTCTGATGGAGATAAAACGCAGGCCGAAGGTCAGAAAAAGACCGGTGCCTATAATAAGGATGATTATAGGCAAACCCCAGACAATCCCGTTGACGTAGTCAACGACGCTTGTAAGACCAGCTACAAATTTTTCCATGTACGCCCCTTTGTGTATAAAGTTTCAGGAGGTGGCAGCTCGTACACTACCGGACAAAATCAACCAAGCTCGAAAGCGAAGCAATGCGATACGTTGTGACAGATTAAGACTGAAAAATATGAATTGCGCAACTGAGACGCCGGTTTTCAGAACGCGGGCATGACAGCTAGCAAGGTCTATAAACGCAAGGGTAAACACTTGTCAATATGCGCGGTTGCGCGCCTGACGCCGTTATTTTCCTTGTTCGGGCGGGGGGCGTCTGCTACATTGCCGGGAATGAAGCTTTTTTCCAAGATACAAAGCATGGGCGCGGCGGCGGTCATTCTGGCCGCCAGCATATTTTTATCCCGCTTCATGGGGCTGATACGCGACAAAATCATTTCCTACTATTACGGAGCCACGCCGGAAACGGATATTTTCGTCAACGCCTTCGTTATTCCCGATTTCATTAATTATCTTCTTGCCGGCGGCTATTTTTCCATAACCCTTATCCCTCTGCTCGCGCGTTTTTTCGAAAAAGACGAGGCTGACGGCTGGCGCTTCTTTTCCGCCGTGCTTTGCTGGCTGTGTCTTTTCGCGGTACTGCTGACCTTGCTGGCCTGGGTGTTCGCCGCGCCGCTGGCCGCGCTGGCCGCGCCTGGGCTGCCCGCCCACCTTCAGCCGCGCCTGGTGCGCTTTTTGCGCATCATCCTTCCGGCGCAGGCCTGTTTTCTGCCGGGGGCCTGCTTCACGGCCGTGCTCTATTACCGCAGGCAATTCGCCGTGCCCGCCCTTAGCCCGCTTATATACAATCTTTGCATCATCATGGGCGGACTGCTCTGCATAAATTTTTTTCCGGATTTGGGCATGGAGGGGTTCTGCTGGGGCGTTTTAAGCGGCGCGGCTTTGGGCAGCCTGGCCCTGCCGGCCTGGGGAGTGTTCAGGGGCGGGGCGCATATTAGCCCGGTTTTCACTCATTCCGGCCTGAAAAAATTCGTCCTGCTGGCCCTGCCTCTGATGCTCGGGCAATCCATCGTCGCGCTCGACGAGCAGTTCCTGCGCATTTTCGGCCTCGCGGGCGGCGAAGGGGCCGTAACCATGCTGAATTACGCCCGCCGCCTGATGCAGGTTCCGGTGGGCGTGGTGGCCCAGGCCGCCGGGGTGGCTTCTTTTCCCTTTCTGGCCGCGCTGGCGGCCAAGGCGGATAAAGACGGATTCGACAGGACGGTGCGCTCCGCCCTTCTGGCTTCCTTGGGGGTTATAATTCCCGTGGCCTTCTGGATGATAGCGGTTTCCGGGCCTACCATACGCCTGATTTTTCAGCAGGGCCGCTTCAGCGCCGAACAGGCCGGGCAAACCGGACTGCTGCTGGCCATCATGCTCTGCGGGGTAGGGTTTTGGGCGGTGCAGCAGGTTTTGGGCCGGGGTTTTTACGCGCACGAAAACACCGTTACTCCGGTTCTGGCCGGAACAGCGTCCACATTGGCGAGCCTGCCGCTCTACTGGGGGCTGGGCAGGCTGTATGGCGCTTCCGGCGTGGCGCTGGCCGGAGTTTGCGGCATAGGCCTTTATACCTCGGCCATGCTGCTGCTTTGGGTGAAGCATTTCGGGGGGGGGGCTTTGCGCGGGCTTTTCAAGCGCTTTGTCCAATGTTCCGCCCTGTCGGCCCTGGCCGCCGCCGTCTCTTACGCGCCGGTGGCGTATTTGCGGGCGCTGCTTCCGGAAAAGCCCTTGTCCGGGGCTTTTCTCGGCATAGCCGCCAGCGGGGTCTGTTTCGCGCTGGCTTACTTGCCCTTGAGCCGTCTGCTGGCGCCTGATCTGCTGGAGGACCTGCTGGGCGGAGTAAAGCGCAAGCTGAAAAAATGAATTCTCGTCAGGGGCGGCTCTCGGGGCGGATCAGCTTCGTTTTTTTTTTATACTTGCCGTTTACGCGGCCTGACCGCCGGTTGCGAAAAGCATACGGCGTTCAGGCCGCCCTTTTGCTGAGGGCTCGCCGTCTTGCGGCGGTTGAAATAAGGCGGACATTGATTTATAGTGCAAGTGTAAAGGGAGGGCCTGAAAATGTTCAACCTGCACCCTGTGATACAAGTTCTGGCTACCTGTTTGGGAATTTACGTCCTTTATCTCGGCTGGTTGCGGGCGCAAAGCCGCCACTTCGGGCGCAAGACGGTCTTTCCGTGGAAAAGGCATGTTTTTCTGGGCAGGCTGGCGATTTTGCTCTGGCTGTCCGGGGCGCTCTTCGCTTTCGGCATAACCTGGGGATATTACGGCAAACGCGCTCTTGAAGGGCACGGCCTGGGCGGAATGGTTTTCGCGTTTCTCATCCTTATGATCTACGTTAGCGGCTTCAGGCTGAACAAGCCTCAGCGGCGGGCCGGAAACTCGCGCAACAACAGGCTGCCCATGCTGCACGGCCTTCTGGCTTTCGCGGCTGTCGTCCTGGCCGTCTTGCAGATAACCGGCGGGGCGATGATGATGTTTGGAACGTTTTAGGCTTTAGTTTTTTTAAGTTGCAATGCTGCCCGGTTAACGCCTTTTGAATGAAAAACGGAAATTATTGCGCAGGCGGATGAATTTGAGACGCGCTTCCGGCCTCTTCGGGGCGATCCGGAAAATTCGGTTCCTTTATTTGTTATGCCCGTTGCACAGCCCCTGCCAGTTCCGCCAACTGTTGCCGCCGGCTTCCGCGCACAGTTCTTCAGTGTATGTGAAGGCCAGCGGCGCGCCCTTGCACTGGTACAGGGCGTAACATGGCGTTTTCGCAATTCCTTGCGTTTTTGCGGCTTCTTCATTTCCCGCAGGAAAACAGGCGGCGCAAGGCAGGGCCAGGAACAGGGCGGCCAGCCGCGCGTATTTCATAGCGGGCGCGGCCCCCGCCGGTTTTTCCTGGAGCGTTTCTATTTTCCGGCCTGTCATGCGCATCCGAGATATTTTTGCAGAATTTCCAATGCCTTCTCGAAGTCAAAACGCGACACGCCCAGCTTTAAGGCGTTGAACTCGGTTCCCGGCAGCATGGTCTTGAATTCTTCCATGTGCGCTTGCATGAAGGAATCGGCCTGAGCGTCGTCATCCTCCAGAAAATCATGCAGTTTCCTGAGCAGGTCCAGTTGCGTGGCATCAAACGCCGGCGCGTCCGTTTGGGGCGCCGCGCACTCTTCCCGCGGGGAGTTTTCCGCCTCCGGCATGTTCAGGGCCTTGCGCAGCATGGATTGCACGATAGCCAGTTCGGCAAAGCATGTTTCGGCCAGTTCGGCGTGGTCCAGGCCGCTTTGCTTGTGGGCGCTTTCAAGGTCGGCGGCGCTCCGGCTCAAGGCGTCCGCCCCCAACGACGCGGCAAGGCCTTTCAAGGTATGCGCTATGCGCGAGGCCTCGCCGTTGTCTTCCTTGCCTACGGCGTTAGCGTATTCTACCGGGATATCCTTATAGAAATCCACAAACTGTTCCAAAAGCTTGCGGTAGATCTTTTCATTGTTGCCCAGGCGGGCCAGGGCGGTTTGCACGTTCAGGCCGGGCAGCGGGGGGAGGCCTGAGGCGGAATTTTGCGGCAGGGGCTGGCGGGGCGGTTCGGGCGCGGGTTGCGCCTGCTCCGGCCCGGCCGTTTCCGGAACGAGTTTTTTGTCCGCCCCGGTTTTCGTCAGGGCTGTTTTCGGCGTTTCCCCTTTTGCGGGGGGGGCGGTGACGGGGGTCGGACCGCCGCGCCGGTTTTGCACCCGTCCGGCGGGCGGCTCCTGCGCCTGGGCGTTCGTTTGCCGGGCCGGATCCGGCTGTTCACGGTTGAAAAGCTCTATCTTAACCATGGGAATGCCGCCTTCCATGGGGTGTGCGCCAAGCCCGGGCGAAGGCTCCGTTTCCTGGAAAGCTTGAGCGGTGCGCGCGCTGCGCGTTGCCGGGTCCGCCGCGTTGAGGTCCAGTTTTTTGAGCCAGAGTTCAAGGGTTGCGAAAAATTTATCCACTTCAAGCGGTTTGGAGATATGGTCGTTCATTCCGGCATCCAGGCAGCGCTGCCTTTCTTCCGGCATGACGTGGGCCGTCATGGCCACTATCGGCATATTGTTATAGCGTTCTTGTTCCCTGATGGCTTTGGCGGCGTCATATCCGTCCATTTCCGGCATTTTAAGGTCCATCAGCGTCAGGTCGAAGGGCGGCGCCCCCGGCTTTTCCGGCTGCTTGGCGCGAAGACTCCTCAGGGCTTCAAGCCCGTTGCCGGCCACGGTGACCTTCGCCCCCGCGCTGGAAAGGAGATCAACCGCCATTTGCTGGTTGATAGGGTTGTCTTCAACCAGCAGGATGGAAAATCCGCTTAAATCGGGAAGCGCGGCGATTTCCGGCTTGCGTTCCTGGGCCAGGTGCTGCCTGAAGCTGTCAGGGTCTTTATTCAGAACCGCCAGCAGGGCGTCGTAAAGCAGGGATTTGTTCACCGGTTTGTAAATAACGCCCGCCGCGCCGGCTTTGTTGGCCTGTTGGGCTATTTCCGGCCTGTTGACGGTGGAGGTGATGAGAACAGCCGGAACGTTGGCGAGGTTCAACTCCGTACGCAGGCGATAAGTGGCTTCAACACCGTCCATGGACGGCATTCTCCAGTCCATGAAAACGGCTTTGAACGGGTCTTCGGCGTCGTGCTGCCATAAAAGGACGAAGGCTTCGCTGGGAGACGTAACCCGGCTGACGCGGAATTGCAGGCTGGAAAGCAGGTTTTCGAACATCTTTCCCGCTTCTTCGCTGTCGTCCACCACCAATATTTTGGTGCCCACCATCAGGTTCGCGGCGCTGTCGGCATGGCGCGATACGGTTTCACGCTCCACTTCAGGCAGGGTGAAGCAGGCGGTGAATATGACTGTGGTGCCGAAGCCGAATTCGCTTTCGATATTGATAGTGCCGTCCATCAGTTCCAGAATTTTTTTGGTGATGGTCAGGCCAAGGCCGGTTCCGCCGAATTTGCGGGTTGTGGAGCCGTCCGCCTGGGTAAATGGCTGAAAAAGTTTTTCCTGCTGCTCTTTGGTCATGCCGATGCCGGTATCCTTCACCGAAAAACGCAGGCGCACCTTGTTTCCGAACCGGCTGGCCAGCTCGCAGTAAATTATGATTTCGCCCTGTTCGGTGAATTTCACGGCGTTGTTTGTCAGGTTGGTAAGCACCTGCCCCAGGCGCAAGGGGTCGCCCACAAGGTTTTGCGGCACGTCCGGCGAGATGCCGAACAGCACTTCAAGGCCTTTTTCTTCCGCTTTCTGGCTGATCAGCATGGCGGTGCTGTCCAGCATTTCGTCAAGCGAAAACTGGACCTGTTCTATGTTCAGCTGGCCCGACTCTATCTTGGAAAAGTCCAAAATATCGTTGATGATGCCCAAAAGGGTGTTGGCGGCGGCGTATATTTTGGAAACGTATGAATATTGCTTGGGGTTGAGGTTGCTCTTCAAGGCCAGATAGGCCATGCCGATAATTGAATTCATCGGCGTGCGTATTTCATGGCTCATGTTGGTCAGGAAGTCGCTTTTGGCCTGGTTGGCCGCGTCAGCCGACCGTTTGGCCCGAACCAGGTCATGATCGCGCGCTTCCAGGGCGTCGGCCATTTCATCGAAAGTAGAGGCCAGAAGCCCTATTTCGCCGGTCAACCCGCGCACGGAGGTGCGCGCCTCCAGGTTTCCGGCGGAGAGTTCGCTGGTTGCGCGAAGCAGCTTGTTCACCGGTTTGACCAGGGCGGCGCGCTCCATCAGCCAGGCGATGACAAAAGCCAGGGCCGAGGCCAGGAAGAGCAGCAGCACGTTGCGGGCCAGCAGCAAGTTCGCCTTGGCGTAAGCCGTGCTTTCCGAAACGGTCATCTCTATGCTGAAATAGGGGGCTTCAAGGCCGCGCAGGCTGAGGCAGCGGTAAGCCACAAAGTTTTTCTGCCGGTCTTTGCTGATAAGGTCAAAATAGCCGGCCGGCTTGTTGCCTTTCCTGATATGTTCCCAGTTGGGGCTTACGGAGAGAACTCCGTTCTGCGCCTTGCTGTCGGCCGGGTAAGAGAGAAAAATCCTTCCGGAGGCGTCCAGTATGCTTATAGTGGCGCCGTTAAGCAGGGCGCCTTCTTTGTTCACGAAATCGAATATTTCCCGCTCGGCCTTCAACCCGGCCAGCAAAACCGCCATAACCTTGCCTTCGTTGTCCATTACCGGCACGGCGTAAGGCAGAACGCGTCGCCCGCTCAGCGGGTCTTCCAGGATTTTGCCGACGGTGAAATTGCGCGAGCTCAGCGTTTTTTTGAAAATATCCGTCTGGCTGAAATCTGCCTCTTCCTTGCCGTTCAGGGCGTTCGCGGCGGCGACGACCTTGCCTTTGGCGTTTATAAGCGCGAAGTTGGCGTAAACCGGATAGTTGGCCCTGATGTCCTGCAACAGGACGGTGCAAGGGTCCGCTTCCATTTGGCGCACTTCAGACAGCTGGGTCAGGGTGAGCAGAAGCATGCGGGAGTTTTCCGTCCAGAGCTCCTGCTGCGTGATGACGTTGTTCATCAAGTCCGAAGCTTTTTCCCGCGTTTCTTCCAGGGCGGCCTGACGGCTGTCAAGCCCTGAGTACAGGATGATGGCCAGGGCCGGCAGCATGGCCAGCATCACGATAAAATAAAGCGTTCTTTTGATAGACCCGTAAAAAAACATGCTATGCCTTCGATTATATTATAGTTACACCGAGTTTTATTTCTAAGGTTTGGGGCCCGGTTGTTCCTGGCGCTGTTTTAGCGGCATTAGTCAGGACATTCGCAAAAATTCGACGAGATAGCGCAGGAAATTTTCCGCTTTGGCCGGTTCCTGGTGCATAAGGCGCTGGAGTTTTTGCGTCCTTCCTTTGCCTATGTAGCGGGTCAGAACCGTTTTTTGCTGGGTGAAAGCCATAATTGCCTGGGCGTTGTTTTCGGGCAGCAGGGCGGCGATTTTTTCCAGCGCGGGCAGGCATTCGTCTTTCTCAGACAGAACGAGCGGAGCCCAGCGCTGCAACGCCGCGAACAGCAGGCTGATTTCTATGGGTTTGGCGACATGGTCGTCCATGTCCGCGTTGCGGCAGGCCGCCATTTCGTCCGACTGGCTGTGCGCCGTCATTGCGATTATCGGAACGTGCTCCGCGCCAAGGTGCGTGTCTTTCCTGATGCGCCAGGTGGTCTCATAGCCGTCCATCAGCGGCATTTGCAGGTCCATCAGGATAACGTCAAAAGGCGGGCGCGCCGTGACCAGGCTGAGCGCGCGCAGGGCTTCGCTGCCGTTGGCAGCGACCGTTACGGAAATTCCGGTCTGTTCCATTATTTCCTTGCTCAGTTGCTGGCTTATCGGGTTGTCTTCCACCAGCAGGACGCGCATGCCGGAAAGATTCCGCTGGTGCGGGTCATGTTCCCGCTCTTCAGGCAAGGCGGTTTCCTTGGTAAGGTTTTCCGCCTGTTCAATGATGCCCATCAAGGTGTCGAGCAGTATGGAGCCGTTAATGGGCTTATGCAGAAAAGCGTCCGCTCCGGCCCCTTCCGACATGGCGCGCAGTTCTTCCCTCCCGTAGGAAGACATGGCGATGATATGCGGGGAATGGCCCGGGGCGGCCTGGCGCAATTGGCGGAAGACGTCGCCGCCGTCCTGCTCCATGCTTCTCCAGTCAATCAGGCAAAAATCATAATAAATTCCGTCGCGTTCGGCCTGGGCCAGAATTTCAACGGCTTCGCGCGGGGTGGAAACGGCCGCGGTTTCCATGGAGAAGCTGGCCAGCAGGTTGGCCAGGAGGGGAAGCAGCACCTCGTCGTCGTCGACGATAATCGCGCGCCGTTTACGCAGAACGCCGAACTGCTGGTTTTGTTCCGTGGCGTAATAGGTAAAGCGGGCCGTGCAGGTGAACACCGTTCCCCGGCCCTGTTCGCTGCTTACGTGCACGCCGCCGTTCATCATCATGAAAAGCTGGCTGGACATGATCAGCCCGAGAGTGGTGGAGTTTTCCGCGCCTCCCCGGAACCCGGGATGGCTGGACTGGTCCAGGGTGCTCACAAGGGCGTGAAGCTGGCCGGGGTGCATGCCCTGCCCGGTGTCCGCCACCATAATGCGCAGGGAGCATTCGTTCTGCACGATGCTTATCAGCGAGCAGGCCAGGCGCACGATGCCCCTGGATGTGTGCTGGATGGCGTTGTCCAGCAGGTAGCCTATGGCCTGTTCCAGGCGCAGCGGGTCGCCGACAAGGTACATGGGAACGTTTGGATCAACGGCGATTACGAGCTGTATGCCCTTGTCTTCAAGAAACTCCTGAAAATGGGCGGCCAGGCCGCTGAACAGGTCGCGCGGGGCGAAGCGGGTTTTTTCCATGCTCAGCTTGCCCATTTCCATGCGCGAAAAATCCAGCACGTCGTTGACGATGCGCAGCAAAGTTTTGCCTGAAAGGTGTATCTTATTGATATAATTCTTCTGGGCTGGTTCCAGGGGGGTTTTCAGGGCCAGGTAGGTCATGCCGAGTATGGCGTTCATCGGGGTGCGTATCTCGTGGCTGATATTAGCCAGAAATTCGTTTTTGACGAAGAGGGCTTTTTCCGCGTCGGCGCTGGCTTTCTTGAGACTTTGCTCGCGTTCGCGCAATTTGTCGGCCATGGAGTTAAGTTTTTCGGCGCAAAGGCGGAACATTCCCGGCATGGAGCGTTCGTTGATCCGGATTTCCGTGTTTCCCTGCCTGAGCAGGGAGGCGTAATCCAGAAGGCGGCGTACCGGAGCTCTGAAAAAATAGAAACAAAGCGAAACGGTCAGTACGACGGCGAGCGCCGCGCCCGAAACCAGCACGCTGGAATAGTTCTTGAATTTCTTGTCGGTTCCGGCGTAGACGATGTCGCGCGGCGCCGTGAGCAGGGCGACCAGCGAATCTTCATTCCGGTCCGTCGCGGCGATTCCGGCGGCCGCCGCGACGAGGGCCGTGCCGTCGTTCATGGTTACTTCCCGGGGCGCGCCGTTGCCCCCGGTGAGGGCCAGAAGCAGTTCAGCGTGAAGGTGAACCGCCTCCCATTCGCCGTTTTCCGCCTGCGCATACACGGCTCGCATCGTGTGGTCCGCCAGGTAAAGTTTCATGCCGTCAAGGATGCGCCCGGGCGTGATGCTTTCGCGCCGGTAGCTTTCGCGCAGGTGGGGAAATTCGTCTTCTTTCCCGTCTGTCGCGGCAAGATGCATTTCATCAAGGCGGACGGAAAAATATTCAAGCCCCGTGACCAGGGCGAGCAAGCCGTCCGGTTGCCCGCCGGCATCTTTCAGCTGGGCGAAAAAAAAGAGTTTGCCGTCTTCAATCTCCATGGGCGGAACGTTCCTGCCGGGGCCGGAAACCGCGCGGCGGATCAGGCTGTGGGCTTCCGGAACGGGCGCGGCCGAAGCCACGATGGAACCTTGGGCGTTTATAAGAACGATATTGTCATACGCTGTAAATGTGGAGCGCAGCGAACGGAAAAGGGCGGAGCATTCAGCCGGGTTGCCGTTTTTTACGGGTTCCAGGGCGGCAAGGGTTGAGAGCAGAACCCGACTGTTGGCCGCAAGCATGGATTCTTGCCTGGAAATGGCGGAAACGGTCGCCTCCAGTCTTTGCGAGATCAGGCGAAGGTCTTCCGCGTGCTTCTCCATGCCGGTCACGACGGTGACGGCGAAGACGGGCGCGACCGCCACGGCCACGGTGCAGACCATGGTTCTGAACATTGATTGCATGATAAACGCTTTAAGCTTGCTGAGCATATATTTGCCGTTTCACGCCGGACAAGCGGCGTCTTTTAATTGGCTTCGGCCTTTCCCGAAAAGCGTATAAATCTGTGCCAGTCTATCTCCAGGCTGATCATGTCCCGTTCGGGCAGGGCCGCCTCGGTTTCAATCCTGTCCATAACCTCTTCGGGCGGATATATTTTAGGGTTGGAGCGCACCGCTTCAGGCAGCAACTTGAGGGCGTTCTTGTTGACGGTTCCGTATCCTGTTTCCGCGCTCAGGCGGGCGGCAATGTCCGGCCGCAGCATAAATTCAACGAAAGTGAACGCTTCTTGCTGGCGTTCAACGGTTTTAGGCATGGCCAGAAGCCAGGTTATTATCACGCTTTTGCCTTGCGGCATAATGAAAGCGTAAGGGGAATCATTCTCTGTAGCCCATTTCTGGTTAAAGGTAATTCCGATTTGAACGCTGCCGTTCATAAAGTGCTCGCGCGAATCGACAGAGGTGAAAAACGCGGCGCGCGCGGCCAGTTCTTTCAGCCTGCCCATGGCTTCGGCCAACTGGGCCGCATCGGAACTGTTGACGGAATGCCCGAGGCTCAGAAGCGCTATGCCCAGGCTTGTCCTGAAGTCGGCCGGGAGCAGCAGTTTTCCGTTGTAGGACCCGTCCCAGAGAAAATTCCACGAGTCGATATAATTGGGCGTAACCACTGACCTGTTCACCGTGATTCCCAATAGGCTCCAACAAACCGGCACGGCATACAGAAGCCCGCCTTTCCGCCCGGAGGCGAAACGCGGCATGAGATTGCCCAGAGAGGGCAGGGCGGAGCGGTCAAGCGGCGCCATGCGGCCGTAACCGATAAGCTGCTGCAGGACGGAGGAGCTGGAGAGCACGAGGTCGTAGCGGCCATGATTGCTTTGCGTCAGTTCGGCCAGCATGTCTTCGCCGGAGGAGGCGAAAGACATTGCCAGGGGAATGCCGGTTTCGGCGGTGAACTGCTCCAGCAGCCCGGCGTGGAGAAAGTCGGCCGGGGCGTAGATACGCAATGCCGGCCTGGCTTCTTCCGCCAGCCCGCGATGGGCGGCGGGGCAGAATGACAAAAAAACGGCTATGGCCGTTATGGCGTGAATGTGGCGTATCATATGGCAGCGTTACGATTCCGCGAGTTTCAAAAGGCGCGTCGTTGTTTTTCCGGCGTTCACCGGCGTTTTCGCATATAACATGAATGGGTTGTAACATTCCGGCGCGGCAGGGCGTTGCTGTGCCGCGCACAATACTCCGATTATGCGCTATTTTGTTTTAATGTACATGGCAACCGCCGTTGCGGCAATGAAAATCTGCAGTGCGGGGCCGCGCCGCGGGCGAACGGCGAGAGGAGGAGCCGGGGGGGCGTGTTCCCGTCAAATTTTTTACGGTAAAAATTTAATGAGAAAATTTTTTGGAGAATTTGCATTTTTTGCTTGCCTTTTCCGTTTTCTCCGGATAAATACAGCTCCTCTTGGCTGGTGTAGCTCAATTGGCAGAGCAGCTGATTTGTAATCAGCAGGTTGCGGGTTCAAGTCCCATCGCCAGCTCCAGCTAAAGAAAAAGGTGGGGTTCCCGAGTGGCCAAAGGGAACAGACTGTAAATCTGTCGTCTGACGACTTCGGTGGTTCAAATCCACCCCCCACCACCAGAATTTTTTTTGCGCCCGCAAGGGCGCTACGCGTCAGCGGGTTGCCGCCGCGCGACTGTGACGAAGGGGCTTGCCTTTCTCCGCCGGATGTGGCAAAGGCACTCTTGGTCGCAGCCGCATGCGACCTCTCTATGTTTTAGAGTCAAAAGGCGGCAATCAAGTTGTAGGAGACGGGAGCCTTAAGAGGACGTTCTGTCGGAGAACTACGGCGAATACGCGGGAATAGCTCAACGGCTAGAGCATCAGCCTTCCAAGCTGAGGGTTGCGAGTTCGAATCTCGTTTCCCGCTCCACCTGAAACGTGCCCGTTTTCTTGCCGGAATGTCCCACGCAAAGCCCATATAGCTCAGTCGGTAGAGCGCATCCTTGGTAAGGATGAGGTCAGCAGTTCAATTCTGCTTATGGGCTCCACTCTTTTTTTGCAAACGGTATTTACTCAAAGCCAATAATGCTAACATGCAGGGAGTTTAATCATGGGTAAGGAAAAATTCGAGCGCACAAAGCCTCACGTTAACATCGGCACCATCGGCCATATTGACCACGGCAAGACCACTCTTACCGCCGCCATAACCAAGGTTGCCGGCATGCGCATGGGCGCTGGCAAATTCGTTTCTTACGACGAAATAGACAAGGCCCCGGAAGAAAAAGAGCGCGGCATCACCATCTCCACCGCCCACGTGGAATATGAAACTCCGAAGCGCCACTATGCTCACGTCGACTGCCCCGGCCACGCCGACTACATCAAAAACATGATCACCGGCGCCGCCCAGATGGACGGCGGCATCATCGTTGTGGCCGCCACCGACGGCCCCATGCCGCAAACCCGCGAGCACATCCTTCTCGCCCGCCAGGTCGGCGTTCCCAGCCTGGTCGTGTTCCTGAACAAGTGCGACATGGTTGACGACGAAGAACTGCTGGAACTGGTCGACATGGAAGTGCGCGAACTGCTCACCACCTACGGCTTCCCCGGCGACGACACCCCGGTTGTGCGCGGCTCCGCCCTGAAGGCCCTTGAGGCCTCCAGCCTGGACGATCCCGCCACCAAGCCCATTATCGAGCTGCTTGACGCTTGCGACTCTTTCATTCCCGAGCCGGAACGCGCCATTGACAAGCCCTTCCTTATGCCCATTGAAGACGTGTTCTCCATCTCCGGCCGCGGCACCGTTGTGACCGGTCGTGTTGAGCGCGGCATCATCAAGGTTGGCGAAGAAGTTGAAATCGTCGGCATCAAGCCCACTGTTAAGAGCACCTGCACCGGCGTTGAAATGTTCCGCAAGCTGCTTGACCAGGGTCAGGCCGGCGACAACATCGGCGCCCTTCTGCGCGGCATCAAGCGTGAAGACGTGGAACGCGGGCAGGTTCTGGCCGCTCCCAAGTCCATCACCCCGCACAAGAAGTTCAAGGCTGAAGTTTACGTTCTTTCCAAGGAAGAAGGCGGCCGCCACACTCCGTTCTTCACCGGCTACCGCCCGCAGTTCTATTTCCGTACCACCGACATCACCGGCATTATAGCCCTGGCTGAAGGCGTGGAAATGGTTATGCCCGGCGACAACGCCACCTTCATCGTGGAACTGATCAACCCCATCGCCATGGAACAGGGCCTGCGCTTCGCTATCCGCGAAGGCGGCCGCACCGTAGGCTCCGGCGTTGTCACTGAAATTCTGGAGTAACAGATGCGCATCAATATCCAGCTTGCCTGCACTGAGTGCAAGCGGCGCAATTATGCGACCAATAAGAACAAGAAAAACACCACTGGCCGCCTTGAGCTGAAGAAATATTGTCCGTGGGACAAAAAAGTCACAGTGCATCGCGAAACCAAGTAGTTTGTCTTCTTTCCGCGGCGCCCGCCGTCAAGATAACGACGGGCGCCGCGGCCACGCAGGGCAGTAGCTCTAACGGCTAGAGCGGCGGTCTCCAAAACCGCAAGTTGGGGGTTCGAATCCCTCCTGCCCTGCCATTTATCTTCCGCCGGACCGGCCGCCTCTTCAAAACGAAAGGCGCTTTCAAGCGTAATTTGCGAGGGGCCGGGCAAAGCCCGGCTGGAACTTGTCAGAGGGCCTCCGGGTATTGCGGTTGCCGGTCGTTTCCGGCGCTTCGCCGGGGTCCGGACCTAAAATGATGCAGGAGGGCGGAGCTTCCGCCGGCGATTCCTGCCTTGATCAGGGGCGATACATGAGCACGAAACAAAAGAAATCCGGCGACGACGTCGTTAAGGGCGGGCCTTCTTCCAAGAGCGGCGCTTCCGTTATGAAGGAATCCACCTTGGCGCTGAAAGCCGCTTCTTTGCGCGAATACTTTGAAGAGTCCAAGATTGAACTCAAGAAGGTGAACTGGCCCGCCCGCAAGGAAGTAAGGGTCACTGCCATTGCTGTGCTCATTCTGGTTGTCGTAATGTCTGTCTTTCTCGGAATTCTGGACATTGGGCTGGTCAAGCTCATGGAACTCATACTCAGCATCGGGAAGTAGACATGACGGATACGCCTGATTTGAATTTACCGCCCCACGAACCCAAGGCGCGCTGGTATATAGTCCATACTTACTCCGGCTTTGAAAACCGGGTGGAGCAAACTATACGCGAAATGATGCGCACCGGGCAGGATAACGGCGCCATTCAGGAAGTTGTCATTCCCACCGAGCGCATTATCGAGTTGGTGCGGGGAGAGAAGAAAACCTTTACCCGCAAGTTTTATCCGGGCTACGTAATGGTTCGCATGATCATGAACGACGAATCCTGGCACCGGGTGCAGTCCATACCCAAAGTCACGGGCTTTGTCGGCGGCAAAAACCGCCCGACGCCGATGCGCGACAGCGAAGCCGAGCGTATCCTTTCCATGATGGAAACCCGCCACGAACAACCCCGGCCCAAGTTCAATTTCGAGCGCGGCGATGAGGTGCGGGTTATTGACGGGCCTTTCAGCGGCTTTAACGGCGTGGTGGAAGACGTCAATTACGACAAGGGCAAGTTGCGGGTTTCCGTTTCGATTTTCGGCAGACAAACCCCGGTTGAACTTGATTTTGTCCAGGTTTCGAAGGGCTAGTCCGGAAATCGGAATTTAAAGAAAAATACAGAGAATGGGCAACAGGCCTCGCGGCTTGTTATACTGAAGGAAATTATCATGGCTAAAAAAGAAGTCGCCAAGATCAAGCTGCAAATTCCGGGTGGCATGGCCAACCCGTCTCCGCCGGTAGGTCCGGCCCTGGGTCAGCACGGCCTGAATATCATGGAATTCTGCAAGGCCTTTAACGCCAAGACGGCTGAAGATAAAGGCACCGTCACCCCCGTCGTGATAACAGTTTATCATGACCGTTCATTTACCTTTGTCACCAAGACGCCTCCGGCTTCCGTGCTTCTGGCGAAGGCGGCCAAGCTCCAGAAAGGTTCCGGCGAACCGAACCGTAACAAGGTCGGCTCTTTGACCATGAAAGAGGTTGAAGACATTGCCCGCGTCAAGCTGCCCGACCTTACCGCAAAAGATATTGAAGCCGCCACCAAGTCCATTCTTGGAACCGCGCGCAGCATGGGCATTGAGGTAAAGTAAGTTTAATCAACCGTACTGCCGTTGCCTTCCCGGTTGTTCCGGCGCTTCCCGGTCTGGAAGCTGAAGGCTGTTTCGCGGCAGGAGATTCGACTGTAAGGAATAAGGTGTAGTAATGCCCAAACACGGCAAAAAATATCGCAAGGCTGTTGAAAATGTGGACTTGCAGACAGTGTGGCCGGTTGATGAGGCCGTAAACAAAGCCCTGACCGCTTCTTTCGCCAAATTTGACGAAACCGTCGACATCGCGCTCGGCCTTGGGGTTGACCCCAAGTATTCCGACCAGATGGTGCGCGGCGCTTGCGCCCTGCCGCACGGCCTGGGCAAAACGGTGCGCGTGGCGGTGTTCTGTAAGGGCGACAAGGCCGCCGAGGCCAAAGCCGCCGGGGCCGATATTGTCGGCGCTGAAGACCTGGTCGCCCAGATCAAGGAAGGCATGCTCGATTTTGATTCAGCCATAGCCACTCCGGACGTAATGGCCCTTGTCGGTCAGGTCGGCCGCGTGCTCGGACCGCGCGGGCTTATGCCCAACGCCAAAACCGGCACCGTAACCTTTGACGTGGCCGCGGCTGTTAAAGAAGTCAAGGCCGGGCGCGTCGAATTCAAGGTTGACAAGGCCGGGGTGCTTCACGCCCCCCTGGGCAAGGTTTCTTTCGGCTCCGAAAAGCTGGTGGAAAACCTGAAGGCCCTGCTGGACCAGGTTAACCGCCTGAAGCCCTCCGGAGCCAAAGGCACCTATATGAAATCCATGTCGGTTTCCACGACTATGGGGCCTGGCTTCAAGGTTGATCCTTCCATTCTGCGCAAGTTCGTAGAAGGCTGATAAGCGCGGAAAATTCCAAGTCCGGCCCTATGTGCCCGGACTTGCCGGTTCCGGCGTCACCGGAGCCGCGAGACAACGAGACAAGCGCCCCGTCCAGATGGGGTTTGTCATAATCGGCTAGAGGACAGGGAATTTCGGGTCGAAGAAAGCAGGCGGCGCAACGCGCCTTAATAGACCAGCCTGCCGAGGCTTTAAGTCTCCAACCTTTTTCGTATCTGTAATTCCACCGGCAAAACACTAAGCTCTTTAAAGGAGCCCCCAGTGAACACCAGAACACAAAAAGCCGCTATAATCGAGCAGATCAAGGCCAAAACCTCGAACGCCTCCATTGCGGTTGTCTCTGACTTCAAGGGTATGCAGGTGGAAGAAATGACGCGTTTGCGTGTTAAATTGCGTGAAGTGGGCGGCGAGCTCCTGATCGTGAAAAACACCTTGGCGCGCATTGCACTCACCGATGGCGCACACGACGTTATCAAAGATAACTTCAAAGAAAACTGCGCCATTGCCCTTGGGTTTGCCGACCCGGTCGCCGTTGCCAAAGCGGTTACCGAGTTCGCCAAAACCAGCAAGAAGTTTGTAGTCAGACACGGCAGCCTTGAAGGCAAGTTCATGAGCGCCGAGCAAATCGACGCTTTGGCCAAGCTGCCCGGAAAGCAGGAGCTTTTGGCTACGGCCCTGGGTACGATGAACGCCGTGCCCACCAACTTCGTCTCGCTGTTTGCGAACATTATTCGTGGCATGCTTTATGCGCTTAAAGCCATTGAAGAAAAGAAAGCAGCTTGAACAACTACTGAGTAAAACAGATCTTTAAAAGGAGAATTCCAATGTCCGTTACTAAAGAACAAGTTGTCGATTTTATCGCCAATATGACCGTCCTTGAACTTTCCGAATTCATCAAGGAACTTGAAGAAAAGTTCGGCGTTTCCGCCGCCGCTCCTGCCGCCGCTATTATGGCCATGCCCGTCGCTGGCGGAGCCGCCGCTCCTGAAGAAGAGGAAAAGACCGAGTTCGACGTGCACCTTAAAGGCGCCGGCGCCAACAAGATCAACGTGATCAAGGTTGTGCGCGCCCTGACCGGCCTTGGCTTGAAAGAAGCCAAGGATAAGGTTGACGGCACTCCTTCCGTGCTGCTCGAAGCCGTTTCCAAGGAAAAGGCCAACGAAGCCAAAGCCCAGCTGGTTGAAGCCGGCGCTGAAGTCGAAATCAAGTAATTTTGGCGTAAGCAAAATATCAGGCGGCGCGTGTCAACAGGCATGCGCCGCCTTTTTATTTTCAAGACCGCGCCATCCTCCGACCTGGCCTTTGCCGGAGCGCAAGCTTTGCGCTTTCATAGAGCATTTTAATTTTGAAACATCTCTGCAAGGATTTGTCTTCACATCCTCGCAGAGTGATGGTTGCGGGCGGGCTTCGCCAGCCGTTAAGCAATCACCTCAAGGCGAAAAGCTCTAAAGACACGCCGCGCTGCTTGCTTGCGGGCATATGCTGGCGCGACCGGCAGGGCACTTAAATTTTTTCAGAGTTAAAATGTCTTATTTTTTATGCGCAAGGTCCAGGCTAAGGCGCACCCCTCCGGCCATGACGGATCTGGTTCTCACGTGCCTGAAGCCGTTTTCCAGCATGCTCCGCGCTATAGCGCCATCCGGCAGGGTAATGTCGCGCCCGCTGAGCAGGCTGTATAATTTGGCGTCGTCAAGGGCCGCCCCGTCAGGCTCGCCGTGCAGGCTTACCAGCCATCCTCCCGGCTTCAAGGCTTCGCAGGCCTTTCGCATAACATCATCAAGCTTTCCGTCCGGAACTGTAAAGTTAAGGGTGCAGCAAGCCAGAATCACGTCATACGGTCCACCCAGGGGATCGCGCATGTAGTTGCCTGGCTTTAGGCGGACGCGTTCAGGCATGTTCCAGCGGGTGATCTGTTTCTCCGCCTGCTCGAGAACGGCGGGGAAATCCATAACCCAGGCCGTCAGGCCGGGCATGGCTTCAGCCGCGTACAAGGCAAACAGACCGTGCCCGCCCCCCATGTCCAGCATAGTCTGGAAATTTTCCGACCCCGGAAGGGAATTCAGCAGCGCGGCTACGTCAGAACCGGCCCCGCGCGCGGCCCAGGCCAGGCTGCTGTGCTCTTCGTCGCCGTACATCGCCTCCATGTTCAATTCTTCCCGGTTCGAAATTTGCGGGCCGTGGCGCAAAATATCCGCCAGTCCGTTCAGCGGGACTGAAATCATCTGTTGAAATTCCCGCAGCATGGGCAGAATGTTGGCGTAGGAATTTTTAAGATAAAGGCTGTCGCTTTCCGGCGTATTCTGATAAAGTCCGTCTCTGAAGGCAATCAGGCCGAGCGAGCGTAAAAGGTCGAGAAATATTTCCAGGCCCGGTTGTTGCAGCGAGCATGTCCGCGCGGCTTCTTCCAGGGAGCGGGGAGACGCCAGGCACTCGAAAAGGCCGAGTTCGACGGCGGTAAAGATCCTCTGCAATTGCGCGCTTTGGTCAACCAGGCGGAAAATAAAACCGGAATCAGGCAGGTTTTCTGGCAGTTGCGGCATAGAGGCTCCTTGCGGCCGGCATTGGAACGCAGGCGGGTTTTATTTGGCGGGATATCAATGTTTATTGGTTTTGATAGTCAAAGTCAAGTCGAGAGGGTATAAAAACCTGCTGCAATTTTCGCATCACTCCGCAATTTCCCAAGGAGGCGTTATGATCAAGCGTTTTATGGACACCAGCTTTCCTTTCGTCGTTAACGTAATAGCCTTTGTGAGCCTGGCCCTTATAGTTATAGGCGGCCTCGTCACGATGTTCAGCATGGGTTTCTTTTCCGGCCTGTTCGCGATTGTGGGCGGGGCCGCTTTTACCGTATTGTACCTCGGCATGATCTACCTTTTCCTTGATATGCGCGACATCTTGCGCGAAGTGCGCGACGAATTGAAAGCGGGAAGGAGCGACTCCGCATCCTGACCGGATATTTGCCGCCAGCGCGCCGCTTGCGCATCAGTACGAACCCTGGCGTTCACAGCCGTGAACGCCAGGGTTTTCCCGCATTTTTCCCTTGACGCGGCTATGCTTTGTCTCTATACATCACAGTTCAACCTTGCTCGTCCGTTTGTTTCGGGCGGGCCATAAAGTCCATAAGGAGAGTTTACATGCGTAAGTTTGAAACGCTGCTGCTCCTCAGCCCTGAATTGAACGCTGACGCCCGCGAAGGCCTGCTCAGCTCTTTCAGCGGGGTTATCGAGCGCGAAGGCGGCAATGTAGTGGTCGCCGACCACTGGGGAATGCGCGATCTGGCCTACCCCGTCCGGAAACAGATGCGCGGCTATTATGTGCGCCTTGAATACACCGGCCCCGGCAAGATCGTTGCCGAACTGGAGCGCAATATCCGCAACTCTGAAGGCATTTTCAAGTTCGTCAGCGTGAAGCTGGCCGACGACATAGCCATGGCGAAAGAGGCCGCCAAGGCCGGGGAAGGAGCTTAATATGAACGGAAACAAGAAAAAATTCACCACCCGGCGCAAGTTTTGCCGCTTCTGCGCGGACAAGGAAACCCCGCTTAACTACAAGCGTCCGGATATTTTGCGCGAATTCACCACTGAGCGCGGCAAAATAATCGCCCGCCGCATCACCGGAACCTGCGCGCACCATCAGCGCCAGCTCACGGTTGAAATAAAGCGCGCACGTCAAATGGCCCTGCTTATCTACACGGCAACGCATGCTTGCGATGTCAAGAAAAAGAGCGTGCTGTAGGAGACTAAGCCATGATGAAAGTTATACTCAGAGCCGACGTTGAAGCCTTGGGTCACCTGGGCGATATAGTCACCGTGAAGCCCGGCTACGGCCGCAACTTCCTGCTGCCCAAAGGCCTGGCCATGCTTGCCAGCCCCGCCAACCTCAAGGTGTTCGAGCTGGAGCGCAAAAAGCTCCAGGCCAAGGTTGACGCCATTCGCGGCGAAGCCAGCGCCATGTCCGCCCGTCTGAACGGCCTTGAACTGAAAATCCCCATGCGAGTGGGTGAAAACGACAAGCTTTACGGTTCCGTCACTTCCAGCATGATCGGCGAGGCCCTTGCCGGTCACGGCATTGAAATCGACCGCCGCCGCATTCTGCTTGATTCCCCCATTCGCACTCTTGGCGAATATGACGTGCGCGTGCGCCTGCACGCCGACGTTGCGGCCGAACTTAAAGTCAAAGTTGTGCCGGAAGAGCGCATACAGCATGATGACGCCCCGCAATCAGTTCCGGCCGAAACGGAACAGCCAGAAGCCTAACAGCCGGTATGCCAAATCCGGGGCCGCCTTTGCCAGCGACGGCGAAGGCGGCCCTTTGCTCACGCCCGCCGAAGCGGAGGCGGAAGTTCTGCGTAACGTGCCGCCGCACAGCGTGGAGTCAGAGCAGGCCGTTCTTGGCGGCGTTCTCATCCGTTCCGATTCCCTTCTTAATATCCTCGACATAGTAAAAGAAGAAGATTTTTACCTTCCCGCGCACCGCGTAATTTTCGCGGCCATGGCTGAAATGTCCGCGAAAGGTATGGTGGTTGACCTGACCACGGTCAACGCCTTCCTGCAGGACCATGACAGCCTTGAAGCGGCCGGGGGCACGGTTTACCTGGCCGAACTGGCCGGGGGCGTGGTCAGCGCGGCGAACGCGGAATATCACGCGGGGCGCGTGCGCGACAAGGCCCAGCTGCGCCTGCTCATCGGAACAAGCTCCGACATAATAGGCAAATGCTTCGAACCGGGGGCGGACACCCAGGAAATCCTCGATGATTCGGAACGGGCCATCCTTTCCGTTTCCGAGCGCCATAGCGCCCGCACTTACGCCAGCGCCTCAGACCTGGTGAACACGACCTTCACCAAGCTGGAAGACCGGGCCAAGCTGCGCGAAACCGTTACCGGGGTCAATACCGGCTTTACCAGGCTGAACGAGCTTACCGCCGGGTTTCAGCCCTCAGACCTTATTATCATCGCGGCCCGCCCCTCCATGGGCAAAACCGCTTTCGTCCTTAATATAGCCATGCGCGCCGCTGTTACGCACGGCGTTCCCGTGGGCATCTTTTCTCTGGAAATGAGCATGGAACAGCTTATGCTGCGCATGCTCTGCGCCTGGGGGCAGGTTGACCTTTCCCGCATGCTTCGCCCGCACACCCTGCGCGACGAAGACTGGATGCGCCTGCGCGACGCGGCTTCGGTTCTTTCCGGCGCTCCGCTTTTCATAGACGACACTCCGGCCCTCTCCATCCTCGACTTGCGCACGCGCTGCCGCAAGCTTAAGCGTGAAAAGCAGCTCGGCATGGTGGTTATAGACTATTTGCAGCTCATGCGCGCCAGCCGCAGGGTTGACTCGCGCGAACTGGAAATTTCCGAAATTTCCCGTGGCCTGAAAGCCCTGGCCAAAGAGCTGGATATTCCGGTGGTGGCCTTGGCCCAGCTTAACCGCAAGGTCGAAGAGCGCGCCGACAAGCGCCCCATGCTTTCCGACCTGCGCGAATCCGGAGCTATCGAACAGGACGCGGACGTGATAATGTTCATCTACCGCGACGCGGTCTATAAAAACAAAGTGGGCGAACGCCCCAAGGAAGACCCGGCTGAAATAATAATCGGCAAGCAACGTAACGGGCCGGTTGATTCGCTGCATCTGCTGTACCGCTCTTCCTATACCCGCTTTGAAGACATGGTCTTCAGCCCGGACGCGCCGTTCGGGGTGTAAGCTCCAGCCCGGAAGCTCCTCTTTCCGCCTTATTCTTCCCGCTTTTTCCTTGCCGTCCGGCAAATTTCTTGCTCTTATCAAAAATAATGAGTATGCAGAAGACAATTCGCGGCTATTCGCGGCGGGACCTCAACCACCCGCCGGCCGCCCTGGAACCCTAAACATTGCGGCTTAGCGGTTAAGCCGCGCGGGAGACGAAGGAATGAAGAAAGTGTTGATTATCGGTGCGGGTGGCGTTGGGCAGGTTGTGGCCCACAAATGCGCGCAGCATCCTGAAGCGTTCGGCGAGATCATGCTGGCCAGCCGCACTGAAGGAAAATGCCGCAATATAGCCGCGCAGATAAGCAGGCCCATTCAAACGGCCCAGGTAAACGCCGACAACGTGCCCGAACTGGTGGCCCTGTTGCGCGCGTACAAGCCTGACCTGGTAATGAACATCGCCCTGCCGTATCAGGATTTGCACATCATGGACGCCTGCCTCGAATACGGGGTGGACTACCTTGACACCGCGAACTACGAGCCGCTGGACGAAGCCAAATTTGAATACAAATGGCAGTGGGCCTACCATGAACGCTTTAAAGCCAAGGGGCTGATGGCCCTGCTCGGCTCCGGGTTCGACCCCGGCGTTACCAACGTATATTGCGCTTACGCGCAAAAGCATCATTTCGATGAAATCCACGAGCTTGACATCATTGACTGCAACGCCGGAGACCACGGCCAGCCTTTCGCCACAAACTTCAACCCGGAAATCAACATCCGCGAGGTCACCGCGCGCGGGCGTTACTGGGAACGCGGTGAATGGGTGGAAACAGACCCCCTGGCCTGGAACATGACCTATGATTTCCCTGAAGGCATCGGCCCCAAAAAATGCTTCCTCATGTACCATGAAGAACTGGAATCGCTGGTCCTGAACCTGAAAGGCCTGAAAAGGGCCAGGTTCTGGATGACCTTTTCCGACAACTACCTCAATCATTTGAAAGTGCTGGAAAATATCGGCATGACCCGCATAGACCAGGTGGATTATAACGGGCAGAAAATCGTGCCAATCCAGTTTCTGAAGGCCCTGCTGCCAGACCCGGCCTCGCTCGGCCCACTGACCAAAGGCAAAACCTGCATCGGCTGCCTGATCAAGGGCGTCAAGAACGGCAAGCCCAGAACATATTATGTGTATAACATCTGCGACCACGAAGAGGCATACAGGGAAGTGCGCTCGCAGGCCATTTCATACACCACCGGCGTTCCGGCCATGATAGGCGGCATGCTGATGCTTAACGGGCAGTGGCGCGGCGCGGGCGTTTTCAATATGGAACAACTTGACCCGGATCCTTTTATGGACCGCCTGAACAAAGACGGCCTGCCCTGGGTTGAAACCTTCATAGAATAATAACAGGCCGCCCGGCAAAAAAATATGCTAACCCGGCCCCGGCCGTTCCGGTCTGAAACCCGGAACGGCCGGTTTACATTTTTAAAAAAGCGAACAGCATTCCAAAGTTAAAATTCTAGGAGGCAACATGCGCCGTTTGCAGGTGCTTTTCATCAGCCTGGCCTTGCTGGGTTCTCTCGCTCCGCTTTCATCCGCCATGGCCGCGGCCTTAGGCAGTTTTGACGTCAGCGACCAGGTATTCGGCAAAGGCAAACCGGCGCGGGAAGCCCCGGCCGCCAACGCTCCCGCCGCGAGTTCAACTTCAGCCGTTCCCGGTGAAGACGTTGTTTTGAAGGCGTCGCGCCTGTATGAGCAGGGCAAATACGCCGAAGCGAACGCCCTTTTGACCGAAGCCGCGGAAAAAGGGGACGAAAGGGCGGCTTTCGGGCTGGGCATGATGGCTGTGCGCGGGCAAGGCAAGAACGGCAAGGAAGATTACAAGGCGGCGGAAAAATGGTGGCTGCAGTCCGCCAGGGCGGGAAACCCGGAGGCCCAGTTCCAGCTCGGGCTGCTCTATAACAGCGGATTCCTCGGCGGCGCCAATAACTCCGCCGCCCGCGAATGGTGGGAAAAATCGGCTGCGAAAGGGCATGGAGACGCCATGTATTGCCTTGGGCGCATGTACGCGCAGGGCGAAGGTGTGAAAAAAGACCAGGCCAAGGCGGCGGAATGGTATGGAAAAGCGGCACAGCTGGGCCACCCTGACGCTCAGTACCAGTTGGCGATGATGTATGCGCAGGGGGAAGGCGTTCCGCAAGATAAGGGCAAAGCCAAAGAATGGCTGGGCAAGGCGGCCCAAAACAAACACCCCCTGGCCAGGCAGGCCCTGGACCACTTCGAGAAATAAGGTTCGATAGAACTCAAGACGCTTTAAATATGCGTAACGCCAAACCGGAGTGGGGAGTGAAGCAGTATTCCCCCCCCCCGCTCCGGTTTGGCGTTACGGACTCCGCGCGCGGGCGTTTCACCGGCATGACTTTAAACGGCGGGCGCCGGAGGCGGCCAAGGCATGGAAAAAGCCCGCCAAGCCTGGCTGTGCGCGCGGAATAAGTAAACGCCCCTTATAAGGCGGAAGGCAAGATAAAGTTTTAGAGGTGCAGGAGGGAATTGTCCTCGCCATAAGACGGGCAACGCTCATAGCCGTCAGCTTCCGTGTCGTTCAGCCATGTTTCATTGCCCAGGTAATAGCGGAAGCGGTAGGTGTCGCCCTTGGGCAATTCAAGCTCAAGGCTGAACGCTCCGGTTTTTGTGCGGTTCATCGGGTTGGCCAAGGGGTTCCAATTGTTGAAGTCTCCAACTACCGACGCCTTTTCCGCTCCGTTAGCGTCTTCAGCCGAGATGGAAAAGCGCACTTTGGTGGTGGGGCGGCTTTTCAGCTCGTGTTTCTTGATAGCCATATTAAAACCTCCAAGTATAGTTTCGTACTTATACTATGCTGTAAAATGTAAAAAATGTATAGCCTTTTTATTACAGGAAGGCTCAAAACGGCATGGAGCGCGAGCTTGAAGCGGATTAGCGCATCGAGAGAACAACCTTATGGAACAAAACGGCCAACGGAAAAGTAACGTTTTGCGGCATAAAGAAAAAAGCGCGGCTCCGGAACGGTTTGCCGCGCTTTTTTCGGGATGCGTGAATTTATTCAGGCGCTGACTACGCGCAGGCTTTCCTCAAGGTTCGAACGCAAGCTTGCGGCTTGCCCCGGCGCTACGCCGCAAAGCGCTTCAGTTGCCGTGAACAGCATTTCCACAGGCAGGGCGAGGCGCTGGCGTCCGTCGTAGATATGGCAGATTCCGTCTTCGACGTGCAGTTCGTAAACCCGGTGCGATTTATTCCGCCCGTCGCTTGAGACAACGTAGTACACCAGGCGGCGGGCGTCGGTGATAAAAAGCCGCAGGCGGGTAAGGCTTTGGCTTTCTTCGTCGAAAAGCGAGGCTTCGGAAAAAATATAGCCGCTGAAGCTTAAGCTGGAGCCCTTGTCCGCCTTGATGACGAAATCCTGCCTAAGACTGTCTGCGGAATAGGGGTGGCTGCCTTGTTCATTGCCCGACGGCGGCATGTTTCTCATATCGCTTCCTCTGCGTTGCAGCGCGGCCGGTAAGCCGGAACCTTCCGGCCAACGGGCCTTGCCTTCTTTGCAAGCTTTTATCTGGCCGGCTGTTTTCCCGGCAAATTTTCCAGCAAGGTCAATTGTTGCGGCCCGGACGGTTTGGGCGGGCGCGTTTCTTTTACTTCCGGCCTGATATTTTCCTGCGTTCCGGCATCGCTTTCGGGCGCATTTTTTTCAAAGAGTTCGCCGCCGCCCCGCGCGGCCCAGAAAGACTCCAGGTCCGGACGTGAAATGCGATATTCCCGCCCCAGGCGCGCGGCCCGCAAAACGCCGTCTTTAATGGCGCGCCGCAAAGTTTCCTTGTGGCAGCTCAAAAGTTCGGCGGCTTCCGCCAAAGTAAAAATAGTTTTGCTCATGCCCTAACCGTGTATGCGTTCACCGGCGTATACGCTATTTAACGTTATTTTCTTCACTTGGCTAACATTTAAGCGTCAACGTGTCAATAAACGGCAACATAAATCAACTCAAATAAACTTGAATGCGGAATGCGCTTGTCAAGGCGAACAAAATCGATCACAATGCGGCTAGCATCGCTTACAGGTGTATTCTCCCTATAGGATATACTTACCGGCGATATTCTAAAAAGAGATAAACTATTGGCGGCTAGAAGTAAAAAACGGTTGAAGCGAATTATTCTTCCCCCTCCGGAGTGGTCAGGGCGCATTTACGTTCGCCTTGAGCCATCTGAGTCAAGACTCTTCCGCTACCTGCTGGAGGCTTACGACAACCTGGCCTACAGCAGCGTGGTCGACCGTAAGGGCTGCATTTTCAAGGTGGTGTTTTCTCCACACCAGGAAGCGGAACTGCGCCGGGTCCTGAAGGAAATGGGAGAGAGCCTGCCTTTCGAAGTGATCGAGCCGCCTTTGGGAAGCATAAAATAGCCGGGCAGATTTACGGCTTGAGGCTTACTCCGGCTGGATTTTTCCGCATCGACTATCCGGGTTTTTCCTGCTACAAGTTCCATGAAAGAAGCCCGTAAGGCGGGCACAACTTTTTTTACCTCAAACCGGTCATGCACGTATCAATTCAAAGCATAAGCAAATCTTACGGCGGGCGCGATATTTTCTCGGAATTCTCCCTTGAGCTCGATTCCGGGGTGAGGCTTTGCGTCTGCGGCCCGAACGGCTGCGGCAAGTCAACCCTTTTGCGCCTTCTGGCCGGAGTGGAAAGCCTGGACGGCGGCCGGGTGGCCCTGCCCAAGGGTTGCCGCCTGGGTTATGTGGAGCAGGAACTGGGCGCGGATAATTTGAAACGCCCCCTTCTGGATTTCGTTCTGGAGGTCCTGCCGGACTGGAACGATTTCTGGCGCCTTTGGGAAAAAGCCGGAAGCGAGGGCGATGAAACGGCCTTGAAGCGCCTTGCGGCGCGCCAGGCCGAACTTGAGCACAGCTACGGCTATAACCCCGAACACAGGGCCAAATCTGTCTTAAGCGGGCTGGGTTTCGCCGAGCGCAAATGGCGCCAGCCCCTGGGCGAACTTTCCGGCGGCTGGCGCGAGCGCGCCAAGCTGGCGCGCGTGCTGACCGCCGGGGCTGACGTGCTTTTGCTTGACGAGCCAACCAACCACCTTGACCTTGAGGCTGTGGAGTGGCTTGAGGAATTCCTGGCCGCTTACGAGGGCGTGCTGATTTTTGTGGCGCATGACCGGGTGTTCATGGACAGGGTGGGAACGCATATTTTATATATGGGTTTTGACAGGCCGCAGTTCCGCAAGGGGTCTTTCACCCGTTTCATCGCCATGCAGGAAGAATTTGAAGAGCAGCGGGAAAGGGAAAGCGCGCGCCTGCACGGTGAAATTGAACGCAAGATGGATTTCGTGCGACGCTTCAAGGCCAAAGCCAGCAAGGCCAGGCAGGCGGCTTCACGCCAGAAGATGGTAAAGAAGCTGGAAAAGGAGCTGGAAGGCCTGCAAGCCCCGCAAAAACGCAGGGACCTTTCTTTCAGCTGGCCGGAAGCGCCGCAGCCGGAGCGCACTGTGCTGGCCGTCAACGATTTGCGCTTTCGCTTTCCGGACGGCCTGCGCCTGTGGGAAAGCTTAAGCTTTAATATTTACCGGGGCCAGCGCATCGGCCTGGTCGGGCATAACGGATGCGGCAAGTCCACTTTGCTGAAAATTCTGGCCGGGAAGCTTGAGAAGGAAAGCGGCGGCGTGGTTTACGGGCAGCAGTTGCGCATGGGATATTTCAGCCAGCATCAGATGGACACCCTGAACGCCTCCGGCACGGTGCTAAGTGAAATACGCCGCCTTTCCGACCCGCGCAGCACGGAAGAGGAACTTATGAGCGTGCTGGGGCTGTTTCTGCTCGGGCAGGAATATTTCGACCGCCCGGTCAGCGCCCTTTCCGGCGGCGAAAAAAGCCGCCTCAGCCTGGCGTGCCTCTTTTTGGCCCGTTGCAATTTCCTGGTGCTTGACGAGCCCACCAACCATCTTGACCTGGAAAGCCGTGAGGCCCTTGTTGAAGCACTTGGCAATTTCAACGGCACTTTGCTGATGGTCGCGCACGACCGCCACCTGCTAAGCGAAACCGCTGAAGAAATATGGGAGCTGACCCCGGACGGGCTGCGCGTCTTCGCGGGCGACCCGACCCCGGCCGAAGGCCGCGCGTCGCTTTTTGAAGAAGCCGCCGTGCGGCGGAGCGCTTATGACAAATACTCCGAGGCGCGCCGGCGGGCCATGCAGCTGCAAAACCGCCTGGAAGACCCCGCCCCGGCCTCTGACGCGCCCGCGAAGGGCGAGCCGGGCCTTTCGCGCGAGGAGCAGAAGCGCCTGAAGCGGGAACAGGGCGAGTTGCGCAACAGGATATACAAAGAGCAGAAGCCCATGCAAGAGGCTTACGCCAGGCATGAAAAAGAACTGGAAGGCGTTTTGTCGCGCCAGTCCGAGGTGGAGGCCCTGTTGGCGGACCCTGAGGTCTATGCTGATTCCGGCCGGGCTACGGAACTGCTCAAGGAATTTCACTCCGTTCAGTCCGAGGCGGAAAACCTGATGGAAAAAATGGCGGAGCTTGAAGGACGTCTCGCGGCTTTAGAGGAAAAAAAGGCGGGGTGTTAGGGCATATTAACTTTGAAAAAGTTAATATGCCCTGGCGGTTGCGAAGCAAACGCCCGCAAGCGGGCAGCGCCGCGTGCCTTTAGTGCAAGCCGTCGGGGCTTGCACGCGTCATGTAAAATTAACTTTTTGAAAGTTGATATGCCCTGGCGGTTGCGAAGCGAACGCCCGCAAGCGGGCAGCGCCGCTTGCCTTCAGCGCGAGCCGTTCAGGTTGTTGCGTGCTGCCGAAGTGTGTTTTGAAAGAGCGCGCCCCTAGGCGAAAGGCAGCTCCACCGGCCTTCCGCCTTCGAAAATAAGGCTGGAACGATAGCCGAAACTTCCGGCGTAAGCTTCAAGCCGGTCAAAGGCGTAGGCGACGTCGTTGACGTTGTGCGCGTCGGAAGAGATCACCAGCGGCAGATTCAAATCTTTGGCCAGAGCCATAATTTTCGGGCCGGGGTAAATTTCCTGGCAGGGTTTGCGCAGCCCGGCGGAGGAAACCTCCATGGCCACGCCGTGGCGCGCCATTGCCTCCAGGGCGGCCCGCACCAGCGTCACGGCTTCGTCCGTTTCCAGCCAGAGCGTAAAGCTTTCGCGGCTGAAAATTTTTATCAGGTCGGGGTGGGCGGCGATATTGAACAGACCGCAGGAACACATGTCGGCCAGGTCGCGGTAATACTGCGCGTAGGCCGCGAAACGGCGCTCAGGCGGCATCGCGTCCCAGTCCGTTTGCATGTAGTCAAACCCCCAGAGCTTCTGGAAATGCAGCCCGCCGATAACGTAGTCAAAGGGCCAGGCGGCGCACAGGCCGCGAGCGAAATCAAGCTCTTGCGGCAGAAAATCGACTTCAAGGCCAAGCAGCACCTTGCGGCCTTCCGGGCAGCCCTTCTTCAGTTCCAGCACTTCAGCCACATACCCCGCAAAGCCGGCTTCCAGTTTCTCCTGGTAGTCCTCGGGGTAGGCATATTGGGCCGGCCTGGGGGAATGCTCGGAAAAACCGAATATTTTCAACCCCTTTCCCCAAGCGGCATCCAGCATCTCGCGCGCGCTGTTCTTCGCGTGGGAGTGCAGGGTGTGAGTATGCAGGTCAGCCAGCAGCATGTCAGGCTTTCGGGTTGTTAAGCACTACGTTGAAAGCTTCCTGCACCATATTTTTAACGCTGTCTTTTTTTACCGGATCGCGGAGTATTATGGTGCCCTGCTGGGCGTAGCGGGCCGGAAGCTGGTTCAGGGCGTAGGCGTAAACGTCGCGCAGTTCTTCTTCGCCCGGCTCGAGAAAATGTTCGGCAAGGTAGGCGATCATCTCTTCAATAACCCGCACTTCGTTACGATTTCTGACATGAAACATGTCTGTTCCCCGCAACAGATAGCCCTTGTGTTTGTCTTGCATGGCTCCCCCGCGTCGCCTTGTTTAAGATATTGTTTTTCGTTATGATCCGTACGTGACAGGCCGCCGTTTCCGCATTATATTACGGCAGACTAACGCCACAGGACATTGCTTTATACTATATGGAAGTTTTAAATAAAATACAAGAAAGACGTATGGTGCTCGCCGCCGCCGTCTCCATAGTCATCATCGGCTTCAGCCTCAGTCTTTTCACCTGGCAGATTCTCGAGCGCCAGGACGAAGCGGGCGAACAGCACCTTATGCTCAGCGCCCGTTCCGTTTTCGACACGGCGGAAAGCGTGCTGCGCCGTACCCATCGCTTTGACGGCGGGCGCGATTTCATTCCGCGTATGGAGAGCATGTTCAAAGAGCTGGAAGCCGGAGGCGACGTGGCCTTTATCAGTGTGCTCGCCCCGCACGGCGGCAACATACTCACGGCTGAAGAGCGCGGGCAGGGGGATTTGCGCCTGCCGGAAGAAGCCTTGCGCAGCCTGATCATGGAAAATGAATGGAGCGGTAAAATCATGCGCGGAAACCGCGCGACTTTCGTTTACGGCCGCCGCGTCGTCATGCGCGCTTCCCTTGCCGGAACTCCGGCCGGGCACGCCCTGCGGAACGACCAGCCCAGGCCGGCCGCTCCTGACGGTTTCGGTCCTAAACCTTCCGACGGTATTGCAACCCCCCAGGAAGGAACGCGGCCGGGCGAGGCGGGAAAAACCCCGGACGAAGCGGCCGGGCCGCATGCGGCGGATCGCGGGCATATGATGGGGCCTGGGCACGGCATGATGGCCGGCCAGCATTTCATCAGGCCGCCGGTGGTGGATTTGCCGGTTTTTCTGGTCGTTGGCATAGACATGGAGCAGCACCAGGCCGTTTACAGCGGTTTCAAGAAAAACGCGCTGTTCCAAACCCTTTATATCCTGCTGGCGGCCATTTTCATATGGGGTCTTTCCATGAGTTTTATCGCCCGGCGTGACCTGGCCGGAAAGGCCGCCGTGCTGGAACGCTTTCAGGCCGGGTTGCTGGATAACCTGCCGGACGGCCTGCTGGCCGTGAACCACGAAAATCTTATATACTCGGCCAACCCGGTAGTGCATGAAATTCTGGCGGTTCCGCCGGGCAGTCTGGTCGGGCGGTCTCTTGACGCTTTGCCGGCCCCGCTGCGAGCGCTTCTGCCGTTACCCTCAAGCCTGAAGGCCGGGCGCGGAGCGGAGCGCCGCAAGCTTCAATTCGGGGCGGCCCATCTTGAAATCATCTGCTCGACTTTCCAGGAAAAGGCTGATGACAGCTCTTTGCTGGTTTTGATAAGAGACCGCACCAAAGAGCAGAACCTTGAAAAAAGCTTGCGTGAGGCGGAAAAACTGGCCGTTGCCGGAACTCTGGCCGCCGGGGTGGCGCATGAAATACGCAACCCGCTGAGCGCGTTGCGCGGTTTTGCCCAATATTTCGCCAAAAAACTGGCCGGGCAGAAGCCGGAAGAAACTTACGCCCAAAGCATGGTTAAAGAGGCGGACCGCCTGAATCAGGTCATTACCGACCTGCTTTTTCTTTCGCACTCGCGCGAGCCGGATTTGCGCCCCGTTGACCTTGAGCAGGTGGTCGGCGAAGTCGCCGGGCTGCTGCAACTGGATTTCGCGGCCCAGGGCATAGAGACCGGGCAGGGCTTCGAACGGCGCGAAATAATTGCGGACGCCAAGTCGCTCAAACAGATTCTGCTTAATCTGTTTTTGAACAGCCTGGACGCCTTCGCCGGGCAAACAGGAAAAAAGACCTTGAGCATTTCCTGCCGGACCGTGGAAAAGAGCGACCTGGGCGAAGGGCGCGGCGCTCTTCTTGAGATTGCGGACAACGGTCCGGGTATGGGCGCGGATGAAAAACGTCAGGCCTTTGATCCGTTTTTTACGACTAAAGACAAGGGAACCGGCCTTGGCCTCGCCCTGGTACATAAAACCATGCTCGAGCACGGCGGCGGATGCGAGATCGTTTCCCCCTCGTCGATTCCGGAAGGTGAGGAAAAAGCCGGAGGAACCGCCGTTCGCCTGTTTTTCCCGGATCATCCGGTCCGCCCGGGCGCGCCGCATCACGGGCCTGACGAAGGCGGGGCGGACGCCGGAAACGGCATAAACCCCGGCCGGCCCCTGCCGGGTTCAGCTTAAGGAGGGGGCATGGTCAAAAAACTTCTGGTGATAGACGATGAGCCGGGCCACCGCCTGATGGTGCGCGCCGTTATGGAAGACGCGGGCTGGAAAGTGGAGGAAGCTGAATCCGGCCGGGAGGCGCTTGAACTTTTCCGCCTTGACCCTGAGCGGGCCGACGTGGCCCTGCTGGATATGCGCATGCCGGGCCTGGACGGAACGGCTGTTTTGGCCGCCCTGCATGAAATAAAAGCGGATTTTCCGGTTGTTATGCTTACGGCCTTCGGCACGGTGGGGTCGGCGGTGGAGGCCATGAAGCGCGGGGCGTTCGATTACCTGACAAAACCTTCGGACAATGACGAACTGGTGACCGTGCTGGAGCGGGCCTTTGAATATTCGCGCCTGTTGAAGGAAAACGCCAAACTGCGGCGCGCGCTGACCGGATCGTCCGCCCTTGACAACCTGGTCGGGCAGGGCCCGGCCATGCTGCGTATTCAGGATTTTATCAGGCAGGCCGGGCCGAGCGAGGCCACGGTGCTTATTCTCGGCGAATCAGGCACCGGCAAAGAGCTGGTGGCCGAGGCCCTGCACGATTGCAGCAACCGGCGGGACAACCCCCTGATAAAGGTAAACTGCGCGGCCCTGCCCGGGCATCTTCTGGAAAGCGAGCTTTTCGGCTACGCCAAAGGCGCTTTTACCGGCGCGGTGAAAGATAAGCCGGGCCGTTTTCAACTGGCCGAAGGCGGAACCCTGTTTCTTGACGAAGTGGGCGAACTTCCACTGGAACTTCAGGCCAAACTTTTGCGCGCCCTGCAGGAAAGGGTTGTGGAACCTCTGGGGGCCATAAAATCCGTTCCGGTTGACGTGCGTATCCTTTGCGCCACCAATAACGACCTGCGCCAGGCCGTTGCGGCCGGACGTTTCCGCGAGGATCTTTTTTTCCGCCTCAACGTGCTGGAGATAGTGGCCCCGCCTTTGCGCGAGCGCCTGGAAGACCTGCCCTTGCTGGTCGGCCGCCTGCTGCACCGCCTGAACGTCAAAAACCGCAAAGACGCCCAGGGCGTGTCGCCGGAATTTCTGGCCGCCTTGGGCCGTTACAGTTGGCCGGGCAACGTGCGCGAGCTGGAAAATATTCTGGAAAGGTCGCTTATTCTCAGCCGTTCGGACATTCTGACGCCAGACTCCCTGCCGGATTATATGCAGGAGGAATGCGGCTTGAAAATGGCGAAAGATCTAGAACACGCCGCGTTCTCTAAAGACGGGGAAAACGTCTCCTCCGGGCCGGATGAAAGCCGGGCGGAACTTTCACCCCTTGAAGAAGCCGAATTTTCCGCCCTGAAGGAAGCTTTGCGGGCCAATCAGGGGCATCGGGAGCGCACGGCCGACGCCCTTGGCCTGAGCCGCCGCACCTTGCAGTACAAATTGAAAAAATTCGGATTGAACCGGCGCTCCTGACGCGGAAATGCGCCGTTTCCGGACGGCATCAAGCTAAAACGCGGCGGCTGCCTTGAACGTCCGCGAGAAAATAGCCGCCTTTTTCAGGCGGTAAAAATAATACTGTTAAGTTGCGATGCTTCAGGAATATTTTTTGATCGGTGAGGAACTGTTTTGATGCCCACGGGAAAAACGCCTAAGAAAGAAAAAGCCAGCCTGCTGCTCTGCGCCCAGGGCCTTGCGGAAACGCCGGAACAGGCGGAGCGGCTTATTATGGCCGGGCTGGTTTACATGGGTCACGCCTCCGGGCCCATGCGCGTGGAAAAGCCGGGGCAGCCGATTCCCCGCGGCGTTCCGCTTGAAATCCGGGGGCGGGAGCGTTTCGTCAGCCGGGGGGCCTATAAACTGCTGACGGCCATAGAATACTTCGGGCTTGATTTCAGCGGGCAGGTGGCGCTTGACGCGGGGGCCTCCACCGGCGGTTTTGCCGACTGCCTGCTGCAGCACGGCGCGGCCAGGGTTTACGCGGTTGACGTGGGGCACGGGCAACTGCATGAAAAGCTGCTGCGCGACCCAAGGGTGGTGAATATGGAGCGGGTCAACCTGCGGCTGGCTGGGCCGGAACTTCTGCCGGAAAAGGTTGGCGTGCTTACGGCGGACCTGTCTTTTATTTCCCTGACGGCTGTTCTGCCTGCCTGCATCCCTTTTTTGCGGCCCGAAGCCATGGTGCTGGCGCTGATAAAACCCCAGTTCGAACTCGGGTTCGCCAAAACGGAGCGGGGCGTGGTCAAAAGCGAAGAAGCGCGGCAGGCCGCCATAGACAAGGTGCTTCCGGCGGCCCTTTCCCTGGGGCTTGAGCTGGTCGGCGTTGTGCCTTCGGCCATCAAGGGGCCGAAGGGCAATCAGGAATACATGGCTTACTGGAGATATAAAACGACTCAACATAGTTAAACGTTGAGCCGCGTTGGCGGCGCGCAACAGGCATAGAAGGAAAGCCCAGCTTAATCTGATTCGGCCTGCGCTCGCAAACGAAGGGTCAAGGCGTCCGGGCTTGAGCGCATGCGCTAAAATTACCGTTCCCTGCATGAAAGAGCGGTAAGCGAACGGTATTTCAAAGTTAAAAATCCGGCGCTGCGGCGCGGCAACGCCAAAGGCCTTCGTATAAAAATTGCGCAAAACCATTTTATCGGGTGAATTTAAGATGTTGAAAAAAAATCTGGCGGCCCTGCTCGTTTTCTTTTGCCTGCTGCCCGTCTGCCCCGCCTTTGCGGAAAGTTCCCTTGAAAGGGCGGGCGGAACCTGGCTGTGCATGGCGGAAGAAACCATGGCCCGCAATAAAGACCTTGACGCGCAGATAAAAGACCCTAAAAGGCGCGAACAGAGCCTGCTTTTACTCGGGTTCATTTCTTTTACCATTGACGCGCCGCGGAAAAGGATCACCGTGGCGGCGGCTGACGACAAGAAAACCGTCACCTTCAGGGTGCTGTCCGAAGAAAAGGACAAGCTGGTCATCTTGACCGACGAGGTCGAAGAAATTCATTTCGAGTTCAAGGGCGACTCGACCATGATCAGCCATGGGAAAGACCTGACCCTGGTTTTCAGGCGCAAGGGCGGGTGACGTTATAGCGGCGCAGCACGTTCAGGCAATATTCAAGATCGATGGGCTTGCTTATGTGCCCGTTCATGCCGCTTGCAATGGCCAGGTCGGCGTCTTGCTGCAAGGCGTTGGCCGTCATGGCGACTATGGGGATTTTTCTGGCGTCCGGCCTGGGCAGGGCGCGCAAACGCCTTGTAGCGTCGTAACCGTTTAATTCCGGCATCTGGATATCCATGAAAATCAGGTCGAAAGCGCCGGGCGCGGAGTTTTCAAAAAGGCGCACGGCTTCCGCCCCGTCTCCGGCCTCGGTTATCTGTATATTGTAAGGCTCAAGCATTTCCATCAGTATCATGCGGTTGATTTCTATATCGTCAACCAGCATGATTTTCATGCCCGCAAGGGCCGTGAAGTCCGCTCCGCTATCGGCGCATGTTTCACCGCTTTCCGCCGTTTCAGGCTCTTCATCGCTAATAGTGAAGGCAAGCTCGAAGCTGAAGCGGCTGCCCCGGCCCGGTTCGCTTTCAACGCTTATAGCGCCGCCCATAAGTTCCACCAGGTTTTTGCAGATGGTCAGGCCGAGGCCTGTGCCCACATAACGGCGCTGAAGGTACACGTCTTCCTGCTCGAATGGGCTGAAGATGCGTTTCAGGAAATCGGCCGACATTCCTATGCCGGTGTCGTTCACGGAAAAAAGGATCCGGGCGTTTGCCCCGTCCTGCCGGACGAGCGCGGCTTTGGCCTCGGTCTTGCCTCCGTTGTTGGTGAACTTCATGGCGTTGCCCAGCAGGTTGATGAGGATCTGGCGCAAATGGCGGCTGTCGCCGCGGAGCATGGGAGGGATGTCAGGGCCGCAGACCACGTCCAGCCGGATGCCCTTTTCTTCCGCCTGCAGCCTGAACAACTCGCCGCACTCTTCAAGCAGGGAGCAAAGCCGGAAGGAATCGTTGTAAATTTCCATTTTTCCGGATTCTATGCGCGACATGTCCAGAACGTCGTTGATAATGTTCAGGAGTTGCCGGGAAGCCGCGTCAATGGCCTTGAAGCGCTCGATGGCCTGCTCCTTGTCTCCGTTCAGTCCGAGGGTGGCCATGCCGATAATGACGTTCATGGGGGTGCGAAGCTCATGGCTGATGCGTGAAAGGAATTCGCTTTTGGCCACGCTGGCGGCCTGGGCTTTTTCTTTTTCAAGCATAAGGTCGGTAACGTCGGCGGCCAGGGCCAGCATATTGCTCTGGTTGCTGCCGGGGGGCATTATGTCGCTTACCGTTACGGCAAAACAGGCCTGGCCTTTGCCGCCGGTGGCCAGCCAGACTGTGGCGCTGAAAGAGCCTTCCACCAGAAGCAGTTTCACCTGCCGGTAGAGGTCTGCGTCATCCAGCCCGGCGAAATCAGGCAGGGCGGCCCGGAAAAAATCCGCCGGGGGCATGCCGCCGAACAGCTCGTTGAACCGCTTGTTGAAGAACATCATTTCAAAATGCGGGCCGGCAATGAACATGGCTTCGTGCATGCTGTTCAGGTAAAGTATGATTGCGTCAAGGGTTCCGTTGATCTGCTCGATAACGCGCGAAATGTCCCCGTTGAAGCGCGAGGGGTCGTTGCGCACGTCAAGGCGCCCCACTATGGCGGCTTCGAACAGGTCTTCGGTGCTGCTAATCATGTTCTGGTAGACGGCGCTCATGGAATGGACGGCCCGGGCCAGAAGGCCGAGTTCGGTAGGCAGGGCCAGCACGGTTTTTGGGATAGGGGCGTAAACGTCGCCGTTTGAAACGCGGGCCGCGTTTTCCTTTATGGCGTTGATGGGTTTGGCTATGGACGAACGGAAAAAGAACCAGACCGCAAGCACGACCACGGCCGTCAGAAAAAGGAACACCAGTACGCTGAGCATGATCATGGTATTGATTTGCCTGTACATTTCATTACCGGAAATGTCGGTGCCCACTACCGCGATGGTTTTGCCGTTTTCGTCAAGCAACGGGGCGTAAGCGAAAAACAAGGGGCCGTAAAGGTCGTTGACGTATTCCACGGCTTCCCGCATGGGCTCTCCGGTGCTGAAAATCTCGGACGCCTCCTTGCCGAAATATTCGTGGGTCTCAACAGTGCCAAGGCCGTCTTCATCCAGCGCGGTGTCCGTTCCAGCGTCTCCGGCGTCAAAGATATAGGTATACATGTCTTTAACGCCGGTGTCGGCGAAAATATATACATATTGCGCGCCGGAAGCTTTTTTCAGGCCGTCCAGCTGTTGCAGGATATGGTAATATTCGTCGCCTTTGAATTTTTCGCATTCGCGGTAAAATTCTTTAACCAGCCGCTCCAGTTCATCCTTGCGGGCCCGGTCAGGCGTTCCTCTTTCCAGTTTCATGGCCCGGAGTTCCTCGCGCGCCTCATAAAAAGCCGCCTGCATCTTCTTGAACTCTTCATTGCCGGAGACGCGCGCTATATATTTTTCGACTTTCTCGGCGTGTATCTGGACCTTTATAATGCGGTTGGCCAGCAGTATCTTTTCGTTGAAAAAATTACGGTAGGCGGCGCTGATGCTCACATAGCTGTAATAACAGTAAACCAGCGTGGCCGGTATGAACAGGCCGATCAGAATCAGGGTCAATTTGAAGCTGATGCGGTTTTTCAGGCTGATATTTTCCTGCATCATGCGTTGTCTCGATTGTTTGTTCGTTGTTGTCTGCATTGCAGCAGAATGCGGGCGCAAGCCGTAAGGTCGACCGGTTTAGCCAGATGTCCGTTCATGCCGCTGCCCAGCGCCCTGTCAACGTCTTGTTTCAGCGCGTTTGCGGTCAGGGCGAAAATGGGAACCGTGGCCGCGTCGGCCCGGTTCAGGCCGCGTATGCGCTTTGTGGCGTCATATCCGTTCAGGCCGGGCATCTGGATATCCATGAAAATCAGGCTGAAAGTGTTTTCGAGCGAACGGGAGAAAATGTCCACGGCTTCCGCCCCGTCTTCCGCCTCAACGATATTTATTCCGCTCGGTTCCAGCAGTTCAGCCAGAATCATGCGGTTGATCTCGACATCGTCTACCAGCAGCACGCTCATTCCGCCCAGGCTGCCCGGCTCCAGCCCGGCCTGGTTTTCTTCCTCATCCGTTTCTTTTTCCGGTTTGGCGAAGCTCAGCTCGAAAGAAAAAACGCTGCCTTGGCCGATGGCGCTGGATACATGCAGCTCTCCGCCCATCAGAGCCACCAGGCGGTTGCATATGGGCAGGCCGAGGCCGCTTCCGGCGTGATTGCGCTGAAGTTCGCTGTCTTCCTGGCTGAAGGGGGTGAAGATGTCGCGCAGGAATTTCTCTGAAATGCCTATGCCGCTGTCTTTCACTGAAAACCCGATCTCCACGCGCGCGTTGCCGCTGTGCAGGAGTTTGGCCGTTATTTGCACCCACCCGCCAGGTTTGGTGAACTTTATGGCGTTTCCGGTCAGGTTGAATAAAACCTGGCGCAAATGGGCGCTGTCTCCAAGTAGTTTTTCCGGAATATCCCGGTCACGGGATATAGACAGGCTAAGCCCGGCGTCGGTCGCCTGACCGCTGAAAATACGGCCGCAGTCGTCAAGCATTTCAGCAAGGCTGAAATATTCTTCCGTGCTGCCGGTTTCTCCGGTTTCAATGGCCGCGATGTCCAGAACGTCGTTTATGATGCGCATAAGCTGGGTTGAAGCCGAGTTTATGGCCTTAAAGCGCCATTCTCCTCCCTTGCCTTCATTTTTTAGGGCCAGGGAGGTCAGGCCGATAATAGCGTTCAGTGGGGTGCGCAATTCGTGGCTCATGTGGGAAAGGAATTCGCTTTTGGCTTTTTCCGCTTTCTGGGCGTTTTCTTTCTCAAGCATCAATTCGCCAACTCCGGAGAGAATCGTCAGGATTTGCGGCTTTCGGCCGGGTTCAATCCGGATTTCCCTTGAAACAAGAGTAAACCAGTCTTCTTTGCCGGAGGGCAGCGGCAAAAGAACTATGTCTGAATAAACCCGGTCTTCCGTCTCGCCGGCGGCTTCAGCCGCTTCGCCCACCCGGCGTTCGCCGTGCGGAAGCGTATGTTCGGCGGGCAGGGTTATCACTCCGCCGTTTCCGAACAGGTCGGTAAAGTGCTGGTTCATGAAGGCGTAACCCTGTTCAGAGCCGCGAATGACAAGGCAGTCGCGCATGCTGTCAAGGTAATGGGTCACGGCGTTCAAGGTGCCGTTGATGCGCCAGATCAGGCGGGAAATATCCCCTTTGAAGTTGCCCTCTTCAAAGCGCGCCCTGAGGCGTCCGCCGCGCACGGCTTTGAAAACGGCGGCGGTGTCGTTGATCATGGCCTGATAAACCGCGTTCATCGCGTGCACGGATTTTGCCAGGCTGCCTATTTCATCCGGCAGGGCGAGCAATTCAGGCGGAACAGAGGTGTAAATATCGCCTTTGGCCAGGCTGGAGGCGGTTTTGGTCAAGAGGCCGAGCGGTTTGAAGATAAGGAAGCGGGTAACCAGGAACATTACCAGCAGAACGGCGGAAGTTATGGCCGTAAAAGCCACGACGTTACGCATGATGGCTTTGTGTATGCGCTCGCGCACCGACTCAAGCGAAACCTCCACCTTGACCAGGGCTACGGCCTGAGCGGTTTTGTCCAGAATGGGCGCGTAAGTGTAATATCCTTTCCCGTGAAGCGCGCTCGAATAGAGCATGGGCGTTTCCATCTGCCGCCCGTTCCTCAGGGTCCTGTTTCCTTCCGGTTCGATATCTTCAGCCCCGAGGAGAGTTCCCAGGCTGTTGTTGTCAAGATCGTAACGGCGCGAAACGTCGCTCCAGGGGGCTTCAACCGTGTCGCCAGAGTCAAAGATGACCGAGTACATGGAGTCTACGCCTGTATCGGCATAAATATAGATATGCTCTATCTTGTGTTTTTTCGCGAATTGCTTCAATTCAGCCAGGTTGCGGTAATAGGCCTTGTCTTTGAAACGGTCTGTCTCCGCGTGGAAACGGCGCATTTTTTTGCCGTATTCCAGTACGGCGTCGGCCTGGGAGGCCTTGTTGGCGACAAGGGCGCGCATCGACTTGGTCTGGTCGTGGAATTCCAGTTGCCTGGCCTTGAAGCCGGGGTCGTTTTGCAGTTTGTCTATATACGTCTGAAGATTATCCACCGGAATGGCCGCGCCGAGCAGGCGGGCGTAAATCTGCGTGTTTTCAAAGGCGAAACGCGAATGCATGGCGTTCATGGTGTTATAGCTGTAGTAGCTGTAGGCCGCCGCCGCCGCGAAGACAATGGGCAGCAATAAAAAAACCAGGCGCAGGCTCAGATTGGTTTTCGGTTTTATGCTGTCCATAGGTTATGCCGCCGGCAGGTGCTGTTTAACGTACTTATTTATCGGCGAAAACAATCGCACAGGTAAAATTCGTCAGGCGCGTTTCAACTTGCCGTGCCTGCCCCGCTTTTTTCAAAAGGCAGGGCGCCGCAACCAGCTCAACCCGCAGTGAACCGAAGGGCCGTTTCATAAGGCGCGCTTCTCGTCCGCCGTTGTCCGCCATGCCCGCGCCGGTGCAAAACAATCTTTTAAATGATATAATCTGTATAGATAACAATTAAAGCCGAGACAGTATACTTTATCGTTTAATGAAAGGCAAAACTCGATTTCGGCCCATAAGGGCCAGCCTGAAAGGTTTGGCTGAACGCCAGTTCCGCACGTAAGCCTTCCGCCGGGAAAAAACTGGACGTTTGGCGCGATATTTGGGCAAAAGTTCTATTTTGAGAGGCAGCTCCTAGTCTTCCATTTGCAAATATGCCGCCATAATGGTTTTCATGCCCATGCCCTGAAAGTTCACCTGGTATTTGTCCGGCGGGATGAATTTTACGATTTTGCCCCGCCCGAAAATTTTATGGGTGCAGAAGCCGAGTTTGGGCGGAGTGTTCCCGCCGGCCGGGAATTTCGGGGGGGAGGTTTTCTCCGCCGCGCACACCGGCTGGCTGGGGGATGCTCCGCCCACAGAGGTGAAAACCGCGCCTGAAGCCTGGCGCGCGTTAGGCGCGGGCGGAACGTAAACCGTGCCCCCGGCCATTGATTCCTGCCATTCGTCATAAAGATGGCGCGGCAATTCCCGCACAAAGGGGCTGGGCGCGGCCGGGAGCCTGCCGCCGCTGCCCCGGTCGTAGAGCGAGTTCGGCACGAAAAGGCAAAGGTGGTCTTTGGCCCTGGTGCAGGCCACATACATCAGGCGGCGTTCTTCTTCGTATTCTTCGGGCCGCGCCATGGAATGGCGCGATGGAAAACGTTCCTCGACCAGGTCAAGAATGATCACGGCCTCCCATTCAAGGCCTTTGGCGGAATGGATGGTGGAAAGAACTATACTGTCTTCAGCCGTTTCTCCGCTTTTCAACGGGTCTTCCAGGCAGAGATCGGCAATGAAAAGGTCAAGGGAATCGTGCCCGGCGTAGGCCGAGGCTATCTGTTCAAGCTCTTCGAGGCCTTGCAGGCGGCGCGGGTGGTCGTCAGGATAAAGCAGCTCAAGGCTGGGCTGATAGTGGGCGATGATTTCCCCGAGCATGCGCGCCGGGTCCGGCTTGCGCAGGCGCAAAGAATCGATAAGCTCAAAATGTCCCCTGAGGGCGGGAAATTTGGCGTGGAATTTTTCCAGGGCCTTGGCGTCGCCACATTGCACGGCCTGGTAAATTTTCAGGCAGGTTTTGTCGCCCACGCCGGGAGAAAGCGCGGCCACCCTCTGAAAGGCGGTGAAGTCGAGCGGGTTCAGAACCAGCCGGGCGAAGCTGACCGCGTCTTTGATATGCGCGGCGTCGGCGTAGCGAATGCCGCCATATTTACGATAGCGCACCCCCAGCTTGTTAAGCTGCACTTCAAGGTGATAGGCCTGATAGCCGGCCCGGAAAAGCACGGCGATTTCTCCGGCCGGGACGGAGCGCATCAGTTCAAGAATATGCCCGGACGCCAGGTTCGCCTGGCTGAAATCGGAAAGGGGTCGGAAAACACGCGGCTTGTCCTGGCCCGGCTTGCGCGTGAAAAGATGTTTTTTGAAACCTTCAGAGGCGTGCTCCAGGATATTGTTGCTCAAATCGAGCAAGGGCTGGGTGGAGCGGTAGTTTTCCTCCAGCCTGATGACGCGCGCGCCGGGAAAGGTTGAGGGAAAATCGAGGATGTTGCGCACGTCGGCCCCGCGGAACGCGTAAATGGACTGCGCGTCGTCGCCTACCACCATGATGTTGCCGCTGCCGGCGGCCACGCCTTCCGGCCTGAAGCCGCCGGGACCTCCGGCCAGCAGGGCGGCCAGGCGGGCCTGCACCTTGTTGGTGTCCTGGTATTCGTCAACCATGATGTAGCGATAGCGTTCCCGGCAGTAATTCAGAGCTTCCCTGCCGGTTTTGAGCAGAATTTCCAGCTCGAAGAGAAGGTCGTCATAGTCAAGCAGGCGCTTTTCCCGCTTGGATTCGGCGTAGCAGCCGGCAATGGCTTCAATTTCGCCCGCGTGCGGCAGCAGGTGCGGGCAGGAGCGGGACATTACATCCCAGACGGATTTTTCCAGGTTGCGGCTCTGGCTTATGATGGACTGTATTTTTTGATTTTTCGGGAAAGAACGGTCGCCCTTGCCGGCTTTCAGGCTTTCACGGCATTGCTGCAACAGGGAAACCGCATCGGAAGAGTCCATGATGCTGGCCGGGCCGTCAAAGCCGACCGGGCGGAAAATGCGCAACAGGGAGTAGGCGAAAGCGTGGAAGGTTCCGCCCTGGACGTCCAGAACCCCTCTTGCGCCCAAGTCGCCCATGCCGCGCTGGCCAAGCAGTTTGCGCGCCCTTTCCAGCATTTCCTGGGAAGCGCGGCGGGTGAAGGTGAGCAAAAGAATGGATGAAGCCGGAACCCCGCTCTCTATCAGCGCTGCCAGGCGGTATACGATCGTGCGCGTCTTGCCGCTGCCGGCTCCGGCAATTACCAGAACCGGCCCTTCAAGGGTGGTGGCGGCCTCGTGTTGGGCCGGGTTCAGTTCGTTTCGATAGTCAATCATGTTTGCTTGCGTTCTATCCGGGCGAGCAGTTCCTTGGCGTCGCCGTTCTCCGGCTCTATGTCCAAAGCGAGAAAAACGGTTTCCTCCGCCTTCGCCCTCTTTCCCCATTGCAGATAAAGCCTGGCCAGGTTGACCATGGTGCGCGCGCTTCTGCCGAACTGCTGCATATGCAGGTTATAAAGGTCTTCCGCCTTGGCGAATTCCATGAGTTCGATATAACACGCCACCAGGCCGCCGTACGCCGTACTTTCTTTGGGGAAAAGCTCGATCGCCAGGGCGTAGGCGTCCGAGGCTTCCATATAGAGCTTGTGGCTGCGCAAAAAATCGCCCACGCGAGTCAGCAGCCCCGGTTCCTCTTTATATTCATCCGTCAGGCGGCGCAGCAGCGCCTTTCCTTTGACCGTCTCTCCGTTTTTAACAAGCTGGGAGCCTTTTTCCCACATGGCCTCAAGGCGTTCCCGGCGGTTTTGCGTTTCCGCCTGGCCTTTCTCCCCTTCCGCAAGGGCCAGGCCCTTGTGGATGATTTGCAGCATGCTCAGCAGCTTGGCTTCCTGCCCCGAAGCGTAAGTAAGATGGACTTTGTCCGACTTCGTCATCTCCAGCAAAAATTTTTTTATATCGGGCTGGCGGTTGAGTTCCGCCACAATTTCCCAGATATTGGCCTCGACTTCAAGCCTGGGTTTTTGCAATAGCTGGGCCGGATGGAAATCTTTAAGCAAAGCGCAGCAGGCGTCAAGGGCCCGCACCGTTTCCGCGCGGCGCAGGCGCGAGCGGGCATGGGCTATGTGCTGGGAAAGTATGCCTGGAACGGTTGCGCTAAGCATGGGCGTTACTCCTGCTTGAAAAAAACATACTTGACCGGATTAATTTTTTAAATGAAACATAATGCGTCGACATTAGCCTTAATCGGCGTTTAATTAAAGTGGAAAATGCGCCTTGCGCCGATTTTTCCCGCGCCGGACAAACCACGGAAACCTTATGCCAACGCCTGAACTGCTCGCCCCGGCCGGAAATCTCGAAAAATTGCGCGCCGCCTTGTTTTACGGTGCGAACGCCGTTTATCTCGGCGGTGAAAGTTTCAACCTGCGGGCGGCCGCTTCGGGCTTTTCCCTTGCGGAATTGCGCGAGGCCCTGCGCTTGGCCGAGGGCCGCCGGGCGAAAATTTATTATTGCCTGAACAGTTTCCCTTATGAAAACGAGCTGCCTTCATTGCCGCCCGTCATAGAAGAAGCGGCCCAGGCCGGGGTGCACGGGTTTATAGTGGCTGATCCTGGCGTGTTCAGCCTTGTGCGCAAATATGCCCCGGGCGTTGAAATACACGTTTCAACCCAGGCGAATACCACCAACAGCCAGAGCGTGGCCTTCTGGGCCGGACTTGGGGCCTCGCGGGTGAACCTGGCCCGCGAACTTCCCGGAAATCAGATTCTGGCCCTGCGCGAAGCTTGCCCAGACGTTGAGCTTGAGGTGTTCGTGCACGGGGCCATGTGTCTGGCCCTGTCCGGGCAATGCCTGTTGTCAGCCTGGCTGAACGGGCGTCCGGCCAACAAGGGCCGCTGCACGCACCCTTGCCGTTTTGATTACCGGGCCACAGGCTGCGCCGGAAAAAACGCGGATTGCGTGGCGCGCGGGCTGGAACTCGGCCTTGAGGAATGCACCAGGCCGGGCGAAGAGCTTTGGCGCGCCAGCGCGGAAGAAGGCTACGCGGCGGTATGGGCCCCGCAGGAACTTTGCCTTTTGCCGTACCTGCCATGGTTTTGCCGTAACGGAATAAATTCCCTGAAGCTGGAAGGGCGCATGAAAGGGGCGGCTTATGTGGCCCATGTTGTAGATGTATACAGCAGCGCCCTGAAAACCGTTGTGGAGCTGGGGGCGCGGGCGGAAGCCGAATTCGCCTGGGAACCCGGCCTGGCGGAACTTTTGAGCGTGGCGGCCCGGCCTTTGGGCACGGGTTTTTTCCTGCCGGAGGGGCGGCGCAATTTTACCGAAGAATTGCTTCAGCCCGGAGAAAACGGCAGGGCGGAATACGCCAACCCCGTGCTGGCCCGCGTTTCCGGAGGCCGGGCCGGCAAGTGGGAACTGGACGTAATGGGCCGCTGGCCGGCCGGGAGCGACGTCGAACTTATGCTGCCCGGCCTGCGCCGCCCCTTGTTGCGCGGGCGCGATTACGAGCTGGAAAATTATAAAGGCGAAAAAGCGGAGGCGGTTAACTCCGGCCTTACCGCCGTACTGCACGCGGATGCCGCCGGACTTGAAGCGGGGGTTTTCATAAGGACCGGACGCGGTAAGGCCGAGGCCTGAGCGCGCTGCGGCGTAAATGTCGCATAAGGCCGCCGGAGCGGCTTGACATATGGGTAAAAGGCGGTCAAAGATTTGATGCGACAAATTTGTCGTGTCAGATCTTTTTTACAAGCGAGCCGCTATGAGCGAAGAAACCTTGCAGCAGGTGCAAAGCCGCCTGACCCGCCTTTTGAACCACCTGCCGGGCATGGCCTACCGCTGCCGGGTGCACGGAAACCACAAATACACCCTGGAGTTCGTGAGCCGGGCCGGTGAAAGCCTTCTCGGGCTGACGCAGGAAAGCATCAGCCGCCACCCTTCTCCCAACATTATTGAAAGCATGATGCCGGATGAAGACAGGGTACGCGTGCGCGCCGTCATGTATAAGTGCATCTCGGCTCGAAAACCGTACGAAATTTATTATCAGGTGCGCCTGGAAAGCGGCGAGGTGAAGTGGGTTTGGGACCAGGGCGAGGGAATTTTTGACGAGAACGGAATTTGCGTTTGCATTGAAGGCATACTGATGGACGTTACCGAGCAGAAGAACAAGGAACAGAACCTGCTGAACGAAAATCAGAATCTGCGCGCCTCCATCAAGATTTCTTACGGTCTTGGCTCAATGGTGGGCAAAAGCCAGGCCATGCAGAATGTTTACAGTTTGCTTTACAAGGCCGCCGGAAGCGACACGAACGTCATTATCTACGGCGAAACCGGCACCGGTAAAGATCTGGCCGCCCGCATCATACATGAACTTTCCGGGTTGAAGGGCAAATATGTGCCCATAAACTGCGCGGCGATTCCTGACCAGTTGCTTGAAAGCGAGTTTTTCGGGCATGCGCGCGGGGCTTTTTCCGGCGCTGTGACCAGTCACGCCGGATATTTGGCGTCGGCGGACGGCGGCACCCTGTTTCTGGATGAAGTGGCGGAATTGCCGCTCAAGCTCCAGGTGAAGCTGCTGCGGGCCATTGAAAGCAAAATTTTTACCCCGGTGGGGGGGAGCGAGCCGCATCATTCCCACTTCCGCCTGATTTCCGCCACCAACCGCGACCTGCAGGCGATGTTGCAGGACCAGAGCCTGCGGGCGGATTTTTTTTACCGCATCCATGTACTGCCGATACGCCTTCCTCCCCTGCGCGAGCGCCTGGAAGACCTGCCTCTTCTTATTGAGGCCTACGCCAAAGAACGCGGGGTTTCGACGCCGGTTCCAGCCCGGCTGCGCCAGGCCATGTTCCGGCACGAATGGCCGGGCAACGTGCGCGAGCTGCAAAACGTGCTGGACCGCTTCTGGGCCTTCGGCGATACGGCCATAACCCATGAGGATGATTTCACCTGCCCGCCGGGCGATCTTGCGCCTTTGCCCCGCAGTATTCCGCGCGCGGCGGCGGAGGCTTCCGGATCGCTGCATTTCGCCAGGGAAGAGGCGGAGAAAGAACGCATTCTTGCCGTCCTTGAGGCCTTGAACTGGAAAAAAAGCGAAAGTGCCTCGGCCCTGGGCGTCACCCTGCGCACCCTGCAACGCAAAATCAAGCAATATGGGCTTGCCCGTTAGGGGTTGTTTCCAAATAAGTCTTTTGTCCGGATACTGCGTCAATCGTCCTTTTTTTCTCCGGTCGAGTACCGTAAGAGTACACTCTTTTCGCAAAAAAGCCGTTTTCCTTGTCCTTGGCGCAAAATCTTTTATTTAGAACAGCTCCTAGAAACAGCCCCGTTAGTCCCGGTCAATATGCGCAATATTGACCGGGACTGGGGGATGCCACCCCTGTTCAGGCCCCTCCATGCGCGCTGCATGTTTTTTTGTCTTTAAAGCGGCAGCGCGGCCGGTGTTTCAACGTTAAAATTCCCCCAAGAAGTGACAATCGAAATAGGCGCGCCCTGTGACCTGCTTCATACGACAATTATGTCGTATGAAGCGATTGTTGTTTTCTGAATATTATAGCCTAATTCATGTGGATTTTACATTTATTACGACAAATATGTCGCTACCTGCGCGCGTTCGCGCGCGGCGGGAAAACGGCAAAGACTAGGGCTTGTACAAAATTTCACTTTTGGAACGGTTTTTGTATTTTAAAAAGCGCCAAGTATTAACATCTTTATTTTTTATAGTTTTTTCATGTCAGAAGGGCGCCCAGCTTTGTAAGGAATTGAAGCGCCAGCCGGAAGGCCCGCAGCCGGCCGTTACAGTGGCGGACCAAAGACGGCATGCCCTTGGAGCTTACAATTTAACCTTGGAGTGACAAATGGAAAACTCGTCGAATTCCACGGCTTTCCCGCCTACCAGTCCCGGTGTTGACATGCGCATAGCGGCCCCGGCGGCGATTGTGCTTCTGTCCATAGTAGCGGGCTCTATCCTTGCCCCCGAAGCCTCGGAAAAAGTGCTGCAAAGCATTTACGGGCCTTTCGCCAAACACACCGGCGCCTTTTATCTGTGGGTGACCTTTATCATGATCGCCCTGTCGGCCTTTTTCGCGTGCAGCCGCTTCGGCTCGATACGTTTCGGCGAGCCCGGCGAAAAACCTGAATTCAGCGACAGCGCCTGGATAGCCATGATGTTCTGTTCCGGCGTGGCCGGGGCGGTTATGTTCTGGTCTATCGTCGAGCCTCTGTGGAACCTTGCCGCCCCGCCGCAATATGCCGCGGCCCTGTCGCGTGAGGCTTACGACTGGTCTCTCGCCTACGTGCTTCTGCATTGGGGCCCGGTAACATGGCCCTGGTACGCAATGACCGCGCTGCCCATCTGTTACATGTTTTACCGTATGAAGACGCCGGTGCTGCGCATCAGTTCCGTGGCCGAACCCGTGCTCGGGGCAAAGGCCGCTAATGGCTGGATCGGGCGGGGCATAGAAATTTTCTTCATAGTCGGCCTTATCTTCAGCAATACCGCCGTCATGGGCGTTTCCCTACCCATTGTGGCCCATGCCTTCGGCACCCTGACCGGGCTTGAGCCGTCTTTCAACATGCAAGTTTGCATTCTGGTCGTAAGCACGGCTATTTTCACAACCAGCGTCACTCTCGGCCTGAAGAAGGGCATCAAGGTGCTCAGCTACGCCAACGTCGTAATCGCCGTGACCATGATTCTGTTCGCCTTCGTAACCGGGCCTTCGACGCAGATAGTGAACAGCTTTACCAACGCTTTCGGCAAGATGTGCAACCACTTTTTCGAGATGCTGTTTTGGACGGCCCCCTGGCAGGAAAGCTCCTTCCCGCAGGATTGGACCATTTTCTACGCCCTGTGGATGGCGAGTTACGGCCCCTTCATGGGCCTGTTTATCGCCCGCATTTCGCGCGGCCGTACCGTGCGCCAGGTCGTTCTGATGAGCATTTGCGGCGGCGTGGCCGGTTCTTTCCTGATTCACGGCGTGTTCGGCAGCTATACCCTTTACGCCCAGCAGAACGGGCTTGTTGACGCCGTCGCCGTTCTGAAGGCCCAGGGCGGGCCGGCGGCCCTTATCGCCGTTCTTCAAACCCTGCCCTGCAGTTCTCTGATCCTGGTCGGCTACTGTCTGTTTTCAACCATCTTTCTGGCCACCAGCGTCGACTCCAGCGCCTACATCATTTCCTGCTCCGCCAGCAGCCGTTTGGAAGCCGGGGCCGACCCCTCTTTCGGCAACCGTTTCTTCTGGGCGATCCTGCAGGGCGGCCTGGCCTTGGCGGTAATCAGCCTTGGCGGCCTCGGCGCGGCCAAGATATTCGGCAACTTCTCAGGCGCGCTCATGCTGCTGCCCATAGGCATAGCCATTGTCGCCTGGTTCAAGTTCATCGGCAAGCACGACATGGCCGAGGAAGAAAGATTGGCCGCCCTGGCGGAACATTGCGAACATGTTCTTGAAGACGAAGTTCATTTCGACACGATATTGAAGGCGGACCCGGCTGAATGCCGCGAAGGCGCCAAGGCGTAAGCGACGCGGCGCGAACCGGCCGGTTCGCGCCGCCCTTTACATAGACAAGCGTTCCAGCAAACATAGGAGATCTACCATGACGACCAAAGCCAAGCGCGCGGCCCTGCTCGGGTTTGACTGCGCCATTCCGAAACGCCTTGAAGCCCTGATGGCGGAAGGCGCCCTGCCCAACTTCAAAAAATTTACGGAAACGGGCAGCTACATGACGGAAGGCTACAACCTTCCCACGGTGACCCCGCCCTCCTGGGCCACCATCTGCACCGGCGCCTACCCGCGCACTCACGGGGTTGAAGACTACTATTACTATGTCGAGGGGCGTGATCTGGCCCATAAAAATACCGTTCAGGCGTTCGGCTCCGCCATACTCACCGCTGAAACCATATGGGACTGCTGGGACAAGGCCGGTAAAAAGTGCGTGGTGGTCAACTACCCCATGTCTTGGCCGAGCAAGATGAAGCACGGGGTTATGGTTATGGGCGAGGGCATTTCCCCGGCGGAAACGCGCTGGATGGAAGAAGGCAACGCCCATCGTGAATTCCTTGCCTCCGAACGGGTCATTTCCTCGCAATATTTCCCTATGGGGGCTCAGGCCCGCTTTGACAACGCCAAAGGGTGGAAGAACCTGCCCGATTGCCCCGAACCGCTTTCTTTCACTGTTGACATGGCCTTCAAGGAATCCATGGAAGAACTGGAAAACCAGACCTGGCACGGCCTGTGCTGGGAAAGCGGAAACGACGGCTTCGATTCTTTCGCCCTTTGCCGCGAAAAAGATTATGCCACCGCGTTCTTCACGATCAAGGCGGGGGAATGGAGCGGCCCGGTAGAGCACGACTTCACGATCAAGGCGGACGGGCGCAAGGAAAGGGGAACCTTTCGCGTCAAGCTGCTGGAGCTTTCAGACGACGCCGAGGACTTCAAGCTTTATATCACCGGCATTTCCGGCCATACGGGTTTTATCAGCCCGGCCGAAGCGGGCAAGGCCATCGATTTTTCCAAGGACGTGCTCTGCAACGACATCGGCCTTGTGGCGTTCATTCACGGCATCATAAACATGGATACCGTGGTTGAGATAGCCCAGTACCACTCCGACTGGCTGATAAACGTGGCCGTCAGCCTGCTGAAGGCCAACCAGGACTGGGACCTTTTTTACATGCACTCCCACCCGATAGACTGGTTTTATCACGGCTGGCTTGGAGACATGGACAGCAAGGACGAAAAAACCAGGGCCAGGGCCTATGAAATGGAGCGGAAAATCTACCAGATCGAAGACAGGATGCTCGGCAGGATGATGGAGATTTTCGGCGACGACACCCTGGTCTGCCTCTGCTCCGATCACGGCGCCACGCCTATCGGCCCTATCCTTAACACGGCAGAGGCCCTCAAAGCCAAGGGGCTTTGCCACTACGAACCGAAAAAGAACGAAAACTACTGGGAAATCTACGAAGCTTCCGAAGGTTACGATTACGTGCTTGACGTGACCAAGTCCGTTGCCGTGCCGCAACGCTACATGTTCGTTTACGTCAACCTGAAAGACAAATATCCGGGCGGCATAGTGGAAGCGGAAGATTATGAAAAGGTGCGCGGGCAGATAATAGACGCCCTGCTTGACTTCAGGCACCCGGAAACCGGAGAAAGGCCCGTTCTGCTGGCCGTTCGCAAGGAAGACGCCACCGTGTTCGGCATGGGCGGCGCTCAGGCGGGCGACGTGGTTTACGCGCTCAAGCCGGAATATATGGCGGAACACGGTTACGGCTTCCCCACCGGCGAATCCGGTTGCGGAACCCTGAAAAACATCCTGCTGTTCCGCGGGCCGAACATAAAGAAAAACTTCAGGTACGAACGTCCTCGCTGGCTGGCGGATATTGTTCCGACTATCTGCTACGCCACCGGCAACCCGATGCCGGCGGACGTCGAGGGCGCGGTAATATATCAGATACTTGAAGAACCAAATCTGGTCAGATAACAAGGAGGGCGACAAATTTAGTTGACGGCTAACCCCTTTGCCGCCAATTACAAGGGGCGCCGGGAGAAATCAGCTCCTTCTTCCGGCGCCTCCTGCGCAATCCTTGCAAGCCCGCGCGGCGGGCGCTATTTCGATATACCAATTGCAACCCAAGCCGGCTGTGCGAACATGAAAACTTCACCGAACCCTGTCAGCCAGGAAGAGAAAAAAGCCCTGGCCTACGCGAAGAAAGGCATAATACTGGCCCTGGCTTCAGGCATGATTTTCAGCCTTGACGGGCTGGCCGTAAAGCGGTCGGAAGCCTATTCGCCCTTTAACGATGAGCGGTTGTGGATTCTGGCCGCCCTTGTCTGCGCCGGGGTGCACGACGTGGCTTCGGCAGTTTGCGCCAGTTTCATGAACTGGAAAAGCGGCAGGCTGAAAGAAGTCGGGCGGGGTTTTCTCAGCAGGCCGGGGCGGTATGTAATTATCGGCGCGCTTTTCGGGGCGATTTTGGGAATGGGCGGGTATATGGGCGGTTTGAAACTGGCCGGGCCGGCCTATATTTTGCCGATCACCTCGCTTTACCCGGCGATAGCCTCCGTTCTGGCCGTGTGGATACTTAAGGAAAAAATTTCGCCCAGGGCTTGGGCCGGGCTGGCCCTTTGCATCGCCGGGGCTGTCATTATAGGCTATACCAAGCCGGAAACCCAAACCGGAGAAATGTTTTATCTGGGCCTGCTGTTAGCCGGCATGGCGGCTGTGGGCTGGGGGGCGGAAGGGGTTTGCGCCGCCTCGGGCATGGACTTCATAGAGCCTGAAGTGGCCCTGAACATGTATTACCTGGTTTCAAGCTTTCTTTACCTTACCGTCATAATACCAGCGGCGCTGATCATGTTGCCTTCAGCAGGCTCGGCAGACGACGTGGCGGCTTTCGCCGGCAGCCCCGGGCTGCTTTTCGTCATATTGGCCGGGTGCGTCGGGTCGTTTTCCTACCGCTTCTGGTATAAGGCCATGAACATGACCGGAGTGAGCCGGGCCATGGCCCTGAACATCAGCTACGCGCTATGGGGCATACTGTTTTCCGCCATGTTCACCAAAGTGGAAATAACGGCCAACCTAGTTGCCGGGGCTATGGTTATTTTTGCCGGCATGTTTCTTGTGATAGGCAACCCGAGGGATATGCTCGATTTGCGCAAGGTTGATTAGGCCGGCGCGCCTTCAGCCAGGCGTTAAACCCGAACGCGGCACGAATACGCGCTTTGCCGCATTCGACGGCGGCGGCACGGTTTGCAAGGCTGATTACTATTAAAACGGGGTTGTGGAACATGTTCAAAGTCAAACCGCCATTCAAGCTGGCTATAGCGGCGTCTTTTCTGAACGGACCGGCGCGTTCGGCCGAAGAGACGCTGGCGGTGATGGAGCCGGCTTACCGGGGCGAAAAAATCTGTACGCGGGAAAATATCGAGCTTGCCCTGCAAAACATGAAAACCGTGGGGCTGCTCAAGACGGAGACGCGTGACGGGGAAACGTTTTACAGCCTGACCGGGCACGGGCGCGGCAAGGTGGAAAAAGCCCTGTCCTGATTTTTGCGGGCAGGCGGTCAGTTCGCCATTTTGCCGTCTTTAGATGGGCCTGAAAGGCGGGGGCCGAAATTAAACAGCCCTGAGAGCGGGTTTTCCCGGAAAGTTTCCCCGGCTGGCGCAATTTAAGGCCGTTATTTCATGACCTGAGTGAGCTGCTTTATGAAGCCAACGACGAAGTTGCGTTTTTCATCCGGCAATTCGCGCAGAAGGTCCATGATGATCATGGTCTGGCGTTCCGCGTCGTTGTCTTCAAGCCAGAAGAAATCGCCTATGTTGCAATTGAAAAGTTCGGTAAATTGATAAAGCCTGGTCAGCGTGGGCGAAATCACCCCCGTTTCAATGCGTGAAACGGTTTCTTTTTTGATGCCCAGTCGCTCGGCCACATGGGCCTGGGTAAAGCCGGAGACTTTTCTTTGTTTGGCAATGCCTTTGCCTACTTTAAGCAGATGATTGTCGGCCAATTGAACTCTCCATAAGATCGCCCGGATTTGCGGGCTGAATTTTCAAAACAGCGCTGTTTTTTTCAGGCGCCCTGCGATTTAAGCCAGCGCTTCATCGCCGCCGTCTGGCCGCGCACGGATTTCGGCCCGGTGCCTCCGGGCATGTCGCGGCGGGCCACGGCTGTAGCGTAGTCAAGGGCTTTATATACATCCGCCTCTATCAGCGGGGATATGTTCCGCAAATCTTTAAGAGGCAGGTCTTCCAGCCCGGACCGGCGTTTTTCCGCCAGGGCCACGGCCTGCCCGGTAAGATGGTGCGCCTCGCGGAAAGGCACGCCTTTCAGCACAAGGTAATCGGCCAGTTCAGTGGCGTTCAGAAAGCCAAGCTTCAGGGCCGCCGTCATGCGGTCTTTGTTGAAGCGCATGGCTTCCATCATTCCGGCCATTACCTCCAATGAGAGGGAAACGGTTTTGTCGGCGTCTATGAAGGGGGCCTTGTCTTCCTGAAAGTCGCGGTTGTAAGCCATCGGAGCGCCTTTCACTAGGGTGAGCAGGGTAAAAAGGCTGCCGTAAACCCGTCCGGTTTTTCCGCGCATTAGCTCAGCCGCGTCAGGGTTTTTTTTCTGCGGCATGATGCTGGAACCGGTGGCGTAAGCGTCCGGCAGGCGGATGAAGCCGAAAGAAGGGTTGGCCCAGATAATCAGGTCTTCGCAAAGGCGGGAAAGGTGGGCCATGATGAGGCTGGCGGCGAAAAGGGCCTCCAGCGCGAAGTCGCGGTCGGAAACCGCGTCCATGCTGTTTTTGAAGGTATCGTTAAAGCCGACTTCGCGCGCCGTGAAGGCCGGGTCGAGCGGGTAGGTGGTTCCGGCCAGGGCCGCGGCCCCGAGCGGCGAAACCTTGACGCGTTTTTTTCCGTCTTCAAGGCGCTCATGGTCGCGGCGCAACATCCAGGCGTAGGCCATTAGGTGCTGCCCGAGGCTTACCGGCTGGGCGGGCTGCATATGGGTGCAGCCGGGCAGAAGCGTGTTTACGTGGGCGGAGGCCTGGGAGGTCAGCACTCCTATCAGGGCCAGCAGGCGGCGTTGCCATTCTTCAAGCCGGCCCGCGACGAAAAGGCGGAAATCAAGCGCAACCTGGTCGTTGCGGCTGCGCCCGGTGTGCAGTTTTTTGCCGAGGTCGCCGATAATTTCCGTAAGGCGGCTTTCAATGTTCATGTGAACGTCTTCAAGCTCACGCTTCCAGACGAACGCGCCGCTTTCTATTTCCGCTTCGACCATCAGCAGGCCCTGTTCCATTTTTTCGGCCTCTTCAGCCGTCAGAACGCCTTGCCGGGCCAGCATGCGGGCATGGGCCACCGAACCTTTGATATCTTCACGGTACATAACCCGGTCAAAGGAAACAGACTCAGTGTATTCTTCCATCAAAGCGGCCGTGCCTTCAGCGAAACGCCCGCCCCACATTTTTTTTTCAGCCATTTTGCCGCTCTCTCTTCACTTTTTCCGGGAAATTAAGCCGCGGTCGATATCATTCTGGGGTTATATCTTTTTGTAGCCCTGAATGCGCAAACCGTTCAGGCGGATAAAGCCGGTGGCGTCAGCCTGGTTGTAAACCTCGTCGCGCTCGAAGGTGGCGAGGTCGGCCCGGAAAAGCGACTTGGGCGACTTGCGGCCTACGCACATGGCGTTGCCTTTGTAAAGCTTCATGCGCACGGTTCCGCAGACGTTCTCCTGCGCCTTGTCCATAAAGGCCTGAATGGTTTCGCGTTCCGGCGCGTACCAGAAGCCGTTGTAAACGCAAGCCGCGTAGCGGGGAATAAGCCCGTCGCGCAGATGCATGACCTCGCGGTCAAGGCAGATGCCTTCAAGGTCGCGGTGGGCCAGGTGCAGCAAGGTTCCGCCCGGGGTTTCGTAAACGCCCCTGGCTTTCATGCCCACGAAGCGGTTTTCCACAATGTCTATGCGGCCCACGCCGTTGCGCCCGCCTATCTTGTTCAGTTCCATGATCAGTTCGGCCGGGCTGAGGCGCTTGCCGTTCACCGCCACCGGGCTGCCGCCTTCAAACTCTATTTCCAGGTATTCAGGGGAGTCCGGCGCTTTTTCCGGCGGCACGGTAAGCACGTAGCTGCCGGGGCCGGCTTCGTTCCAGGGGTCTTCCAGCTCCGCGCCTTCAAAGCTGAGGTGGAGCATGTTCCTGTCCATGCTGTAATGCTTCGAGCCGCTGGAAAGGGGAATGTCGTGTTTCTGGGCGAAGGCGATAAGGTCGCTGCGCGACTTCAGGTCCCAGACGCGCCAGGGGGCGATGACCTGAAGGTCCGGGGCCAAGGCGTTCACGCTGAGTTCAAAGCGCACCTGGTCGTTGCCTTTGCCGGTAGCGCCGTGGGCGATGGCGTCCGCCCCGTGTTCGCGGGCTATTTCCACCATGCGCTTGGCGATAAGGGGCCGGGCGATGGAGGTTCCGAGCAGGTAGCGGCCTTCATATACGGCCCCGGCCCGGAACATGGGAAAGATGAAATCGCGCGCGAATTCTTCACGCTGATCTTCAATATAGGCTTTTACGGCGCCGGTTTTCAGGGCCTTTTCCTCGACGCCGCCCAGCTCTTCTTCCTGCCCCAGGTCGCTGGTCATGGTGATGACCTCGCAGCCGTAGGTTTCAATAAGCCATTTAAGAATAACGGAAGTATCCATTCCGCCGGAATAAGCCAGAACGACCTTGCTGATTTTCTTGCTCATTTTATATTACCCTGTGCTTGAGTTTTAAATTCAAACGCCTTTCAGGCCCGGAGACGGCGCCTGCCGCGCAATCGGCGGAGCGTCGGCGTTTTAAAAACGCGCTAGGCGCTGAACACCCATTCCATAAGGGCCTTCTGCGCGTGCAGGCGGTTTTCCGCCTCGTCGAACACGATGGAGGCCGGGCTTTCGAATACTTCCCCGCTCACTTCCTCTCCCCGGTGCGCGGGCAGGCAGTGCATGAATTTGGCGTCCGGCGCGGCCAGGGCCATCAGCGCGGCGTCAACCTGAAAGCCCCGGAAGGCGGCTTCGCGTTTTTTCTGTTCCTGCTCCTGCCCCATGGAGGCCCAGACGTCGGTATTGATGTAATGCGCGCCTTTGGCCGCCTCTTGCGGGCTGTGGGAAAGTTTTATCCTGGCGCCGGCCTTTTCGGCCTGGGCCAGCAGGTCCGCCGGGGGCATGTAGCCTTCCGGGCAGGCCAGGGACAGCTCGAAGGGGAAGAGCGTGGCGGCTTCTATCCAGGAGTTGGCCATGTTGTTGCCGTCGCCTATCCAGGCGACTCGCAGTCCGGAGAAGTCCGGCGTGCGTTCGTATATAGTCAGAAGGTCGCTCATGATCTGGCAGGGGTGCCCCTGATCGGTAAGGGCGTTTATGACCGGAATGCTGCCGTATGCGATAAGCTCGTCCAGTTTTTCCTGCCCGAAGGTGCGCACCACCATGCCGGAGCAGTAACGCGAAAGCACGCGCGCGGTATCTTTAAGCGGTTCGGAGCGGCCGAGCTGGCTTTCCGCCGGAGTGAGGAACACAACCTGGCCCCCGAGCTGGCGTATGCCAACTTCAAAAGACACCCTTGTGCGCGTTGAGGCTTTCTCGAAGATCATGGCGATAACTTTGCCTTCAAGCAGGCGGCTTGTATAGGCGGAGTTTTTCATTTCGAGGGCGCGGGCCAAAATAGCGGCCCCTTCGGTCTTGCCGAGGTCCGTCACGCGGGTAAAGTGCCTGGGCATCTTTTTCTCCTTTGGGCTGAGAAACAAAATGCGGCCCCGGAAAGGAGCCGTAAGGCAATCCTAGTGCGTTAGCGGCAAAATTACAATCAAAAACTGCCGCCGTCATCGGTTTTTTTATGCGGGCGTTCCTGTTGCGCCTTGGCAAAGCGGAGAAAAGGGCTTAACTTTACGCCATAAGAAAGGTGGAGTTTTATGCCTCTGGTATTTTTTGAATGCGAGCCTTACGATAAAAGTGAGGCGATTCGCGCTATCGAGGCCGGAGTTGACGGGCTTCTCGTGCCCGACGCCGACCTGGAGGCCGCATCCGGCCTGGCGCGAACCCTGGTTTTGCCGCAAAGCCTTTTCATGTCTTTGCGGCTTGAGGACAAGGCTGGAGAAAATGAAGCCGCGCAGGCGCTTTCCGTCGGGCGCTCCGTATTGCTGCGCCGCCCGTGGCAGGTAATCCCGGTGGAAAATTTGCTCTCCCTGCCGGCGGGGCATGGGGCGGACGGCGAACGGGCCATTTTGATGCTTGAAGCCGGAAGCCTTGAAGAAGCGCTGCTGGCGGCGGAAATTCTGGAGCGCGGCGCTGACGCTGTGCTGATCAGGCCGGAAGCCGCTTCCGAGCTTGCGGCCATAGTGCGGGTTCTGAACTACGCGCAGGACGCCGTGGAGCTGGTCAGCGCGCGTATTCTGGAAATAAGCCCGGCCGGGCTGGGGCACAGGGTCTGCATCGACACGACTTCGCTCATGCAGAGCGGGCAGGGCATGCTGGTCGGCAATTCGGCGGCCTTGACCTTTCTGGTGCATGCTGAAACCGAGCACAACGAATATGTTTCGGCCCGTCCTTTCCGCGTGAACGCGGGTGCGGTTCACGCCTACGTTCTGCAGGGGGGCGACCGCACCTGCTATCTGAGCGAGCTTAAGGCCGGGTCGGAACTTCTGGTGGTTGACGCCGCCGGAAGGTCGCACCGCGTCACGGCCGGACGGGTCAAAACGGAACAACGGCCCATGCTTTTGCTGCGCGCCTTCATACCCTCGCCGGAGGAAGGCGGCCCGCCCGGAGCGCCGGAAGGCGGGCAGGAAGGCTCGGTTTTCCTGCAGAACGCTGAAACCGTGCACGTGGTCGGCCCGGACGGAAAGGCGCGCAGCGTGGTTGACCTGAAACCGGGAGATGAGGTGCTCTGCCGCCTTGACAAGGCGGGCAGGCATTTCGGGGCGCGCATAGAGGAAGACATTCAGGAGCTGTAAATATGGCTGGAAAAAGCGGGCCGGAGCTGGAGGCGGAATATGAGCTGGAGCTTGCGCGCCTTCGCCGTGAGATTGACGCGGCCGACAGGCGGATAGTGGAGCTTTTGAACCTCCGCTCAGGCCTGAGCCTGTCCGTCGGACGCCTGAAAAAAGAGCGCGGTCGGGCGGTGAACGACCCGGACCGTGAAGCCGCGCTTATGGAAAAGTTGCTCCGCCTGAACCGGGAAATGAACGGATCATTGCCGGAGAGCGGCCTTGCGGAAATTTACCGCGCGATCATATCCTCTTCGCGTTCCCTGCAAGAAAAGTTTATGGAAGGTTCCGGCCGGTGAAGCCGCCAATCCTTGTTCCGCCAGCTTCCAAATCAATGGCGCAGCGCGCCTTGTTCGCTTCGGCCCTGGTTCCCCGCAACGCCGGGGAATCGACGATCGTTAACTTTCCGGATAGTGACGACGTCGCGCCGCTGCTGAAAATCCTGCCCGCCTGCGGGGTGGGAATAGACGTTTGCGGCCCCGGCGCTCTGCGCGTGCGCGGCCCTCGGGGCGGGCGCCTTGCCGGAGGCGTCTCGCGGGAAAGGCCCCTGGACTGTTTTGTGGGAGAGTCCGGCACGCTTTGCCGCCTGCTTACGGCGGTTTTGGCTTGCGGGCGGGGGTTTTTCCGCCTGCGCGGGGCGGGCCGCCTGCATTCAAGGCCGCTCGGCGCTTTGGGCATGGCCCTGCGTTCCCTGGGGGCCGGCCTTGAATACGAGGGTTCTGAGGGTTTTCCGCCTTTGCTGATTGAAGGCCGCCCCCGCTTGCGGGCCGTTGCGGCGGGCGGAGGCTTGAAGACCGTAGCCCTGGATTCATCCGAATCCAGCCAGTACCTTTCCGGCCTGCTGCTGGCCGCCCCCCTGCTGGGCGGCCTGAGAATAATTCCCTCAGGCCGGCGGGTGGTGTCCTGGCCTTATGCTGCCATGACCTTGCGCGTTTTGCGCGAAAGCGGGCTTGAACCCCTGGCCGAGCTTGCCGGAGATTCGGGTTGGCGTTCGCTCTCAGCGCGGGAAGAAGGAACTCTTAAGGACATAAAGCCGGGAACTTTGCGCCTCACCGTGCCCGGAGGCTTTTATGCACCGGCGGACCGGCGGATTGAGGCGGACTGGAGCGGCGCGGCCTTCCTGCTTGCGGCCGGGGCTGTGGGGCCGCTGCCGGTGGGCGTTTCCGGGCTGGAAACGGAATCTCTTCAGGCGGACAGGGAATTTCTTGACATCTTCCGGCGCATGGGCGCAAAAACGGAATGGCGCTCCGGGGTTCTGCTGGTTTTTCCGTCACCTTTGCGCGGGGTAAAGGCCGACCTCGGTTTTTGCCCGGACCTCGCTCCGGTTCTGGCCTTTCTGGCGGCCAGGGCGGAGGGTGAAACCGTGCTGGAGAACGTAGGTCATTTGCGGCTTAAAGAAAGCGACAGGCTGGAAGCCTTGAGTGCTGAACTGGAGCGCGCCGGATGCCAGGCGTCAATCGAAGAAAACGGCGGGGGCAGGCTGCGCGTCATGCCGCCCGGCGGCGGCATGACGCCGGGCCTTGCGCGCGGGCGGCGCTTCAGCAGCTGGGGCGACCACCGCATAGCCATGGGGCTGAGTCTTTTGGGCCTGCACCCTGACCCGGCGGATTGCTTCAGGGTGGAAATGGACGGCCCGGCTTGCGTGAGCAAGTCTTTTCCCGCTTTCTGGGCGGAAATGGATAAAATTTTTAGCGCCTTCGGGGCGGTTGGCATTTAATATCAAGTTGCCGCTCCGATTACCCGGCGGCAGTGGAGGCAGCATGGGCAATTCTTTATGGCGCCTGGCGGTAAAGGGCGAATTCGCCGCCGCTCACGCTCTCAGGCATTATCAGGGCAAGTGCGAGGCCCCGCACGGGCACAATTTTCAGGTTGAGGCCGTGGTGCAGGGCCGGGTGCTCACCCCCGACACCGAGCTGCTGCTGGACTTCAGCGTTCTTAAAGCCAGGCTGAAAGAGGTGCTGGACACCCTTGACCATCATGATCTGAACGAAGTTCCGCCCTTTGACCGGATCAACCCTTCGTCCGAAAACCTGGCCCGGCATATTTATCGCTCGCTCGCTCCGCTTCTGGCCGGCTATCCGGTTGCCCTGCACAGCGTCAGCGTTGCAGAGCGCTCAATTCAGTCCGCTACCTATTTCGAGGAATGACAGCCGGTTAGAAACGCCTGCGGCTTTGCACCCTGCCAAGGATGTCCGCGTCCGCCCGGTAGGGGTTGGAGAGGCTTCCGTCAGTGCCGTCCAGCCGCGCCCGCGGGTCAGGCAAGGGTCCGCCGGCGTGAAAGGCGCAAGCGTAACGGCTCAGGTATTCCAGCGAAAGCACGTCTTCAACGTTATAGGCCAGCAGGGTTTCCAGGGCGCGTTCGTCGCCGCTTCGCCTGAACTCCTGCCAGAGCAGAACCGCCGTCCATCCGTCCACCCCTTCCGCCCCGTTCAGGCCCTGGCGCGTCAGCCCCAGTTTGCTTTCAACCGCCTTAAGGCCGCCTTTCAGGCCTATGGCCCGGAAAACCGGCAAGAGGTCAAGGTGGGCCATTTCCATCGGGGCGCTCAGGGCGCGGCGGATGAAAGGCACGTCGAAACAGCGCCCGTTCCAGGTGACCAGCAGGGAGTAGGGGCGGATGTCGCGGGCGAAGTCTTCCAGGTTGCGGCCGTAAACGTAACAGCGAACGCTTTCGCCGTCGTAAAGGGCTATGCTGGTGATATGGTCCGAGGGTCCGCCCAGGCCGGTGGTTTCAATGTCAACATAAGCGGCGGAATGGGAGAAATGCGGGTAAAGCCGCCAGGCCTCAGCCCCCTTGAGCCGTTCGCTGAACCAGCGCGCATCCCCGGCGGCCAGGCGCTCTTCAGACTCGGCCAAGGCTGACGCGAACAGGCCGCGCTGCTTCACGGGCAGGGGCAGGGAGCACTCGCGGCAGGCCTCGGCGGCTTTGGCCCAATTATCTATTCCCGCCTCGTGCAGGCGGGCTTGCCAGGTTTTGCCTATTCCGGGCAGGTGAAGGAAGCAGCTTGTAAGCATCGGAATTTTCAGCTCTGGTCAGCTTTGGCGCAGGCCAGCTCAAAAAGCGTGCGCACGCCGAAACCGGTTCCGCCTCCGGGGCAAAGCGGGGTGGATTTGCCGGCATAGGCTGGCCCGGCGATGTCCAGGTGCGCCCACAGGGTTCCTTTTTCCACGAACTGTTTCAGGAACAGGGCCGCCCAAAGCGCGCCCCCTTCACGCGGGCCTACGTTGACAAGGTCGGCCACGTCGCTGTCCAGCAAACCAGCATGGTCGTCCCACAGGGGCAGTGGCCAGAAGCGTTCGCCCATTATTTCGCCGCGCCGGGCTATGCGCCCGCGCAGTTCTTCATCGTCGCAGAACAGCCCGGCGGCGTTTTCGCCCAAAGCCATTACGCAGGCCCCGGTAAGCGTGGCAATGTCGACCATCAGGGCCGGTTTCCAATTTTTTTGCGCCAGGGTCATGGCGTCGCAGAGGGCCAGGCGGCCTTCGGCGTCCGTATTGGTGATTTCAATTGTTTTTCCGGAAAGGCTGGCGATCACGTCGCCCGGCTTCACGGCCTGCCCGTCAGGCATATTTTCCGCGCAGGGCATGAGGCCTACGATCCGGCGGGCGGGCATGGCCGCGCCAAGGGAGCTTTTCCGGCATTCGCCCAGCGCCGCGAACAGGCCGATCACGGCGGCGGCTCCGGCCATGTCGCTTTTCATCTCATGCATTTTGGCCGGCGGCTTCAGGGAAATTCCGCCGGAGTCGAAAGTCAGGCCCTTGCCTATGAAGACCAGCGGGTCGTCATTTTCCGTGCCGGCGGGCGCGTATTCCAGCACGATCAGGCAGGGTTCTGTACGGCTGCCTTTGGCCACGGCCCAGAGCGCGCCCATGCCCTGCTCGCGTATTTCCTGGGCGTTAAGCACCTCGCAGCGGAAGTTGTGCTTGCGGGCCAAGGTTTCGGCCTGTTGCGCCAGGTGGCTGGGGGTGACGATGTTGGCCGGGCCGTTAACCAGGTTTCGGGCCAGGGTTATGCCTTCGGACGCGGCTTCAGCTTTGCGGGCCGCCAGTTGCGGCCCCTCCGGCACGTGGCTTTCAGTGAAAAGCAGGCTGAAAGATGCGGGCGTGAAAAGGCGTTCCTTCTGCCTTTCGGCAGCGCCTTCGCCGGTGCGGCAGTGGTGCCCGGCAAAGGCGTAGCAGCCCAGAAACGCGCCCATGAGCGCTTCTTCAACCAGAATATTCAGGATTTTCTCTTTATCGGAGCTGTCCCCGCCTTCCTGCATGCGGGCCAGGCAGATTCCTTCCAGCGCTTCCGCCGGCAGGGCCACATGCTCGAATTTGCGTTCGCGGCAGAAGGCCATGGCCGTGCCCAGCGCGTTGCGCAGGGCGCGCGCGGAGAATTTTTCCGCTTCCCCCAGCCCGGCCAGAAGAACGCGGGAAACCGGGGCGCGCGGCGGGCCGTAAAGAGGCATGACGCTGTTTTCCTTGCCGGTGAAATCGCGCAGGCCGGGGCTTATGGAAAACCAGGGCGCGGCTTCAAGCAGTTCCGGCGCGGCCGCGCGTGGGTCTCCGCCTTTGAAGACCGGCAATATAAGGCAGTCGGCGTTCCAGGGGTGGCCGTCACGCCCGTTGCCCTGCGCGCCTGTTTGAAAACGTATTTCCATATATAAGCCTCCGTAGCGCGGCGGGCTTACTCGCCCATCAGGCCGCGCAAGGTTTCAAGGTAGTCGAAGTCAGTAAAGTCGAAACGCAGCGGCGTAAGGGTGACCCAGCCCTTGGTAAGCAGGTCTTTGTCGGTTCCTTCCGCCACCTGGTCCATGGGAATCGTGCCGTCCAGCCACCAGTAAGGGCGGCCTCGCGGGTCTTCCCTGCGGGTGTACCAGTCGTTCCATATGGCCGTGGTTTGCGGGCAGACGGCCAGCCCGCGCATTTCATCGGCCGGGCAGGACGGGAAGTTGACGTTGAGCACCCGGCGGTCGGGCAGGGTGTTGAGAGGAAGCCTGGCTAAGAGCGAAGCCGCATAGCGGGCCTTTTGCGAAACGTCGGCCTGCTCGAAGGAGTCGTGCGAAAAGGCCACGGAAGGAATGCCCATATGCGCGGCTTCGCGGGCGGCGGCCACCGTGCCGGAGTAAAGGATGTCCGGGCCTACGTTCGGTCCGGCGTTTATGCCGGAAATCAGAACTTCCGGCTTGTCCGGCATAAGCTGGCTTATGCCCAGCTTGACGCAGTCAGCCGGGGTTCCGGAAACGCCCAGCCCGACAAAGCCGTGCTCTTCTATGCGTTTGACCCGCAAGGGGTGCAGAATGGTGATGGAATGCCCGACAGCGGACTGCTCTTTAAGCGGAGCGATCACGTGCACTTCATGCCCGGCCTCTTTCAGGGACGTATATATGGCCCTGAGGCCGGAGGCGTAAATTCCGTCGTCATTGGTCAGCATTATAAGCATAGGGCCTCCGGGAGTCTACGGTATGATAATTCGCGAAATTATCCGGTATTCAGGCGGAAAGCAACAGCATTTTACGGCCTTGGCGGAAGCGGGGCAAAAAGATTGCCTTGCGGATAAACTGCGGATATATAGCAAAATAGATCTTAAAAGAATCCGCAAGTTCAGGCCGGCCCGGCGGAACGGGCCAGCTTCGCCGTTTTTGAGGCCGCCATGCGTAATGCGGCTTCATATTGTTTAATATTTAAAACCCGGAAGTGTTTCGCCATGCAAAATTTTCCCTGGGGTCCTTTTCTGCTAACCCTTTTCGCGGGTCTTTCCACCGGGTTGGGTTCCTTGCTCGGTCTTCTGGCCAAAAAGACCAACACCGCATTTTTATCGGTCAGCATGGGTTTTTCCGCCGGAGTTATGGTCTACGTCGCCTTTATGGAAATTCTGCCCGAAGGGCGCGTCGCCCTGGCGGGGTCTTTAGGCGAAACGGCCGGAAACGCGGGCGCCGTGGCCTCATTTTTCGGCGGCATCGCCCTGATAGCCATCATAGACAAACTCGTTCCGCATGGCGAAAACCCGCATGAAGCCAGGTTTGTGGAAGAAATGCGCCCGGATTGCGCCGTTTTCCTGGCGGAACACGCCTCAACCTATCCCCCGGGGCACGTCAGCAAGGAGCATGACCCCCAGGGCCTGAAGCGCATAGGAATCTTAACCGCTCTGGCCATAGGCCTGCATAATTTTCCCGAAGGCCTGGCCACCTTCGCCACCGGTATAAACGACATCAACCTGGGTGTGGCCATAGCCGTGGCCGTGGCCATACACAACATACCCGAGGGCATAGCGGTTTCCGTTCCCATTTACCACGCCACGGGCAACCGCGCCAAGGCCTTCGCCTATTCCTTCCTGTCCGGCCTGGCGGAACCGGCCGGCGCCCTGATCGGCTTCATCCTGTTCCGGCCTTTTTTTTCCGATGCTTTCATGGGGGTTCTTCTGGGGGCGGTGGCCGGCATCATGGTCTTCATCTCTTTTGACGAGCTTCTCCCGGCGGCTGAGGAGTACGGCGAACATCACCTGTGCACATACGGGCTGCTGGCCGGCATGCTGGTCATGGGCGCATCGCTGCTGATCCTGGAATAAGGCGCTTCCGCTAGCGCCCGGCGTTTTTCCGCCGTATTTTTCCGCATCCGGCGCATCCAGGTCAGCCTGGCGCGGCAACTCAGGCAACCGCTTGACGAAACGATGATTTTCTCGTAGTTTGACTCGCTTGAGCTTTCAGGCTTTGCGTTTTTTTATGTGTAACAGGCGCTGGAATCAAGAACGGGCAAGGCAAAGTAGATGTTTGACACTCTTTCAGAACGTCTGAACGGCGTATTCCGCAAATTGGGCGGCCGGGCGCAACTGGATGAAAAAAACATTCAGGAAGGTTTGCGTGAGGTGCGTCTGGCCCTGCTTGAGGCCGACGTAAATTTCAAGGTCGTCAAAGAGTTCACAGACCGTGTGCGCGAAGCCTGCCTCGGGCAGGACGTCAACCGCGCCCTCAGCCCCACCCAGCACCTGGTGCAGGTTGTGCATAAAGAGCTGGTGAAACTTCTCGGGGGCGAGGAAAGCCCGGAAAGAGAAGCGGGAGCGGCTGCGGAAAAGCGCTACGGCGGGCTTGACCTGCGCGGAACCGGGCCGCATGTGATCATGATGGCCGGTTTGCAGGGTTCTGGCAAGACCACTTCCGCCGCCAAGCTGGCCAATTATCTGCGCAAGGAGGGTAAAAAACCCTACCTGGCCCCGGCCGACGTATACCGGCCGGCCGCCATCGACCAGCTTGTGACCCTCGCGCGTCAGCTCGGCGTGCCTTTTTACGCCTCAACCGTTGAAATGAATCCGGTTGACATAGCCAGAAACGCGCTTCAGGCCGCCAAAGAGGCCGGTTGCGACGTTGTGCTGCTTGACACGGCCGGGCGCCTGCATATCGACGAAGTTCTCATGCGCGAGCTGGAATCGATCAAGGCGGCTGTTTCCCCCCGTGAAATACTATTCGTGGCGGACGCCATGTCCGGCCAGGAAGCCGTTACCGTTGCGGAGGCGTTTAACGACGGGCTTGACATTACCGGCGTGGTGCTGACCAAGATGGACGGCGACGCCAGGGGCGGGGCGGCCCTGTCCATAAAATCCGTTACCGGCAAGAACGTGAAGTTCGTCGGTATGGGCGAAAAAATTTCCGAACTTGAGGTTTTTCATCCCGACCGTATCGCCGGGCGCATTCTGGGCATGGGCGACATGCTCACCCTTATTGAAAAAGCCCAAGGGACTATTGAGGCCGAAGAAGCCGAGGCGATGGCCAAAAAGCTGCAAAAGGCCGAATTCGATTTTGAAGATTTTCTGGTTAACATGCGGCGTATGAAAAAACTGGGGTCGTTGCAGAGCATCATGAAGCTCATTCCCGGTTTGGGCGCGCTTACCCAGAAAATGGGCGACATGCGGATGCCGGAAAAAGAACTTGGACGGGTGGAGGCCATTATCAACTCCATGACGCCGCATGAAAGGCGCAACCCGCAAGTTTTGAACAACAGCCGCAAAACGCGCATAGCCAAGGGCAGCGGCGTCAGCGTGGCCCAGGTGAGCCAGCTGGTCAAGCAGTTTGAAGGCATGCGCGACATGATGAAAAAAATGATGAACAGAGGGAAAGGGCAAGGCAAGGCTGACGCCCTGCCCCGCAGCAAGCGCATGCCGAAGCTTCCGGGCGGCATGCCGGGTTTGGGCGGCCTGCCGGGAATGCCCGGAGTTCCAGGAATGCCGGGAATGCCCGGAATGCCGGAAAGCGGCAACATGCCGGGGCAGGGCTTGTCCAAAACCGCGCAGAAAAAGAAAAAACAAATGCGCAAAGCCGCGCGCAAGAAGAAAAAGTAGCCGCGCGGCCCGCGTGGGCCATAACAATAACCCGCTCGCCAGAGCCAATATATCAGGAGAAAACAATGGCAATCAAATTGAGACTCACCCGCCTGGGCAGCAAAAAGCATCCTTTTTACCGCGTTGTAGCCGTTAACAGCACCTCCCGCCGCGACGGCGAGCCCCTGGAATTCCTTGGTTCGTACAACCCCATGGTCAACCCGCCGCAGGTCGCCCTTGATCAGGAAAAAGTCAAAAAATGGCTGGGTCTTGGCGCGGAACCGTCCGAAACCGTGCGCAGCCTTCTGAAGCAGGCCGGCATTAAATAAATCCGGCCGGCGCCGGAGTTTTGCCGGGCTTCCGCGCCGCGCCGGGTTTAGGCCGGAAGATGCGGAGCGGGTCCATGAGCGGGCGCGTTTCGGCTCGCCCGGAAAACCGGCGCAAGGCCGGCGTGCTTCACACCCAACAACGAGTTTCACATGTGCAAAGAGCTTATCGAATACATGGCCAAAGCTCTGGTTGACAAACCGGAGGAAGTGCGGGTGGACGAAGTGCCGGGCGAAAACACCACCGTGATCGAATTGCGGGTGGCTAAAGACGACCTGGGCAAAGTTATAGGCAAACAGGGGCGCACGGCAAAGGCTATTCGCTCCGTTCTCGGGGCCTCCGCCAACCGCCTGAAAAAACGCTACGTCCTGGAAATAGTCGAGTAACGCTTTCCGCCATGGGCGCGCAACACGGCAACGAATTCATACGCCTCGGCTTTATCGCCAAGGCTCACGGAATAAGAGGCGAGGTCAGCCTGGAATACCAGGCTGACTCTTTGCGTCTTTTGCGTCCTACGCTATTTCTGCATCAGGTTCCCGGCCAGGAGCGCCTTACCTCTTCCGAACGCGACGGCGGCTTCGTTCCTGACCTCAGCCGGGGCAGCGTAAGGGAATATAAAGTTCTCCAGGCCAGACGGCACCAGGACCGCCCCCTTCTTCTTCTGGAAGGAGTGAATGACCGCAACGCGGCCGAGCTTTTGCGCGGCCAGTCCGTTCTTGTGCCGCGTTCCCGCCTGCCGGAACCGGCCGAGGGGGAAGCCTACCTTTACCAATTGCCCGGTTTTACGGTTTACGTTCGCAAGGAAGACGGCAGCGTGGAAGAGCTGGGCCATATCAGCGGGGTAGACCTGAACAGCGGGCACGAGGTCTGGACCATTCTGACCCCCTCCGGCAAGGAAGTTCTTTTCCCGGCAGAGGGCGGGTTTGTGGAAAGGCTTGACGCGAAGAAGGGCGAAGCGCTTATTAACCCGCCGCCGGGTCTGATTGAACTGTATTTGGAAGAACACGGTAAAAAATAGCGCACGGCGCCGCGCGTATAAAGAGCGGCGCAAAAAATGGAGGCCAGTCCCGCGCACGGCGCGTCAGGCGGCCTTTTTGTGAAGAATGTGATCCGGAAGAGAGGGGAGCTCCAGCGGGCAACAACCTTGAATGGTTATGGCGGAGCTGCGCATTCAAGGCGCGCTGGACAAGAAAACTTCTTTGTTTTATACACAAATCGCCTGATAAAGAATGATGTCTTCAGGAGTTAGCGGCGGAGCTGCGCGGCCTTGCCTCAACCCTTGGGCGTCATTCTGAATCAGGCGATCTTTATTGCGGACCGGAAAGCCAGCTTTCCGGTCCGCTTTTTTTGTTATGCGCCTCCGCCGCCCAGCAGCAGGTTGGGCAGGTAGAGGGCGATATCCGGGAATATGGTAAGCAGAAGCACTACCAGCATCATCATCAGCACGAAGGGCAGTATGAACTTGAAGATGTTAGCCATGGGCGGGGTATTGGGCATGCCCGCGATGGCGAACACCACCATGCCCATGGGCGGGGTGATCTGGCCCATTTCCATAAGCACGACCGTTACCACGCCGAACCACACCGGGTCAAAGCCGAGGGCCGTGACGGTGGGGAAGATGGCGGGCAGCGTGAGCAGGATCATGGGAACGACGTTCATGAGGCAGCCCAGCACGATGTAGAGCGCCACGATGGCCGCAAACACGATGTATCTGTTGCTGGAGATGTTCAGCACCCAGTCGGCCAGCAGGGTGGGCATCTGGGTTTTGGCCAGGAAGAAGCCGAGCAGGGTCACGCCGATGAAGATCATCATTAGGCGGGCGGTCATGGCGGCTGTCGTGCGCAAAGAATGCACGAAGTTATGCCAGCTCAGGCGGCGGCGTACCACCGCGTAAAGCAGTGTGCCGGCCGCGCCGACGGCTCCGCCCTCGGTCGGGCTGAAGAAGCCGCCCAGAATGCCGCCTATGATCAGAACGATCAGCAGCAGCATGGGGATAATGCCGACGATGGATTTGAACTTTTCGGCCCAGGTGTGCGATTCGCCGCGCGGGGCCAGTACGGGCCACTTAATGGCCATGACTATCAGCATGAGCATGAAAAGGCTGGCGAGCAGCACGCCGGGCACGATGCCGGCTATGAAAAGCTTGCCTATGGAAACTTCAGTCACGATGGCGTACATGATGAATCCGAGGCTGGGCGGAATAAGGATGCCCAGGGTGCCGCCGGAAGCCAGGGCGGCGCAGCCGAGGCCTTCGTTGTAGTTTCTGGCCTTCATTTCAGGCAGGGCCACGGAAGTCATGGTCATGGCGGTGGCGAGAGAGTCGCCGCAGATGGCCGCGAAACCCGTACAACCGGCGACGCCGGCGACGGCCATGCCGCCGGGCAGGCGGCCCAGCCAGATGGCGGCGGCGTTGAACATTTCCGAGCTGATGCCGGAATACATGGCCAGCTCGCCCATAAGGACGAACATGGGCACGACGGTCATGACGAAGTTAAGACAGGTGGCGGGAACGCCGACGCCTATGCTGGAGATGGCGACCTCGGGGGAGTAGGAGATCACGATAAGGCCAAGGATGCCGACTATGCCCATGGCGAAGCCGAGCGGCATGCGGATGAGCAGGGCCGAAATAAGGGCCAGAACGCCGAACCCGGCGATCATGCCGTTGTTGTCGGTAATGCCCGGAATGCCGCGCAGCCAGAAAGGCAGAGCCATAAGCAGAACGGCCAGGCCGGTGAACACGATCATGCCGAGGTATTGCTTGCTTTCCAGAATGTCAAGAATCGCGTCCAGGGTCTGCTTGAGTATGCAGAGGCAGAGCATGGCCGACCCGACGGCTCCGACCAGGAATACAGGCCACAGGGGCAGGAAAAGGTCTGGGGTCATGTCCATGCCGACATACTTCTCATAGGTGTTTTCCACGAGATAGTAAGTCATGATCAGGGAGAAAGTTCCCATGAGCGAGGTATGGAAGAAGGCCAGGTCGGTTTTCAGCCATTGAGGGAAATAATCATAGATAAGGTCAACCCTGATGTGCCCGCCGTCGAATTTGGCCCAGGCCAGACCGGTGAACACCATGATGAACATGAGGATTTCCTCGATCTCGATAACCCCGTGCATGTAAATGCTCATGAAAGAGAGGTGGTCAGACAGCAGGCGCAAAAGAACGTCGACGACGATGGGGATCATCATCGCCAATACGGACAGTGCGGAAAAGAAGAACATTTTCCGCGACATCCAGCCCGTTACCTTACCAAACATCAATACCCAGAACCGGCATTTTTCCAGGAAGGACCACTCCTTCAAGGAAAGGCTGATTTCGCCCGAGATGACCTCAGGCAACTGGCAGCGCTTGCATTCCTGTTGATCCATGTGCAGCTCCATTTGTTAAAAAGTGATACAATCTTCTCCTTATACACAATTAGTGGCAATAATGCGTCTCGGCGCGAGCCTGGCAGTTCAGCCGGGAATGATTATTGCCGTATGGCGTCTGGCACGCTTGTTTCATATTTTTACGTATAACTGAAATATACACGATCATGATGGGAATAAAACATACGGATGAAGAAAAAGCAAGCAAATTGTGAAAAAAAATACAAGAAGAGGAGGCGGGAAAAGCTTATGCGGCGGCGTAAAAAAGCTTTTCGCGGCGGATAATTATATCATACTTTAATTGAGAAAATTTTGCTCCGGCGGACGAGCGGCGAGTCGGTCAGAATCATGCGCAGCGAGAAAGGCGAGGGCGGGCGGATTATCTTCGCGGCCCGCCTTTTTGGGGGAAACGTTTGCCGGGGCGCGAGCCGTCCGTCTTGGCCGGTTTTGTCTCGCGGCGGCCTTTAAAGTTCGTGGGGCGGTTTTTTTCCTCTTCTTTCCAGGCATAAAGCAGGTGATGCTGTTCCAGCCTTTCCGCATCCGTCCTTGCCACATAAACCGGCTCGCCGTCCGGGCCGCGCCCGGAGTAATACATTGCGGTGGCCACGGTGCCGGGGGTGGGAATGAAGCATTGGGCCTGCCGGGGTTTCCAGCCGCGCCGCGCGAACCATGCGGCCATTTCACGCATGTGCTCCATGGTGCAGCCGGGAAACGCGCTGATAATGTAGGGAACGACGTATTGCTCAAGGCCGGAGGCGCGGCAGAGTTCGCCGAAGGCCTGCATGAATTCTTCAAAAACCGCCAGGTCCGGTTTGCGCATCAGCCTGAGCACAGGGCCGCAGATATGTTCCGGGGCCACTTTCAGCTGGCCGCCGGTGAATTCCGTGGTATAGGCCTTGAGGGCCTCGGGGTCTTGCAGGGCCATATCAAAGCGCACCCCGCTGGCCACGCGGACGTGACGCACGCCGGGAAGCGCCGCCACTTCCCGCAGCAGGGCCACGGCTTTTTTCTGGTCGACCGCGAAACCGGGACAAGGCTTGGGAAATAGGCAGCTCGGCCTGCGGCAGCGGCTTTTGTCCAGGGTGCATTCTCCCTGCCACATGTTGGCGCTGGGGCCGCCGACGTCGCTTATGGCCCCGGCCCAGCGCGGGGTTTTACCCTTTTCGCCTCCGCTTATCAGGGCGGCTTCCGCCAGCACCGACTCGCGGCTGCGCGAAGCCAGGGCGCGGCCCTGGTGAAGGGCCAGGGAACAGAAAGAACAGCCCCCGCCGCAGCCCCGGTGGGTTGTTATGCTGGTGCGGATCATTTCCCAGGCCGGAATTTGCTCCTTATGGGCGGGATGCGGCTTGCGGCTGTATGGCAGGGCGTAAAGGGCGTCAAGGTCCGGTTCGCTCATGGGGCGGGCCGGCGGGGCGAAAAGAACGGCCCGTGCGCCCGGGTCGTCTTCCGGGCCGTCTGTCTGAACCTGGAAAAGGAAGCTCCGGCCCTGATGGAAGGCCAGTTCCTGCATGCGGGTCGCTTCCATCAGCTTGAAGGGGTCGCGCAGGATTTCCCCGTGCGAAGGCAGGCGCAGCAAACGGTCAGGATTTTCGCCGGTTTCAAGTTCTTTTTCCAGACCGGGCAGGTCTTTCAGGGCGATCATGGTGGCGGAGCCGGGCAGGAAGCGGCAGGCCCGCCCGAGGGCGCGGCGGGCGAAATCTTTATCCCGGCTTTTGGCGTCATCGTCCCGGCCTTCGCGTTTATCCGGCTCGCCGGCAATGTCCTGGGCGGCCCTGGCCGCCTCCAGAAGGCTGTATTCTCCCATTCCGTAAATAAGCACGTCCGCCTTGCTGTCCGGCAGGATGGAGCGGCGCAGGGAATCAGACCAGAAATCATAATGGCTGGCCCGGCGCAACGAGGCTTCCAACCCGCCGATGACCAGCGGAATTCCCGGCCAGGCCCGGCGCAGCAGGCCGCAGTAAGTGATTACGGCGCGGTTCGGCCTTGCTCCGGCCAACCCTCCGGGGGTGTAGGCGTCGTCATGGCGTTTTTTGCGGAAGGCCGTGTAATGAGCCAGCATGGAATCTATGGCCCCGGCGCTTACCCCGGCGAAAAGGCGCGGGCGGGGCAGGGAAGTGAAATCAGCCAGGGCTTTTTCCCCCTCCCAGGCCGGTTGCGGAAGCACGGCCGTGCGAAAGCCGTGGGCTATGAGCCAGCGTGCCAGCAGGGCCGCGCCGAAAGAGGGGTGGTCAACCAGCGCGTCGCCGTTTACCAGCACGATGTCCAGGCTGCCAAGTTCCGGGCCGTAGTTCCAGCCCAGGGTTTCAATTTCCTCCGCGGAGCGGGGGATTACCTCCGGCTGCTCCAGCGGCCTGAGGCCGAAACAGGGCATGGAAGGTTCCGTTACTACTGGAAAAAGCGTCTTCGCCATGCTTACTGCTTCGCGCCCTCAGGGGCGAGCAAGGGCAGGGGTTTGCCTTCCGGGCCGGGCGCGGGGCGTTCTTCCGGCGGCAGAAGGTCAAGCAGGTTGCCGCCCTGGGGGGTGGAAAGCGTGCCGCTTGTCCGCTCTTGCGGCGGCGGCAGAGGGCCGGACATGTTTTTGGAGTGGCCGCCGGAAAAACTCAGCCATTCTTCCAGGCTGAGGAATCCGTCCTGGTCGGCGTCAAGGCTGACGAAGGCCTGCTCGCGCATATTCGGGAAAGCCCGCATGAATTCTTCGCGGCTGACCTTGCCGTCTTGGTCCGCATCCATATTCTTGAACCTGGTTTCCGGGGAAGGCGCCGTTCCAGGCTGGGCGCCGCCGGAAGCGTTTCCGGGGAAGGCTTGGGCGCAAAGCGGGAAAATTAGAAGCAGAGCCAGGGCGAGGACGGATTGTTTGATGTGGCGCATGGTTTATTTCCTTTCAACGTTGAAGGGCATTTTTAAACGGCCTTGCGGACAAGGATGCTGTGGTTTTATCCGGCGCGAATTAACATTTCCGCACGTCTCAGGCGGCGGGCTGCCCGCATATTAAGCGGCGCGGACCGGACAGGCAAGTCAAAAAAAGCGGTTCCGGTTCAAAACGAACCGGAACCGCGTGTCTTTCCGTGTTGCGGGCGCAACGTCCCGCAACGATCAGTTTTAGTTGTTCTTGGCGGAGATGCCGAGAACGGCCGGGTTAGCCATTATTTCCTGTGCGCTTACAGGCTTTTTCGGGGCCAGGGTTATTTCCAGGCCGCCCTTGTCGGTGCAGAATTTGGCCACGGCGTCAGCCAGTTCTTTAAGCGGGGGCATCATGGCGCCGATCTGCGAAATTTGCTGCGCGGCCTCCTGGCGCATGGCGGCGGCGTCAAGGCCGGAGCCTTCGGGGGCGGCGGCGGCGAGCATGAGGTCGGAGAAGCCGCTGTCTTTAACGGCGAGGTGGGCGCTGTTCACCAGCGCGCCGCCAAGGGCCATCATGGGATCCTGCTGGGCGGAGCCGTCAAGCAGGGCTTCGCTCAGGGACAGGTCGGCCTTGAAGTTGAAGCTGCCCAGTTCTTTCTCGGAGAAATTGAGCGCGTCGATGACGATATTGACCATGGAGTTGTCAGCCGGCTTGAACTGGAAGCCGAAAGCGCCGGAGAACACCAGCGGGCGGCTGATATTGGCGAACATGGCCGCAAAGTCCCTGTCCTGCTTCAGAAGTTCAGCGGGAATGCTGAGGTTCGTCATGGCGAAGGCCGCTTTCCAGTCTTTGGCCATGTCGGCGCTGTAGGAAATTTCATCAATGGTGATTTTTTTGCCTTCAACGTCTATAAATATTTTTTCCGCCTTGGTGTCGCCCATTGTCAGGGGGTCTTTGGCGATCATGGCGCGGAATTCGTCGAACGACTTGATGTCGTAAAGTTTGAACCAGAAGGAGGGAAGAGCCTGCCCTTTGCTGGTGACGCTTTCTATACGCACGATATCGGCGCCGTCTTTGGTCATGACCATGTTCTTCAGGCTGCTCGGGCCGGCCTTGAACAGGCTGTAATCTTCGCCCTGAATGGAATCTATGGAGATGCCCATGCTGTCGGCGGGAGACTTCACGGCGCCGATGAGCTTGGTCATATATGATTTTTTATATTTGACGGAGGCGAAAGTTTCTTCAATTGAGCCCATGAGTTCTCTCATCAGGGCTTCTTCGCCGCCTTTAAGTTCTCCGCCGTCTTGAACTTTTTTGGCGAAGTCCATGAGCTTGGTCATGCCGGCCATGACCTGTTCGCGGTTGTATTCCAGCCCTTCAATGGCGGTGGTTTCGCAAGTGACGCTAACGGACTCGAATTCGGAGTTTTCGCCGACGGCCTTGGCCTGGAAGACGAAACCGCCGAACTTGGCGTCGCTGACGTTATCTTCCTTGTAGCTCAGGTCGATCTGGGAAATTTTGGCGTTGGCGTCAACTTCGCTTTTATCGACAACGTCAAAGGCAAGATCTTTGATGACGGCCTTGGCTCCGCCTTCGCTGGCGCTGATTTCGCCGTGGCTTATCTTGACATTGTCCTGATACTTGGCGTTAAGTTCCTCAACGGATTTTTTGAGAGCGTCGACCCGGCGGGTGTTGGCGGCTTCGTCTTCGCCGCAGGCGGCCAGCATGAGCGACATGGCCACGGCCAGAAGCAGGAGGACGAAATTATTTTTTGAACCTTTGACTGAAAACATTAAAACTCTCCCTTGCGCGGCAGGACCGCGGCAGCTCTGTTTAAGAATAATAAAAAAATCAGGAGCCCCGGCTTTGAAAAAACACGGCGGCGGCCTGAAGTGATTCCGCGTTGGAAACTATACTTGCTTTGAATATCTTTATCAAGAAAATAAATTTTTTTATAAAATCTCTTCCACGGCGATAATCTTTGTGGCACACACTGTACAGTGGAGCCGGGCATTACGATCCGGCCAGCCGAAATGACTTTCCCGGAGGGCTGAAATGGCCAGAAACCTTTACGTTACCGCAACCGAAAGCAAGAGCGGAAAATCGGCCCTGGTGCTCGGGCTGATGCAGCTTTTACTTAAAGACGTCCGCAAGGCGGCCTTTTTCCGCCCTATCATAAACGAACCTCCCACGCCGGACGGACGGGACCATGACATAGATCTTATCCTGACCCACTTCGGCCTTGGAATTCCCTATGAAGACACTTACGCCTACAAGCTTTCCGAGGCGCGCGAGCTTATAAACAACGGGCAACACGCGCTTTTGCTGGAAAGCATCCTGAACAAGTACAAGAAACTTGAAGCGGAATATGATTTCATTCTTTGCGAAGGAACGGATTTTTACGGAAAAAATCCGGCCTTTGAGTTCGACCTGAATGCGGAAATAGCCGCCAACCTCGGCGCTCCCGTTCTTTTGGTGGTTACGGCCACCGGCAAGCCGCTGGGTGAGCTTCTGGGCCACACGGAGAGCATTCTTGACCTGATGAAAGACAAAGGGCTTGACGTTATCGGCTGCCTGATAAACCGGGCCGACCTGAAGGCCGACGAAGTGCGCAAGCTTTATTCCGCCCTGGAGAAAAGGCAGGACCCGAAAGATGCGGAACTGCTGATTTACGTCCTGCCGGAAGAGCCCAGCCTTGGCAAGCCCACGGTGGCCGACGTCATGAAGTGGGTTGACGGAAAGGTCGTTTCCGGCGAGGCCCGCCTCGGAAACCTGATTAACGATTATACCATTGCCGCCATGCAGGTGGGCAACTTTTTATCTTACCTGGGCGAGGGCACCCTGGTCATAACTCCCGGAGACCGTTCCGACATAGTGCTGGCCAGCCTGAGTTCGCGCCTTTCCTCCGCGTACCCGGACATAGGCGGCATTCTGCTTACCGGCGGCATAGAGTTGCCGGAGGCGGTGCTCAACCTGCTGGGCGGCTGGATGGGAACTCCGGTTCCGATTATTGCGGCCGAGGGCAGCACGTTCAAGATAGCCCAGCGGGTGCTGCACCTTTACGGCAAAATAGAAGCCAACGACACGCGCAAGATAAACACCGCCCTCGGGCATTTCGACCGTTACGTGGCCGGGTCGGAAATAGCCAGCCGGGTAATAAACCTGAAATCGGACAAGATAACCCCCAAAATGTTCGAGTATAACCTGCTTGAGCGCGCCAAACGGAACAAGATGCGGATAGTGCTGCCGGAAGGAGAAGACGAACGCATCCTGCACGCGGCGGATATCCTGATACGGCGCGAAGTTGCCGACATCATCATTCTGGGGCGCGAAGACCAGATACGGGGGCACGCCAAGTCGCTTGGCCTTGACCTTGACCGCGCGGGCATTATCGACCCGGCGAATTCCCCTGACTACCAGCGCTACGCCGACAGTTATTACGAAATGCGCAAACATAAAGGCATAGGGCGTGATTACGCCAGAGACATGATGGCCGAGGGCACTTACTTCGGAACCATGATGGTGTTTCAGGGAGATGCGGACGGAATGGTTTCCGGCGCGGCGCACACAACCGCGCACACCATTCGCCCGGCCTTTGAAATTATCCGCACCAAGCCGGGAGTTTCGCTGGTTTCTTCGGTATTCCTGATGTGCCTGCGGGACAGAGTGCTGGTGTTCGGAGACTGCGCCGTCGTGCCCAACCCCAACGCGCAGGAGCTTTCAGATATAGCCCTCAGCGCCTCTGAAACCGCCCGCGCCTTCGGCATCGAGCCGCGCGTGGCCATGCTTTCCTATTCCACCGGCTCCTCCGGCAAAGGGGAAGACGTGGACAAGGTGCTTGAAGCCGTGCGCATAACCCGCGAGCGCGCGCCGGGGCTTCTGCTTGAAGGCCCGATCCAGTACGACGCGGCCATAGACCCGGCCGTGGCCCATGCCAAAATGCCTGAAAGCAGGGTGGCTGGACGGGCCACTGTATTCGTATTCCCGGATCTGAACGCCGGAAACAACACTTACAAAGCCGTGCAAAGGGCCGCGGACGCCGTGGCCATAGGGCCGGTGCTGCAGGGGCTGAACAAACCGGTGAACGACCTTTCGCGCGGGTGCAGCGTGTCGGACATCGTCAACACCGTGGCTATAACCGCCGTGCAGGCCCAGTCGCTTAAAGACCTGGGCTCCTGAGGCAGCCTGAACAACCAAATACGGGAACCTTATGCATATACTGGTCATTAACTGCGGAAGCTCGTCTTTCAAATATCAGCTTCTGGAAATGAACAACGAGGAACTGCTTTGTTCCGGCCTGGTCGAGCGCATCGGCGAGGAAACAGGCAACCTCGCATACAAGAAGGGCGATCAGAAAATTACCGAAGAGCGGCATTTCAAAGACCACCGCGAAGGCCTGTCACGCGTGGTGGAGATAATGACCAGCCCGGAAAGCGGAGTGGTGCGGGATATCAGGGAAATCAAGGCTGTCGGGCACCGGGTGGTGCAGGGCGGCGAACTGCTGCGCGAACCCTGCCTGGTGACGGAGCGGGTGAAGGAAGACATACGCAGCCTTATCCCCCTGGCCCCCTTGCATAATCCGGCCCACCTGGAAGGAATTGAAGTGGCGCAGGCCGTTTTTCCGCACGCGCCTTCCGTGGTGGTGGTGGACACGGAGTTCCACTCGCGCATGGAGCCGGAGGCTTATCTATACCCGTTGCCGTATGAACTGTATGAAAAATTGCGCATAAGGCGCTACGGGTTTCACGGCACCTCGCACTATCACGTCAGCAAGGCGGCCGGGCCGCTGCTGGGCCGCCCCTGGGAAAGCCTCAACCTCGTCACCTGCCACTTGGGCAACGGCTCTTCGGTAAGCGCCGTAAGCGGCGGGCGCAGCGTTTATACCAGCATGGGGCTGACCCCGCTGGCCGGGCTGATGATGGGCACGCGCTGCGGCGACATAGACCCGGCCGTAAGCGCCTTTCTCGCCCGCCACACGGACATGGGGCCGGACGCCATAGACGGCCTTTACAATAAACAGAGCGGCTTCAAGGGAATTTGCGGCATGAACGACCTGCGCGATGTGCACGCCGCGCGCGCCAAGGGCGACGAAAAGGCCGAGCTGGCCTTCAGAATGTTCGTTCATTCCCTCAAGCGCCAGATAGGGGCCTGCTGCGCCCTGCTTCCAGGGTTTGACGGGCTGGTCTTCACCGCCGGAATAGGGGAGAACGACCCTGAAACCAGGGCGGAAACCTGCGCCGGGCTAGGGCATATGGGCGTAAACCTTGATCCGGAAGCCAACGCCGCCCGCTCCGGCGAAGCGAGAATCATCGGCAACGGGCCGGTAAAGATTATGGTCATCCCCACCAATGAAGAGCTGGAAATAGCCAGGGCCACGCAAAAAACGGTGAAACTCGCCCGGGCATGAACGGATTCTTTTCGTCTTCCGGGCCCGGTGGCCGCGCTTCTGGCCATTAACCTGAAACGCTTCAGGCGCCGTAACTTTATAACGCTGTTTTTTTCCGCCCGTTCAGCACGGGCGGGAACCCGCCGCCTGCTCCGGAAAGAAAGGCGCGCCTTCGGCTTGTCCGCATCCGGCGCATCCGAGGTTAATTTGTTCTAAAATTATTGCTTACATTTTTATCAAAATTCAGTTAAAGTGGCCCGAGCCGGATAAAATTGGCTCGGAGGCCGTATTTTGCTGTTGGAACAGGTCGACATACCAGGGCTTTGTCTGTTGACGCCTGACGTTCATGAAGATGAACGCGGCTTCTTTATGGAATCTTTCCGGAACGACTGGCTGGAAAAGCTGCCGGGCGCGTTTCCTTTCGTGCAGGACAATCACGCCATGTCCGTCAAGTCCGGGGTTTTGCGCGGCCTGCATTTTCAGCTTCCTCCGGCGGCCCAGGGCAAGCTTGTCTGGGCCACCCGAGGGGCGATATACGATGTCGCGGTCGACCTGCGCGTCGGTTCTCCCTTTTACGGGCGCTGGTTCGGAACCGTTCTGAGCGCGCGCAACTTCAAGAGGCTTTTCATTCCACGCGGTTTCGCCCACGGTTACCTGGTGATGGAAGACGAAACGGAAGTGCAGTACAAGGCCGACGCCTACTACAACCGGGAACTGGACGCCGGCCTGGCCTGGAACGACCCGGACATCGGCGTGGCCTGGCCCCGGGTCAGCCCGGCGCTGTCGGACAAAGACATGCGGCAGCCTTCTTTCAACGATTTCAAATCGCCTTTCCGGTACCAACCCTGAGTGGAACAGTCTTGCCTTTGGCGGGAAAGGCGTCTGGAATTCACTTGACAGGCTTCGGCGGCCTCGCTTAGAGTTTCTGCAAAATTTTGTGTCTTTTTTGCGCGCCTGGTGAAGAGGGGTGCCTTTTCAGGGCGTTCAGACATTTCTCAAGGCCTTACTGTGCACGGGCCTTGTTTACCGTTTAACCTTTCGTGAGGCTAAGGGTATGGAGGAAAAACAACAATGTCGCGGCAAGTGCTGTAGAGTGGGCGCGGCCGCGCCCTTCGTTCTCGGTCTTGTTCTGGCGCTTACTTTCGGCTGGTGGGTGTTCCCGGATTTGCTTTACAGCAAGAAGGCGCAGCCGGTCGAGTTCAGCCACAGCAAGCATATGGAGGCCGGTTTGGACTTGGAGTGCTCCAGCTGCCATTACCTACGCGCGGACGGATCGTTTTCCGGCCTGCCGAAGCTGCTTCAGTGCGCTTCCTGTCACAACGCCAACGTCACGAGAGGCAACAGCGAGGCGGAGAAAAACCTGATAGCCAATTATGTCATCCCCAAAAAGGAACTTGTCTGGCAAGCCCACCAAAGCCAGCCTGACAACGTCTTTTTCAGCCACGCCGCCCACATGAAGGATAATTGCCTGCGCTGCCATACTGAATGGACGGAGCAAGACCTTTGTTCAAGCTGCCACCTTACCCTGCCTGAGCTGGATAAAAATCCGCCCCGGCAGGAAAACATGCTGACCGGTTACAGCCGCACCACCATGAAGATGTGGGAATGCGAGCAGTGCCACGCGAAGGTTGGGCACTACAAGGAAACCAATTCCAATAACGCTTGCTACACTTGCCACAAGTAAAGGGGTGCGCCATGGCTCTTGACAGAAGAGGATTCATGAAATTCGCAGCCGGGGCGGGCGCGGGGATAATGGTTACCCCACTGCCTTGGAAACTGCTTGATGATATCAGTATCTGGACGCAAAACTGGTCTTGGATTCCCGCTAACGAACCCGGGGTCAACACCTTTGTTTCCACCACCAGCAAAACCTGTCCCAGCGGCTGCGGCATCAAGGTGCGCCTGGCCGGAGACCGCCCGGTGCGGGTTTTGAGCAATCCCGACCATCCGCTGGGCGGAGGCGTTTCCGCCCTGGCCGCGGCCGAGGCGCAAATGCTTTACAGCCCGGCCCGCCTGCGCCAGCCTTACCGCAAAACCTCCGACGGAGGCTACCAGCCTATAAGCTGGGATGAGGCCGAAACAATCCTGCTGTCCAAACTGAAAGAAGCCGGCAAGAGCGTGGCTTGCGTGTCGGGCGATGAAACCGGCAGCAGCGTGCAGGTGCTTTCCGCCTTTTTGAACCGCCTGGGTTCGCGCGACTTTTACCTGATGCCCTCGGAGGCCCAGGCCGCTTCCCGCGCCTTGTCCCTGCTGGGCGGCAAGGGCCAGATCGGCTACGACCTTGAGAAAAGCGACTGCATCCTGGCGGTCGGGGCGAATATTCTTGAATCTTGGGGAACGGCCGTCCGCAACCGCAAGGTTTTCGACAAAACCCACCAGACCGGGCAGGAAACGGGGCTCAAGCTCTATTACGCCGGGCCGGTGCAGAACAATACCGCCGCCGTGGCCGACAAGTGGCTGCCCATAAAACCGGGCAGCGAGGGCATCTTCTGCTTAGGCCTCGCCCGCGCGCTGATAATGGCCGGAAAGAACGTCCGCATAGGCAACGGCACCAATTTCGTCTCGTTGCTTAAAGAATTCACTCCGGAGCTGGTAGCCGAGCTGACCGGCCTTTCCGAACAGCAATACGCCGATATGGCCCAATTGCTGCTTAAGGCCAAAGCCCCGCTGGTCATATCCGCCTCCGAGTTCAACCAGGGCGGAGGCGTGGCGCCCGTGCTGGGGGCCATTGCCCTGAACGTTCTGCTTGACGGCCCTATTACGGTTCTTCCCCTGCCGGAAGGCGAAAGCGTCATTCCCGGCGCGCTCGGACGTTCCGAGGCCTTCGCGAACGATCTTGGCGTGTTCCTCGCCGGAAAACCCTCGCCCAAAGTCATGCTGTTCTATGAGGCCAATCCGGTTTACGCCCTGCCCAATCCGGGCGAAGCGAAAACCGTTTTCGCGAACATGCCCTTCAAGGTGGCTTTCACCAGCTTCCTTGATGAAACGGCCGAACTTTGCGACCTGGTGCTGCCCATGCCTCTGGGCCTGGAGCGCCTTGACGACATTGAAACTCCTTACGGCTGCGGCAAGCCTTTTTACGCCTTCTCCATGCCGGTAATCAAACCCCTGGTGAACGCGCGCCCGGCGCAGGATTTTATTCTGCAGCTGGCCGAAAAACTTAAACTCGGCCTGCCGTCGTCATATACCGCCGTTCTTAAAGCCAAGGCGGCGGCTTACGACGTTTCGCCCGGAGGACTGGCCAAAGGCGCGGTGGCGGAAAGCAGCCGGCTGCCCGCTCCTTCCTTTGACCCTGTTTTCCACAAGGTGCTGGGCGAATGCTTCAGCAATGTGGCGCAGCTGGCCAAGGCTTCCGGCGGGAACATCGCCCTCGCCCCCATGCAGCTTCTGAAGATGGGCACGCCCAAAACCGGCATACCCCCCTTCAACACCAAAACCCTGCGCGCCACTGAACTGGCCGGCAAGGAAATGTGCATCATGCTCAACGGCGCTACCGCGAACAAGTTCGGCCTTTTCAACGGCAGCCGGGTCAGCCTGTCCCAGGGCGACGGAGAGCGGCTTTTCGCGCGCGTAACCGTGTTTGAAGGCGTGGCCCCGGACACGGCCGGCGTTTACCTCGGCTTCGGGCATACCGCGCTGGACGACTTCAGCCGGAACAAGGGCGGAAACATAATGCAACTTCTTACGGCAAGCGTTGAACCGGCTTCCGGCCTCACGGTCTGGAGCCTGGCCCGCGTCAATATCGCCAAAGCATAGGGGTGAAAGATGGCCCACGGTAATACACACAAGTTTCGCATGAAATGGGGCATGGCCATAGACCTGGACAAATGTACGGGTTGCGGGGCCTGCATGGTAGCCTGCCAGGCGGAGAACAACCTTGCGCCGGTGGCTGACGCTTCCAACAAGCTGAAAGTGATGAACTGGCTTGTTATTTACGAGCTTTCCAACAAAAAGCCATTTCCGGATCATGAAGCGGCCTATCTGCCCCGGCCCTGCCAGCAGTGCGGCACCTACCCCTGCGCTTCGGTCTGCCCGGTCATAGCCACGGATAAAAACGAGGAAGGCGGAATAGTCAGCCAGATATACCCGCGCTGCATAGGCTGCCGGTACTGTATGGCCGCCTGCCCTTACCACGCCCGCTATTTTAACTGGCACGATCCGGTCTGGCCGCAAGGCATGGAAAAGACCCTCACCCCGGACGTTTCCGTGCGCCCGCGCGGCGTGGTGGAAAAATGTTCCTTCTGCCACCACCGCTTTATGCAGGCCAAAGACAAGGCCCGTGTTGAAGGGCGCGACATATTCGACCTGAAAGACGGGGAATATGTGACGTCGTGCACCGAAGCCTGCCCCAACGGGGCCATCACCTTCGGCGACATCCTCAACCCCAAGCACAAGATCCACGAGTTGCTCGGCGGCACGGACGAGCACGGCAAAGCTAACAACCCCCACGTTTTCCGCCTGCTGGAAAGGCTGGGCACAGACCCTCAGGTTTATTACATAAGCAAGCGCGAGTGGGTGCGCCGCCTTGGCGATAACTATCTGGAACATGAAAAGGTCAAGGGGTAGGACTATGGAAATGAACTACAACCTTCCGGCGGATGCGGCGCTCTTTCCCGAAGGCTGCGAACGCTGCTCGTTAACCAAATTCCTGCTCTGGGTCGGCGCGGTCAGCGTTGTGCTGCTTTGGGGCGTTTACGCCGCGTACCTGGTTCTCAGCAAGGGCCTTGGCGTTACCGGGCTGGACGACCAGTTCGGGTTCGGCCTCTGGATCACCTTCGACCTCGCGGTTATCGCGCTGGGGGCCGGGGCGTTTTTTACCGGACTTCTGCGGTACATACTGAACATTGACCCGCTGAAAAACATCATAAACCTGACGGTAATCGTCGGTTTCATCTGTTATTCCGGGGCCATGCTGGTTCTGGTGCTGGATATCGGCCAGCCGCTGCGCGCCTGGTTCGGCTACTGGCACGCCAACGTGCACTCCATGCTGACTGAAGTCATCTTCTGCATTACCTGCTACTGCACGGTGCTGGTTATTGAATACCTGCCGCTTATTCTTGAACAGAAGCAATTGAACAAAATTCCCCTGCTCAGGCATCTGGCGCACAACATGCACGTTCTGATGCCGCTTTTCGCCGGGGTTGGCGCTTTTCTCTCCACTTTCCACCAGGGTTCGCTGGGCGGCATGTACGGCGTTATGATAGGCCGTCCTTACGCCTTCCGCGAAGGCTTCTTCATCTGGCCCTGGACGTTCTTCCTCTTCGTGCTTTCCGCGGTAGGTTCAGGCCCGGTGTTCACTGTGCTGATCTGCTCGCTTATGGAAAAAATGACCGGCAAAAAGCTGGTGAGCTGGGAAATCAAGAGCCTGATGGGCAAAATAGCCGGAACCATGCTTCTGGTCTACCTGATCTTCAAGTTTCTTGATACCTGGTTCTGGGCCACCGGGCTTCTGCCGCGCGAAGGCCTGACCTTTGACCAGCTTTTCCACGGTCTGGCTTACGGCAAATGGCTGCTTTTCGCTGAACTTATCGTCTGCGGTGTGCTGCCTTGCCTTATCCTGATAGTGCCCGCCCTGCGTAACAAGCCGCATTTGTTCTATATTGCCGCTTTTCTGGATTGCGTGGGCGTCACCATCAACCGCTACGTGCAGACTGTGCAAACGCTGGCGCACCCGGTAATGCCCTTTGACCAGTGGTATCTTTATATACCGAACTGGGTCGAATGGGCCGCCAGCGCGATGATATTGGCTTATGGAGCGTTGCTGCTCAGCATTTCGTATCGTTATCTGCCCATTTTCCCGCAGGAAAGGCAACTTAACGGCGGCGGCGTTCACCATTAAATGCAGGCCGGATATGGCCGAAACAAAGCCGCCCCGAGGGGCGGCTTTGTTTTTTTTGCAGTTACAGTAATGAACAGAGGGTTTTTCCAGTATGATTGCGATTCTTGATTATGGAGCGGGTAATCAGACCAGCGTAAGCCGCGCTCTGGACGTTATAGGCGTTCCGAACGTCATCACGGCAGACCAGGCGGTTATAGGCAAGGCCAACGGCCTGATTTTTCCAGGCGTGGGCGCGTCCGGGCAGGCGATGGGGCAACTTTCAGCCACCGGCCTTGACCAGACCCTGCACGCCTGGGTGGATTCCGGCCGCCCGCTTTTGGGCGTTTGCCTGGGTTGCCAGATTTTGCTGGAAGCAAGTGAGGAAAACGCCACGCGCACCCTTGGACTTTTACCGGGCAATACCCGCCGCTTCAGGGACGACCTGCTGGAAGAAGACGGAAGCCCGGCGCGTATTCCGCATATGGGCTGGAACCGGGTGAGGCGGAAACGGGAAAGCCTCTTGTTCAACGGCATAGCGGACGATGCGGAATTCTATTTCGTGCACAGCTATTATGTGGAGCCGGCTTCGGAACTGGTTATAGCCACCAGTTATTACGGCGGGGAATTTTGTTCGGTTTACGGGCGCGACGGGCTTTGGGCCGTTCAGTTTCACGTTGAAAAAAGCGGAAGGCCGGGCCTGAAGATGCTGGAAAATTTTTACGCCTACTGCCGGGCGAACGGCTAGGAACTGTTTCTAAATAAATTTTTTGTCCAAATACTGCGTCAATCGTCCTTTTTTTCTCCGGTCGAGTACCGTAAGAGTACACTCTCTTCGCAAAAAAGGCCGTTTTGCTTGTCTTTGGCGCAAAATCTTTTATTTAGAAACAGCCCCCAGAGCAGCCCAACTTTGAAAAAGTTAGACCGCTCGGTAAGGATTTGAAGACAAATCCTTGCCGCGAGATGATTGTAGGCGGGCTTTGCCAGCCGTTAAGCAATCATCTCAACGCGAAAAACGCTGACGGAGCCGCGCGAAGCGTTGCTTTGCCCAAGCCGCCAGCCGCGGCCTCGGGCGAAAAATCGCAGCCCTTTCTATTCGGTATCAAATAAATGGCACTGTAAAATTAAAATTTTCTGAAGGACGCGGCGATGTTGAGCAAAAGAGTGATTCCCTGCCTGGACGTGCGTAACGGCAAGCTGACCAAGGGCATTCAATTCAAGGGCAACGTGGATATAGGCGACCCTGTTGAGAGCGCGCGCCGCTATTACGACGAAGGGGCCGACGAAATCGTTTTTTACGACATAACGGCTTCCGCCGAGGGGAGGGGAATCTTTCTCGACGTGGTCGAGCGGGTGGCCCGGGCCATAAGCATTCCCTTCTGCGTGGGCGGAGGGCTTTCCAGCCTTGCGGATATGCGGGCCGCGTTGAACGCCGGGGCGGAAAAGATTTCTCTTAATTCAGCGGCGGTGCGCAACCCCGGCCTGATCAGCGAGGGCGCCGCCGCTTTCGGTTCCCAGGCCGTAGTGGTCGGCATGGACGTGAAGGCGGTTCCGGCCAGCGAAGCTATTCCTTCCGGCTATGAAATAGTCATTCAGGGCGGCCGCACCTTCATGGGGATTGACGCCGTAGCCTGGGCCGCGCGCTGCGCCGGGCTGGGCGCGGGAGAACTTTGCGTGAACTCCATCGACGCTGACGGCGCCAAAACCGGCTATGAATTGCGCCTTACCCGCATGGTGGCCGGCGCTGTGAACATTCCGGTAATCGCCTCCGGCGGGGCCGGAAACCCCAGGCATATGTACGAAGCCCTTACCGAAGGCAGGGCTTCGGCCGCCTTGATAGCTTCCATAGTGCATTATGGGGAATACAGCATCAGGGGAATAAAAGACGAACTGCACCGTCTTGGCTGCAAAGTGCGCCTGGCCTGGTGAAAGATGCCGAAATCAGGGGAAGGGGCTTCACAGAAGCGCTAAAATGATTATAGTGGAGTAGCTCTACTAAAAAAGCGGGCTGGGCTTCGCGGCTCATGCGCAAACCAGTGGCGCCGACGGCGGGGTTTGCTTCGCGGTAAGCCGAGATGCCGCGCGCTGCTGATATTTCAGAGATGCGGCATCTTAAAGTAAAATATTTCAGGAGACTTCGCGCACATGAATAAAAAACATCCTTATTCTTTCGGCGTACAGGGGCAGTCCGGCGGCAAAGACCCTGCCTTCATCTCGCCTGACGGGCTTCATTCCCTGGGAGACTTGGCGCAGGAAGGAGATAACGACCTTGATTTGCGAAACGCCAATTATATGAACGCGCAAAACCCGGGAGTGGAAGAGGCCGCCCAAAAGGTGGTTATTCCTATGGAAGGGGTTACGGATGACGAATTGAGAAAACTTGCGCAGGAAAGACTGTGCCCGCACTGCAAAGTCAAGCAGGAGGCGGATGAGGCGCGGCTGCGCGCCCTGGCCGAGGTTGACAATACCCGCAAACGTTTGCAGCGCGAGAAAGACGAACATGTGGCTTACGCCGCCGAAGCGGTGCTTGCCGATATCATTCCGGCGCTGGATAACCTCGACCTGGCCCTGCAGCATGCCGGAACCGTTGAAGCGTGTAAAAACCTGGTCGTGGGCGTTGAAATGACCAAAAAAATCTTGCTGGAATCCTTGAAAAGGCACGGCCTGGACGCCATAGGCAGCCTTGGCGACCCGTTTGACCCGGCCGTGCATGAAGCGGTGAACACCGAGGCCCATCCGGATATTCCGCATGACTGCGTTTGCGGCCTTCTGAGCAAGGGCTACACCCTCAAGGGGCGGCTTCTGCGCCCGGCTAAAGTGATAGTATCGCGCAAGTAATTGCGGAACGGTCCTGATCTGGTTTTGCGGCCTGCCGCGCGGGAAGCTTGCCAAACCCGCTAAAACGTAATTTGCGCACAATTAAAGCCGCTCCGTAAGGGTTACCGGAGCGGCTTTAATTGTGCGCTGTTCCCGAACCGGCGCGGAGGAGGAAGGCAAGCCGCGCCGGCAGGGCAAAGCGTATTCAGTGAGGTAGGCTGACGCGTTTCAGGGGTTCCGCTTGCCGCCAAGCTGCCACACCACGGAGGCAAGGGGTTCGGCCTTTTGCGCATCTCTTCGCTTCATATGCCATGCCCTAATATAGCATTAACCGTGCCACAATATTTTATATAATTATATTATCGTGTTACATGTTTACACCTTTCCGGGGCATCCGCAACGGGCATCAAAACATGCACATATTCCGCATATTTTGCACAACTGTGCAAAATATGGCGCATTCAGCGCCGCCCGCCTCCGGCCAGGCTGTCAACCCGCTTTTCCGCCGGGTCAGCGTAAAAGCGGGTGCGCCTTAATATTCAATGCCAAAGGTCCAGACCACGTTAAAGCCGGGTTCCGGCATAATGCTGCCGGTCGGCACATAGTATTGGTCGCAAATATTGCGAAAGTTCAGGGCCGTGTTATATTTCAGGGCCGTTCCGGGCAATTTGCCCTCAAAGCCCGCGGAGAAGTTCACAGTGTTCCAGCTGCTGCCGTAGTCGCTTTTGGTGACCACTCCGGTGTTGTTGTTTTTGCTTTCGTAGTACGCCCCGTTGCTCAGGGTCCAGTTGGCGTCCGCGAACATGGTATGCCCCTCGGTTATTTCGCCTTCCCATCTCAGGCCGACCTGCCCCCAGGCGTCGGGCGTTCCGGTGTCAGTTGTGGAAAAACCGTAGTAATCCGTATTTTCCATGTGCAGAAAGGTTGCGTTGACGTAGGGCGTAAGGCCGTAGTCTTCAAAATGGTAAGACAATGAAATTTCAGCGCCGAGTACCTTTTGGCTCGCATTGTTGATATATTGCCTTTCCACCACCGGAGAGCCCGGGTTGACGATTATATTGCTGATGCCGTCTTTCACGTCATTGTAGAAAACGGCGAGGTCGGCGCTCAGGGCTCCGTCGTTATATCGCACGCCGACTTCATAGTTATTGGAGGTTTCGGGTTTCAGGTTCGGGTTGGCCAGCATGATGCCGCCATGCGCGATGCTTCCCATGAACATTTCAATCAGTTTAGGTTCGCGGTAGCCTTGCGACCAGAGGGCGCGAAAATCGAAATTTTCTATGCCGGAATACACTATGCCGACGCTGCCGTTGAGGTGGTTGTCAGAGGAACTGTCTACAAAGGACGGCGCATTGGTGTATTTTTCAAGCGCGGTTTCCACCCAGGTTTGGCGCAAGCCAAGGGTGAGCGTCAAATCTTCAATAACTTCCCATTCATCCTGCAGGAAGAGGGCCGTGGTCCTTTGATATCCGTCGCGTATGTCGCTGACGGTCTTCAGTCCGGCGGCGGTGAAAGCGCTTAAAGCGCTTTCCAGGCGCACATGATCGTAAGAGAGGCCCGCCACCACGTAGTGGCTGTCTCCGAACGTCCAGTCAGTCTGCAAGGTTCCGCCATAGGATTTGTGGGTGTTAATGGTGTCTCGCGTTTTTTGGTCATTCGCGTAATAAGCCGGGTTTCTGAACGTGGGGTAATAGATAGAATTATAGTCATGGTCTTGAATATAGGCGTCCAGTGAGAATTTGCTGAAAACCGAAGATATGTCTTTAAGGCTCAGGTTTCCGGTGTAGGTGGTCCTGTCTTGGTCATATTCCAGAACTGTTGTGTTGCCGGGGGTTTCCCACGGGTCTGTGGGAACGGTTTTCCCGGTTACGGGGTCCGTGCGGGTGGGCGTAAACTCCGATGTGCCGAGAAAGCGGTCAACGCCGAAAGTTATGCTGCCGCTTTCCCATTCATAGCCGAGTTTCCCGCTGTTTTCCCGTTGGGAAAATCCTGAATGCCACAAGTCTCCTTCAGGGGTGTGGCGGTCGTGCGCGTCCATGCCGCTGGATGAAAAAATGTAATTTATGCCTTTATAGTTACCGTAAACGGAGCCGTTAGGTTCCAGGCCGGAAACAGACGAATCATAGTTTACGCCAAGCCTGAAACCAAAAGGCTTGGCGGCGTTTGCACCGCTTTTGGTGATGATGTTCACCACGCCGCCGATGGAATCTGAACCGTAGAGCACGGAACTGGGGCCCTTGATAACTTCGATGCGCTCAATCACCGCGGGATCTATGTTGAAAAATCCGCCTTCGTTCATGCCGCGCTGCTGGTTCTGGCGCACCCCGTCGATAAGGATGAGCGTACGTCCGCTGCTCATGCCGCGAATAGACACGCGCCGGCCGCTGGCGTTGTTGCCAGACTGAACCAGAATGCCGGGGATGTTTTCCAGCTGGCCGGCCACGTCAAAGTGCGTGTCGCGCTGTATGTCCTTTTCAGTGACAACGCCAAGAGACATGGGGACTTCTTCCAGGGCGTGTTCGGTGCGCGTAGCCGTAACCGTTACAGCCGGCGCTTCAATCGCGCCGCTTTTCACTTCCTTGCCCGTTTCTTGTTCTTCGGTTTTTTCAGCAGCGCCGGCCGCCGTGCCGAGGCATAAAAAGCAGAAGGCGAACAATGATGCCGTTTTGAGCGTTTTTCCCATATGAACGAAACTCCTTTGAGGTTGGGCGCAGCCAGTTGGAAGGCGCGCCAATAAGGGGTGTTATGTCAGCCCGGGAAATTCCCGGAATCTTTACTCTGTAAAATGGGAAGGCATCGGATCAACGCCTCCGCGGGAACTGTTTCCAAATCAATTTTTTGTCCGAATACGCTGGCAGGCCTTTCTTGTTTCGCGCATGCTCCGTTCGCTGAAAAGGCCGTTTGCTTTGGCCCGAAACCTTTATTTATGCAGGTTCTGGCGCCGGTATTCAACGAAAAACGGCGAACAGCCATTAGAGCCTGCAATGCCTGCTGCCGCATCGGGTTATTTCTGCGCAACCGGCGGGCGCGCAAATTTATTGCATGAAGGCGGATGACGTGTTTATTTTTTTGTAATGATTATGATAGTCTTTATCAGATAAGAATTGATAATTTATCAACCCGCAAATAGCAAGCACTTTTTTATGCGTGTGATCTTCCGGAGCGAAGCGACGTTGAAATGATTCGCTCCGGCGGGCGTGCAGCGTATCTACGATACACAAGCAGCTTCGGCTTGCGCGCGTGCGGAAAGGGCGATGCCTTTGGGTTTTATGGCTGAACGCAAATCAGGGCTTACTGCTGATTTTCCCGAGCGGGATGAAGGGGGTGAAACGGCAGGAAAATGGCGGAAATTTTATGGTTGAACCGTTTATGCCTCCGGCAGGCGAAGCGGCATAGTTATTGCGCATACCGCTTCGCCTGCCGGAGGCATCGTTTTAAAGAAGGTTTTCTGTCCGCGCGCCCTTTTGGGGTGTTAAGTTTTCAGGCGCTTACCGCTGTGTTTTAACCCAGGCCAGGGCTTCCGGCAGGTTGAGCGTATTTTCGTAGATGGCCCGCCCGGTTACGGCCCCCTGCAGGCTTTTTTTGCTCAAGGGGTAAAGCTTTTTGATATCTTCAAGGTTATGCACGCCTCCGGCGGCGATTACCGGCAACGTGGTCGCTTCTGTCAGGGCCTTTACGGCCTCGTAGTTAACGCCGCTTTGCATGCCGTCACGTTCTATATCCGTATAGATGATGAAGGCCGTGCCGCATGCTTCCATCCGGGGCAGCACGTCTTTGATATGCAGGCCGGAATTCGCGACCCATCCCTTGGTTTTCAGCATGCCGTTTTCCGCGTCAAGCGAAACGCCAACCCGCCCCGGAAAGGCTTTGCATATTTCGGCGTAGGCTTCAGGGTCTTCCAGGGCCAGGGTTCCTATTATAACGCGGCGCACCCCGGCGGAAAGATAGCCGGAGGCTGTGGCCATGTCGCGCACTCCGCCGCCCACCTGCACCGGAATGCTCAAAGTGGCGCAAATGTCTTTGATAAGGCCGAGGTTGACCGGAACGCCGTCAAAGGCTCCGTCAAGGTCTATGAGGTGCAGCCATCCAGCGCCCTGATTTTGCCAGTGCAGGGCCATTTCCACAGGGTTGTCGCCGAATACCGTGCTGTCGTCCGCCTTGCCTCGGCGCAGGCGGACGCATTTCCCGTTTTTAAGGTCTATCGCTGGAAAAATGATCACAGCATGAAATCCTTTATGGCTTTGCGCATGGCTTCTTTTGACAGCTCAAAAGCGCCAACCCACTTGCCGCCGCGTTCAATGAACTTGCCGGTGTTCAGCAGGTTGGAGGCCAGGTCTTGCTGAATTTCCTCATAGTGCGAACGGGCCACCAGGGTTTCTTTTTTCACGTCTATCAGGAAAAAGTCGGCGGTAACGCCGGCCGGGCGTTCCACTCCGGCGGGGCCGCCGTCGCGTTCCTGCCAGGTAATGATCTGCGGCACTATGATCAGGTCAACCCCCATGCAGCGCCCCACTCCGGCCCAGTATTTCAGGGCGTTCTGGGAACCGCGTCCCGGCTGGCAGCCGTCCGCCAGAGAGGCGCTTAGGAAGGTGCGCTGGGTTTTCTGGCCCAATTCGGTCATGAAAAACGAATCAAGCTGCGGAAAAATTTCCGGATTCGCCGGCTTGTTTTTTTCCGGCATATAGCCGGCCAGCATGTCGGCAATGTTTGTCGGCTGGGTAAAAGAGGCCACCCCGATGCTCAGGGTGTTCGGCGGCGACATGGTCTGGGCCGGCTTGGCGCAGCCCAGCGCGAACATAATGGCGACAAGCGCCGGGACAAGCGCGAAACGAAGCGTGGCAGTTGTTTTAATCATTTAATCAAGACTCCCTTTGCTGCTTAGAATATTGGCGCGAGTTACGCTGGCCGCCCGCCTCAAGGCCAGGCCGAGCCCTTTGAAAGCTGATTCCAGAAGGTGATGCCCGTTTTCTCCATAAAGAAGATTGACATGCAGGTTCATTTTGGCCCCGGCGGCGAAGGCGCGCAGGGCCTCGCGCCACAGGTCGCGCTCTTCCCCGGCGATAACCGGGGGCAGCAGCGTTGCGCCGTTGAACACAAGGTAAGGCCGGCCGGAAAGGTCTATGCATACCTCCGCCATGGCTTCGTCCATGGGAACTTTGGCCATTGCCGTGCGTTCTATGCCCTTGCGGTCGCCCAGCGCGCCGTTAACGGCCTGGCCGAGGCAAAAGGCCGCGTCTTCAACCGTGTGATGGGCGTCAACCTGCAGGTCTCCGCGGCATTCAAGCTCAAGGTCGAATCCGGCCCAGAAAGCCAGAAGGGTGAGCATGTGGTCGGCCATGCCGAAACCGGTGTCGACGTTAACCCGGCTTTCTCCTTCAATAGTAAGCGAAAGAGATATCGAAGTCTCGGAAGTTTCCCGGTTGATGGAATAGAATCTTGCGGCCATATGTTTTCCTGAACGTGGTCGGCTGCGATGCGCGTGCATCAATTATATTAAATTACAGCAAGTAAATAATACAGTCTATATGGCGGCGCGGTCAAGCCTTATTCCCGTAAAGGCTGGCCTGGCGCGACAGCCGCCTTCAAGCCTGAACCGGCCCGGAACGAATAACATGACGAACGGTGATTCACCCCGATCAGGAGGGCGTGCGGTTTGCGGGCAAAAGCCTCCGACCGCAAGCGCAACGTTCACCCGAAGGAATATATGGAGCCTTTCAGGCTTGAAGGTCAATTACCCTGTGAAGCCGGATCAGCCGGGTCAGCCTGTTCTTCTTCCGCCTCTTCCCCTTCCGCCGCGTTTTTTTCCGGTTTCTTTTTCCCGAAAATGAAAGCCACCAGGATGCTCAGCTCATAGAGCAGGAGCATAGGCATGGCCATGAGCATTTGCGAATAGATGTCAGGCGGGGTGAGAATTGCCGCGACGATGAAAATGCCGACAACGGCGTAACGGCGGACGGAACTCAGCATTTTGGACGTTACCAGCCCCATGCGCGCCAGGAAGAAGGTGAAAAGCGGCATTTCGAAAATCAGGCCGAAAGCCACGATGAGCTGAAGGCTGAAGTCGAGATATTGCGGGGCTGACGGAATGGCCTTGAATACTCCGCTCGAAAATCCCATGAAAAATTCGAAAGCCAGGGGAAAGACCAGGAAATAGCAGAAAGCCGCGCCGCCGGTAAAGCAAAGGGCGGAAAAAAAAGCCACGGGCAGAATGAAACGCTTTTCCTCTTTATAAAGACCGGGAGAAATGAATGACCATATCTGATAAAAAATGTAGGGGCTTACCGCAAAAAGCCCGCTGATGAAGGCTATTTTCACGCGCACCAGGAAGCCGTCTGGCATGCCGATATACTGAATTTCGCTGCCGGGCGGCAACACTTTGATCAGCGGCAGAAAAATGTAGTAATGCAGGGGTTCCACAAAGCTGAAGCAGGCGAAGAAACCAACAACCAGCGCAAGGGCGGAACGGACGGCCCGCTTGCGCAGTTCCCTGAGGTGGTCGCGCAGGGTCATTCCCTCTTCTTCCTCCTCCTGGTTCTCCTCTTCCTCTCCTTCTTCAGGTTCTTCGCCGGATTCTTCATCGGGCCGCGCGGGAAGGTTTTCTTCCGCTGGAACGGGGCTGCCGTTTTCTTCCGGCGTACGGATTCCGCCGCCGCTTTCCGCGATTTCGCCTCTCGCGTTTTCTCCGCCTCCGGCGGGCGAGGGCGCGGCGTCTTCTTCCGCGTTTTCGTCTTCCGGGGAGGCCTGAAGGCTTCCGGCGATGATGTCGTCAACGGTCAGCCCCGAGTTGCCGACCGTGATGGTGGGCGGAGTTTCAGCCTCCAGCCTTTGGGGCCGGGTTTCCTCGTCCGCGCCGATGGGAACGGACATGTTCAGGGAAACGAGGTCGCGTCCGGCTCCGCCGTTAGGCGAAGCGGCTGGCGCGTCCGCCGGTGATGGGGCAAGTATCTCTTTATCGCTCATGTGCCGCTCACCGCTTTTTCCAGCGTTTCAGCTGCTTTTTCCGCCGTTTCAGCGGCCAGCGGACCGGAAGGGGAGGCGGAAGCGGAGGTTCCCGCACTTTCCGCGTGAGCTTTTTCAGCGTTGTCCGCCCCGGCGGAGGCCTCTTCTTTGGCCTCCGCCGCTGGCGGGGTATTTTCCGTTTTCGGCTTTGGCTTGGCCGGAGCTTTTTTCTTCTGCGGCTTGACCGCGTCTTCAAGCTGCGCCTCAAGGTTTACGGCGCGTTGAAGTTCGGTTGAAACCTTGCGGAATTCCGACATAACCTTATTGATGGTGCGGATTATTTTGGGCAGATGCTCAGGCCCCAGCACCACCAGGGCGACCAGGAGAATGAGCAGAAGTTCCGTAGAGCCTATGCCGAACACGACTGTCTATTCCCACTCAATGGTGCTGGGCGGCTTGGAGGAAACATCGTAGACCACCCTGTTCACGCCGGGCACCTCCGCCAGAATGCGGGCGGACATTTTTTCCAGCAGTTCATAAGGGAGCCTGGCCCAGTCCGCCGTGACGGCGTCACGGCTGTTGACGGCGCGGATGGCGACGACGTTTTCATAGCTTCTGGCGTGGTCGCGCACGCCGACCGTGCGCAGGGGCAGCAGAATGGCGAAAGCCTGCCAGACCTTGCGCTGCCAGCCGGCTTTTTCCAATTCCTGGCGCACGATGTGGTCGGCCAGGCGCAGGGTGTCAAGCCGGTCTTTGGTCAGGGGGCCGAGCAGGCGCACACCAAGGCCGGGGCCGGGGAAGGGGTGGCGGTGAATGAAGTTTTCCGGCAGGCCGAGTTCGGCGGCCACGGCCCGCACTTCGTCCTTGAACAGCTCCTTGAGCGGCTCCACCAGTTTCAGGTTCATGGTTTCCGGCAACCCGCCCACGTTGTGGTGGCTTTTAATGACCACGCCCTTGGGCGAATATGATTCGATGACGTCAGGGTAGATCGTGCCCTGGGCCAGGAACTCCACTCCGGAAATTTTGTGGGCTTCGCGCTCGAACACCTCGATAAAGGCCGCGCCGATAATCTTGCGTTTCTGTTCAGGGTCTTCCACCCCGGCCAGGCGTTCCAGGAAAAAGTCCTGCGCTTCGACATAGTGCAGGTTCAGGTCAGGCATATGCTTTTTCAGCATGGCTTCAACGTCGCGCCCTTCGTTCAGGCGCATCAGGCCGTGATCGACGAAGATGCAGTGCAGTTTGTCGCCGATGGCCTTGTGCAGCAGGGCCGCCACGACGGAAGAGTCAACCCCGCCGGAAAGGCCGAGCACGACTTTGCCGGAGCCGACCTGTTCGCGGGCGCGGCGCACCGCTTCAGTGATAAAGGCCTTCATGTCCCAATCCGGCTTGAGGGCGGCCTGCTTGAAGAGAAAGTCGGAAAGCTTGGCGAAGCCCGCATCGGTTTGCGGGTCGTCAAGAAAAGTGGAAACCCCGGCCGCTTCGGCGCATTGCCCTCCGGTGGCGGCGACGGGGCGTCCGAGGCCGAGCGCGGCTTTGGTGAAGGCCGCGCACTCGGGCGAGCAGGGGCCGCCTTCAAGGCCGCAAAGGATAATAGCGCCGAAGCTGCCGCCTTTCAGGCAGTCCGCATTGGCGTTGCACGGAAAAATTTCCGAGTAGACACCTGTTTCACGCACCTTGCGGGCCAGAAACTGGGTAAGCGGCGAACCGTAGTCAATAATTAGAACCGATGAATGCTGTTGCATAATCTTTCCGATAGCTGATTGTTAAACAGGCTTACGGGCAGCCCGTAACCGCCGGACCGGCCAGCCGTTTGCCTGGCGTTGCGCGCGGCCTGAAAAACAGCCTTCCGGGCCGTTGGCGCAGCTAAAATTTATTGCGCGTAAAAAACCGCGCCGAGTTTGCGCGCCCGGGGCCTAGCTCTGTTCCACCTGGTAATTGGGCGCTTCTTTGGTGATGATAACGTCGTGCACGTGGCTTTCGCGCAGGCCCGCGCTGGAAATTTCCACTATCCTGGCTTTTTCGTGCAGTTCCGGCAGGGTGGCCGCGCCGATATAGCCCATGCCGGAGCGCAGCCCGCCCACAAGCTGGTAGAGGCTGTCAGCCACCGGGCCCTTGAAGGGCACGCGTCCGACAATGCCTTCAGGAACCAGTTTCTTGCTCTTTTCCTGGAAGTAGCGGTCAGAACTGCCTTCTTTCATGGCGTCTATCGACCCCATGCCGCGATATATCTTGTAGGTTCTGCCCTGGTACAGCACCGTTTCGCCGGGGCTTTCCTCGCTGCCCGCGAACAGGCTGCCTATCATTACCGTGTTCGCGCCCATGGCCAGGGCTTTCACGACGTCGCCGGAATATTTTATGCCGCCGTCGGCGATTATGCAGCGCCCGTATTCGGCGGCGGCCTTCACGGCCTCAGTTATGGCCGTGACCTGCGGCACCCCCACGCCGGCCACTATGCGGGTGGTGCAGATCGAGCCGGGCCCTATGCCGACCTTCACGGTGTTCGCCCCGGCTTCAAAAAGGGCCTTTGCGCCGTGATAAGTCGCCACGTTGCCCGCTATAAGCTGGCAGGAAGGGAAAGAGGCCCGCAGCTCGCGTACGGAATTCAGCACGTTTCTGGAATGGCCGTGGGCGGAATCCAGCACGAGGAAGTCAGCCCCGGCTGAAAGCATGGCTTCGGCCCGTTCAAGGCATTCCGCCCCGATGCCGATGGCCGCGCCGACGCGCAGGCGGCCGGAATCGTCTTTGCACGCGTCGGGATATTTGCGTATTTTCTCTATGTCTTTCATGGTGATCAAGCCGCGCAGCTGCTTGTTCTCATCCACCACCAGGAGTTTCTCAATGCGGTTGGCGTGCAGGTGCTCCTTGGCTTCCTCCAGCGTCGTTCCCACCGGAACGGTAATCAGGCGCTTGCTGGTCATGACCTCTTTCACTTTGGTGTCTTCAAGGTCTTTGACGAAGCGCACGTCGCGGTTCGTAAGTATGCCCACCAGCTTTGTCCCGCGCACCACCGGAAGGCCGGAAACGCGAAACTCGCTCATCAGTTTGAGGGCGTGCCCCACGCTGTCGTTGGGGGCCACGGTGACCGGGTCGAGAATCATGCCGCTTTCGGATTTTTTTACCTTCTCCACTTCCAGTTTCTGCGCATCGACCGACATATTTTTGTGGATAACGCCAACGCCGCCGTTGCGGGCCATGGAAATGGCCATGGAGGCTTCCGTCACGGTGTCCATGGCGGCGGAGATAAGGGGAATGTTCAGGCGTATGTCGGGGGTAAGGAAGGAGGAAACGTCCACGCTGTCCGGCGTGTTTTCGGAGTATCCGGGCAGAAGTAGGATATCGTCGAAAGTAAGGGCTTTGCCCACAATAGAGCTCATGGCTCCTCCTTGAAGAGATGCTGTGGAGTTAGGCGCCGCCTTGTCCGGCAACGGTTGGGTGACACAAAATATGCCCTTGAGAGGTTAGCTGTCAAGCAAGGATTGAGAAAAGAAAAGCCCTGCCTGTTGCCAGTCAGGCAAGGCTGGTGTAAAGACTTGGCCTTGGGCGGCCTGGAACGGCTTGCGGCAATTTCAGGGCGGCTTAGCCCGGAAATTGCCGCGCGGCCGGCCGGTCACGCTGAAACGCCCGCTGCGGCGGTTGATGCCCGGGCAAGCATGACCTTCGGGCGCCGGGCGGCCAGCCTCGGGCCGTTGCGGGTTTGAACGCGTATGATAAAAGACCGCATTTTCACTTAGGTGACGGCGAACAGTATAACCCGGCCAGATTGAAACGTTCCGCTTGAAATATAAAACAAAAACGCGCGAGGATTTTATGGAAAACCCTATGGTTTTGCTGGAGACCACTTCCGGCGACATTTTGCTTGAGCTTTTTCCGGACAAGGCTCCGCTTACGGTGGAGAACTTTCTGGCTTATGTGGATGAAGGATTTTACAATAATACGGTTTTTCACCGGGTGATCAAAGATTTCATGATCCAGGGCGGCGGGCTTGACATCCGCCTGAATGAAAAGCCCGTTAAGGCCCCGATAAGGAACGAAGCCGCCAACGGCCTGAAAAATCTGCGCGGAACCGTGGCCATGGCCCGCACCGCCGACGTGCACAGCGCCACGGCCCAGTTTTTCATCAATACCGTGGATAACCCGGAGCTGGATTTCAGCGGAGAAACGGAAGACTGCTTCGGCTATTGCGTTTTCGGGCAAGTGATAGACGGTATGGATGTTGTGGATAAAATAGGCAAGATCAAGGTGAAGCCGGTGGGGGTGCATGAGCATGTGCCCACGGATTCGGTGCTGATCACCGGCGCGTCGCGCTTTGAATGAATTTTGAAAAACGGAAGCGGCCCTTTAGTGAGAAAAGGGCCGCTTACGTCATTTTCGGCGCGTAAGGTGTTCAGTTCAGAGGCTGCACTACGCTCTTGCC
>JAVBMT010000009.1:0-98161 GCA_031552195.1 Desulfovibrionaceae bacterium
ACCGCCTGGGCTTCGGCCTCGTCAAGCCCGAACTCCGCGCGGCTTTCCGGGCTGTTCAGGCGGGCCTCGGCCTCCGCCGGGGGCAGGGGGCAGAGCGCGCTGAAGGCCGCGTCTTTACGCCTGCCGGAAAGGGCGTTTTCCGCCCGGCGGCGCATCTCCGCGAATTCTCCGCTGCGGAAGACCGCCACGGTGCCGGGGTCCAGGCCGTCTTCGTCATCCGTTTCACCGCCCCGGCCGTTCGGCCCGGCCCCCCAGCCCAGGTGGTCCAAGGCCCCGGCGAAGTCGCCCGCCTTCATGCGGCTTTCAAATTCACCGCGAAAGGAATCGGCCAGGCAGTTCTGGGCGAAGGCGGCCAGCTTTCCGGCCTGGGCTTTTTCATCCAGCCCCTTGCCAACGAAAAAGCCCTTGCTGCGTTGCAGCAGCTCTTTGAAAAGGGCGTCGCGCTCTTCCGGCGGGGTGCGCCAGTCGGAAAATTTGGCCCGGTAGTTTTCCAGCTCGCCCGCGTAGACCAGCTCGCGGTATTCGGCCTGTTTCTCGCGCTTCAGGGCCAGCAACCCGCCCAGGCTCTCCCGCGCGATGTTCCCGGCCTGCGCCTGAACGTAGCCTTGCAGCTCAGGCCGGTCTTTCCAGCGCTCCAGCAGGCCGGAAAGCTCTTTGTCGTGAAAGTCGCGCCCGGAATCGCCCTCAAGCCCGGCCCCCCGCTCGCGCAGGGCCGCCTCGAACTCGCGCGAACGCAGCCGGTAGCCTTGCAGGTCGCTCAGGGCGTCAAGCTGCAGGCGCTCATGCCGGGCGCGCGATTCCTCTTCCGCGAATTCCGCCTCCAGGCCGTTCAGGATCTTTCCGGCCGGTTTTTCCTCCGGCGGCTTGTAGTTCGGGTAAAGCTGGTCGAACAGGCTTTTTTCGTTTATCAGACGCTGGTTTTCCATCCAGCCCAGCAAATTGCCTTTTTCATCGGTGGCGGGAACGTAAATCGGCATGGGTCGCCCTCCTGTGGCGGGTTTTGAGTTCACGGTTTTGAACTTGCCCGTTATAACACCGGTTTTTCAGGCGGAGCGGAAGATGGCGCGCGGAAACGGAGGGAAACGCTGGGGCGGGGTTGACAGGAAATGAAGGCGGGGGGTTAAGGGGCTGGGCGTGAGGCGCTCCGGGGCTGCTCCACGGTTGGCCTGGCGGAAAAAAACCGCGTTCAGGCTTTCCCGCCGTTTCGGGACTTTTTATCGGAAAATCCTTGTCAAAGGGGCTTTTTTGCTTTATGTTCAGCAGCTCACGACCTAACACACCCGTAAGGCGCGTTTTGACGCGCCTGCCTGTTCCGCCGGATGGCGGCGCGGGTTCTGGTTTCAGCCCGGGGTGCCGGAGCGGTTTCGGGAACGGCCCGTCGCCGCCAAACCGGTTTAAGGGCTTTGGCCGGGGTGGAAGTTAAACCCTCAGGAGAGAACCATGCCACACGTAACTATGAAGCAGATGCTTGAAACCGGCGTGCATTTCGGCCACCAGGTCCGCCGCTGGAACCCCAAAATGCGTCCTTACATCTTCGGGGCGCGCAACGGCGTGCATATCATCGACCTTCAGCAAACCGTAAAGCTTTACCGCACCGCCCACGACAAAGTGGCGGATACCGTTGCCAAAGGCGGCCGGGTAATCTTCATCGGCACCAAGCGCCAGGCCCAGGAAGCCGTTGCGGCCGAAGCCTCGCGCTCCGGCCAGTTTTACATCACCAACCGCTGGATGGGCGGCACCCTTACCAACTTCGCGACCATACGCAAAAGCATTGACCGCATGAAGAAGCTGGAAAGCATGTTTGAAGACGGCACCATCAACCGTTACCAAAAAAAAGAAATTCTCAGCCTGCAGAGAGAGCTGGACAAGATGCGCCTGGTGCTCAGCGGCATCCGCGACATGGAGCGCCTGCCCCAGCTCGCCTTTATCATAGACCCGCAGCGCGAAAGCATCGCCGTGCAGGAATGCCGCAAACTCGGAATTCCCATCGTTGCGGTGACCGACACCAACTGCGACCCCGACGTCGTTGATTACATCATTCCGGGCAATGACGATGCCATCCGCGCCATCAAGCTTTTTGTCTCGCACATGGCCGACGCCTGCCTTGAAGGCGAAGCCATGCGCAAAGACAACGGCAAGGCCGACCCTGAAGCCGAATTGCAGAAGGCCGCGAAGTCGTCCAAGGCTCCGCTTTCTCCCGCCATGCCCTCAGTGGCTGACGAAGACGACGTAGAAGGAGACAATTAATGGAAATTTCCGCTTCTTTGGTTAAAGAGCTGCGCGAACGCACCAGCGCCGGCATGATGGACTGCAAAAAGGCCTTGCAGGAATGCGAGGCCGATATGGAAAAAGCCATTGACTGGCTGCGCCAGAAAGGCCTTTCCAAGGCCGCCAAAAAGGCCGGACGCGAAACCAGCGAAGGTTTGGTCGCCCACAAGACCAGCGCGGACAACAAAACCGCCGCGCTTATCGAAGTCAAGTGCGAAACAGACTTCGTTTCCCGTGGCGACAAGTTCCGCGCTTTCGCCCAGAGCGTCATAGACCGGGCTTTTGAAGCCAAACCGAAAGACGACGAGGCCGTGCAGGCCATGTTCGCGGAAGACGTGAACGCCCAGATAGCCACCCTCGGCGAAAACATGTCCGTAGGCCGTTTCGCTTCCTTCACCGTTCCCGGTGAAGGGGTAGTGGGCTGCTACGTTCACTCTAACGGCAAAATCGGAGTTCTGGTGGAGATTGCCTGCGCCAAGGCCGAAACCGCGAAAAAACCCGAACTGCTTGATCTGGCCCGCAACATCGCCATGCAGGTGGCCGCCAATAACCCCGCCGCCCTTTGCGCCGAGGTGCTTGACCCGGCCCTGGTGGAGCGCGAGCGCGAAATTTACCGCCAGAAAACCCTTGATGAAGGCAAACCCGCCAACATCGTCGACAAAATCGTGGACGGCCGCATCCAGAAATTCTATCAGGAAGTGTGCCTGGTGGAACAGGCCTATATCCGTGACGACAAAATGACGATAAAAGACCTGGTGAAAGCTTCCGGCAAGCAGCTCGGAGACGAACTTGCGCTTACCCGCTACGCCCGCCTTCAGCTTGGGGCTTGAAGCTAAACCGGCTTTATCCTTTCGATAAAAACGTAAAGGGCGGGGTTTTCCCCGCCTTTTACGTTTTTACGGCCCCGAACGCGGTTTCCGTTGAGACCGCACACTTTAAGTGCGCTCTCGCCCGCGGGCGAACAGGGCCAGGCCGGCCGCGCCCAGGGCGAACAGGATTACGCCGCCCGGCTCCGGAACGACATGCGGGTCAAGCACGGTCAGGCTGACAAGCACGGATGGCATCAGGCCGCTGTATACTCCGTCCTTCCAGTAAGTAACGCCGGTATGGCTGAAGTCCAGCCGGTAAGGCAGGCCGTCATAATCGAAGAAAATCGGATCAAGTCCGGCAAAGGTTCCACTGGCCGTATGGCGCATTGATGTCTCGCTGTCGAGATACGGCGTTGTAGCCAGGTGATAGTCCCACCAGACAGGCTTCAGGACTTCCGTCATGGAGCTGTCGAAAAAACTCAGAATTATGCCGGCCGAAGCGTTGAAGGCAAACCCCTCCGGCAACGAGTTGAAATAGGAGACATTGCTTGCGCTTACGGCCGGACCGCCTTCCTTCACCTCGGTCCATGCGGGTACAAAATCGGCGGAAAGTTGAAGGGCGGTCGCATCAAGGTGTGAGCCGTCAAATTTGTCCACAATGAGGTCGGTGCTGTTGGCGTAGAAAATAGGGCGTATCCTGTATTCGCTTCCGTCCGGCATCAGGTAGCCGTAATCATAGCCCATATCGCCGGGCGTGAGGCTGCCTTCGGGCGCTGCGAGGGAATATGAAGGTTCAATCCAGCTTTGCATCCGAAGGGTTAAAGTCAGTGGCGCGGCCTGGGCGATAAGGGAAGGGAGGGAAAATAAAACCAGAAGGGTAAGTGCGCGTAATTTCTTTTTCATCATAACCTCCTTATTTTTATAAACAATATGCAAAAAATATTCCATAGATTATTGCTTTTATAAAATTTGTGGACATGCCTGGTTTGCCTATTTTTGCGATGACGGTGGGGTTGCAGGGCGTTATTTTTTTGAATAGTGTAAATTTTACCGACTGGTTATGTGTAAAAGACGTAAAAAAAACACAACGAAGGCCAGTCCGGCCCCCGTTCTTTTCTATTGCCAGCTTTAATGCGAGCAGTTAATATCTTCGCAGTTTTATTCTTTAAACGCTTCAGTTCCCGGCGGCCTGGCCGCCGGGCCGCAGCGCAACCAAACTGTAATATCCGTATTTTTTATGCAGGAAGACCTGAACGCACCGCAGCCGCCTGAAGGCGTGAACCCCGCGAAAAAAAACGCGGGGCGGGTTTTCGTTACCGGGGTGGTGCTGACCCGGAACGGGGCGAGGCTGTTGGACCAGTGCCTTGCTTCCCTGTCTTTTTGCGGCGAGATCCTGGTTGTGGACAGCGGCAGCACTGACGAAACCTTGGCCATTGCCGCGCAACACGGGGCGAAAATTTTACGCCGCGACTGGACGGGCTTTGCCGACCAGTTCGCTTTTGCTGTCGAGCATGTGGAGAGCGGCTGGTTTTTTATTCTCGACCAGGACGAAATATGCCTTCCACCCCTGGCTTCAGCCTTGCTGGAAGCGGCGGGCAATCCCGGCCCGGCCGTGGCGTTCGCCGTTCCCCGCCGTTCGTGGTATTTCGACCGCTTCATCAAACATTGCGGCTGGACGCCGGATTATATTCCCCGCCTTTTTCAGACCGGGCGAATGCATTTTTCGCAAGACGCGCACATCCATTACCACCCGCACGGCCCGCTGAAGCGCATTTCCGCGCAGGGGGCGCATTTGCTTCACTACCCTTACACCGGCTTCAGCAACCACTGGAGCAAGCTTGACGTTTACGCCCAGCAAGGGGCGGATTCATTGCGCGCCAAAGGCCGCCGGGGTGGAGTGCTGGCCGGGCTGGGGCACGGCTTTATGCGTTTTTTCAAGATATATGTCCTCAAGCTGGGTTTTCTTGACGGCCGGGCCGGTTTTCTGATCGCGGCGCACGGCGCTTTTTACGCATTTTCAAAATATGTCCGCGTGATGGACGCAAGCTGGGGCGAGCCGTTCGGCCATGCCTCCGAAAAGCTGACGCTCTCGCGCGATGAATAAATTTGCCTTTTCAAGGCGTTACAGAACTAACGAAAGAGGTGGCGGACATGAGTGACCTGCGCTATAGACGCATTCTGCTCAAACTTAGCGGTGAAGCCCTGGCGGGCGAAAACAAATTCGGCATAGACCCGTCCACAGTGTCCAGGCTGTGCGAGGAAATTTCCGGGGTTTTGACCCTCGGCCTGCAAATGGCCCTGGTTATAGGGGGGGGCAATATTTTTCGCGGAATGGCCGCCTCCGCCCAGGGCATGGAGAGGGCCTCGGCCGACTATATGGGCATGCTGGCCACGGTAATGAACGCTGTCGCGGTGCAGGACGCCCTTGAAAAAATCGGGCACAGCACCAGGGTGCTTTCGGCCATTACCATGCAGGAAGTGTGCGAACCCTACGTGCGCCGCCGCGCCGAGCGCCACCTGGAAAAAGGGCGGGTGGTCATTTGCGCCGCCGGAACCGGCAACCCCTATTTTACCACAGACACCGCCGCCGCCCTGCGCGGCATGGAATTGAAGTGTGATATCATCATCAAGGGCACCAAGGTTGACGGCGTCTACGACAAAGACCCGAAAAAGTTCCCCGACGCGGTGAAATACGATGTGGTCTCTTACAATGAGGCCATTCAGAAGCGCCTTGGGGTGATGGACGCGACGGCTATAACCATGGCCATGGAAAACAACGTGCCCATAGCCGTTTGCAATATGTTCGGCGGCGACATCAAGCGCCTGATCATGGGCGAAAAAGTAGGCACCCTGGTTACAAACGCCTGAAAACGCCGCTTCAGCGCGATTTTTGGCAAAAAAAATTTCGGAGGTTCACAGCAATGGAAAATATCAAAAAAGACGCCGAAGAGCGCATGAATAAGGCCCTGGCTTCATTGGACAAGGAATTTTCCGGGCTGCGCACCGGGCGCGCCAACACCGGGCTGGTGGAAAACATCAAGGTGGATTATTACGGCACGCCCACGGCCATCAGCCAGCTTTCGTCCATAACCATTCCGGACAGCCGCACCATAGCCATACAACCCTGGGACAAAGCCGCTTTCGGGCTGATCGAAAAGGCCATTTTGAAATCCGACCTCGGGCTTAACCCTTCCAACGACGGCAAGCTTATCCGCATGGCCATTCCGCCCCTGACGGAAGAGCGCCGTAAAGACCTGGTCAAAGTGGCGCGCAAATATACCGAGGAAACAAAAGTGGCCTTGCGCAATATCCGGCGCGACGCCAACGATGCCCTGAAAAAACTGGAAAAAGACAAAGCTATCAGTGAAGATGACAACAAGAAAGCGCAGGAAGCCGTTCAGAAGCTGACCGACGGCGCTGTGGCCAAGGCTGACCAGAAATGCCAGGCCAAAGAAAAGGAAATCATGGAAATTTGACCGTAGGCCGGGTTTAAAGCCCGGGTTCGGCTGCAACGCTTGCCGGGGCGCGTCGGATAAAGCGCTCCGGCAATATTTTTCATGGCGGCGGAAAATGTTGGGCGGCCTGACGGGAAGCGCAACGGAACCCGCATGGTGCGGGGCAAGATAAAAAATCAAATGCATGCGATCGGGGGAGATTATGGGCGGAGAAAACGGAAAAAAACGCTGGCCGTTAATATTGCTGGTTATCGCCGCGCTTGCGGCCCTGGCCTTTTTTGCCGGAGCGCCTCTGCTGGAGAAGCGGATAGCGGCGCGTTTCGAGGCGGAAACGCGGGCGATGGCGGAAAAAATCCAGCCGGGAATAAAAGTCGGATATGAGCGGGTTGAAGCCTCCTTGCTGCGGCGCAGCGTGACTTATTACGGGGTTACCCTGGATTATCCCGAATCGGAATACGGCTTCAACATAACGGAGAAAAAAGAAAAAGATATGGATGAAGGCTATGACTTCGGCTCCTTTTTCGGTTTTTATCCAGAGGTGTCTACCGTCTCCCGGAACGTTGGCAGCAACGTGGAGGTATGGCTGAACGGAAGCAAAATTTATTCCGCCGATGAAGTTGTCATGCAGGATTTGCGTTACTCGCATAAAAAGATGCTTGAATACGTTCCGAGGGAACAGGGCAAACCGCTGGAAGACGGCGAACAACAGAAAGAAGAGACAAAGCGGCTGCTGGGTTTGTACAAGGACATCAGCGCGGCAAGGGTGACGCTGAAAAACTCCTCGCTCAGCTATCTCGCCGCCGTGCTGCGCATACCTTATATGGAGATCAATGATATTTCCTTTAAAGATGGAATAGGGGAAATTTCGGCCGATAACATCGATCTTCTGGTTATGGGCCAGCCGCTGTTCACTCTGGCTTCTTTCAGGCAGGAAGCCCTGCGCTGGGGCGGCCTTCTGGAAATAGGACGCATGGTCATGGAAGGGAAGCCGGAGGACATCAAGCCGGAAACCATGGCGGGCGTATTGGAAAAGAACCCCGTCACAATACGTGGGGTTAAATATAGCGATTTGAAAATATATGGCTTTCCCATGCTGACCGGTTCCGGCGGCGAACTTTTAAGCTTGAAAGAGCTTACTGGCGGCTTCAGCCTGGGCAAAGGCGTCACTTTTGAGGCGGGAGTCTCCGGCCTCACGCCCTCGGACGACCTGCTGGGAATGCTTCCGGAAACGGAAACCCTGGCCCGGCTTCACGGCAAGCCCTTCAGCCTGGCTTTCGCCCTTTCCGGCGATATCAGCGACTTCACCACCCAGCCTTGCGATTTCCGGTTGAAAATGTCGGCGCGGGAAGACAGCCTGGGCGGGGCGTCCGCTGACCTGGACGGGGTGTTTGAGCAAAACGCGTCGCTGACGGGCGGTGAGGTCTATTGGCGGGCGATAAAGGCCGTTGTGACGGACAGCGGCTTCCTGGACCTGGCGTGGCGCTATGAAGACCAGGTCAGGCCGGTGGAGGGCGGGGCGAAAGCCGCCGCCCTGGCGGACATGAAAAACAGGCTGTCCGGCAAGAATGATGCGGCCTTAAAAGCTATTATGGATTTTGCGGAACAGGGCGGCAGCCTGAACGTCAGTTTTGAAAGCCGGGAAAAACCCATGTCCGCGCAGGAACTCAAACGGCTTCCGGTTAACGAAGTCCTGAAAGTCACCCACAGCGCGCCGTGAGGCTTGCTTCTGAAAATAACGGCCGGTTTCGCAACCGGCTGAACAAAAGGACATAACGCTCACGCCGTGTTGCTGTACATTCATGTCCCTTTTTGCCGCAAGCGCTGCAATTATTGCGCTTTTTACTCTAACGCCCTGCCGGGGGCGGCGGATGATCAATCCGCCGTTCCGGCGGAGCTTAGGGCCTATCAGAAAATTTTGCTGCAGGAAATCGCCCTTTGGGGGGCGCGCCTCGGCCCGGTAAAGGTTGAAAGCGTATTTTTCGGCGGCGGAACCCCCAGCCTTTTGCCCATAGATTCGGTCAACCGCATATTGGAGGCCCTGCGCAAGAACTTCACCGTTCTGCCCGGCGCGGAGGTCAGTTTCGAGGCCAACCCGGAATCTTTGCTGCGCTTCGGCTACGCGGCGGAACTGCTGCGTTCCGGCGTCAACCGCCTTTCCATAGGCGTGCAAAGCCTGAATGACGGAGAACTTGAATTCCTGGGCCGCCCGCACAGCTCCAGGGAAGCATTGGCCGCTTATGACCTGGCCAGGGTTTGCGGCTTTAAAAACATCAACCTGGACCTGATCTGGGGTTTGCCGGGGCAAAGGGTCAGCCAGTGGCTTGAGCAGCTTAAGACCGTCTGGACCTTGCAACCGCAGCACCTTTCCTGTTACGGGCTGACCCTGGAAGAAGGCAGCCCCCTGCAACTGCGGCATGCGGCGGGCGAATTCGAACTGCCGCCGGAGAAAGAGCAGGCCGCCATGTACGCCTATGGAACGGAATACCTTGAAAGCAAAGGTTTCATCCATTACGAAATTTCCAACTTCGCGCGCATGGGCTTCAAGTGCCGCCACAATCTCGGTTACTGGGAAGGGCAGGACTACCTTGGCTTCGGCCCTTCGGCCACCTCCACTTTGGGCAAGCTGCGCTGGACCAACCCGCCCGACCTTTCCCTCTGGGCGGCTGAAACCGTTTCCGGCGAATGCGGCAAAAATCCGGAAGAACTGGATAAGGTAACGCAGGCGCTTGAGTTTGTAATGCTGCGCCTGCGCACTGACCGTGGACTCAGCCTGAAGGCCTACCGCGAACTTACCGGGCGCGATTTCATGAAAGACAACAAAAAGTTCGTTGAAGCCCTGCATCAAAAAGGATTGATGCGCCTTTGCCGGGGGCATGTCAGCCTTAGCAACGAAGGCATGCTGGTTTCCAATTCCATTCTGGAACATATTTTTGAAAATACGGAAAAAAAGCTGCGCGAGAAGGAGGGGCTGATTCAAACGCGGTTGAAAACCGGCGACGTTGCCATAAATTAAATTTATGCTATCCTTATCGGCAGGGCCTGATCAGTTTAACTTTCGGGCGAGAATCTTCAGCCCGTCGTCAGGAATGTGAATTAAAATCACAAAGGAGAGCAGCAAGATGGCTAATTCGAAAACTTTTGACGCTATCAACGAACAAATCAAGTATGAGTTGTATTCCGCCTACCTCTACCTTTCAATGTCCGCCTATTTTTCCGACCTTGGCCTGCCCGGCTTCGCCCACTGGATGCGCATCCAGGTGCGTGAAGAATCCTTCCACGCGCAAAAAATGTATAATTACCTGATAAGCCGGTCTTTTCGCGTGAACCTTCTGCCAATAGACGCCCCGCAGCATAGCTGGAAAAGTCCGCTTGACGTTATGGAAAACGCCTTGAAACATGAAAAAATGGTCACCGGGCGCCTTAACGGCATTATGGATACGGCCCTGAAAGAAAAAGACCACGCCAGTTCCATATTCATGCAGTGGTTCATCACCGAGCAGGTTGAAGAAGAGGAAAGCTTCGGAGAAATTGTGAATCAGCTCAAATTCATCAAGGCTGACGGCGCCGCCATGCTGGCTATGGACAAAGAGCTCGCCGCGCGCGTTTTCACCCCGCCTCCGGCCGCGGCCGCGGAATAGGGTTTTCCGGCCTGTGAACTTACCGCTATAATTTGAAACGCCCCGCGCTGGAAAAGTGCGGGGCGTTTGCGGTGCAGTCGCCGGGGTATTTTCAAAGTTAAAATGCTTTAATTTTATCATACACGTTCAAGCCGTTCCGTCTTGAACTGGAGCAGTCCAACTTTGAAAAAGTTGGACTGCTCTGCAAGGATTAGAAGATACATCCTTGCCGCGAGATGGTTGTAGGCGGGCTTTGCCAGCCGTTAAGCAATCATCTCAAAGCGAAAAAGTTCTAAAGGCACGCCGCGCTGCCCGCTTGCTGGCGTACGCTAACGCGTCCGCCAGAGCATTTATAAAATGCCTAAAATTCGTAATGCAGGCTGAGAACCGCGCTGAAGCCGGGATAATAGTAATATTCCGGCTCATATTCCTGATTCAGGATGTTTTTGAGGGCGAGCACGCCCTTCATTTTATGTCCGTTTTCATCCTTATGTTCCAGCCCGATGGAAAAATCGAGCTGCTGCCCGGCCTTGTGTTCATACCAGATAGCGTCGCTTCCGCCGTCAAATTTATAATTGTCGGCCAGGCGGTAGGAGAGGTCGGTGAACAGGCGGGTTTTTTCCTGAATATCGTGCTCCCATTTTACGCCGACGGTTCCCCAGGCTTCAGGCACGCGGTTGTCCTCCGTGCTGTACCAGCCGTGGTCAAGCTTGGTGTGAAGCAGGGTAAGGTTGCCGTAGGGGGTGAACCCGGTTCCCGGAATGCGCCAGGCGGCGGCAAGCTCGAAGCCGTATGATTCATAAGTGGCGGCGTTGACGGTCTGGTTCACGCTCCAGGTGGTGTTGGGAATGTAGTAGAGCACCTTGGTGGTCATCATGTCGTCGATCTTGCTGTAGAAGATGGAGGCGTCGATATCCAGGTTTTCGTCGTTGTAACGTACGCCGGCTTCATAGGTGTAGGATTTTTCCGGCTTCAGGTCCTGGTTGGGCACAAGATAGATTCCGGCCCCGGTGAATTGCGAACCTATGTCCGGAACGCGGTAACCCTGGGAATATTGCAGGCGGAAGGCGTAGTTGTCCAGGCCGGTGTAAACCAGCCCCAGGTTGCCCACCAGGCTGGAGTTGTTGGCGGAATCGGTGAACTCGGGGTTTTTGTCGTTCCGGTCTATCTTGCTGATGGTCCAGCTCTGGCGCAGGCCGCCGGTAACGGCCCAGCCTTCCGCGAAGTTCCATTCGTCCTGGACGAACATGGCCATTGTCTGTTGCGATCCTGTGTAAAAGTAAGTGTTGGGGTCATAAGCGTTTATAGCTTTGTTGCGCAGATCGTCATACAAAAATTCCGCTCCGGCCGTCACCAGGTGTGAATCGAAAAACAGCCAGTCCGTTTGCATGGTCAGGCCGCTCAGGTCTGCCATATCCTGAAGCCAGGAATCGTTGTTCGTGGTGCCGTCGTTGCTGATGCCCTGCTGCACGGTATCGCGCTGCTGATAGAACGCGGTCAGGGTGAATTTGGTGAAGTTGTCGGTAAGGTCGTTCAGTTCCAGCTTTCCGGTGTATGTATTGCGCCGGTTTTTCGGAAAATCCGAAAGATAGTAGACCTGCGGGTCGTCCATGTCGTAAAGGATCATGCGCAAGTCGCTGAAGTCGAATATCGAGCTCATTTCCGCAACGTCGGAATCGTAATATTGGGCGGTGAAATTCAGGCTGCCGCCATCCCATTCGTACCCGAGCTGGCCGGAAAGGCTTTGGGTGGTGTATGAGCTGTGGTCGGCTTTGCCGCCCTGGGCCAGGCGACGGTCGTTGGCGTTGACCCCGCTGCCGGAAAAACGATAGGAAAATCCGTTGTAATCGCCGTAAACAGCCCCCCGGCCCCCGATGCCCATGGTGGAGGAATCAAGGTCGAGCCCGGCCCGGAAACCTATCGGTTTGCCATCGCCCCCTTTCTTGGTGATAATGTTGATAACCCCGCCGATGGCGTCTGAGCCGTAAAGCGAAGAGGCCGGACCCTTTATCACTTCAATGCGTTCGATGTCTTCCGGGTCGACGTTCATAAGCCCTTTGTTCATGTCTTCTTTAAAGACAGAATTCTGGCGCACCCCGTCTATGAGGTAAAGCACGCGCCCGGCTTCGAGGCCGCGCAGCGAGATCATGGCGTTGTTGCCGGCCCCGCTTTTTCCGGCGGAAAAAGACGCGCCCGGAACGTTGGTGAAGTGATCGGCCACTTCCGGCGAAGGGTGTTCCTCAATTTCCGTTTTGTTGACCACTGAAACGGACATGGGAATTTCGCGCAGGTCCGCTTCGACGCGGGTTGCCGTAACCATTATCGGGGCTATGCTTACGGAGGCCGGAGTTTCCTCTCCGTCCGCGCGTTGCGGAATTTCCGCCAGGGCCAAGGCCGGGACGGAAAAGGCCGATAGCGAAAAAAATACGAAAGCGGTTGTACGGGCGAGCGATTTTTTCAGATTCACGAAGCCTCCTGCACGGTTTAAAAGTATACGCGACTCCAGATCCGCTGAATTTTTTGCTCAAAGGCTGCGTCAGACGGCCCTTTTTCTCCGGTAGGCGGCGAAGGGCAAATTTTCCCTTCGCAAGAGGTCCGTTTTCCTGTCTTTGGTGCAAAATCTTTATTGAAAGCGGCAGCTGGAGTTTAGCTGGGAAAAAGCGCAAAAAGTGAATAAAGACCTTTATATAGAAAACGAGAATTAAATTCAATATCATTTACGTGGGAAATAGAAATAGGAGCGATTTGTCTTCAAATTGCCGGGCCTGACGCCCGGCAGGCAGCCGGAAAACGGCGCGGGCGCGGGGAAAACATATTGCCAAGGCGGCCTGGCGCGAAAAGGGAAGTGAAGCGAAAGGCCAACAGAACGGCGGGCAGGGTGTTTGGAGGGCAAATTAACTGTGAGAAAATTTATCCGCCTCGGGGGGCGGCTACAGCGCCCGCAAGGGATGCTGCCGCTCCTTTGCGCATGCGGAAAAGGCAAAGCCTTTCATGCCCGCCCGGCAAAGAAAGATCGCGCGGCAAAAGGTTTTATGCATAATTGCAAGATTAAGGCGCGCCGGATTCAGGCGGGCGGGTGATCCGCCTCCGCCGCCGTGCGGAGCTGGCCGCAGGCCGCGTTGATATCCTGCCCTTTGCTCTTGCGTAAAATGGCGGTTACGCCCCTGTCCCAGAGGTATTTTTCAAAGGCCAGCACCTGCCCGCGTTCCGGAGCTTTGTACGGCGCGTCGCCCGAGGCGGGCGGGTTGTAGGCTATGAGGTTCAGCTTTGATTTGATTTTGGACATAATTTTGACCAGTTCCCTGGCGTGTTCCAGAGAATCGTTCACTCCGCCCAGCAAGAGATATTCAAAGGTCAGTTTTTCCCTTGTTTTCAGAGGGTAGGCGGCCAAGGCCGCCAGAAGTTCCGGCAAAGGCCAGCGCGCGGCCTTGGGCATGATCCGCTCGCGCAGGGCCTGGTTGGGGGCGTGCAGGGAAACCGCCAGGTAGGCCAGGCCGCTTTCGCCCAGCTCTTTCAGGCCTTTTTCGATGCCGCAGGTTGAAACGGTGATGCGCCGGGGCGAAAAAGCCAGGCCCTGCTCGTTGTTCAGGGCTTCCAGCGCGCGCATCAGCTCGCGAAAATTCAGCAAAGGTTCGCCCATGCCCATGAAAACCAGGTTGGCCGGGGCCGGGTGTTTGGCGGTGTGTCCGAGGTAGGCGCGGGCGAACAGCACCTGTCCGAGAATTTCCGCCATGCTCATGTTGCGTTTGAAACCCATGCTTCCGGTGCTGCAAAAAGTGCAGCCCATGGCGCAACCCACCTGGCAGGAAAGGCATTGGGTGAAGCGCTCGCGCCCGTTTTGCGCTTCGCTGGGTATGAGCACGGTTTCGATCAGTTCTCCGTCGGCCAGGCGCAGCAGAAATTTGACTGTTCCGTCCGCGCTTTTTTCCTCGCGCACCAGTTCCGGCCAGACTATAACGGCTTTTTCATTCAAAAGCGCGCGGGTCTCTTTGGCCAGGTTGAGCATTTCGTCAAAGTCGCGCGCGCCTTTTTGCCAAAGCCACTGCCAGACTTGCCTGGCCCGGAAGGGGGCCTGGCCCAGTTCCTGCGTAAAAAAAGTTTCGAGTTCGGGAAAGGTGAGGTTGAGGATATTGATCATAGACTTAGGGCGGCCCGCCGCTACAAGGGAGAAAAGTTCAGGAAGTTTGACGGGCTTCGGCGGGAAGGGGCACTGTTTTGGCCGCCTTCCCGCCGAAGCGGTCGGTTTGCTCGCTTAATACACGTTGCGCTGGTCAATGACGCGCACGGCCTTGCCTTCGCTCTTGGGCAGGCTGTTCCTCTGCACCAGGTCGATTTTCGGCGTGACCAGTATTTCATCGGCCAGGCGCTGGGCAATGCGCTTTTGCAGCCCGGTAAGGGAACGCATGTCTTCAACGAAGAATTCGTCGCGAATTTCCACCTTCACGCGCACGTCGTCGCGGTCTCCTTCGCGTTCGAGAACGATAACGTAGTTCTGCTCAACTTCGTCAAAGGCCATGAGCACCTGCTCGATCTGCATCGGGTAGACGTTGCAGCCCTTGATGATGAACATGTCGTCAGAGCGGCCCAGAATGCGGTCGATGCGGCGGTGTTTGCGCCCGCAGGGGCATTCGCCGGGCAAGATGCGGGTAAGGTCGCGGGTGCGGTAGCGCAGGATGGGCATGCCCCGGCGGGTGAGCGTGGTCATGATGAGTTCGCCCACTTCCCCGTCCGGCTTCGGCTCAAGGGTTTTCGGGTCGACTATTTCCATTATGTAGGAGTCTTCCCATACGTGCAGGCCGTTCTGGTGAACGCATTCAAAGGCCACGCCCGGGCCGTTCATTTCGGAAAGCCCGTAAGAATTGTAAGCCTTGATTCCGAACATGGCTTCGATGCGGCGGCGGGTTTCGTCCGTGTGCGGCTCCGCCCCGATAAGGGCCATGCGCACCGGCAGGGTGGTGATGTCTTCGCCAGCCTCCATCAGCGCCGTGCCCAGGTGCAGTGCGTAAGAAGGAATTATGTGCAGGGCGGTGACTTTGAAATCGCGTATGAACATGATCTGACGGCGGGTGTTGCCCGTGCCGGAGGGTATGGTCAGGCAGCCCAGGCGTTCCGCCCCGGCATGGATGCCCAGACCTCCGGTGAAGAGGCCGTAGCCGGCGATATTCTGGAAAACGTCCGTTTTGCGCATGCCGGCCATGTACATGCAGCGGGCCATGAGGTCGGCCCAGGTATTGAGGTCGTCCTGGGTGTGGTGAATGACCGTGGGCGCGCCGGTGGTGCCGCTGGAGGCGTGCAGGCGCACCAGTTCGCTGTGGGGCACGGTGACCAGGCCGTAAGGGTACTGGCCGCGCAGGTCGTCTTTGCTTGTGGCGGGAATGCGGCGCAGGTCGTCCAGGCTTTTGATGTTTTCCGGGCTGACCCCGGCCTCGCCAAGGCGTGCGGCGTAGAAGGGCGATTTCATCGCCTGGGCTACGGTGTTACGCAAACGCGCCAGTTGGGTGGTTCTGATCTCGTCGGCGGACCAGGTTTCCGCTATGTCAAAATAGTCAATGGCGTGGCTCATGGCGTTTTCCTGTGGTTAGTGGATGCACGGCAAAAAGCGTGAATTCGCCGGGGTTATCCCTGGCAAGCCGGACGCGGAAGCTTTGCAATTTAGAAATGCCGCCGCCTTTTAAAAGGCAAAAGGGCGACGCTTGCCTGGGGACGCCCAAACTTGAACGGCGCGGCCCACGGAGCGCCGCGTTTTACGTTCGCGGGCGGACGCGATGCGCCCGCCGGAACAAACCGGCATTTCCAATATTTAACTTGTTTCAGCATAGGCTTAACGGGTGGAAAGGGCAAGAGCGCGCAAGGGTGAAAAAACGGAACGGCGCAAAAAAAGTGGAAGTCAGATATCCAGTTCCAGCCCGACCGGGCAGTGATCAGACCCTTCCACGTCCATTTCCAGCCAGGCGTCTTTGACGCGCGTTTTAAGCTCGTCTGAAACGAAGAAGTAGTCTATGCGCCAGCCCACGTTCCTTTTTCTGGCCTGCATGCGGAAGGACCACCAGGAGTAGTTGTCCGGAGCGTCGCCGTGCACGTGGCGGAAGGTGTCCACATAGCCGTGGTCCACCAGTTTGTCCAGCCAGGCCCGTTCTATGGGCAGAAAGCCGGACGTGCCTTCGTTTTCCTTGGGCCGGGCCAGGTCGACCGGTTTGTGGGCCGTGTTGAAATCTCCGCAGACCACAATGGGCTTCTGGCGGCGCTGTTCCTCCGCATAGGCGAGAAACGCGTCATAATAGCCCATTTTATAGGCGAGGCGTTCCTCGCCGTTTTGCCCGTTGGGAAAATAGACGTTCATGAAGTGAAAGGCCGGGTATTCCAGGTGCAGCAGGCGGCCTTCGCCTTTCCAGGCCGGGTCAGGCAGTTCGTAGCGCACGGCCAGGGGCTGGGGGCGCGAAAAAACCGCGACGCCGGAATAGCCTTTGCGGTCGGCGCCCAGCCAATAGGCGTTGTAGCCTTGCGGGTCACGGTGTTCCGGGGGTATCTGCTCAGGCATGGCCTTGGTTTCCTGCAGGCCGACGACATCGGCCTGGCTGGCGGCGAACCACGACCAGTGCGGCTTTGAGCAGACCGCCCGGAATCCGTTGACGTTCCATGAATAAAGTTTCATAGCGCCGTGCCTCGCGGCTGGTTTATTCCCGGCCCAGGTATTCGCCGGAGCGGGTGTCAACCTTGACCATGTCGCCGATGTTGACGAAAATGGGAACCTGAATGACCAGCCCGGTTTCAAGGGTGGCGGGTTTGGTGACGTTGGAAACCGTGTCGCCCTTGACGCCCGGCTCGGTGTCCGTGACTTTCAGCACAAGCGAAGTGGGCAACTCAAGGTCGAGCGGCTGGCCGCGGAACAGCAGAACCTGCACCAATTGGCTTTCTTTCAGAAAGCCGTCTTTGCCGCCCGTGCTTTCTGCGGGGATGTGCAGCTGCTCGTAGCTGGTCAGGTCCATAAAAACCAGTTCGTCGCCTTCTTTATAAAGATATTGCATTTCGCGCACTTCAAGGTCGGGGCGTCCGACTTTCTCGCCGGAGCGGAAGGTGATGTCCTGCGTGCGCCCGTTGAGTATGTTGCGCAGCTTGGTGCGTATCATGGCGCCGCCCTTGCCGGGCTTGAAATGTTGAAAATCAACTATTTCAAAGGGAACGTCATCAATTTCGATCTTCAGGCCTTTGCGAAAATCGGTAGTCGAATACATCAATCCTCCAGGTATGAACGTGGGTTGTAAAAATATGCTCAGGCGGTTTCGCCCGCCAGGCGCTCGTGCAGGGCCAGCACGGCCAGCGCGTAGCTTTGCAGGCCGAAGCCGGAAATAACGCCCAGGCAGTGCCGCGCGATAAGGCTTTTACGGCGTTCTTCCTCGCGGGCCAGGATATTGCTCAGGTGCACTTCCACCGTGGGCAGGCCTATCCAGGCCAGGCAGTCGGCCAAGGCCAGGCTGGTGTGCGTGTAAGCCCCGGCGTTAAGAACCACGCCGCGCGTTCCGTCCGTCCGGGCCAGTTCAAGCCGGTCTATCAGCCCGCCTTCGTGGTTGTGCTGATCAAAAATCAGGGTTATGCTGCTCGCCTTGGCGGGAGCGATGCGGCGCAGAAGCTCCGGCAGGGCGCCCATGCCCTCGCGGCCGTATATTTCCGGCTGGCGTTCGCCCAGGTGGCCGAGGTTAGGGCCGTTGAGCACCAGTATTTTGCAGGGGTCGGACATAACGGCCTTTACAGGCGGCGGTTTTTATATTTGAAAAATCCCGTAAGGCGCGCCGGACCGGGTAGCTTTGCCGGACACTGGCGCTTGCGGGCAACGCCGGGCATTTTCAAAAGAAAACGCCTTAACAGTTCAACAGGGCGTCAATCTTACTTAAGCTGTTTTTCTTGTCAAGTTTTTACCGCCGGGGCGAAAAATGAGCACTCTTTCGTTAAAAGAAACCGTATATCTTGAAGACCAGATGCCGGACAAGGCGGAGGCGCAAATCGCCCTGGCCGGGCGTTCTAATGTGGGCAAATCTTCTTTAGTCAACAAGCTGGCCGGAAAAGCGGGCCTGGCCAAAGTCAGCTCCACCCCCGGCAAGACGCGGAGCATAAATTTTTATCAGGTAGAGCCGGAGGGATTTTATGTGGTGGACTTGCCGGGTTACGGCTACGCCAGGAGCTCCAAGGCGGAACGAGCCAAATGGGGCCGCCTGATAGACCTGTACTTGCGGAAGGAAGGCGGCCCGGCCGGCTTGGCCCTGCTGCTGGACTGCCGCCTCGAGCCGCAAAAGGCTGACCTTGAGCTGGCGTCCTTCGCCCGCTCTTTGGGCATGCCGGTGCTGGGCGTTCTGACCAAGGCGGATAAATGCACGCAGAAAGAACGCAGCGCCCGGCAAAGCCAGTGGGGGGCCATTCTGGACGGGCGCAAACCCGTAATTACTTCCGCCTCCACCGGGCTGGGCATGCGCGAGCTTTGGCAGGCCCTGCGCCTTATGGCAGGGGCCGGGGAGGAACGGGAAGAGGGCGGGGAAGATGTTCAGTAAATTACCCGGTGCAGGCAAAGGCCCTGGGGCGGGGCGGTCACTCCGGGCATGAGGCGGCGGTCGCGCGCGGCGAAAATTTCCTCCAGCCGTTCCGGCAGGGTTTCCCGCTCAAGTTTGCCTTGCCCCACAGCCGCCAGAAACCCCATGATATTGCGCACCATCTGTTTCAGAAAGCCGTTTCCGGCGAAACTCCATACAATATACCGCAGCGCGTCCGGGCTGTAGCCCAGTTCCGGCGGCAAGGCGCGCATGAAACCTTCGCCCGGTCCGGGGCAGCCCGGCAGGGGAACGCTCCGGCATTCTATGGCGTATAGTGTGCGGACGGTCGGGCCGGGCTCCGCCCCCGCGTTCTGGAAAGAGGCGAAATCGTGCTCTCCGCAAAGCAGAAGGGCTGCCGCGCGCATGGCTTCAAGGTTCAGCGGCCCGGCGGCCCAGACAAAAGGCTTGAGCCGGGGCGGAACCCATTTTCTGTTCAGCCAGAGGGAATAGTTGTAGATTTTCGCCTTGGCGTCAAAACGGGCGTTAAAGGCGTCGTCCACCGCGCTGGCTTCAATAATGCTCAGGTCGTCCGGAAGGCGGCGGTTCAGGGCCTCCTGCCAGTTAAGGCGGAAGGCCGCGTCCGGGGCGTCGAAGTGGGCCACCTGCGCGTCGGCGTGCACGCCGGAATCCGTCCGTCCGGAACCCGTGACGCGGGCGAACGCGGCTTCAGGGTCTATTTCCCTTAAAAGGCCGTTTATGGCGTCTTCCAGCACCCCCTGCACTGTGCGGGGGGGGGAGTTCCGGCCCTGGGTTTCAGCCTGGAGCTGCCACCCGGCAAAGCCGGCGCCGTTGTAGGCTATACAAAGCTTGACGCGCGCCATGCCGGTCAGTCAATGCCCATATTCATGCGGGCCAGCGCCTCGGAGAGCCGCGCGGCCTTTTCCGGCTGGGCGTAGGTGAGGATTTCACCGGCCTGCCTGCCACGCATGCCGGCCAAAACTCTGACGGCGATGCGTTCGTCCAGAGTGGAAAGCACTTCGGCGGCCTGTTTGGCCTTCATGTTTGAAATAACGTCTACCAACTGGCGGAATTTGGCGTCTTTGGCCGCGTCCGCTTCCTTCAGCATGTCTTGCAGCCGGGCTTCGAGAATTTGCATCTGTTCCAGCTTGGCGTTGATTTCGTCTTCCATGGCCTTAAGATTCTGTTCGCGGCGGTTCAGCTCTTCCTGCTTGCGGTTCAGCGCTTCGCGGCTGAGGCCGGAATCAAGCGGCTGGGCTTCGGGCTTGCCCGTTCCGGGGGCCGGGCTTTGGGCGGCCGGAGCGCCGGTTTGCGGCACCTGGGCCGGGGTTTGCGGCGCGGAAGGCGGAATAGCCGGAGAGGCGGCCGGAGGCGTCTGGTTTTCCGTGGCGGCCTCGGCGACGGCGCCGCCGTAAATTTGGCGCTCTCCGGTCAGGTGCTCGAAGAAAACCCAGGAAAACATGCAGAGCTTGACGCCCAGCATCATCATTATCAGCTTGCAGGCCTTAGACGGCTTGAGGCCGGAAGCGGAGGGTCGCTGTTTCATCATATTCTCGCTGTTCCTTTTGTTTTTCTTCACGCAGGTGGCGTTCGGCCTGTTTTTCCTTGAGTTTTTCAAGCAGTTGGCGTTCCTGGGCCTTTTCCGTAAGTTCAAGCCGCAGGCGTTCCACCTCCGGCTCCATAAGCCTGACGCGTTCGTCGCAAAAGGCGATGTCTTCAAGCAAAGCGCCGCGGTATGAGAGCTGAAGCCAGCGGTCCGCTCCGGTCAGGGCCGGGTCGCACAGGTTGCGGTCCGTTTCCGCGACTTCACCGCGCAAACGCAGCCTGTCGGCTTTCAGCCCGTCAAGTTCGGCCCTGGCTTTGGAAAAAGCCAGCATGGCTTCCTCTTCCAGCCTTTGCCGGTATTCCAGAACTTTCTCTAGTTTGAATTTAAACTGGGCCATTCAGCTTGCCTCGCACAAATTTTTTGACGCTTGCCGCATTTGTTTGCCTAATTAGCAAACAACGTGCCAGAGCCTGCGCGAATTCTCCTGGCGCCTTTTCATCTGGTTAATATAAACGACTCCGCACCGCGCGCAAGGCGTATTTTCGGACTATCGGCGGCATCTTTCCATTCCAGGGTTATCATGCCGTTTTCCGCGGTGCTCAGGAAAGCGGCCCCGCGTTTCAGCATGGCCTCGCGCACGCGGGCGGAGGGAAAATTCCAGCGGTTTCCGTAGCCGCAGCAGGCTATGGCTATTTTGGGGTCGACCGCCGCGTAGAAAGCCTTGTTGTATGATCTGGCCGAACCGTGATGCGGCAGGATGAGAACCGGAGCCTCAAGTCCGCCGGAAGCCGCCAGGCGGTCCAGCAACGCGTTAAGGGTGACGTTTTCCGCATCGGCGCAAAACAGGGCCAGGGGCCGGCCGCGCCGCACCAGGCGCAGAACCAGCGAACCTCTGTTGCCGCTCCGGGTTAGCGTTTCGGCGGCGTATGGGTGCAAAACCTCAAGGATCAGGCTTGGAGATAGCTCAATACGCATTGGAGCGAACCATTGTTCGCGGTGTTTGACCCCGCCGCGCGGCAGGGCTTTTTCCATATCGGCAGCCGCCTGATAGCCAGGTCCGGCGGCGGGAGGGGCGGCTCCGTTGTCGGCATAGACTTCGGTTCTCAAGGCCTTTACGGGGTGAATCAGGCCGCGCAGGTGGTCGTAATCGTTATGCGAGCTTACGATGAAATCAAGACTGGGCGGCTGGTTTCGGGTAAGCAGCGGGAGAATTATGTCGCGGCCGGTGTCAAAAGTGGCAGAAGCCACCCCGCCCCCGTCGAACAGCAGGCGTCTGAGCCGGCCTTTGTCAGACCATTCCAGCAATAAAGACTGCCCCTGCCCGACATCCAGCGCGTGCAGGCGCACAAAATCGTCACGCGTTTCAGCCACGCGCCCGAAAGGTCCGGCGCAGAGCAGGGCGAAACCGGCCAGCAGCAGAAAGGGCAGCGTTTTGGGCGGTATTCCGCGTCGGCTTCGATAGTGCAGAACCAGGGCCAGCCCCAGGAGAAGAATCCAGAAACCGGCCACGCCGCTCCAGAGGGGGCGCAGGCCTTCCGGCGCGGGTAACAGACCGTTGCTTTGCAGAAAGTTTAAAATGCGCAACAGTTCGGCGCAAGGGCGGGCAGCCAGGGAGAACAAGGCTTCGGCGGGTTGCACGAAACCGGATAGCGCGGCCGCCAGACCGGCGAAAGCCGCGGGCATGACCGCAAGGCCGAGCACGGGCAGCCAAAGGGCGTTCAAAGGCCAGGCCAGCCCGACAAGTCCGAAAACCGACAGGCTGAAGGGCAGCAGCGCAAGCTGCGCGGCCAGGGAAATTCCCAGCATGTATATCAGCCCCTGCAGCATCCTGTTGGCGATGCGCCTGGGCCAAGGGAGTTTCAGGCCGGGCTTGCGGGGCTTGAAAGAAAACTTGCGGGCCAAGCGCCCGAGCCATGGTGTGGCCAGGGCGATGGCGCAGATGGAAAGGGCGGAAAGCTGAAGACGCAGGTCGAACAGGGCCAGAGGGTCAAAGAGCAGGATAAGGCTGACCGCCCAGAGCAACCCGTCCAGCAGCACCGCCGGGCGTTCAAGCCAGAGCAGCAGGCCCCAGAAAAAAAGCATGAGCCCGGCGCGCAGCAGGCTGGGGCTGGCCCCGCCAAGCCAGATATAGGCCACGGCGGGGGGCAGGGCCATGAGTATTTCGCATTTGCGGCGCGCGGGCGGGGCCTTGCCGTAACGCGCCAGCAAAGGCTGAAGGAGCATGAAGATAATGCGGCCCGCAAGGTAGCCCAAAGTGGCGGCATACCCGAGATGCAACCCGGAAAGGGCCAGGCTGTGCGAAAGGGTGGCCCGGCTGAACAGGTCAAGGGTGTCAGGGCCAAGCCCGAAACGGTCACCCAGCAAAAGCGCGGGAATAAATTCCGCCCCAGGAACGAGGCGGTCTGAAAATGAACGGGGCGGTTCCTCTTCCCGTTCCTCTTCCGCTTGTGGCGCCTCTTCCTTCAGCTTCGGGCCGTCCGCCTCATTCACTTCATGCGAAGCGGCTTTTTTCGGAAGCGCGGCGTAAACTTTCCGGCGCGCGTTTTCCCGCAATCCGGCAAAAAAACCCGGTTCGCCTTCCAGAAGCAGCGACGGTTGTTCGCCGTAAATCCAGGCCCTTGTCCAGGTTTCGCGTTCCCGCCAGTATAATTCGGCATCCATTCCGCCCTGATTATAAAAATTCCGGATGGGGCGCGGTTTAAGCTCCGCCGTCAGGGTAAGGCCGGGGATAATGCTGTTGGCCGCCGTTTTTTCCGCGCTAAGGTAACCGGGCGGGCTTTGCCAGGTGAGGACCAGGCGGCCGGGCAGGTTTTCGGCAGGAAGCTTCAGGCCTTGCCAGGCCACCGCTTCTTCCGCCCGGATTTTTCCGGCCGGGGCAAGGGGGCGAACTTCACCGAGAATGATGCGCAACCGTCCGCCCGGCAGGGCGTCGGTTTCTTCCACCTTGCCGGATAATTTCAGCCCTTGCCGGTAAAAAGCGCCGCCGGGCGTAATCGCTTCATGAGCCCAGTTCAGACCATCGCCATTGTTCTCCACCTGTTGGCTTTGGCCGGAAAAAAGCGGCGTGGTTTGGGGCATGCGCCAGTAAGAGTAGGCAAGGCCGAAAAGAAAGCAGAGGGCGAGCAACAGAAGGGGATGAAGTTTTTGCGCGCGTTCCGGCGCGGACGCGATAAGAACCGCCAGGGCCAGCAACCCGGCCAGGGGCAGGCGCAGCGCCATGATGCCGCAAATAAAGGCCAGAACTGCTATTTGCCTGAATAGAAGCGGGGAATAGGGGGCTTCGGGCGGGTCTTCAGACTGCTTCCACGCCTTTAGGCCGCCCTTCGCCGTTTCCCCCTCCATGCGCTAGCTTCCGTGATTGAACAGGCGCGGATAAAAACGGCGCGCAGCGGGGATTCGCGTATACAGCCATTTAAGCAGGCGATATACGGCAAGAGAGGCCAAAAGGCCGATAAGCCAGCCCGCCGCGATGTCCATGGGGTAATGCCGGCCGAGATATACCCGTGAATAGCCTATAATCAGAGGCAGCAGGAAGATGAAGGGCCGCAGGGGGGGGAAGAACAGCGCCAGAGCCGTGGCCAGAGCCATGGCGTTGGCCGCGTGGGCGGAGGGCAGCGAGCGCCCCGGCTGGCGCGGGTGTTGTATGGCGCCGGTTTTTTCCCACGCATGCCCGGAGTAGTTCATAGCCCCCATAACCGCCTTGTTCGGGCGCGGCCTTCCGGTCAGGTCTTTGGCCGCGACAACGCAGAGGTCGGAAGCCAGAAGGCATATCAGGACGCAAAGAAGCCTGGCGGCCAGCGGCATTATGCCGCTATGGCGTTTTTTGTAAAAAACAATGATAAGCACGGAAAAGGCCAGGAAAATCCAGGGCAGACGCATGGAGATAAACGGAGCCAGCGTGTCCAGCAGTTCATTACGCCAGACGATGTTAAGCTGGGCGAACAGTTTTTCGTCAATGTTCAAGAGCAGGGCGAAAAAGCTTTCACACCAGCTTGCGAGGTCGGACATATGTTAATACCGTAACGGGTTTATTTTTTGATGGTAATGTTATAATGACCGCGCCATATCATCGTTATTCGAGGATGTAGCGCAGGGGGTTGACGCAAACCCCGCCCACGCGCACTTCATAGTGCAGGTGAGGCCCGGTGCTGCGGCCGGTTGATCCTATGCTTCCGATAACGTCTCCACGGCCCACGCTCTGCCCTTCCTTGACCTTGATCTCTTGCAGGTGGGCGTAGCGGGTGCTGAGATTGTTGCCGTGATTGATGGTGATGCAATTTCCGTACGCTCCGTCCCACCCGGCGCTGGCAACCGTGCCTTTGGCCGGGGCGCGCACCGGGGTGCCGTTGCTGTTGGCGATGTCCAGCCCCTTATGAAAGTCAGCCCGGCCGCCAAAAGGAGCTATGCGCGGGCCGAAGCCTGAGGAAAGATGCCCGTTGGCCGGCCATATGGATGGGGTGCTGGCCAGCAGGGCCATGTTGGCGCGCAAAAGGTGCATAAGTTCCTGCTGGTTCAACTCTTCAAGTCTCGTATCCGTGGTAAGCTGGTCCAGCAGGTTGTGGATGCGCCGGGAGAGCAGTTCCTGCCTGTAAAGCGGCAGCGGGGTGGCCCCGGAGGAGGCGGAGACTCCGTCGTTGCTTATGTCTTGCGGGTCTTTCTGCAGGCCCATCATCACCCTGAGTTTCGTATCGAAATTCTGCACCCGCTCTATGTCGGCCTGCAAGCCTTGCAGCTTCCCGGCCATGCTGGCGATCTGGATGTTCTGCTCCTGCACCGTTTTGTATGATTCGCGCAGCTGCTCTTCCAGAAAGCTCGCCTTGCTCATGTAGTTCCACAAATAGGCGGTGGCCCCGGCCAGCCCCACAAGCAGCAGGAAGAGCAGCAGGACAAAACTGCCGCGTATGCGCAAACGCCGGGAAAGCCCTTCGCATTCCTTGAAAAGGATGATCGAATAGTTTCGGAACAGCATCAAACCTTGCCGATGTTGGGTTAACGTGAAAGAGTCTATGTATAACCGGCGGGGCTGGCTGTCAAGGAAGGCGCCAGGCAGGAAAAGAAAAGCGCCCCCGGTTTGCCGGGGGCGCTGGCTTGCGGCATAGGCCGCTCGTTTATTCCATTGGTTCAATATGCCGGAAGTGGAATCCTTTACGGCTTTATTTCCTCAGCCACTTCTTCCGAAATCTTCAGGTAGTGCTTGAAAATCTTGTCAGGGTCGGCGGAAGAACCCTTCATGGTTTCAAGCCAGCTTTCCTTGACGGCCGCGCCGGTGGCGGCTATCCACTTGGCGCGCTCTTCAGTGGGGAGAACGTAGATCTTCATGCCGCCTTTCCGCATGGCTTCAAGTTCCGCCTTGTCAGTGGCGTCAAGAATATTGCCGGCCTGGCGGCTCATGTTTTCGCCGCTCATTTCTTCAAATACGGCCTGAATGTCGGGGGGCAGGCTGTTCCAGAGATCCTCGTTCATGCCGAACCACAGCGAAGCGAAGGCCAGCCCGACTATGCTCATGCTGTTGGTGGCTTCGTTGATTTTGAAAGAACGCATGGGGGCGATGGGGGTAAGGCAGCCGTCGGCCATGCCGCGCTGCAGGGAAAGATAATAGTCGGCAAAGGGCAGGGTGATGGGGTTGCCGCCAAGGGCGCGAATGATGCGCGCGCTGGAACCGCTGGCGCCAAGCAGTTTTTTGCCGTTCAGGTCGCTCATGGTCTTCGCGTAGCTGCTTTTTACAAAAGCGAAGTGGGCCGGGGCGGAGCTGTGTATGGTCAGTATCTTTACGCCTTTGAATTCATCCTGCACTTCCGGAGTGGTCTGCAAGTATCTCCAGGCGACGGTGGAAGCCTGGGTGGCGGTGGAAACAGCGGTAGGAATGCCGAATACGCCAAGAGTGGCCAGTTTTCCGGGGTTCCGGGTTGCGTAGTGGCTGCCTATGCTGACCTGCCCCTTTTTTACGGAATCAAAGATTTCTCCCTCGGGGCAGATGGTGCCGGGGTTGAAGTAAGTGATTTCAACGCGGCCGCCGGTTTTGTTTTTGATGGCCTCAGCCCAGGGCAGGTAAACTTTCTGCACCACGGGGTGTTTGTCCATGTACTGGCTGGTCAAGTTCATTTTGTACACGGCGTCAGCCGCAAGGGCGGCTCCGCCTGCAAGCAGCATTGATGAGGCCAGGGCGATAACGACAAGGGTCTTTTTCATACTTCCTCCTCACAAATGTGAAATTTGTAACACACATTATCCAGACTTATTTCTTCCCTTAATTAATCTTTCGCAAAAAAACATCTTTAAGTCAATAAGCGTATAACGGGCATCAGGTTTTACATAAGCCCGGCGTTTGAAAAAACAGGAACGCGCGTGGCGGCGCGCGGAACCGCGCCCGGAGAAACAGGGAATATGCAGTCAAATAAAAACGACGCCGCGGGCTTATAGACCGGCGGCGTCGTTTTTATTTAAGGCGTTTTTCGTATGGGCTTATTTGCCGGCCGCGAGTTCGTCGCAGATTTTGTTATAGTGAGCCAGAATGGCCTTGGGGTCGGCCTTGGAGCCCTTCATAATGGCTTCCCAGCCTTCAATGGCGACGGGGCTGGCGGCGTTGATGAACTTGGCTCTTTCTTCGGGGGCCAGGGTGTTGACGACTATGCCGTTGTCCTGCATGGTTTTCAGTTCAGCTTTGTCGGTGGCGTCAAGCAGGCCGCCGATCTGGCGGCTCATGGTTTCGCCGCTGACTTCTTCAAAGGCGGCCTGGATGTCGGCGGGCAGGCTGTCCCAGAGTTCCTGGTTCATGCCAAGCCAGATGGTGCCGTAAGTAAGGCTGCACAGGGTGATGGACTTGGTGGTTTCGTTGATTTTGAAGGAACGCATGGGGGCGATGGGGGTCAGGCAGCCGTCGGCCATGCCGCGCTGCAGGGAAAGATAGAAGTCGGTGAAAGGCACGGTAATGGGGTTGGCGCCGACGGCGCGGAGCAGGCGGGCGCCGGGGCCGCTGGGAGCCAGCATTTTTTTGCCTTTCATATCGTCAAAGTTCTTCACTTCGCCCTTGGCGAAAGCGAAGTGGGCGGAAGCGGAGCTGTGGATGGTCAGAACTTTGATGCCCTTGAATTCTTCCATCGCGGCCGGGGTGGTCTGCAGGAATCTCCACACGGCGGCGGAGGCGTCGGTAGAGGTGGTGAGCGAGCTGGGCACGGCGAACACGCCGAGCAGGTTCAGCTTGCCGGGGTTACGGGTGGAGAAATGGCTGCCTATGTTGATCTGGCCTTTTTTCAGTGAATCGAAAATTTCACCTTCGGGGCAGATGGTGCCGGGGTTGAAATAGGTGATTTCAACGCGGCCGCCGGTTTTCTGTTTGATGGCTTCAGCCCAGCTCAGGTAGATTTTCTGTACGACCGGGTGTTTATCCATGTACTGGGTGGTCATGTTCATTTTGTACACGGCGTCGGCGGCAATGGCGAAGCTGGCCGAGAACAGCAGGGCGCTAACGGCGAACAGGGAAACAAGAACCTTTTTCATTCAGTCGCTCCTTAAGACAGGGTTAATTAAATAAATACCGGCTTTGACGGCTTGTTGTTCACAAAAAGAACTTTGTAGGCTTTGACAAAGTGATATATTTCTCTATCTCAAAAAAGCGCCTGAAAGTCAATCTGCGCGGCCTTCTTTATTTTACGCCCGCCTTAATCCGTGAGCGGCTGCGCCGTTTCCGTCCGCCGGAACGGGGCATCGCCGCCCCGCCGATAAAATATGCTGGCAATTTGCGCGGAAAAATATTAAACGATGCTGTTATCTCCTTTCGTTTTCCGGCTTTTTGCGCTTCCGGGCGGCAGGCTTTGCGTTTGCGGCGCGACCACTGTTGAAGGCTGAAACAACTTGGGCGGAAACCCTATGAAATTCATTTTTTCACAAATGGCTTTTTTTGTTGCCCAACAAAGCAACAAGCGCAATTTGCGCTTCATGTTGCGGTTTTTCGTCTTCGTTCTGGTTCTTATTTGCGTTTACAGCGCGCTTTTCCATTACATAATGCTGTTCGAGGGGCGTTCGTATTCCCCGGTTACAGGTTTGTACTGGACTCTGACGGTCATGTCCACCCTGGGGTTCGGCGATATCACGTTCACCGGGGACCTGGGCAAAGTCTTCAGCGTTGTCGTGCTGCTGTCCGGCATAGTTCTCTTTATGCTGGTCATGCCGTTCACGTTTATACGCTACGTCTATTCCCCCTGGCTTGAGGCCCATTCCAAGGCCATGCTGCCGCGCGAGCTGCCGGAAAGCGCGTCAGGGCACGTCGTGCTTGTGGGCACCCGGAGCATCGCCATGCACATGACGGCCGTGCTGCAGCGCTATAACCTTCCCTACGTCATTTTAAGCGACAACTATCAGGAAGCCATGACCCTGTTCGATTCCGGGCTGCACGTGCTTTGGGGCGAACTGGATTCGTCGGAAACCTACCTCAGGCTGCGGGCGGGCAAAGCCGCCTTGATCGTGGCCCTGCATGACGACCTTAAAAATACGAACATAGCCTCGACCGCGCGTGAGGCCGCTCCAGGCGCCATGATCGCCGGAATAGTGGAAGACGTCGATTCCGTCGATATCCTGCATCTTGCCGGCTGCAACTACACTTTCAACTTCGCCCAGATGCTGGGTGAAGCCATAGGCCGCCGCGTATTCGGAACCACCACCCGCAGCAACATAGTGGGGCGTTTCGGCGAACTTTGCGTGGCGGAATCAGCGGCGCACGGCACGGCGCTTGTGGGCAAGACCCTGCGCGAGCTTGATCTGCGCGGAAGGCTGGGGCTGAACGTGGCGGGCATCTGGCAGGGCAACGAATTTCTTGCGGCCCAGCCGGATATCGCGATTGACGACGGCGCGGTCATCCTGCTGGCCGGAAGCGCCGACCTGCTGGAGCTTTATGACCAGAAAATGCTCGCCTACGCCAAGGAAACGCACGAGCACGCGGCTCTTGTCCTGGGCGGCGGGCAGGTGGGGCGGGCGGTCGCGAAAACCCTGGAAACGCGGGGCATTCCCTTCAGCCTGGTTGAAAAAAATCCGGCGGCCGTTCCGCAGGACGACCCTCGCTATATAACGGGCAGCGCGGCGGACATAGAAACCCTGCGCCGCGCCGGCATTGACTCCATAAACACCGTGATCGTGACCACGCACGACGACGACCTGAACATCTACCTGACCATATACTGCCGCAAGCTCCGGCCGGACGCGCAGATAATCAGCCGGGCAACCCTAGACCGCAACGTGGCCTCTCTTTACAACGCCGGGGCGAACCTTGTGCTGTCTCATTCCGGCCTGGCCGCCAACGCCCTGGTCAACCTGATCACCCCGGGGCGCATTTTTATGCTCACCGAGGGGCTGAACATCTTTCGCGTCGCAACTCCGGACAAGCTGGTCGGCGTCAGCCTGGCCGAAAGCGGCATCAGAAACTTCACGGAATGCAACGTGGTGGCCATACGGCGCGACGGGGTAATGGAAGTGAACCCTGACCCTGGCAAGCCGCTCGGCGCGGGCGGCGAACTGGTGCTTATAGGCACTGCCGAGGCGGAGCAAAAATTCATCAGGCGCTTTATGCCGGCCTGAGCAGGCGCCGGCCCCGGTTTTTAACCCGCCGTTTTTTTGGCCTTATGCGGATAGCCTGTAAAAAATTGGCTGCGGCGAAAATTTTTAACGCCTTGCGCAATGTCGCGCTTGCCAAAGCCTCTTTAAGTACGCTACTAGAATAATCGGTGCGAAAGCCGCAAATAGCGCGGGCTGTTGTCACAGCCCGAATATTCCGGGAGGAACCATGAATTGGGATTGGGACAAATTGCAGGAAAAACGCCAGCGCCAGACCGGACACGTTCCGCCGTCCGGGCAAGGGCCTGATGAGCCCGGCAAAGGGCGAAACGGGAATAATGAAGACGACGGGCAGGATCCGTCCTGGAAGAATTTTGAAAGGCGCGGCGGGTTTTTTTCCGGCGGAGGCAAGGGGAGCGTCCCTCCAGTTAACTTTTCGCTTTTTAAAATCGGCGCCGTGATGCTGGTGTTGGCCTGGCTGGCTTCCGGCATCTTTATTGTGGACCCGGATGAAGAAGGCATGGTTTTGCGTTTCGGCAAATTCACCCGCCAGGTCGGTCCGGGGCCGCATTATCATTTTCCCTACCCGATTGAAACAGTGGAGCTGCCCAAGGTGCGCGCCCTGCGCATGGAAAAAATAGGCACCAGGGGCACGGAAGAAGCCTCAATGCTCACGGGTGACGAAAATATCGTCAACGTCGAGTTCAGCGTTCAATATCTGATAAAAAACCCGGAAGACTTCCTGTTCAAGGTTGACATGCTCATCAACCGGCAGGGTTTGTCGGACACCGTGCGTAACGCCGCTATCGCCGCCATGCGCACGGTTGTGGGCAGTAAGAAAATCGACGTTATCCTTAAGGATGACCGCGCCCAGATTGAAGCGGATACCCAGGCGCTGCTCCAGTCCATATTGGACAGCTACCAGGCTGGCGTGGTCATAAACTCCGTGCAGATGCAGCCTGTGCAGCACCCCAAAGAGGTCGAGGAGGCGGTCAAGGACGTGACCAGCGCCCGTGAAGATAGAAGCCGCAGCATTAATGAGGCTGAAGTCTACCATAACGAAGTTATTCCGAAGACCAGGGGCGAAGCGGCGGAAATAATCAACCAGGCCGAGGCCTACAAGGTTTCGGTGGTACGGCAGGCCGAAGGCGAGGCCGGGCGTTTTCTCGCCGTGCTGAGCGAATACCGCAAGGCGGAAGAAGTTACCAAAAAGCGTATGTACATTGAAGCGATGGAATCAATTCTCTCCTCGCCTGGCCTGGAGAAAATCATAATGCCGAAGCAGGGCGCGGGGCCGGTTCTGCCTTATCTGCCGCTTGACGGCCTGGCCGGGCGTTCCGGCAAGGCCGCGGCCGCCAACGATCAGCCCAAGGCGGTGAAATAATGGATAAGCGTTTTTTAAATATAGCTGCCGCCATTCTTATCGTCATAGGGGTGATAAGCCAGTGCGTCTTTACTGTAGACCAGCGCCAGCAGGCCATAATCCTTCAGCTCGGCGAGCCGGTGAAGCAAACCTTGGGGCCCGGCCTGCATTTCAAGCTGCCCTTTATCCAGAACGTGATCTATTTCGATTCACGAGTGCTGTCGTACGATTTTAACTCGCCGGCGGCCCTGACCAAAGACACCAAAAGCCTGGTGCTGGATAACTACGTGCGCTGGCGCATAGCCGACCCCCTGCTTTTTTACACCTCGCTCCATTCGGTCAGCCGCGCCCCGGACGCGTTGCGGCAAATCGTTTACGCCCAATTGCACGCCACCTTGGCGCAATATGAGTTCAGCGACGTGATTTCCTCCGGCCGCGCGGAAATAATGGAAGCGGTCAAAAGCAAAAGCAACGACCTGAGCAAGGCCTATGGCATAGAGATCATCGACGTGCGCATAAAAAGGGCGGACTTGCAGGAGGCCAACCAGAAGGCGGTATTCAAGCGCATGCAGGCCGAGCGCGAGCGCCAGGCCAAGCAATATCGTTCCGAAGGCGTTGAGGAGGCCACCAAAATCCGCTCCGCCGCCGACCGCGACCGGGTGATCCTTCTGGCTGAAGCTAAGCAGAAAGCTCAGCTTGTAATGGGCGGGGCCGATGCCGAAGCCGTGCGCATAATGGCTGAAGCTATAGGCAAATCGCCGGATTTTTATGAATTTTCGCGTAGTCTGCAAGCCTACAGGAAAAGCTTGCAAAATAACACAAAGCTGATGTTAGACCCGGATATGGACTTTTTGAAACACATGGAATAGCGCTGAAATAACGACTTGTTGCAAAGACAGGCAAAAAAAAAGATATTATTTCGCAATAACAATTGCTATTTCGCCAATGTTATGGCAGGAAAATTTTGCTTGGGAATGTGATAAGTATATTATTTCAATAACTATGGCTGTTTTTTTAACTAAATGGCGATAATGGACTTGATTAGTCTGAAAAAGGTTTTATATATACGCGCACAGGAAGCGGTATTCGCAGCCTGTTAATTTGCGGTCATTATCGTTATGGCCCGGGAAACTTTGTGAGGAGATATAAGTGGTTAATTTTGAAGAGATCTTTGAGCGGATCAAGCTGGCAACCAATACCAGAACGCAGATGGAATTGGCAGAAGTGCTTGATATACGCCAGTCGAGCATCTCAGACGCCAAGCGGCGAAACTCCGTTCCCGCCGAGTGGTATATGAAACTGTTTGAAAGCTTCGGCCTTAACCCTGACTGGCTTAAGCAAGGCACGGGGCCTATGTATCTGCGCACGGAACATGGTTACACGCCGGTTGACGCCCCTATGGGGTATTTATTCGAGGAAACGGTGCAGTATGGCGAACCTGACGCGAAAAACGTGGTTGTTTCAGTGTATTCCACCTTGGCCGACACTGAAGAGGAGTCCTTCAAGGTAAGCATAGGAAAACTCAGCATCCCAATGTCTTTCGCGCACAGCGGCCTGCACGTCGTGCGCCTTGACGCCACCAGCATGGAGCCGCATATCCACAAGGGCGCTTTCGTCGGGCTGGACACGACGCAAAAACGCCTTGTTTCCGGAGAACTTTTTGGGATAGTCCTTCCTTATGAGGGCATTTCCATCAAGCGTGTTTTTATTGACACCCAAAATAACCGCATTATCCTCCGGTCCGAAAATCACGGGCATCCGGAAGTAACGCTGCCGCTGAATGACCACGCCAAGCATGTGGTCGGGCGGGCGGTCTGGATCATGCAAAAACTGTAACCTTTGCGTTCGGCCTTGCGGCGCGGTGTTTCAAAGCCGGCGCCGGACCGTTGCGGAGCGAGTCTTTTGCCGGAGGCAGCGAGATTTTTAAAAAAAGAACTTGCTGCCAGCAAAAGCTTATTCGGGAGACTCTGGCTTGAGCGGCCTCTGCTCGAAAGCGGACTAGGTTATCTTTTTTTTTGATCTCCTCTTTTCATTATTTTCCCGCTTTTGAGCGTCTCCCGCAGGCAAGGCCACCCCTGTTTTAGGACAAAATACGTTCATGGCGCAAACCGGGCAATCCGGTTTGCGCGCCATGCAGACCTCCCTCCCGAAAGAAACCATGGCGTGGTTCACGTTTCCCCACTCCTCACGCGGAAACAGGGCCATAAGATCTTTTTCTATCTTGTCCTGTTCTTTTTCTTCCGTCAGCCCCAGCCTTTTCGCTATGCGCATTACGTGCGTATCTACCGCCAGCCCGAAGTTCAGCCCGAACGCGCCCCAAAGCACCACGTTGGCGGTTTTCCGCGCGACCCCGTCAAGCCTTAGCATGTCTTCCATGGTCTGCGGAACCATTCCGTTATAATCGCGCATGACCATGCGCGCGCTGCTGATCAGGTTTTTGGCCTTGTTCCGGTAAAAACCGGTTGAGCGTATGCATTCTTCAAGCTCTTCCTGCCCGGCCCCGGCCAGTTGCTCAGGCCCGGGCCAACGGGCGAAAAGTGCGGGGGTCACCATGTTCACCCTTGCGTCCGTGCATTGGGCGGAAAGCACTGTGGCTACCAGAAGCTGCCAGGGGGTCTCCGCGTTGAGGTGCGGCCTGGGGCTGGGGTAGCGTTTTTTCAAAACTTCAAGGCAGGCCGAGGCAACGGCCTGGCGGTTGTTTTTATTCATGCGGATTTCCTGGATGCGTTTTTTTTGCTTCGGCGCCACACGTCAACAGCCTATAATTACTCCGCCTTTCGCGCAAGAAAGTAGTGCGGGGGGCATTGTGCCGCAAGCCGGGTTGTGGCAGAGTACGCCCAGACGGCGGAGACGCCTCCCCCATGCGGGGGCCGGTTTTCCGCGTGCGGCGCATGGGCGGTTGGCCAGGGTTTTTGGCGCAAACAGTCTTGCGATTTTTATGGCGGGTGAGATGCCGGGTAAAGAACCTTCGGAAAAAATTCTGGTTTACGTAACCTGCGCCGACGGCGAAGAAGCCGGGCGCATAGCCCGCCGCGCCGTGGAAGAGAGGCTTGCGGCCTGCGCCAACGTCATTCCTTCAGTCACCTCGGTTTTCCGCTGGGAAGGCCGGGTGCAAAGCGCGCCGGAATGCCTTTGCCTGCTGAAAAGCCTCGCGGATTGCCTGCCCGGCCTTATTGAGGCGATAAAAGAGGAGCATAGTTACGAATTGCCCTGCATAACCGCCTTGCCGCTGAGCGGCGGAGATTCCGCCTACCTGGACTGGATCGCTTCCGAGTGCCGCCGCCCCGGCCCCGGGCGCTGATTTCCTAATTCAAAGGAGCTTTTGATGTCCATTTATATTTCAGGTTCTCTCGCTTACGACCGCATCATGAATTTTCCCGGCGTTTTTTCCGAATGCATTCTGCCGGATAAAATCCATATGCTGAACGCGGTGTTCACAATAGACAACCTGCAACAGAAAAGAGGCGGCACGGGCGGAAACATCGCCTACAACCTGTCGCTGCTCGGCGAGAAACCCTTGCTGCTTTCCTGCGCCGGAACGGACTTTGAAAGCTACGCGGTATATCTTGAAAGCCTGGGCCTGTCCTTGCGTTATGTGCGCCGTGTGCCCAACGAATTTACGGCCGGAGCCTATATTATAACAGACCGGGCCAGCAGCCAGATAATAGCATTTCACGCGGCGGCCATGAATTACAGCTGCGACTACGACTTCTGCGACCTCAACCCCTCCACGGACTGGGGCATCGTCTCCCCCACCAACCCTGACGACATGTACAGCCACCCGATGGTGTACAAAAGCAAAGGAGTGCGCTATATTTTCGACCCCGGCCAGCAGATTTCCGCCCTTGATCCGGGCAGGCTGCTCGAAGCGCTGGACGGTTCTTACGCCTTGGCCGGCAACGATTATGAAATAAGCCTGATTTGCGAACGCGCCGGAATTTCGCGGGCGGATCTTCAGCGCAAAACCGGAGCCTTGATTACCACCCTCGGCAAACACGGTTCGGACGTCAGCTTTCCGGACGGAACGGAAACGCATGTTCCGGCCGTTCCCGGCCTGAACGCGCTTGACCCCACAGGGGCAGGCGACGCATACCGCGCGGGCCTGCTCAAGGGTTTGAGCGTGGGGTTTGATATTGTGGAATCTTCGAAGCTTGGTTCAATTTGCGCATCTTTCTGCGTGGAGAAATACGGCACCCAGGAACACAGCTTCGGAACCAGGATTTTCGGCGAACGTTACAAGGCGACCTTTGGCTCCACCCTTCCGGCCGCCTTCAAGTGCGCCAGGGATTAAAGCCGGCTGGAAAGCATCCGCGTTCCGGCCTCGCAGTGTGCGGCGACAAAATTTTTCAACGCGAAAAGCGGGAGATGAAGATAAATGAAAAAAGGCGACAATCATCCGGAGAACGAGCTGGTCGAGCTTGGCAGGCAGGTGCGCGCCGGGGCGTATGTGAAGCGGAACAGCTTTTTTTTCGGCCTGTTCGCAACCGGATTGCTATGCCTGTATCTGGGCTATGTTTTGTCTTCAATGCTGCCCGGCGCTTCCGGCGTAGCGCCGCAGGGCGCGGCCGGGCAGAACCAGGCTTCCCCGGCTCTTTCGCAGGAACTGGCCTCCCGCCTGGCCCGCCTTGAGCAGGCCACCATCGGAAGCCCCAAAGACGCGGCCTTGTGGGATCAGCTCGGGCATGCCTATTTTGAGGCCCGGCAGTACCAGAAGGGCATAAGCGCCTATGAAACGGCCCGAAGCCTCGGGCGGCTTAGTTCGGACGCCCTGAGCCACTTGGGCGTGATGTACGGCAGCGAGCATATGCATGACAAGGCCCTGGCCGCCTTGAAAGAGGCTGTCGAGCTTGACCCCGGAAACGGAGAAGCCCTGTTTTATCTCGGCGGGGTGTATTATTACGATCTTAACGACCGTAAGCAGGGGCTGGAAACCTGGAAAAAGCTTCTGGCCATAAATCCCGATTTGCAGATGGAAGACGGGCGCACCCTGCGCGAGTGGGTGGAAAGCCTGCCGGAATAGAAAAATCGCTGGCAGCCGTATTTTGCGGGATAAACAGTCCGGGGAAAATAATTATGTCGAATGGTTTCAGAAATAGGAAAAGACGGTTGGGAATGTTGTTGGCGGCCGGGTTTATCTGCCTGGGAATAGCTTTTTCCGCGCCGGTTTCCGAGTCGCCGGCCTCGCCAGTGGCTGTTGAGCAGATAAAAGGCCCTACGCCTTTGGCGGAAAACGCGCAGTTTCTGCTTGACCCCGTAAAAACAGTCACAATAGCCGATGTGGGCTCCATAGGGCAGCAGAATGAGTTTCTGCCGCTGGCGGAAGGCCTTCCCTTGCGGAGCAGCGGGGCTTTGTGGCTGCGTTTTTCCCTGATCAAGAACATCCTTTCCGTGCCGGTGGCTCCGTCAACGGCGGCGCAGCCGGGCGACGCGGAGGCCTCGGCCGGCAACACGGTTTTGCTCGCGCTGGGCAAAACCGCGCCCAAAGCTTCCATTTGGCTGCCCCGCAAGGTTGAAGGCCAGGTGCTCGGCTGGGGCGGATATGTGGCCGATAAAGACAATAATTTCTCTTTGTCCGCGCCTTCCAGCCTGCCTATGACCGTTTACCTGCGCCTTGACAGCGCGCCGGACCTCTGGTTCAACCCCGTGCTCCTGCCAGACTCCGCCCAAAGAGTCGAATTTTTGCCGGTAACCCTGATGCTGAAACTCATCCTGCTGGCCGCGCTGGCCGCCTGCCTGCTGCGCGCCGTCCTTGAAAAGGCCCAGTGGCGTTTGTGGGCCGGGCTTTTCATCCTGACCGCCTTCCTGCAGGCCCTTAACCCGTATTTCGGGCGGGAAACAGCCGTTACGCTCGGTAACTTTTTTTTCTTTCTCCTGCCCGGGCTTAATTTCATGCTGCTAAGCCATTTGGGGCGGCATATGCTGCAAGCCCCGGCTGAAATGCCGCGAACGGACAAATATCTGCTCGCCCTGCTTATTCCCGGCGCGGTTGCGGCCCTTTTGCCGCTCGTGCCCGGCCTGATATGGGTAACGCGCCTTGCGCCGCTCGCGCCCTTTCTTTTCCTGCTTATGCTGCCGGTGGCCCTGCACGGCCTTTTGAAAGGACGCCCCGGTTCTTTCGGATTTTTCTGCGCCACTTTCCTGCCCCTGCTCGGCGCGGCCGCCTCCGCTTTGGAGCTTGTTCTGGCAACCGCGGTGCTGGGCCCCAGCGGAGGTTTGTGGGGGTTCGCCCTGGCCGGGCTGGTTCTGGCCCTCTGCGGGGCAATCCGTAACGGAGCGAGGCTGCTGCACGCCGACGCCGGGGAAGAAGCCGGAATTGGGCAGGGCAGCCTTTTTCTCCATGAGCCGTTGCCGCGTTTTGCCGAGGAGCCGGAAAAAACTTTGGAGGAATCTGTTTTTTTCGTGCCGGATGGCGCTGAAGAAAGAGAAACCGAGGCGGAAACTCCGGCCGCGCTGCAAGGCGGCCTGGATTTTGGAGCATATGCTGAAGACGACTCCGCCGGACCGGCAGGGCAACGCTTTGATGGATGGTCGCCTAAGGATATGGAATTGCCGGAAGGCTTTATCGAGCAGCTTCCGGCGCACTTGCGCTTTCATAAACCGCAGGACCTTGCGGCAGCCGCGCCCGTGACGGCAACGGACGAAATTACGCCTTCGGAAAGCGCGAGCCCCGCGGCTGAAAGCGAAAACATCCTGGCGCTTGAGGATAAAGTTGCGGAGGCGGAAGGAAAAACCGTTTCGCCCGAGGCTGATTCTGATCCATCCCGGGTTGAACACGCGCAAAGCCCCGCCCCTGCCGCCGCCAAAGCCATGCCGGAAGGGTTTTCCGCGATGATCGTGCGCGAGCCCGGCCCGGAAGGCGTGCGCACGGAAGCGCCGATCGGCCCGGACGAAGCCGGGCCGATGGTGATCCGCCTGGAAGATGAGGAAGGAGACGCGGCTGAAATTCCGGGCCGTAACATTCCAAGCCCGGCGGGTGGAGCCTCGGTTGTGGATTACATGGCCCTGGCCCGTGTGGAAAACGCCTTGCGCACGCCCTATGAAGCCTTGCTGCGCGGTTTTGAGGTTATTCGCTCTTACAAGCCCGGCCAGTTTGATCAGGAAAACGAACTCGAATATAATCACCTGGAAATAATGTCCGAAGGACTTTCCAACATGGGCAGCATGCTGGAAAACCTCGACCGGATAGCGGTCGGCCAGATTGTGCGCCCCGTCAGCGACCAGACCGTCTTCAACCTGCACCTTCTGGTGCGCCAGTGCCACGCTCAGGTTCAGCCCCTGGCTGAGAGCAAGGGCGTTGGCGTTTCCTGGTTCATTTCCCCCTATTTGCCGCAGCTTTTCCGGGGTTATGCGGAAAAACTTAAAGAAACCCTTACCTTGCTTTTGTTTGACGCGGTAGGAGCTACCGCCAGCGGAGCGGTCCAGCTTTCCATAAGGCCGGAACAGGGCAAGCCCGGCCTTCTGGCCTTCACGCTCACAGACAGCGGAACCGGAGTTCCGCCCGTGCAACGCCCCACCACCGGTCTGTTGCGCGCCTGGGAACTGGCCGGGTACGCCGCGGGCAAACCGTTCGCGGGGGCCGAACCAGGGCCCGGCGGCACTTTCGCCCTGGAATTCGCTCCGGGTAACGGGATGCAGCTCAAATTCTCCATCGTCCTTGACCCGGTGCTGGAAGAAGACGACGTCTCGGCTATCATGCCGGCTGCATCTCTTGAGAAGATCGTCAGGCAGGAAGAAGCCGGAGCGCGTCAGGGCGAAAAAGCGGTAAGCGGGGCTGAAAATATGGCCGGAGAACGCTCTACGGAATCCGAACCCGGCCCGTTCCGGCCGGAAGCGCCCGATGGAAACGAACGGCCCTATGTCATTCTGGCTGATATGGCCGCAAGCACGCGCCGCCGCTTGAACGAGTTTCTTGAAGGTCTTTCCTATATCAGGGTAGAGGCCAGAAATATTGAAGACATTATCTTGACCTACCAGAAATTTCCGGCCGGACTGATTATTCTTGACGGCAACATTCCGGAAATGGACATTGGTTCCGTGCTTAAAAATCTGGAAGAGATAGACGAAATGAAGGGGCTGGGCCGGGCCGCCGTGCTGGCTCTGATCACCTACCCGGCCCAGCGTGAACGCATGCTGGCCCTGGGCTGCGGCGACAGCCTGCTCAAACCTTTCAGCCGCGAAGACCTGCGCGAAGCGGTGACGCGCCTTCTGCCTCTTGGCGAAGAACCTGATTGGTCAGGCCGGGCGGACGAAAGCGCCGCCTCCGGCGATGTCGCTCCGCAAGTCTGGCTGGCCAAAATCAGCGCGAACCGGGATGAAAGCGTGCCGGAAGCGGGCTGCATCGTGTCGATAGCGGCGGATCTTGCCCAGGCGCGGGAAGAAGAACGCGGCGGGCGGGAGGAAGCGGAAGAAACGCGGGAAAACGCCCTTGAAGCGGAAGAAGTGGACGGGGCGAAATTGCCGCCTGTTGAGCCTGCTTGCGCCCAAGCTGCGGAAATTTCTGAAACCGGCGTAAGCGAGGATTACGCCGAGCCGGAAATTCTGGAAGAAGCCCCCGAAGTCACGGAAACCGTGGAAACAAGAGAAGAAGCTCCGGCCGGCAACCTGATTGACTTTATCGTTGATGAAACGGAGCCGGAAAAGGAAGAGGGCAAAAGAACGCCTTCCATAATAATTCCGCCAGCGTTCATCACCGTAAAGCCTCAGGCCGCGCCTGTTGCGGAAAACGCCGCGCCATTGTCTTTGCCGGGCATTGAGGGCGAGACTGTAGACCCCAGGCTTGAGCCCACTCTGCCGGGTTTTACGGTTTTCCTGGAAGAATCGTTGCGTGACTTGCTGCGCGGGCGCGAGGCCTCCAGCCCCCTGTTGACGCAGGAAACAGCCGCAACATTGGCCGGGCGGGCGGAAATTTACGGCTTGCGCGGCCTGGCCAATATAGCCCGCTGCGTGGAACGCGCGGCCTCCGGCAACGACATGGCGGCCGTCAATGAACTTTTTTCCGAACTGGAAGAGACGGCCGGGCGATACTTGAAGGCCTTGAAGGCCACACTTCCGGCTGGCTGAAATCTAAAGAGTTTAGTAAGGTTTTAGGGCTTGCCAATATCAAGAGTTGTATTAGGTTGTTACGCAGGTGGGAATGTTCCGTTATCACAAGACCAACACTATAGCGAGGGAAGCATGTTTGAAGTAAGCAACGATGCGGTCAAGGAATTGAATCTTTTTTTTGAGGGAAAAGAAAAATCGCCTATTCGCGTTTATCTTGCCCCAGGCGGTTGCAGCGGCCCCCATTTGGCCATGGCGCTTGACGAACCGTCAGGCGACGATGATGTGATCGAAAACAACGGTTTTACCTTCTGCATCCAGAAAGAACTGTATAAAGAAGTTGAATCAATCAAGATAGACCTTACCTACATGGGTTTTACGGTCATTCCGGGCGTGCCCTTCGCTTTCACCGGCGGTTGCGGCGGCTGCAGCGGCTGCAGCACCACCGGCGAAGGCGGGGCTTGCGGAACCCACTGATCCGCGCAGCGCGTGATTGTCCGTATTCAGGGCATCGCGACGGCGTAATTTTGCAAGAAGCAGGCTAACCGTTTAAGGGTTAACCTGCTTCTTGCAAATACGGAGGCTCGCCGGCGATTGAAGGGCCGTGAGCTTTGGGTCTCGGGGCGTTCAGGCCTGCGAAAGGCGCAAAGTCACCGCTTTTTTGTTTTACAAAGGCGGTAACTGAAGAATATTTCAAAGCAAAGCGCTCCAGCCCGCGCTGAAAACGCGGGGCTGACGGCAAACGCTCTGAAGCCGGGGGAATATGCGGATAAAACGTAAGGAAAGCACTCACTGGCACGGCGTCGCGCTGGGCCGCCAGGTGCTGAGGCTGAAAAAACATTCCGGAGGCAAGGCCAAAAGCGGGTTTCACCCGGCGCGGAGGGCTTTGCGGCACAGGCGCGCCGCCAGGGCCTTGCTTCGCGTCAAGGCTTACTTTCTGAAAATGCTGGGCAAGCGCTCCGCCGTGTATGAATTCTCGCTGGTTGACACCTGCTGGTCGTTCATCGGCGGTTTTCTGGGCATGCTCCTTCTGGCCGTTCTGAACATCTATATATTGGAGCGCCATAACCAGAACCTGCTGCTCGGTTCGTTCGGCGCTTCGGCCATGCTGGTTTTCGGCGCTCCGCACGCGCCTTTCGCCCAGCCTTTCAACGTTATAGGCGGGCATATCCTTTCCGCCCTGATCGGCGTTTTCGCGCAAACATATTTTGGATTCGAGCCGTGGCTGGCGGCCTCGCTGGCCGTGAGCCTGTCCATCGCGGCCATGCAGGCCAGCGGAACGATGCACCCTCCAGGCGGGGCCACGGCCCTTATAGCGGTTGTGGGCGGCGAAGAGCTTAAGAGTTTCGGCTACAGCTACGCTTTCGTGCCTGTAGGCTTGAGCGCCGCCGTGCTGGTATGCGCGGCCGTTATCATAAACAATCTTTCGCGGCGCAGGCGCTACCCTCTTTACTGGTGGTAAACCGGGGTTTAAAACAAGGCTTTTCAATATCCGGCGGCTGGGTTATATACAAAATAACGCCATGCCGCTATGCGAATGTTCAGCGCCAACGAAGAGCGCGGCCCTTCCACTTTCAGGCCGCTCAGATTTTGGACCATGCGATAAAAATACCGCCTTCCGGTATTTGAAAAGGCGGCATCGCAAAGTTGGAACGCCTAAAAACAGTAGAAAAAGGAACACGCATGCGCAGCCATAAAATGACCAAGGGCGTGGAAAAAGCCCCGCACCGCTCCCTGCTTTACGCCCTTGGGCTCACCAAAGAAGAAATTTCCCGGCCCATAGTGGGCATTGTCAATTCCGCCAACGAAATAGTGCCGGGGCATATGCACCTGCGGCCTCTGGCCGAGGCGGTAAAGGCCGGAGTGCGCATGGCCGGCGGAACCCCGCTGGAGTTTCCGACCATCGCCGTGTGCGACGGCATAGCCATGAACCACGCGGGCATGCATTTTTCTTTGCCCAGCCGCGAACTTATAGCGGATTCCATTGAAATAACCGCCACAGCCCACCCTTTTGACGCCCTGGTGCTTCTGCCTAACTGCGACAAGTCCGTTCCCGGCATGCTCATGGCCATGCTGCGCCTGAATATTCCGGCCATTCTGCTCAGCGGTGGCCCAATGCTTGCCGGGAAAAGCCACGATGAAAGCCCGGCTGACCTCATCACCGTGTTCGAAGCGGTGGGAAGAAAACTTAAAGGCGAAATCAGCGATGACGAACTGGATGTCCTGACGGAAAACGCCTGCCCGGGCTGCGGTTCATGTTCCGGCATGTTCACCGCCAATTCCATGAACTGTCTGGCGGAAACCATCGGCTTGGCCCTGCCGGGCAACGGCACGATTCCGGCGGTTTCCTCCGCCCGCCTCCGCCTGGCTAAAAAAGCCGGCATGCAGGTTATGGAGCTTGTGGCCAATGACCTGAAACCGCGCGACATCGTTACGGAAAAAGCCGTGCAGAACGCGGTCGCCGTCGACATGGCCCTTGGCTGCTCCTCAAACACGGTGCTGCACCTTCCGGCCATTTTCGCGGAAGCCGGGCTTTCTTTGACACTTGATATTTTCGACGAGGTAAGCCGCCGCACGCCGAACCTTTGTAAGCTGGCCCCTGCCGGGCCGCACCATTTGCAGATGTTGCACGAGGCGGGGGGAATTCCCGCCGTTATGGCCGAGCTGGACAAAGCCGGGCTGGTCCGTAAAGAAGCGCTTACCGTAACCGGGAAAAGCGTGGGGGAAAACCTGAAGGCCCTGAACGCGCGCGTGAAAAACCCCGAAGTGATACGGCCGCTTGAGAAGGCCTATTCCAAAGAAGGCGGCATAGCTATTTTGCGCGGCAACCTGGCCCCGGACGGAGCCGTGGTCAAGCAGTCAGCCACCAACCCGGCCATGATGCGCTGTAATCTGGCCGCAAGGGTGTTCAATTCGGAAGAAGAGGCTGTGACGGCGATCAGCGCCGGCAAGATCAAGGCCGGAGACGCGCTGGTCATACGCTACGAAGGTCCGCGCGGCGGTCCCGGCATGCGGGAAATGCTCACCCCGACTTCGGCCATTGCCGGAATGGGGCTGGACGCGGAAGTGGCGCTCATCACAGACGGGCGCTTCTCCGGCGGCACGCGCGGCGCGGCTATCGGGCATGTTTCCCCTGAAGCGGCGGATGGCGGGCCAATAGGGCTGGTGCGCGACGGCGACCGCATCGCCATAGACATTCCCGGGCGCAAGATAGACCTTGAAGTGAGCCCGGAAGAGCTTGAAAAACGCAGGGCCGAACATGTCCCGCCGCGCAAGGACGTAAAATCCGCCCTGTTGCGGCGTTATGCCTCGGTTGTTACTTCGGCCTCGCAGGGTGCTGTATATAAAAACATCGAATAGATCGACGCAAAAGCGCATTTAACCACGGAGCCGGCCATGCTTTGGCAGCAAGACGCGGGTTACGCGGAATGGTATGACACCCCGCAAGGGCAGGGAGCCCTTGCGGCGCAAAACGGCCTTTTGCGGCGCGCGGTTTCCGCTTGGCCCCGGCGGGGGCGCAAACTGCTGGAAATGAATTGCGGCGGCGGGCGCTTTCTTGAAGAACTGTTCACAGCCGGGTTTGACGTAAGCGGGCACGAGGCCAATTACGAGCTGTTCAGGCAGGCGAAGCGGCGCCTCGGGCAAAGGGCTGAACTGGTCGCCGGCAGTGCCGAGCTTTTGCCTTTTGAAGATAATTCTTTCAGTTACGTGGCCTGCCTGCATTGTTTTGAAGCGCTTGAGCTTGCCGCCGGCGGGCGGGTGGACGTCAAATCTTTCCAGCCCATGCTGCGCGAAGCCGTTCGTCTGGCGGAGCACGGCGTTCTTCTGGGTTTTTACAGCCGGTACTCCCTGGCCGGGCTAAGAGAAGCATGCGCCGCAAACTCCAGGCGTACTCTGCCCTGGATGTCACCCTCAAGCGTTCTGCGCCTGCTTTATAAAAACGGATGCGCCAGCGACGCCCAGCTTTCTCTCTCCTCAACCTTGCTCACGCCCCGTACCTTTTGGGACGGCCGCTCCCTTCTGCGGAAAAACCGCCAGACCGGGCGCTTCAGCCTTACCGCCTGTAACTGCCCTTTGCCGTTAGGCGCATTTGTTATAATCCGCCTTGATTTCGGCCCCGCGTTAGGCCTTACCGGATTGCCGGTAAGAGCGGCCCAGTTCGAAGCCGCGCGGCCGGTTTGACCTTTTTTGATGAATTTTCTTGTCAGCCGTGGCATATTATGGCATTTCGCAAAAAAAAATACGTTTGTGGATAGAGCGTCCCGCCATTTAAAAAAGGCGCGGAGCAAACAGCGCTTCAGAGTTAAAAAGCCCCGTAACCTGCAATTTTTGCGGCATCCGGCGGCGAACGGCACTCCGGCAAGCAAGGATGAGATCACATGCCTGGAAAAAAACGTATCGTTCTGGCAACGCGCAACCCCGGAAAAGTCAAGGAACTGGCGGTGATGTTGCAGGAGAGCGAGGTTGACGTGGTGGGCCTGGATTTTTTTCCGGACTTGCCGGAAGTTGAAGAAACCGGACTTACCTTTATGGAAAACGCCAGGTTGAAGGCCAAAGCGGCTGCGGAAGCCACCGGGCATATCGCGGTGGCGGACGATTCCGGGCTTGAGGTGAAGGCCTTGAATGGAGCGCCTGGCATATTTTCCGCCCGTTTCAGCGCGTTCGGCGGGGAGGAGCCTACTGCGGAAAAGAATAACGCGCGGCTGCTGTCGCTGATGCGGGACATTGCCCCTGGGGAGCGGCAGGCCCGCTTTTTTTGCGCGGTTGTGGCCCGTTCTCCCGAAGGCGGGGAAATCAGCGCCAGCGGCGTGTGGGAAGGCGAAATAACCCTTGAACCGGCTGGAGACAACGGTTTCGGTTATGACCCGCTTTTTTACGACCCGGCGCTGGGCCGCACGGCGGCGCAAATGTCCGCCGAAGTGAAGAATTCACGCAGCCACCGGGCCAAGGCCATGCAAGCTTTGCTGGCGAAATGGGGTGACCTTTGCTAAACCTTCCGGGCTGTGGTAAGCTGATGGTGTGCCGAAGATTTCGGCCCGGCGCCTTAAATTGAAAGATTTTTCCGCAGGGGATAAGCCTTTACGGGAATCTTTATAACCAACTCACGTTTGTGGTAAAGGACACAGTATGAGCAACGCGGATTTCAAACATCACATGATTAAAGAAATCTACGAGCAGGGAAGGGTTTTGCGGGATTGTCTTAAAAATCGCCTTGTCTCTGACGCCCAGGGCGGAAAAATAGTTATGCCCGAACTGGACGGGCTTCCCGTGCCGGAGCGCTTGCGCATCATAGGATGCGGAACGTCCTCGCACGCCGGACTCTGGGCCGCGAATTTGCTGGAAACATGGGCGCAGATTCCCACTGTGGTGGATCTGGCCTCGGAAACGCGTTATCATTCCCCCTGCTACGCAAAAGGGGAAATGGCCCTGGCCATCAGCCAGTCCGGCGAAACCGCCGACACCCTGGCCGCTTTCAACCAGGCCAAGGCGAAAGGACTTAAAATAGTAACCATATGCAACGCGCCCGGCTCTACCATGATGCGCGAATCGGACGCGGTGTTCTACACCGAAGCCGGCCCTGAATTGTCGATTGCCTCAACCAAGGCCATGACGGCGCAGATGTTCCTGCTCATGCTCATGGCCATCTACTGGGGGCAGCGCAAAGGGTGCCTGGGCGAACACGCGGCCGAAGTGACCGCGGTGCTGAAAGCCTTGCCCGGACTGGCCGGCAAGGTGGATGAAGTTTTGCCCACGCTGCACGCCGAAGCCGCCCCCCTGGCGAAAAAATACGCCAGGTTCGGGCATTTTCTTTTCGTCGGGCGCGGGCTTTCCTGCCCCCTGGCCCGCGAAGGGGCTCTCAAGCTTAAGGAAACCTCTTACATTCACGCGGAAGGCTACTCGCTGGGTGAAGTGCGCCACGGGCCCATGGCCATGGTGGATGATTCCCTGCCCACTTTCGCTATTCTTCTGCGTGACAAAGACAGCGAAAAGAGCCTTGGCAACGTGGAAGAAATCCACAGCCGGGGCAGCCATGTTCTGGCCCTTGTCAACCCCGGCATGTCCCTCAAGGCGTCCGACGTCTGGACAATTCCGGAACAGCCCTGGCCGCTGAACTCCTTTATCGCCCTTCCGGCCTTCCAGTGCTTCTGCTATGAAATAGCCTGCGCCCTGGGCCGCGATGTGGATTCGCCCCGCAACCTGGTGAAAAGCGTCGGCGAATAGTTTACAGGCTGAAAAACAGCGTCCGGCCGGAGCCCGAAAGGATTCCGGCCGGTTCTTTTTTATTCCGCCCGCAAGCGGGCAGCGCGGCGTATCTGAAAAAAGAGGTTTTGAATGTCGCATCCTTTTCGCAACTGCCAGCCATAGCGCGCAAAATGGATAAAAAAATCAAAATTAATCCATTCTAATGGTTCTTATTGGTTCGGCAACAGTCTGTAACTGAAAGCTTTATCCGAGGCTTCCACCTTGATTACCGCCGGTTCCGGCAGGTGCGCCCCGGCCACGGGGATATTTTCCCGCGCGGCCATGTTCATGTATTCTACCCTGGTTCGCACGGCCTGCGGCATGTTCATGTCAAAATTGGCGCATATTTTCGGGTTGGCAAACTGCAAGTCGGCCCCGTGCGCCAAGTCGCCCCAGAAAAGCATCCTTTTGTCTTTTGAGGCCAGCATGAAGGCCGTGTGTCCGGGGGTATGCCCGACCGCGCTCAAAGCGGTAATGCCGGGCAAAATTTCCGCGTCGAACTGGATTTCCTTCACTTTTCCCGGGTAAAGGGCGAAATTGGCCTTGATAAGGTCAATGTTGCCCTTGCGGCCGGGTTGTTCCTCAAGGGTGCGCGGGTCAAGCCAGAAATTTTTTTCCTGTTCCGCAACCATGATCTGGGCGTTGGGGAAGGCGGCTTTGCCGTCCAGGGCCAGGCCGCCCACGTGGTCGCCGTGCAGGTGGGTGAGCAGAACGTGGGTAACGGCTTCCGGCTTGAAGCCGTACCTTTCCATAGACCTGATCAGCAGTGAGCCGCTGTTGCCCAGCCCGCTGTCTATAAGCACGACCATTCCGTTGCGCTGGATGAGAAAGGCGGAAATGGAGGCTGGCACAGAGCCGGATGGAGCCATTTTGTTGATTTTATCACGGCTTTCTCCGGTAAAAATATCCGCGGGCATTTCCCTTGCCGCATCCAGCAGGGAATAGACCATGGCGTCACCAACGGCATAGGCGCCGGGCGCGGCCAAGGCGTGGCGGGCTGAAAAAAATGTCAGAAACGAAAGTGCGGCTGCAAAATAGATGATGTTGCGCATATGGCCCTCCGAAAGTTTGGTATATGCTAATCTATATAACATCTTTGAAAAATAAGGGAAGAGGAAAGAGCATTTTAACTTTTTCAAAGTTAAAATGCTCTGGCGGGCGCGATAGCGTACGCCCGCAAGCGAGCAGCGCGGCGTGTCTTTAGTACAAGCCGCTCTGGGCTTGTACATGTCAGATAAAAGATAGCTTTCTGTATTCAAAACAGATTCTTGCAGATTCAAGGCGGAAGGGTGCGTGCGGGAGGCATGCCGCGCCAACGGCGTTTATATGCCCAGGTAGGCCTTGCGCACCTGTTCGTTGGCGAGGAGGTTGGGTCCTGTATCCGCCATGGTGATGCGGCCGTTTTCCATCACGTAGCCCTGGTGGGCTATTTTCAGGGCCTGGTTGGCGTTTTGCTCCACCAGGAAAATGGTCGTGCCGCGTTCGTTCAGGCTTTTGATGATGTCGAAAATCTGGCGGATCACAATCGGGGCCAGGCCGAGCGAAGGTTCGTCAAGCAGAAGCAGGCGCGGCCTGGCCATAAGGGCGCGGGAAATGGCCAGCATTTGCTGTTCGCCTCCGGAAAGGGTGCCGCCGGGCTGGTTGGCGCGCTCCAGCAGAATCGGGAACATGGCGAACATTTCATCCATGTCGCGTTTTATTCCGTTGCGGTCTCTGCGCAGGTAAGCCCCAAGCTCAAGGTTTTCACGCACGGTGAGGTCCGGAAAAATAAGCCGGCCTTCCGGAGACTGGCTGATGCCGAGGCGCACGATGCGGTCCGGTTTTTGGTTCTGAATGGGCGCGCCCTTGAAAAGCACTTCGCCGCTACGCACCGGAACTCCGCCGCAAATGGACATGAGGGTGGTGGATTTGCCGGCCCCGTTCGCGCCTACCAAGGTTACGATCTGGCCTTCGCCGATTTTGATGTCAACGTTCCAAAGGGCCTGAATGTTGCCGTAAAAGGTGTTTATTCCGCGCAGTTCCAGCATGGTTTATCCCGTGAATTCCTCACCCAGATAGGCCTTGATAACCTGCGGGTTGTTTGCCACCGCCTGCGGGGTGCCGGACGCGATAACGCAGCCGTATTCCATTACGTACACCCAATCGGAAAGCGACATCACCATGTTCATGTCGTGCTCGATCAAAAGTACGGACAGCTTGAATTCGTCGCGTATATTCCAGATAAGTTCTTTAAGTTCAATGGTTTCCTGCGGGTTCATGCCCGCGGCAGGTTCGTCAAGCAGCAGCATGAACGGCTCTGTCGCCAGGGCGCGGGCTATTTCAAGGCGGCGCTGCTGGCCGTAGGCCAGATTGCGGGCTTCTTCCGCGTAGTGGCTGTGCAAATTCAGGTATTTCAGCAACTGATAGCTGCGTTCGACGGTTTCCTCTTCCTCGCGCCTTACCTTCGGCGTGCGCAGCAACGCGCCAAGAACGCCGCATTCCGTGCGGCAGTGGCGGGCGACCATAACGTTTTCCAGCACGGTCATGCCGGGGAAAAGGCGAATATTCTGAAAGGTGCGCGCCATGCCCAGAGCGGTGGTTTCATGCGGCTTGCGGCGGGAGAGTTTTTGCTCTTTGCGTTGCCCTGCCCCGTGTTTGCGGGGCTGATAAAGCGCCACTTCCCCGGCGGTTGGGCGGTAGATGCTGGTTACACAGTTGAAAAGCGTGGTTTTTCCGGCGCCGTTCGGGCCGATCAACGCCGTTATCTCACCTTCGCGCACGGTAAGGTCAACGTCGGTCAGGGCCATGATGCCGCCGAAACGCATGCTTACGCCGCGCGTCTCCAGCACCGTGTCTCCGGTTTTGCGGCCTTTGGCGTCGCGTTCCGTTTTGTCCGGAGCGGTGTCTTGAATTGCCCAGGCGGCGTCCATCAAGCCTCTCCTTTGGCTGATTGCAGGTCGGGGTCGTTTATAAGCCAGACCTTGCGCTCCGGTTTAAGCAGCCCTTGCGGGCGGAAAACCATCATCAGCACCATGCTCGCCCCGAAGATCAGCATGCGGTATTCCGCAAAGCTGCGCAGTGATTCCGGCAGCAGAATAATGACGAAAGCGCCGAGGATGACGCCGAGGGTGGAACCAAGCCCGCCCAGCACCACAACGGAAAGAATGATGGCCGATTCCATGAAAGTGAAGCTGGCCGGGTGAACATAGGCGGTTTTGGCGGCGAAGAGCACCCCGCTGAAACCGGCCCAGCAGGCCCCGAGGGCGAAGGCGCTCAGTTTGGCGAAGGTTTTGTCTATGCCCATGGCTTCGCAGGCTATTTCATCTTCGCGCAGGGCCATCCAGGAGCGGCCGAGGCGTGAGTCGCGCAGGCGGCGAACCGCGAAAATAGTAAAAATAACCAGCAACAGGGCCAGGTAATACATATAGTCGTTGTTCTGGTCGGGCGTGAGATGCAGCCCGAAAAAACCCGGCGGGGGAATTTTGTCTATGCCCTGGGCCCCGCGTGAGAGCTCCGTCCAGTTTTCCAGCACCAGCCGCACTATTTCGCCGAAACCGAGCGTTACTATGGCCAGGTAGTCGCCGCGCAGGCGTAAAACGGGAAAACCGAGGCAAAGCCCGAAAAGGGCGGCCAGCAGCCCGGCCAGGGGCAGAACCGCCCAGAAGCCCAGCCCGTAGTTGCTGTTCAGGATGGCGTAAGTGTAAGCGCCGATAGCGTAAAAGGCCACATAACCCAGCACCAGCAGCCCGGTTTGCCCCACAACTATGTTCAGGCCAAGCCCCAGCACCACCCAGAGCAGGGCGAAGGTGAGCACGTTTATCTGATAGCTGTCGCCGATAAAAGGCACGGCAAGGAAAAAGGCGCAGACAAAGGCCAGCAGGGTGTTGCGGCCCGCACCCGGGGCGGCCAGCCCGCGCATGGCCCTGGCCGCGGCAGCCTGTTTTCCGCTGAGGCTGAACAGGGCGGCCAGTAAAAAGAACAGCGCGCAACCGATGGAAAAAGCGCCGCCCTTCAGCCAGAGTTGCGGGTCAGCCCCGGCGAAAAGCACGTCGCTCAGGGAAAATATGATAACCCCGGCCCCCAGAAGCAGAAAAAGCAGGGCGACGAAACGGCGGCTGTTTTCAGGTTTCTTCAGCAGGTTGAAAAGCCAGGCCATGTCCGCTTCCTGCGGAGAAATGTCGCCTTTGCGCACCAGCATGGCGCGCCAGACGAAAGAGAGCAGGAAGCTGCCCAGGCCGATATAAAGCACCTTGCTGAAATTCCACTGCACCGCCGTGGGGGTGACGCTGACGTCAACCCTGATGGAGACGATGGGAAAGGTGAGGGCCATGAACCACAGGCTGGTAAGTAAAGATTTGATCAGTCCGCGCATAATCAAACCTTTTGCGTTTTCGGTTTGCCCAAAAGGCCGGAGGGGCGGAGGATGAGTATGGCGATAAGAATGGCGAAGGTGAACACGTCTTCATAGTCTGAAGAAATATAGCCCGCGCCGAGGCTTTCGCAACAGCCCAGCACCAGACCGCCGAGCATCGCGCCGGGAATGGAGCCTATGCCGCCCAAAACGGCGGCCGTGAAGGCTTTTATGCCGGCCAGGAAGCCTATGCCGAAATTTATCACGTTCATGTGCGAGGCGATAAGCACGCCGCCCACGGCGGCCAGGGTTGAACCGATGATGAAGGTGGCCGAAATGATCTTATCGGCGTCAATGCCGAGCAACATGGCCATTTTGCGGTTCTGGGCCGTGGCGCGCATGGCTTTGCCCAGGCGGGTGTATTTGATGAACATGGTCAGGCAGACCATGACTACCGCGCTGGTGACGATGATCATGAAGCTTGAGGAGCTGAGAATATGGGCCACGGGGTCCAGAAAGGGAAAGTCCGGGATAAGGGCGGGAAAGCGCACGAACTGCGGGGTCTGGGCCAGAGACACGTAGTTCTGCAAAAATATGGACATGCCTATGGCGCTGATCAGGGGAGAGAGCCGCCCGGCCCCGCGCAGGGGCTTGTAGGCTATTTTTTCAACGGTGTAGCTATAGGCTGAACAGTAAATGACCGCCGCGAGGCTGGCCAGAATGAGGATGCTAACCGCCGGAAAACCCAGCAGGCTCAGCAGGCCGGACACGATAAGCGCGGTGAATGCGCCGAGCATGTAAATTTCGCCGTGCGCGAAGTTTATCAGCTCTATGATGCCGTAAACCATGGTGTAGCCCAGGGCGATAAGCGCGTAGATGCTGCCCCTGGTGAGCCCGCTCACCAGAAGTTCACCCAGGGTTATCCAGTCGAAAGAAGCCATACGTCACAATCCGTCAGATATGAAAAACGCCTCATATTTCCGTCTGTCTGCATGACGCGGAAGCGGCGGCCATGGCGTCGAGAAAGCGCGGCCTTTCCGCCCGTCCTTGACGTTGCGGGCGGAAAGGCGCGTGAAAGCGTTATTTTACAGTTACGAACTTTCCGCCCTTGACCTGGGACATGGCAAAACCAACGCCCTCGGCGTCGCCCTTGGCGTCAAAGCGGATTTTACCGAGCGGGGTTTCAACGTAATCTTCACGCATGATCTTCATGATCTTGCCGGGGTCGGAAACGCCTCCGGCCTTTTCAACCGCGTTGAGCAACGCTACGATAGCGCTGTACGCTTCCGGGTAATAGCGCCCGGGTTCGCTGTTGAACATCTTCTTGTGTTCTTCAACCGCGGTAATGTAAGCCGGCTCCTGAGTGGTGTCTTTGGGGCCGGAAGCGTACACGCCTTCAGCGTATTCGCCGGTCAGGCGTATGAAGCTGTCAACCTTCACGCCGTCTTCAGACACGAAAGGAATGTTGATGCGCTTTTTACGCATCTGGGTGACCAGTTTGGAGGCTTCAGGGTCGTAACCGCCGAAAACCAGCACGTCGGCGCCGGAGCTGCGCACTTTCTGGATAATGCCGGAGTAGTCCACCGCGCCGGTGGTGATGCCTTCAAAAAGCACAACTTCGGCCCTGCCGTCTTTTTTGATGAAATCCTGCACAAATTCGGCGTAGCCCTTGCCGTAGTCGGCCTTGTCATGCAAAATGGCCACTTTTTTGGCTTTAAGGTTGTTCAGCACGAAATCGGCCCCAAGTTTGGCCTGTTCATCGTCAGAGGCGATGGTGCGGAAAAAGGTGGGGTTCTCGCCGGACTGGGTGAGAGCCGGGGCGGTGGCGGAAGGTGAAACGACCACGATGTTGGAGTCTTTATACAGGGGCAAGGCGGCCTTCGTGGCGCCGGTGCAGGTGTGGCCTATAACGATTTTCGCGCCGTCAGCGATAAGTTTGGTGGCGGCGTTGGTGCCGAGTTCCGGCTTGCACTGGTCGTCCTGGGTGATGAGAACCAGTTTTTTACCGGCAACTCCGCCCTTTGCGTTGTATTTTTCCACAAGGATTTTCGCGGCGTTTACGGTGCCGATGCCGTAACCGGCCAGGTCGCCGCTGTGGGCGCCGGCCAAGCCGAGAATAATCACGTCATCCGCTGCGAAAGAGGGCGCGGCAATGGTCACGGCCAGCAGCGCCGCGCCGGCGATGGAAGCGAGTTTTTTAAACATATTACCTCCGGAAACCTGTTGGTTGGTTTGTGATCTTGTCTTTACCGGCACCATGCTCCGTGTTATGCTGAACCAGCCAGACGAACCGGCAAGGCACACGGAAAAATTCAACTTGGCACGAAAAGGGCCGCCTTGTCAATTAAAGGGTTTTAACTTTGGAAAGCTATCTTTCACTGTTTTTTAAGCCGAAGGCGGCGATTTTATCGCGCGCGTTAAGATCCGGACGGCTTTAGCCGTAGATTCGGCCTATTAAAGGCGACGTTTCCCTTGGTTCGCCTGGGCCCATTCGCCGGAGCGAATAGACGTTTTTGCCGTTAATCCGCTTTGCGGCAGGGCTTCCAAGGAGAAAAAACGCCGCCGGAGCGGGCGATGGCCCGGCCCCGCGGCACGCAACCGGTAATTTATAACAGACGGAGTCGCCATGAGCAGCCTGTTCAGCCCCTTGCCCCTCGGCGGGCTTACCCTGAAAAACCGCATAGTCATTCCGCCCATGTGCCAATATTCCGCCGTGGACGGCAAAACAAGCGGCTGGCACACCATTCATTACGGGCAGCTGGCGGAATCCGGCGCGGGCCTTTTGATCATAGAGGCTAGCGCGGTCAGCCCCGAAGGGCGGCTCAGCCTTTATGACATAGGCATGTGGTCGGACGAATGCGCCGGGGCGCTCGGCCTAACCCTTGAAACCATACGGCGGCATGCCGCGCCGGCAATTTTTTTGCAACTTGTGCATGCCGGGCGCAAGGCGGCGCGCAAGCGCCCCTGGGAAGGGAACGGATTTTTGGCGCGTTCCGAAGGCGGATGGGAAACCCTGGCCCCTTCGGCCCTGGCGTACAGCGATGAAGACGGTCCGGAAGCCGTGCCGCGCGCCCTGAATGAATCAGGGGATGAAGCCGGGCTTGAGCGCGTGCTGGAAGATTTCGTTTCGGCGACGCGCCGGGCCAGGGCCATAGGGCTTGACGGCATTGAGGTGCACAGCGCCCACGGCTATTTGCTGCACCAGTTTCTTTCGCCTTTGAGCAACAGACGGGAAGACGCTTATGGAGGCAGCCTGGAAAACCGGCTCCGTTTTCCTTTGCGGGTTTTTGAAAAAGTGCGGGAAGCGGCCGAAGGCCTGCCGGTAGGAGTGCGCGTTTCCGCCACGGACTGGGTTGAGGGCGGCTGGAACCTTGACGAAACCCTGATTTATTCGCGGGAACTGGAAAAGCGCGGCTGCGCCTATATTCACGTTTCCGGCGGAGGGCTGAGCCCGGAGCAGAAAATGTCTCTCTGGCCCGGCTATCAGATTCCCTTCGCGGCCGAGGTGAAAAAATCGGTTAAAATTCCGGTGATCGGCGTGGGGCTTATAAATGAGCCGGAACATGCGGAAGCGCTGGTCGCCGGGAAAGAGGTCGACCTTGTGGCCGTGGGCCGGGGCATGCTTTACAACCCGCGCTGGCCCTGGCACGCGGCTGCTGCGCTTAAAGGCAAGGTGAGCGTGCCGCCTCAGTACCTGCGCTCAAAACCGAGGCTGGCCGGAGACATTTTTGAATAGTGTTCCGCAGATCTGAGGCAATGCGCTCAAGGCGGAAAAATACGGAATTTACCGCTGGCGTCCAAATCTGAACGGCTTGAAGCGCAGTTCCACAGGGCGTGGTTGGCCCGCCGGCGTTTGCCAGGCAGGCGGAACGCCCGGTCGGAAACGGCATGAAGCCCTCCGCGTCTTTTTTCGCTAGGAGGGCTTCATGCATTGCCGGCTGGCGTAAAACAGGCCCGGCCTTCAGGCGTCAGGCCGTCTGGTCAGGCGGGGAAAGAATTTTTGAAAAGTTCTTCAATGGCTTTTTTGCCGTTTTCATCAAGGAAGCGGGTTCCGGTTCCGGTGAAGAGGCGTTCGGTGATCTTAACGCCGGAGGCCTTGTTCCACTTGGAGCCGTCCCAGCTGAACCAGGCGTTTTTGCCCTGGTCGAAGGCGAAAAGGCGCTTGTTGCAAATCTTGGCGAATTCCGCGCCCCAACCGGTGCCGCCTTTAACGGTTCCGTCTTCCATGATTTCGCCCACAACGAAAACTTCATTGGCGCTGCTGACCTGCCAGCAGATAGACTGAAGCACCTTGCGGAAAAGCGGCGCGCTGGTGTAGTCGCGGTTCATGAGCTTTGAGACGTAAGTCAGGCTGACGTCTTTCAGGGCCAGTTCGTCATTGGTAAGAAAGCGCAGGCCGCGCTGGCGTTCGCTCTGGTGTCCTTCAAAGCTGAAGTTCACTTCCTGCATGCCGTACTGTTCCGCCAACTGGCCGAAAAAGCTTTCCGCTCCGGCCGCGCCGCCGCTGTGAAGGATGCATTCTTTGGGGTTAAGCATGATTACTCCGGAATTATTAGTGTGATATTCGCGATAAATTTCAAAACGCCGGCAAAAAAACGGCCGGGACCGGGCTATTGATGCTGCACGCGCGCCCCGCCGTTGGGGCTGGTGATCACCATGACCTTGTCGCCCTTGGCGTAGTAGTTGTCAGCGTCCTGAACGACGGCGATATGGCTGCCGTTGTCCAGCTGGACGATAATTTCAAGGGCGTCGTGCTTGCTGATGCCGCGTTCTGTGGCGTACCCGCCCAAAGCGCCGATGGCCGCGCCGCCGACTGTGGCCGCGGTTTTTCCGCTTCCGCTGCCGAAGAGGCTGCCGAGCACTCCGCCGGCCACGCCGCCCAGAACGGCGCCGATGCCGGTGGCTTCAGTATCGATTTGGACGGTGCGCACGCTGAGCACGGTGCCGTAATGCACGGTATTGGCTTTTTGCTGGTCGCTGGAGCGGAAGGTTTCCCCGCCTTTTTGCGCGCAGCCGGGCAGTAAGATGGAGAGCGCGAGCGTCAGGATCAGGGCTTTGCAAAGAATATTTTTGTAAGCCATATTTCACCTTTCTGTTAAAAAATGCGAACTTTCTAAAAATACAGGAAGATTTTTGAGAAGTCCAGCTTTGCGTAAGCCTGGAGCATTTTAATTTGCGATGCTGCCTGCATTGAATTTTTTCACGCGATTTTTTGCCGGGCGGACAAGAAAAGCATTTTTTTTACATGCGCAAGGGCGGAACCCGTTTTCGCCGAAGACGCCGCAGGGCGTTTTCAAAGTCAAAATGCTCTAAGAGCGCGAGTTCACCAGCCCGCCCTGTTCGCTCAGCAGCAGGTCAAGCAGAACGTCCTTGAGGCTAAGGCCTTCATTCTGCGAGCGTTTCGCCGCTTCCGAGAGCAGCCCGGCCTGCCTGTTGAAATAGGCGGCCTCCGAACCGAAAGAACTTCCCCTGGCCTGGTAGGTTTGGGCCAGCGCGCCTATTTCGCTGAGTTTTTCGTCAAGCATGCGGATGGTCTGGGTGGCGTTTCCCATATTGACCTGCGCTGGGGAGAAGGCTGTTTTCAGCCCGCTGAGGTCTGACAGGGTGAGCTCGGTCGGGCTTTTTCCGGCCTGGATGCTGAGTTTGCCGTAATCGCCCTGTACCGCGACCTGCGGGTTGTTTTGCCAGAGCGATTTATCGGTGAGGGAAATTCCGTTGAAGGAGGTGTTGTCGATAATGTCGCCTATTCCGGACGCGTAATCCATATAGCTTACTTTGGCGTCATGAATGGCGGTGGGGTTGTTGGGAATGGCCCCGCTTTGGATATCGGCCAGAATCCGCTTCATGCCCTCCAGGTTTTCCGTAATGCCTTTAAGGGCGCCTCCGGCCAGGTCGTAAACGCTTTTGCCGTCGGCCATGTTGCGCGAGGCCTGACGCAGCATGGCGCTGTCGCTGCGCATCAGCCCGGTCAGCGCGTCGTTCATGATGTCTTTTCCGCTACGGCGCGGGGCTGTTTTTCCCAGCATGAAGTCCGTCATGCTGAGCCCGGCGAAGGCGTCGCCCATGACGAGCTGGCTGACATACTGGGTGCGCAAAAGTTGCAGGGCTTGCTGCGCTGAAGAAGTGCTGACCATGCGGGTAACCGTTTTTTAAAGTAAAAGCGCTGTGAGGATGAAGCCTCACAGCGCTTTTCGGTTTTACCGGCAAAAATCTTTAGAACGTTTTTTGATGAAGAATCACTCTTCCATATGAGCTTGCAGGAACATTGATTTTTCCAGGGCTTCAAAGAACCGCTGGTACGCCACCGGGTCTTCCACCGGCCTGGCGTTCAGCTGGGCGTTCGCCCGCACGGTGATGCGACCCTCGGAACGCGGCGTGACGTTAACCGTCATCCGCATATTATAGCCGGAAAGTTTTGTCGCGCTGACGGTTCCCATGTCGAACGAAGCCTTGTCTATGACGAAGCCGATGTCTTGCAGGGTGGCCAGTACGCTTTCCATCGTTTTTTTCTTGTCGCCGGTGTCGAAATAACGCGTTTGCATCTGGCGGCGTTTCAACTGGCTTTCCCCGCCCGCGTCCATGACGCCGTCACGGGCCGCAACGGCGCAGCCGCCGATAATTATGGACAACACAAGCAGAGCGATGCATTTAATTCTCATAATTCATGCGCCTCCAGAAAGACGGACTGTGAAAGTTTGTCAAAAAAGCCCTGGTATACTTCAGGCTCGATAATTTGTTCGCTTTTGGTCACATTGCCGCGCGTGTCGATGATGACCCGCTGGAAGGTCACGCGGACGGTGGATGATCCGGCTTCGGCCTTGACCTGGGCTAGCGTCGTCAAATCTCCCGCCAGCGTCTTGGCGGTGTCTTCCGCTATTTTGTCAGCCACCCGCGTGCTTATTTCGTCTTTGAACTGCGCCTTCAGGCCGTCTTTTACCGCTTTATTGACGCTGGTTTTAATATGGGCGATTTTTTCCGCGGTAAGCTTGGTCGGTTCGGCCGGTTCCGGCTGTTCTTTTTGTGGCGTGTCAAGTTCGCGCATTACCAAAGAAACGCGAATGACCTGCAGGCTGTCGACAGGGGTGCTGCCTCCGCCAAGCAGGGCGATTACAAGGGCGCCGGCCACCTGCGCGCCGCTGGTGGCGTCGCGGGTCTTGGAGCCGACCAGCACGCCCAGGTTCATTTCGCTTTCTTCTATCGTAAAGCCCAGGTCCTGCAATACGGCGCCCGAGGCGTTCAAAATAGCCTGATAGTCAGTGGTGTCAAAGCGCCTTGTCTGCATTTGGCGGCTGTTCAGCGCCGTCTGCGGGGCCTGCATGGCTTCTGTGCTGTTTTGGGGAATGCAACCGGTCAGGAGTATGGCGCTTAGGGCATATACAGCTATATGTTTCATAAAGACGCCCTAAAAGCTGGATTGGCGGTAAGAATAGTCCCTGACAAGCCCTTTTTCGTCAAACTTTATTATAATCGTCAGGGTGCGCTGCGACGTGCTGGAAGAGGAAGAACTGCCGCCCCCGCCGACAATGACGAGCCAGATGCCGCCGTTGCTGCTCGAGCTTACCCGCTCGGTCGACACCTTGTCATAAACCCAGGTTTCGCGGCGCTGGGCGTCGGTCGTGACTATGTTCGGAGAACCCAGCGCCTCGATCACTTCGGCCCCCGACAGGCCGTTCCGGATTTCGCGCTGAACCGTGCCCGCGGATATTTTGTTCGCCTCGGGGGCGGGTTGCTGCGGGGCGCACCCGGCCACCCCAAGAAAGGCCGCAAGCATCAATAAAGACAGTTTGTTGTTTTTCATACAGGCCTCATGCTTGATGTTGAGTTACGTTATACACACTTATCTATGCAAAATATAATACAATTATTGATAAAGGCGGGCATGCTCCGGACGCGGAAACGCGAACGGCATGCCGTAAGCGTTCACGGCCGGGCACGGTCTTGCGCCGAGCCGCTTGGCGCGCCTCAGGCCTGATCCCGCCGTTGGTTCCCGCTGCGCGGGTAGTTTTTGCGCTGCGTCAGGGTTATTTAAACATCATCTGAAATATAGCGCCGCCGGCAAGCGGCGCATGCCCACAGCCCGCTTGCCGGCGAGAAAATCGCGGCCGCTCCCAAGCTTTGGCCGTGTCTGTAATTCTATGCGGGCTAAAGCTTTGAAAGCAGCTCTTCTTTAACCGCGTTTATGTCGCCCCGGCCGTCAAGGGTAATATATTTGAAGCCATGCTGCCCGCTCAGCTCCTTGAACAGGTTGGCGGCGGCCAGCGTGCCTTCTATTGTGTCGTAATAAATATCGTGGCGCTTGTTGATGGCCCCCTCGTTCTGGTCGTCAGCGCGCGCGCTCAGGTCTCCGCCGCAAACCCGGCACTTGTTCCCGTCCGGCTTGATGGCGTCGATGTGGACGTTGTTCGGGTGGTTGTTGTCCTTGGCGCACAGGCGGCGGCCCATGATGCGGTCTCTGGCGTTTTCGCGCGTCAGGTGGATCTCGACCACGCAGTCCAGCGGCATGTCGGCTTCCTGCATGGCGAACCAGAGTTTCTGGGCCTGCACCATATTGCGCGGAAAGCCGTCCAGCAGCCAGCCGTGGCCGCCTTTTTCCTTGAGGGTTTGCAGTATCATGGGAATGGTGATGTCGTCAGGCACCAGTTCTCCCCGGTCCATATATTCTTTGGCCTTGATCCCGAGTGCGGTGCCTTTGGTGGTGTGTTCGCGGAAAATAGCGCCGGATTCAATGTGGGCCAGGTTGAACTTTTCCTTCAAAAGAGCGCCCTGAGTCCCTTTGCCGCTGCCGTTGGGCCCGAAAATAAGAATATTCATGGGGTGTTTCTCCACAGGTTTTGGAATGTTGAATCCGATAATACGCGATTTTTTATAAATAGCCTGAAGCGCGGGGCAGGTCAATGTCTGTCCGCCCCGCTTGGGCGGAAGGCCACACCGCCACGGCGCACGGCGGCTGATTTGCCTCCGGGGAATTGCACCGTGGCCCCCCCCCGCCCGCTTTGCCAGGCCCGGTCAAGGGCGAGCAGGTTTGAGGCCAGAACCTGCCCCGGTCCGAGGCGTTCCAGGGCCTTTTTGTACCAGCGCAGGCGCAGGGCAGCCGAAACCCCGGCCAGATCGGTTTTGTCGAGAAACAGCGCGTTTTCCGCCTCGCCTTCCGGAACAGGGGCGAAAGGCGGTTCAAAAGTGTCGAACCAGTCACGGTCAAGAGCGGCCATGCGCCAGAGATTGGCGCAATTTTCCAGAAATGAGGGGTTTTCCCGCAGAAAGCCGGGCAGAATGTCGTGACGCACCCGGTTGCGCAAAAAAGTCCTGTCGTCGTTGCTGGCGTCTTCCGACCAGCTTTGGCCCAGGGAACGCAGGAATTCTTCCACGTCCCGCCTGGGCGTCAGGAGCAGCGGGCGCAAAACGCGGCGCGGCCGGTCTGCGGCGCGCATGCCGCCCAAGGCCGGCCAGCCTCCGCCGCGCAAAAGGCGCATAAGAACGTCTTCCGCCAGGTCGTTCAGTTGGTGCCCGAGAACTATCCAGCCGCCGGAGTTTTTTTCAAGCAGCCCGGAGAAAAATTCCATGCGGGCCATGCGCCCGGCTTCCTCCAGGCCGATATTGCGCGCCGAGGCCAAGGCCGCCACATCCCGCCGGGCCGGGCGAAATTCCAGCCCGAGGGCGGAGCAAAGGGCGGCGGCGTCTTCTTCTTCCGCCTCGGCTTCCGGCCTAAGCCCGTGGTTCAGGTGGGCCACGAGCAAATTGCAGCCGCGCAGGGCCGGGCGCTCACGCAAGGCGTTCAGGGCCAGGAGCACGGCCCTGGAATCAGCCCCGCCGGAAAAACCCAGAACAAGGGTTTGCCCGGCCAGGCCGATGTTCAGTTCGCCGCTCAGGAAGTTTTCGACCTTCAGGCAGAAGTGCGCGGCTTTAGGGGGCATGCTGCCCAGTTTAAGGAGCGTGCTCACAGGCTGCCTTTAAGCATGAGGGGGAGGCCGCTGACCATGAACGCGGCGCTGTCGCAGAAACGCGCCGCCTCCTGGTTGACCAGGCCCAGAAGGTCGCGGAAGCGGCGGGCTTCCGGATGCATGGGAACCATGCCCAGCCCGGCTTCATTGCTGACCAGGGCCAGGGGCCGCGCCAGGTCGGAAGCGCGGGCCAGCCCGGAACGCAACGCCCGCAAAATGACCGCATCATCGGGATGGTTTTCCATGCAGGCGGAAGTCCAGAGGCTGAGGCAGTCAAGCAGGATTACCTCGCCCAGCGCGGCGGCCTCTTCAAAGGCGGCCGTAAGGTTAATGGCCTCGGAACAGGGCAGTTCAAGAGTGTTCCAGCCTTCGCCCCTGGCCGCCTGATGCAGGGCTATGCGGCTGGCGGTTTCCGGGTCGCGCGCTTCAGCCGTGGCTATAAACACCCGCCTGCCGGCCTGGGCTTCCGCCCACTTTTGCGCGGCGGAGCTTTTGCCGCTACGGCCGCCGCCTGTAAAAAAGACGCTTTTCGCTTTCATTTTTTCCCCGTTAGGATATAGATAAACTTATAGACATCCTGAAAGGTCAGGCTACGTAAAAAAATATTTTTTTACAACCACGGGGGGGCAAGAAAAATGTTCAGGCGCGCTTTCCGGCTTTGCCGCGCACGCGCCGGAATTAACAGCTATTTTCGCAAATTGTCCTTAAACCATTCCAAATGCGGGAGGAGATATGATAAAACCAGCCATTGCGGCCTTTTTGCTCACAGTTTGCTGTTGCGCCGGGTTTGCCGCCGCTGCGGATAAACCGGACGGAAAGGCTTTGTTTCAGCGCCCTTGCGCCGGGTGCCACGGCGCGGACGGCGCTTCGCGACCGGGCGGCCCACCGGTTCTCAAAGGTCAGGCCGCTGAAGCCGTGCTGACGAAACTTCGCGGATATCAGGCTAAAACATACGGCGGTCCTAAAAAAGCCGTTATGGAAAACGTTGTGAAAAAATATTCGGCGGAGGAACTTCAAGCCCTGAGCGAGCACGTCGGTTCTCTGTAAACGAACGGTTTTCGCCCGCTTTTTGCTGAAACGCCGCCCTTGGACGGCGTTTTTCGCGTTTTGCCCCGGTTTTGGCACGATTCATGCTTTCATCAAGCCGTAAAGGCAAAATATTCCCGGAGCGCCGCTCCCCAACACCTGCGAGGCAACATGAGCATATCGTCAATAAATCCTTACGGAAGCCAGTATCTCTCCGGCAATAGCGCGTCCGGCGCCGAGAAACCGTCTTCAGGCGCCCAGGAAACGGTTTCCGCCTCCAGCTCCAGGGCGGCTGCCTCCGTACGCAACAAGGCCGCGCAGGCTTACGGCGCCGGAATGACCTCAACGGTGGGGCAGGCGGCTGTGAAAAGGGCCATCAGCGAAATTCAGCAGCTTGGCGGAAGCGACCGCGTGACCTTCGACATGATACGCGAACACCGGGAAAAGCTTGAGAAAGAGCTGTCCGTTCTTATCAGCGGCGGTTTGATGCTGGAAGGGGTCGACCCGGAAACGGAATTCACCCTGGTAGCCACTCCGGAAGGGGCCATAGAAGTTAATTGCGCCGACCAGGCGCAAAAGGAAAAGATTGAGAAATTTCTTGAGGAAAACCCCAAGGTGGGCGAGCAGTTCTTATATGTGCAGGCCCTGGGCAACCTGGAACGGGCTCAGGCTTCCAGCGGCTCGATACGCAACTGGAGCGCCATGCGCGACACCAAAATGCAGCTGGAAAGCCAGGCCATTGAAATGTTTTTCGCCGCCGCCCAGGAATCGGGTATGGGCTTCGCTTCGCTTGTGGGCGAATTCAGCGGGGAAGGCGGCTCTTTCATGCTCGGGGCGGACATAATGGTCTGATTTTTTTTTCTGAGTGCCCGCCGGCATCCGGCTCCGCCGCCAAAGCGCTTTCCCGGCGAAAACGCTTTGGCGGTTGCTATTGCCGGGCATTCCTAATATAATGCGCGGAAGCGTTCACTTGAGCGCGCAATGCCCGCCAGAAGGAGTCTTTCATGCCAAGAATTTCGCGTTTGCTGCTGATATCCGCCCTGTCCAGCCTTTTCGCCCTTTCCGCTTTTTCCGCCCTGGCCGCCGAGCAGCCCGGCGCGGCCCAGAATACTCCGCCGCCGGCCCAGAACGCTCCCGCCGCCAAGGCTGATGAAAAGCGCGGTACGGTAATCGGGGTTGAACACGAGGGCAAAGACACGCTTGGCGCCAGGCTGGCCTTTCAGCTCAAGGAGGCCTTCAACACCTCTTCGCGTTACAGCCTGACGGACGACAACGCCCAGCCCCGGTTCAAGCTTGTTCTCGTCACCCAGACCGAATTCGAAAGCCGCCCCGGGCTTGGGTCAATTTATGCCGTTATCTGGACCTATTCCAACGGCGGCGATGTCTTGGGATATTACCTGCTTACGGAAACCGGGATCATTACGCCTGACGACATCCCCGGCCTGGTGACGAAACTGGCCGAGCGCACTGACGGCATTGTGGCCCGCTATGGCTTCCTGAAGAAAGATTAGGAATTTTTTCCAAGTCAATCTATTGCTTGCACGCCCTGGCAACCGCCCGCAAACGAAAAGGCGCGGCTGGTTTCTGATGCGGGTTTGGCCGTGCCTTTTGGGGGCAATGCCGCCAAAAGGCCTCGGGAAAGGCAGGAATTCTAAGTAAGCAAGTTGCGCCGGTTGCCGTCAAGGAACCAGCCCGAGCAGCCGCGCGGCGTTGGTGAGCAGCTCTTCGGTTTCGGATGCGCTCGGCTTCAGCCGGCGCTGCAAGAGCCTGAACTCGCGCTGCGGGTCGAAAAGCGGGTAGTCGCTGCCGAAGAGCAGGCGCTCTCTGGGGTGGGGGCGCAAAATTTCGCGCAGAACATTATCGTCAATAGCGAAAAGGGAGCTGGAGGTGTCAAGGTAGACGTTGCGCCCGGCCAGTTTCTCCAGCGCCAGGTTCCAGTGGCGGTATCCGCCCAAATGGGCGGCCACAAAACGGGCTTTCGGGAAATTATCCAGTAATGCGGCCATCTTGGCCGGGCAGGAAGGGTTTTTTTCCGGGGGCAGAACGTCGCCGATGTGGCACATGATGATAAAATCGTTCTGGGCGGCCTCAATCAGGGGCATAAGGCGCGGGTCGTCAAGGAAAAACCCCTGAAAATCAGGGTGGAGCTTCAGGCCTTTGATGCCCGCCGTCCGCAATCTTTCCAGCTCTTTTTCCCAGTCATATTCCTCCGGTTGCCCGGCTGCGGGGAACATGAAGTCCGGATGCATTGACCCGAAAGGTATGGCTTCTGGGCATTCTTTCAGCAACTCCAGGGCGAAGTTGTTGGCCGGCAGCACCTGCGCCGCGCTGGTCGCAGCGCAAAGCGCCACCACCTTGTCCAGCTTTACCTCTATGGGCAGATCGTCCGGGTGCGGCCCTCTAATCCTGGCCAGAAGGTCGTCCGCCTTGCCGAGCCCGGCCGGTTCAACCCCATAGTGGACGCGCAGCTGGTTCACCGCCTTGTCGGCGATTTTCGGGTGAAAAACATGGGTGTGCGCGTCTATGAACATCAGGCCGTCCTAAGGGAAATATAAAGCCGCCCGCGTGTGGACGGGCGGCGCGTCTTGAACGGAACGTTTTTTTCAGCGGAAGGCTTCCAGCTCGCGCAGGAAATCTTCAGGCGCTTCAAAACCGTATTTCGCGGCCAGGTCGGAATATTCAACGGCCTTTTTGCCGTCGCCCTTTTCCAGCCAGGCCAGGGCCAGGTTGTTATAGGCCGGGGCGAACTGGGGCTGAAGCTTGACGGCCTTTTCGCTTATGGCGATGCTGTCGTCCAGCTGGCCGAGCATGTAATAGGCCGCTCCAAGCGAAGCTATGGCCTGAATGAAATTCGGATCCCACTTCAGGGCTTTTTTGAAAGCGCCCGCCGCTTCCTCGGCTTCACCTTTTTGCAGGTGCACGAAGCCGATGTTGGCCCAGGCGATGGGAAAGCGCGGGCGGCAGTTGGCGGCTTCGCGGTTGTAATTCAGGCAGCCGTCAAGGTCGCCCCGCTGCAGGCAGATGCCGCCAAGCTGGACGTAAGCTTCCGCCAGATGCGAAGAGTGTTCCAGGGCCTCACGAAAAGATTCCTCGGCGGCGGCGAAGTCGCGTTTGGTCAGCAGGGCCAGCCCCAGGTTGTAGTGGTGGTTGGCGCAGTTCGGAGCCTTGGCTATTTCCGCGCGCAATTCCGCGACATATTCATTAATGTCTTGATACTCTTTCATCATTTTTTCTCGCTTCTTTCCCGTTCCAGAAGTTTGTCATACCAGAGGCAGAATTCAAAAACGCCTTTGAATTTTTCGTCCTTATTCACAATGCCCAATGCGCATTCCAGCACGCCCTTGGAATAATCGTTGCCGAAGTTTCCGTCTTTGTTTTCCTGCAGGAAGGCCCGCACCAGTTCCTGCGTGGTGCGCTGGGTAACGTCGGTTCGTATGTCCAGCGGGTCTTTGGGCAGTTGAAAAGGATCCCACATCGCAAAGCCGATGCGGTCTACGAAACGCCTGCGGCGGGGAGACATGCGCTCGTATATGGCCTTTTTCTGCTCTTCCTCCTCACGGCTGAAGGCGCGTGGGGTGGTGTTTTCATAAATGTCGCGTGGCATTCTCAATCCTGCTTTTTTTCAGAGCTGTCTTTTATGCCGAGGTATTCTTCATCATAGTTCGTGAGCAGGGCCATGGAAAGCGGCACGTACACGCCGGCCAGGTCTTTATAGGAGCTTTTCAGGGCCGAGGCCAGCTCTTTACTCAGGCCTTCAAGCCGGGCGGCCAGTTTTTCCATGTCAACCGTCGGGTAGGGCTTGCCGGGCATGAAGCCGCTTTTGGGGCAGCAATGGGCTTTTTGCCCTATGCGCGTCGGAATGCCGTAAATGCGGCAGGTGGCCGGGCGCATGTCATACATAAGGCACTGTTCGTCAGCGCCCAGCAGGGGGCAGCGCACCCTCAGGCGCGCCGCTTCTTCTATGATCAGGGCGTTGTCTTTTCCGTTCTTGGACTCTTTGAAAATATCGCGCTTTATTTTATGCACGGCCCGGTCGGCCGCGTCAGCGTTTTCAATTATCATGGAACGCTCCGGGCCGTAGTCGAAACGTTCGCGGAAACATTTGGCGATGTGCATGGCCTCGATCAGCGGGAGGTCGAAAAGGGCGTGGCAACAGTCGCTGCATCCGGGCCCGCACTTCACGCAGCCGGGGTTGGCGGCGTCCACTTTGGCGAAAACGGCGTCAAGCTCGCTCAGAATGGCTTCGTAACGCGTAAAAAAAGGCGTAAGGTCAGGCAGCATGGAAACTCCGGTAAAAACTAAAGCGGATTTGTATCGCGGGAACCTTTCCGTAAAGCTGAAAAATGGCCTGCAAGCCCCGCGTTCAAACCCGGGCTGGGCCTATGGCGCGCCGCAGGGACCGCGCCTTTGCGCGCGTTCGCCGCGAAACCGCAGGAACAAGCCGGTTTCAGCGTAGGCCTGTTCCGGTATATGCGGAAAAGAATTCAGGGGCAAGGCCCGCCGCGCACGGCGAAATATTCCGCCAAGAACGGCTTGAAATTCCAGCTGAAGTTTCAGCCCGCCGCTTTAAGGGCCGCACCCCGCAGAGTGGAGCGCGGCCCGTGAAAAGCGCTGTAATCAGGCTTCTTCAACAGTTATGGCGCCGGTGGGGCAGACTTCAACGCAGGACTCGCAGCCCAGACATTCTTCTTCGTTCACCGCGACGCTTTTTCCGTCTTGCAGTTCATAGACACTGACGGGGCAAATGTCCACACATTCCCCGTCGCCGTTACATTTGTCGAGATCGATCGTGATGTTGTAGCCCATGTTTTCCTCCAAGAATAATTAGGGTTGTATGGCCGTTCACGACTTCCGGGCAAAGCGTTGCCCGCTTCGCCCGCCCAAGCCATACTTGCTGATAGCCGTACAAGATTAGAGTGTCAAGCTTGGGGCGCGAATCAGTTTTTCGGCATGCGCGTATTTTAGAAATTATAATCGGCGGCCTTTAATCGGGAAAGTTTTTCAGGAAAAATAAAAACAAATGCCGGTTATGCACTTTTTTACCTGAAGAACGGCATAAGCGGGTTGATTTTTCTTATAATCATGGTTTATGAAGGAGCATAACGCAGTGCATATAACGGGCTTCGTCTTTTTTTAATTATTTTTTCTTTTTTTAGGAGTAGTCTATGAAGTTTCTGGAAAACATGAAGGTTGGCGCAAAAATCACACTGCTTCTTATTGTAATGCTTGTTTTTATGGGCGGGCTTTCGGGGTATGCTCTTCTAAATATTCAGTCTCTGAATAAGCAGTTGAACCTCATGTATAACATGGATCTGGCCGGCATTGACAGCAGCAAGGAAGCCAACATTGCCCTGATCAGCGCCTCTCGCTCCACCCGCAACGGCCTGATCTTCTCCAACGATAAAGAGCGGGTGACGCGTTACGGGGAAGGTTTTAAAGACTTCGCGAAGAAAACCAAAGACCAGCTTGAAATATGCCTCGGAAAAAGCGACGACCCTGAAACCATAGCGCTCGTCAAGCAGACTTTAGCCGCCGTTGATGAAGGCTTCAAGGCGGAAGAAGCGGTATGGAAAAGGCTATATAACGGAGAGCGCCCCGTGGACGTTATTGGAGATCTTGTCGCTTCGCGCGCCAAGATTGACGCGGCCGACGACCTGCTGACCAAGGTCGGGGAACGCATGGAGCTTGAAGCCGAGCAGCGCAGCGTTGAAGCGGGCAAGGTGTATGATCGGTCCCTGATAATGACGCTGGTGGCCATGGGCCTTGCCGTGCTGGCCGGGCTTCTGCTGGGCATGAGCATCAAGGGCGCCATCGCCAAGCCGCTTATATCCGTGTCCGGCAAGGCCGGGCTGGTGGCGGGCGGCGATCTTGCCCAAGACTTCAGCGCGGACCGCACTGATGAAATAGGCGATCTTTCCCGGTCTCTTGACCAGATGGTGAAAAATTTGCGCGAGCGGGTGCAGGAAGCGGAGCACAAAACGGAAGAGGCGGCGGAACAGAGCCGCAAAGCCAATATGGCCATGAGCGAGGCCAAAGAGGCCCAGGCTCAGGCTGAATCCGGACGCCAGGCGATATTGCGCGCCGCTGAAAACGTGGAAACCGTCGTCAGCCGCCTTTCCGCGGCCACGGAAGAGCTTTCCGCCCAGATCGAGCAGTCCAGCCGCAGCGCCGACGTCCAGCGCGACCGGGTGACCGCTTCGGCTACCGCTATGGACCAGATGAACGCCACCGTGCTTGAAGTCGCCCGCAACGCCGGCGTTGCGGCGGAAGGTTCGGATACGGCCCGGAACAAGGCCCAGGAAGGCGCTAGCATAGTGAGCAAATCGATAGAAGCCCTGAACACCGTGCAAAACGACACCAACGTACTGCGTTCGGAGATGGAACAGCTCGGCAAGCAGGCCGAAGCCATCGGCGCGATCATGACCGTTATCAGCGACATTGCCGACCAGACCAACCTGCTGGCCCTGAACGCCGCTATTGAAGCGGCCCGCGCCGGAGAAGCCGGGCGCGGTTTCGCCGTTGTCGCTGACGAAGTGCGTAAGCTGGCGGAAAAAACCATGACCGCCACAAAGGAAGTTGGAACGGCCATAAGCGGCATTCAGCAGGGAACCCAGAACAGCATCAACGCAGTGGCCAAAACCGCGCAAACCCTTGACGGCGCGACGGTGCTGGCAACCAGTTCCGGCACCGCGCTCAGCGATATCGTTAAGGTGGTCGACAACACGGCCGACCAGGTGCGCGGCATAGCCGCGGCGGCGGAGGAACAATCCGCGAGCAGCGATGAAATTACGCATTCCCTGGAAGAAATAAACCGCATTGCGAATGAAACGGCGACGGTAATGGGCGAATCCTCCCTGGCCGTGGCCGAGCTTGCCAATCAGACCGGGCAGTTGCAGGTTCTGGTGCAGGACTTGCGCCGCCTGTAAGAATTCAGGACGCAACGCGAGTTACGCTTGAAACGAGGCGAAATGAAAAAGAGCGGCGTTTATACCCGCTCTTTTTCATTGGCGCGCCTGCGGAGGTTTCCTGAAGCGCCTTCCGGCCTTCCGCGCGCGAACCGCCGGAACAAGCGGTTCCGGGCAGGCTGGGCCGCCATGAGCGGACAAACCCGGATTGACTGGTTTTTTAAAATTCTATATTGAAACTAGTGTTTTTAGAGCCTTGGTGGCTTTCATAACATTTACGCTTTGAAAACCTTCCGGCGGCGCGCAATGCGGCGCCCGCAAGCGGGCAGCCCGGCGTGGCCTCGGCAAAAGGCTTCCCTGTTGCGTACCTGGAGGAAGTATATTTGCCGCGCGGCCGGTTGCCGCCGGAACTTTTCACGAAAATGCGGCGCAGGCCGCGAGGGAAACGGATGCGATTGAAACCCTGGATACTTGCCGCCCGCCCCAAAACGCTGGCCGCTTCAGTTGTTCCGGTTGCCGTCGCCTGCGCCCTGGCCTGGAAAAACGGAGCGTTTTCGTTTGTTCCAGCCTGTATCTGCCTGATCTTCGCCCTGCTCGCGCAAATAGTTTCCAATTACCTGAACGATTACTACGACTTCAAAAAGGGGGCGGACCGCAGCGACCGGCTTGGCCCCCAAAGGGCCGTGGCCCAAGGCTGGATAGCCCCGGAAGCCATGTTCAGGGTTTCCGTGGCCCTGGTCTGCCTTGCCTTTCTGCTGGGCTGCGCGCTGATGTTCTACGCTGGCTGGCAGCTGATTTTTGTGGGGATTGGGGTCTGCCTTGGGGTGTTCGCCTATTCTTCCGGCCCTTACCCCCTGGCTTATCACGGCTTGGGCGATGTTTGCGTGCTGGTGTTTTACGGGCTTGTTCCAGTGGTGTTCACTTATTACGTTCAGGCCCGGGGCTGGAATTTTTCCGTTGTTGTCGCGGGATTGGCTTTGGGACTTGTTTCGATAAATATTCTGGTGGCCAATAACTACCGTGACCGCGAACAAGACAGGGTTTCCGCTAAAAACACAAGCGTGGTGCTGTTCGGAGCCAGATTCGGCGAATATTTTTATTTGCTGAACGGTCTTGCGGCGGCGGCGCTTTGCCTGTTTTTCTGGGCGTACGGCCTTCGGGCGGCCGCCATTCTGCCTTTTTTTTACCTTCTGCCGCATTTTTCCACCTGGAGAGAGATGCGCCGGATCAAAGAAGGGAAAGCCCTGAACCGCATTTTGGGAAAAAGCGCCAGAAACCTTATTATATTCGGAACCCTGCTAAGTATTGGAGTGGCAATATGAAAAGCCGTCTTTTGTGTCTTGCGGCCGCTGTTCTGCTGATGGCCGCCTGTGATTCGCCCGCGCCGGAAAATTCTTACGAGCTGAAAATAGGGGCTATGTCCTCCATGGATTTTTTGCCTCTGGTTGTGGCCAGGGATGAGGGTATTTTTGAGAAACACGGCCTGAAAGTTAAAATAGTCAAGTTTTATTCCGCCAACGACCGCGACGCCGCCCTGCAAAGCGGGAATATTGACGGAACGGTGACGGATTACACCGGGGCGGTGCTGCAAAAAGCCGGGGGGCTTGACGTTAAGATAACTTCGGCCTGCAACGCCCGCTTTTGCGTGATGACCGGCCCGGAAAGCGGAATCAGCGGGCTTCCGGGACTGGAAGGCAGAAAAGTGGCGGTTTCGCGTAATACGGTCATTGATTTTTGCATTGAAAAAGCCCTTGAATCCGCCGGGCTTCCCGCTTCGGCTGTGGAAAAGCAGGAAATAAACAAAATTCCTGTACGCTTTGAAATGTTGCTGAGCGGGCAAACCGACGCCACCGCCCTGCCAGATCCTTTCATTACGATCGCCGCCTCCAAAGGGGCCAGCGCTCTGGCCTGCATGGAAGACCTGGACTACGCGGTCACCGGTTTCGTATTTTTGTCCGCCACCCTGCGGGACCATCCGGCCGAGCTGAAGGCCTTTTACCGGGCATATAACGAGGCGGTGGAGCGGATAACCGCCGGGGCCGTTCCCGGTTTGAAGGCTATGCTGGTGCAGGACATGGGCTTTCCCGAACCCTTGGCCGGAAACGTGAACCTTCCGCGATACTCCAAGGCGGGCATGCCGCGCGAAAAGGATATAAAAGCCGCGATAAGCTGGTTGGAGGGCAAGGGCCTGGTTTCACCCGCCTTTGATGCCGCCGGCCTGCTGGACGGCAGTTTCGTGAACCCCTGAAACGCTGCGGCAGCGGAAATACAGTGTCTTTTCTGAGCATCAGGAACCTGACCGTTTTTTACGGGAAAACTCCGGTTCTGGAGAATTTCAGCCTTGAGCTTGAAAAAGGGAGCGTATATTCGCTCGTCGGACCTTCCGGCTGCGGAAAATCCACGCTGTTAAAGGCTGTTGCCGGAATTATAAAGGCGCGCTCGGGCGAGGTTCTGCTTGACGGGCGGGCGGTTGATCCCCGTAAGCGGGTTCTGGGCTATAGCCCGCAGAATTACGGCCTGCTGGACTGGCTCACTGTGGAGCAAAACATCCGGCTGGGCGAAAAAATTCGCGGAACCCGGTCTGAGCATGCCGGACGCATTATCGAACGCCTGGGGCTTGACGGGTTGCTCGAACGCTATCCTAAAGAACTGAGCGGAGGGCAGCAGCAACGGGCGGCATTAGCCCGCGCCTGGATATTAAACCCGGAAGTGCTGCTGATGGACGAACCTTTTTCCGCCCTTGACCAGTTCACCGCCGAGCAGTCGCGCGAACTTTTCCTGGCCCTTTGGAAGGAAAGAAAAACCACCACCTTGTTCGTAACGCACAATCTGCGCGAGGCGGTGCGCATGGGGCGGTTTATCGTAATTATTTCAAGGCGGGCCGGAGCGCCGGAGGTGGTTGAAAATCCGCTTTTTCATCCCGGAGCGGGGCGTGGCGAAATTGATTATTTCAACTTCGAGCAGGCCGTGGGCCGCCGTCTGCTGGAGGCTGGCGAACCGGCCTGCTGACGCGCCGCGCTTCCGGACGGCGCAGCGCTTAAGACCGCCTCCATATATTCATAAAGGCAGTGGCTGGCAGCATTGCGATTTTGCGTTTACCCAGGCTGATCCGGCCATGCGGCTATGCAGGAGAAACCCCGCTTGCTTAAATCCGGCAAAATGTTTCTTTCCGGCTTTCTGGCGTTCCATATTCTATGGCTGGCGCTGGACCTGGGCATTCAGTCCGACGTTTTCGCCGGGCCGCTTCCTGTTTATAAGGCTTTGGGAGCCATGCTGGCCGGAACGCCGGTATGGGGGCACATCGGCGCGAGTTTCGCGCGCGTCTTCAAGGGGATGGCGCTTTCGTTGCTGCTGGGGGTTCCCGCCGGCATTCTGCTGGCGTGCAACGTCACGTTGAACAAGATAGGCGGTTCCCTGCTTTATTTCACTTACCCCGTTCCCAAGCTGGCCCTGCTGCCCGTGGTCATGCTGCTGTTCGGCATAGGCGAAGCCGCGAAAATAACCATGATAGCCCTTATCCTGGTTTTCCAGATAACTCTCGCCGCGCGTGACGCCGTGAGCCACATCGACAGGGATGATTTCGCGGTTTTGACCTCGTTGGGGGCGGGCCGCGCGCAGACTTTACGCTGGGTGATTTTTCCGGCCGTGTTGCCGGAAATTCTGACTTCGGTGCGGGTGGCCACCGGAACGGTGATTTCCGTGCTGTTTTTCACCGAAACTTACGGCACGGAGCACGGCATGGGCTTTTATATCACGGACGCCTGGATGCGCTTGGCCTACGCCGAAATGTACGCGGGAATATACGTTCTTTCCATGATGGGCTTTTTGCTGTTTTTCGCCATAGACCGGCTTGAAGAAGCCCTGTGCGGCTGGAAGAAGAGGTGAGGCGGGGCTTATTTCATTCCGAGATAGAGCGAGCAGACGCCAAAGGTGAACGCCCGGCAGCTTACGTTTCTGAAGCCGTTGCTTTTCAGTATGGCGGCCATTTCCTCGCTTTGCGGAAAAGCGGCGATGGATTCCGGCAGGTAGCGGTAAGCCCTTTCGCTTTTTGACATGAGCCGGCCCAGGGCGGGAATGACCAGCCTGGAATATATTTTATACAGGCGTTTCAGGACAGGGTTGGCCGGGGTTGAAAGTTCCAGAATCATCAGACTTCCCCCCGGCCTGAGCACCCGCAATATTTCCCGCAGGCCCTTGCCCAGGTTTTCGAAATTCCGGATGCCGAAGGCTACGGTCACGGCGTCAAAGCTTTCGTCTGCAAAACCCAGGGAGCAGCAATCCTGTTTTTCAAAGCGGATGCTGCCGCCCAGCCCGGCTTTATCAACCTTGCCGGCCGCTATCTTCATCATTTCTTCGGAAAGGTCCACCCCGACAATTTCTTTGGGCCGCAAAACGCGATGGGCCTCAAGCGCCAAATCTCCGGTGCCGGTGGCGACGTCGAGCAGGCGTTGCGGAGCGGCTTCTTTCAGGCTGTTCAGGCCTTTTTTCCTCCATTTCCGGTCAATGCCCATGGACAGCGTCAGGTTAAGCGCGTCGTAATTTTCCGCGATTTCGTCAAACATGCGTTCTATCTGAACGGCTTTGTTTTCCGGGGAATTATAGGGTGTGACTTTTTCTACTTTCATTTGCCCTGCTTACGCGATCAGCCCCATTACCAGCTCAAGGACGAAAAAGCTGGCCGCCCCGACTATGGCGGATGCCGGAATGGTCAGTATCCAGGCGATAAGCAGGTGGCCGGCTATGCCCCAGTGCACGGCGGAAAGCCGTTGGGTCGAACCAACCCCGAAGATGCAGGAGGTGATGGTATGGGTGGTGCTTATGGGCGCTCCGACAAGCGACGCGCAGCCTATGACCACGGCGGCGGAGGTTTCCGCCGCGAAGCCGTGCACCGGTTCCATCTTGAAGACTTTGTGCCCCATGGTCTTAACGATCTTCCAGCCGCCCATGGCCGTTCCGGCGGCCATGGCCATGGCGCAGATTATTTTCACCCAGAAGGGAACGCTTATCGAATCTATTTCGCCGAAGATGAAAAGGGCCAGGGTGATTATGCCCATAGTTTTCTGGGCGTCGTTCAGCCCGTGTCCCAAGGCCATAAATCCGGCGGAAAGGATTTGCGATTTCCGGAAAATTCGGTTTACCAGCGGGCGGTTCACTTTGAAGAAGATGATGCTGATCAGGGTCATCATCATGAAACCGACTACAAACCCGCCAATGGGAGAAATTACCAGCGGGAGCACTATTTTTTTTAAGATGGAAGCCCCGTTAAGCGAGCTTGGCCCGGCGTGGGCCAGGGCCGCGCCCATAAGGCCGCCGATCAGGGCGTGGGAAGACGATGAGGGAATGCCGAAATACCAGGTTATGGAGTTCCAGCTTATGGCCCCGAGAAGTGCGGCCAGAACGAGGATATGGCTGCCTTCCACCACTTCCGTCACGACGACGCCGCTGCCCAGGGTGTGGGCGACCTCCGTTCCCAGCATCGCGCCCAGAAGGTTCAGCCCGGCGGCCATAATAACGGCCGCGCGCGGCGTAAGCACTTTGGTTGAGACAACGGTGGCTATGGCGTTGGCGCAGTCATGCGCCCCGTTAGTAAAGTCGAAGGCCAGGGCCGCGATTATGATGAGGACCAGAAGCAGGGAGACTTCAAACATTTTTCAGAACCGCTTCTTCAATTGTTTCAGCCAGCAGAACGACCTGGTTGAAGAGCATTTCCACCCGGTCGTAGGCGCGGCTCCATTTGAGCATGTTCACTATATCGTCAGGCGTGGGGTTTTTGGTGTCGTAAAGTTCGCCCAGGCCCATGCTGAGAAGCATTTCGCACTCGCCGCAAAGGGCTCTGAAAGCCTTGGTCTTGTGGCAGTCGCGTTTTTGCGAAAGGCCGAGGAGCATTTCGTTGGTGAGCTGCGCAAGCTCGTTCAGGCAGCGCGCCATTTGCAGCATGGGGAAACGGATTCGGCTGAATTCGAAAATATAAAGGCGGTTGGCCAGGTTGTAATAAAGGTCTATGGCGTCTTCCTGCGCCTTGTTGATGTGCAGGATATCCTCACGGTCTATCGGGGTGATGAAGGTCTGGGAAAGATGCCTGGAAATGGTGAGTTCCAGGGCGTCGGCTTCAGCCTCAAGCAGGGAAATTTCCCGGTGCGGCCTGTCCACAACGGTGTGATTGTCGAGAATGAGGGTCAGGCCGGTGGCGACTCTGCACAAAATAGCGTTTTGCTGCAGGAGCAGCTCGAAAAAAGGAGCTCCTTTGGGGAGCAAGGCTCTTAGCATAGATTGAGACTCCGGTGGCGGTTATGAAGGCTGGGGTCTTGAATTGCGCCCGCTTTGCGCGGTGTTGCCGCTACGGCGGAATATAAAGCAGTAAAAGCCGGCACGCAAGTTTTTTTGTTCCGGCCTGAACGGTGAGGAAGTGAACGGAGTCTGCCCGGGCGTCTCTTGAAAAGCCTGGGCGCGTTGGTTTGCAGGCACATCGGACGAAGCGGATAGCGCCGGTAACGTCCGCTTGGGCGAGGCCCGGAGAGGCGGCTCGCGGCTGGAGGCGATTCAACCGTCCTGTTTGTAGAATTCGGTCAGGGCCGCCAGCAGGTCAAGGGCGTGTCGGCGGCGCTCAAGCGGGAACATCTGGAGTATTTCGGCCATTCGGACTATGTTTATTTCGTTTTTCGGGTCTCCAGAGTAGAAAAAAGAGGAAAGTTCGCAGCCGAACAGGTCGCGCATCCGCAGCATGCGTGAGGCGCTTATCTTGACCGTGCCGTTTTCTATGCGGGAAATCGTTTCCGGCGCGAGGCCGAAATATTCCGCAACCTGGGCCTGGGTAAATTCCGCTTTTTTCCTTTGCACGGCGATGGCCGCGCCGAGCTTTTTAAATTGTTTTTTACTCAAAGGTTTCTTCTCCGGACGCATTCAGGCTATTGACGTCTCTGGCGGCAATTTCGAAAATATTCAGCACTGCCGTCCGCTTGTCTTCCGGCAAGGTGTTCAGGATCGCCATGGCGTCTACAACATACTTTATGGCGTCATCGTTTTCCGTCCAGAAAAAATCGCCGGCCTCGCATTTGAACAGTTCGTGCAGGCGGTAAAGCTTGCCTATATCAATCGCGTTCGCGCCCCTTTCAATGCGCGAGACAGTGCCCTTTTTGACTTTCAGGAATTCGGCCACCTGGCTTTGGGTCAGGCCGGCCTTCTTGCGCTGCCTGGCCACGGCCTGCCCGATTTTTACATTGTATTCGTCTTTATCCACTCGATTCACGCACCCCTTCAATCTTGCCGCCGAAATATACAATATTACGCACTGCTACAGCAAATTCCGGCCTGAGGCAACCTGGTCTATGCCGCCAGACATTTAATTAACAACTATAAATAAAAAGTGAAAAAAAACATTATTTCTAACATATTGACGCAAGATTGTTTTATGCCATAGTACATTTCAGTAAGCATCAAAGATCAAGTCGGCAGCCATGTTGTCATGTGGAAAAACAATGAAGTCAACCGCTGGCTATGCCATGATTGCTTGAATTCAATAAGTGTTTCCGGAATTCTTGCAATGACGTTTCCGGTTTTTCGGGGCGCTAAGGCGCAAACATATAACCACTTAGGAGACGAATTATGATTACTATCAGCAATTACCTCGTTCCGACCCTGTTTGGCGAGGGAGCCGCCCAACAGACGGGCGAAAAAGCCAAAGGCCTCGGCATGACCAAAGTCATGCTGGTTTGCGATAAAGGCGTCAGGGGTTCCGGCGTCGTTGACCCCATAGTTGAAAACCTCAAGCAGGCGGGCATGGCCGTTACCATTTACGACGGCGTTCTGCCCGACCCGCCGGACACCGTGGTGGACGAAGCCCTCGCCCTGGCCGCGCAGAACAACGTTGACGGCTTTGTCGCGGTTGGCGGCGGAAGCTCCATGGATACGGCCAAGGCCGTGAACGTCTGTCATAAATACGGCGGCCCTGTTTCCAAATACCGCTACTTCCACGACAAGGCCTTCCCCCTGATCGTTCTGCCCACAACGGCCGGAACGGGCAGCGAAGCCACCTACGGCGCGGTTATAACAGACTCCAAAACCCACATGAAAGGCGGCATTTTCGGCAAGTCCGTTTACCCTGACCTGTCTATCGTCGACCCGCTTCTTTATGTCGGGCTGCCCCTTTTCCCGACCGTTGCCGGGGCGTTTGACGCCTATACGCATGCGGCCGAAGCCATTGTTCACCCCAGGCCCCATCCGGTTGCCGACGCTTACGCCAGCCACGCCTTGCGTCTTATCCACTCTTCTTTGCCGGTGCTGGTGAAAGACCTCAAAAACATAAAGGCCCGCTCAGATATGGCCGCCGCCGCGTTCCTGGCCGGCGCCGCCATCAATACCGCCATGTGCCACCATTCGCACGCCATAGGGCACTCGCTCGGCACCGTGTTCCACCTGCCGCACGGCGCTTGCTGCGCGGTCGGCTTCAAGGATCTGCTTCAGATTTACGCCGAAGAATGGCTGCCCGACCGCGTCAAGGTTCTGGCCCAGGCCATGGGCCTCAACCTGCCTGACAACATCTCCAACAAGGAGCTGGGCCAGAAAGTCAGCGCCCATTATCACGCCTTCATGAAGGCCGTGGGCCTTCCCAACCTGAAAGAGATGGGCGTGACCAGGGAAAAGCTGGAAGAGGCCATCGCCATTATGCCCAACGACGTGGGCGCCCTTTCCATGAAAGCTGTTTTCAACCTTGACGACCGCTATGGCGACATAGCCCGCAAGGCTTACGACGAATAGGGCTTTACCAGAACAGGGTTGATCCGCCCGGCGCAAAGCCGGGCGGAAGACCAGCCAGACATAATACCCCGCGTGGCGCGCCACGCGGGGTATTATGTCTGGCGTCAGACGGATCAGGCCGGGCCGGGGTTCGTTCCGCGCGGCGGCGGATCCGCGTATTTCCGGCCTTTGAAAAAATCGGGTTCGCCTTTGCCGGAAACGCGGAAATGCGGCCGGTTTTTGGGAACCGGCCGCATTTTTAGATTGAATCTTTGGCGCTTACGGCGTCACGATGTTGATGTTCATGTCGAACGTGTCCAAGCCGCTTATGATTTTTTGCAGCATGTCCGCATCTCCGTCCACTTTGACCTTGCCTTCGCTGACGAGGGCGCCGAGCGGAGCGCCGCTGTCGAACAGCGCCATAAAGGGCAGCTTTTCAGCGGTGATCACGATATCCGGGGTTGAGACGTTCATATTGCGGCGGTACATGAACAGGGAGTTTTTCAGCTCTATGTCCCAGCTTTCCTTGGTGGAGGGTATGACCCAGCGCAGGGTGGCAACGGTGGAGTCACCCAATTTTTCCGGGTTGACCTTGATGCTGAGGTAGTCAAGCATCATTGCCGGAGTCATGGCCAGCATGGTGTCGGGGTTCATGGTAAGGGATTTTCCGAGCTGAGGCTTGCCGTTACGCAATTCCATGGCCCCTGTGAGGTAAACGTTGCGCCATGCTCCGGATTCCGCCTGATAGCCCATCTGCTCGAGGGCGTCGGCCAGCAGGTTTTTCGCTTCCTGGTTGTCCGGTTCGGCGAAAACGGCCTGGCTCATCACGTCGGCCACCCAGCGGTATTCTCCCGCGTCAAACGACTTGCGGGCCTTCTTTATGATGTTGTCCACACCGCCCATGAATTCAACATAATGTTTGGCTCTTTCTTCGTCGGGCAACAGGTTGAGGTGGGCCGGGTTGCCGTCATACCAGCCCAGGTAGCGCTGGTATACCGCCTTGGAGTTGTGGCTCACCGTGCCGTAGTAGCCGCGTGTATGCCACTGCTGGTCGAGCGCGTGCGGCAGTTTGATCTTTTCGGCTATTTCCGTAGGGGTGTAGCCCAAATTGGCCAGGCGCAGGGTCTGGTCGTGCAGGTACTTGTAAACGTCGCGCTGCCCTTCAAGGAAGGCGCGGGTTTTTTCCTTGCCCCAGCGCGGCCAGTTATGCGCGCCGAAGGTGATTTCCGTCTTGTCGCCGTATTTGCCTATCATGGCGTCCAGCCCGCGCCACCAGGCGGCGGCGTCGCGTATCTGCGCGCCGCGCAGGGTATAGACGTTATGCAGGGTGGAGTTGCCCATTTCCGCCGTGAACACGGCCTTGAACTGCGGCAGGTAGGCCAGGAATTCCACCGGCGCTTCGGTATCTTTCGTCATTTCAAAAATGATTTCCACGCCGTCAATGACCCGCTTCTCGTCAGAGGCTTTTATAAGATCGGTGGGGGGAACCAGGCGCATTGGAACCGGAGTGCCCATGGCCGCCACACCCATGGTGATAAACCCGGTGGGGCTGGCCGGCATGAGACGGCCGCCGAAGTATAAGGCGCGGCGGTACATGATGTTGCCGGCATAGACGTTTTCCGCCACCGCGTTTTCCAGGAAGCCTTCAGGGGCGATTATCGGGGTGCGGGTGCTGGCGAACTCTTCTTTGGACATTATGCCGAGCGTTCCGCCGTAATGGTCAATATGCGGGTGGCTTATCAGCACGGCCTTTACCGGGCGCTTCTTGCCGTTGATAAAGGCGCTGGGCACTTTTTCGTAATAAAGGTCCATGCCGGCTTTGGCCGCGTCAACAGAGGTGAGGGGGTCGATTATGATGACCCCGGTGTCGCCTTCGATTATGGTCATGCTGGTGGCGTCAAAGCCGCGGAACTGGTACATCTTGTCCACAACCTTGAACAGGCCGGCCTCGTGGTTCAACTGGGCCACGCGCCACATGCTGGGGTTTACGGTGTCCGGCACGTCGTCGCTTTCCAGGAATTTCATGCGGTTCAGATCCCAGACGACCTTGTCGTTGTATTTTATCTGGCCGCTGGGAATGGTTGCGATAAAACCGCGCTTCGCGTCCTCGTAATCGGACTTGTCGCCGAAGGGCAATGTTTCCCGCAGTTTTTGATTGGCCTGTTTTGTGTATTCCGTTGCCGGCTTCGGGCCTTCAGCGGCCCAGGCCGTTACGGAACACAACAGGAAAAGGGTTGTGAGAAAGGTGCGAAGTGTACGCTGCATACCGGTGACCTCCTGAAACATGTTGGTTACGGGTAAAATACAAACTACCCACCCGGCATGCCTTACGGGACGCCCCGCGATATCCGGCTGAATATTGTACGTATACGCCGTATAGCATGGTTTCAGATAAAATAAAGTCAATTATGCTAGTATATTATTGCACAAATATTTGTCTATTTTTGCACAAACACGGCTTTATTCGACTAGTGTTTGTTTGCAAAACAAACACTAAAAAATCCGTCAGGATTTTGCGCCACTACAGGTGGCGTGAGTTGGCTGTAAACCATGCTTTTCAGCCAACGATCTTTGCAAAAATATCCTTTAAAATTATTTGTGGAATTTTTGCAATTAGACACTAGTGAGCGGAGGGCTGCGCCGGTTTCTCTGCAACTATTCGCATTTATTAAATTAAACCGCCCGAAAAATCGAAAATCCACCCGCCAGGCTGATGCCGGACGGGCGGATTCGTGACATGCGCCGTTATGACGCCGGCAACCGGAGCGCCGGCCGCCGCATTACCTCTGATCGGGGTGGAGCCTGGTAATTTTCTGGCCTTGCAGCCCGATGCCGCCCATCAATCCTTCCTGCCCGTAAATAAAGGCGTAAACGTCGGACTGAAGGGTAGTGGTCGAAAGATCTTTCGCCGCGCCCGTGGTCATTACAACCACGCTCGGCCCGGCCCCGATTGACCACCCGGCGCTGCTTTCGAGATATTCGAGCGCATGGCTGGTCATCAGGAACATGGTTTCCGAATAGCTCTGCGCCCCGGCCTGCAGCCCGTAAGACACGGCGGACGCGTTATAATAGCCGAGAACCTCGCCTTTGGGGGAGAACATCACCCCGTTGCCTCCGGAACCGCCGACAATAAGCCCGGCTTTAAGAATGTCGGGAAATACCAATATGGCGGTTGAACGCTTCTGGAGCGCAGCGGCCTCCGGGGTTGTCCTGTACAGCTCGTTCAGCGCGATGCGCGCGTCCCTGACCAATTCAGACCGCGTTTCGCCGGAAATGCCCGTCATGCTGGCGCAGGCGTTTAACAGCAAAATGGCGGCAAGCCCAAAAGATAAAATAAAGGCGTTTCTTGTTTTCATGATTCCTCCGGAATAATGGCGCGCTGCTACGCGCATTTTTTATAAAACGCGCCTTCCGCGCGCCGCTGAAGACCGACCGGCACGCCGCAAAAGCGCGGCGTACCCAGGCCGGACCGCGCCGCCTCGGGTGCTGGGCGGGTTCCGGCGCGAGCTATATGCTATCATAATGTCTTTTCTAATTCAACTTGCTGATATAAATATAGCCTGGTCCACAATTTGGCCGGTATTTCCGCCATTATCCGCTGAAAAAATTAAGTTTTTATTTTTCGGCAAGCATTCGGTAAATATTAAAAAGCGCGGCCGGTTCCAAAACAACGGCCGCGCTTTTTAACTGCGCCTTGGGCGCTATGCGCTTACGGCGTCACAATATTGATGTTCAGGTCGAATTTATCCATGCCGCCGATAAATTTCCGCAGCTTGTCCGTATCGCCTTCCACTTTGACCTTACCTTCGTTAACGAGCGTATCAAGCGGAGCGCCGCTGTCGAACAGCGTGATGAAAGGCAGTTTTTCAGCGGTGATCACGATGTCAGGGGTTGAAATTTTCATATTGCGGCGGTACATGAGCAGGGAGTTTTTCAGCTCGATATCCCAGCTTTCCTTGGTGGAGGGTATGATCCAACGCAATGTGGCAACTGTGGAGTCCCCCATCTTTTCCGGATCTATCTTGATGCTGAGGTAATCAAGCATCATTTCCGGGGTCATGGCCTGAAAGGTGTCCGCGTTTATGGTCGGAGACTTGCCAAGCTCCGGCCTGCCGTTGCGCAAGTCCTGAGCCCCTGTAAGATATGAGTTGCGCCAGCTTCCGGCTTCCGACTGGTAGCCGAGTTGTTCAAGGGCGTCGGCCAGCAGGTTTTTCGCTTCCTGGTTGTCCGGATCGGCGAAAACGGCCTGGCTCATGACATCGGCCACCCAGCGGTATTCACCGGCTTCAAATGACTTGCGGGCCTTCTTGATCACATTGTCCACGCCGCCCATAAATTCGACGTAATGTTTGGCTCTTTCTTCATCAGGCAGCAAATTGAGGTGGGCCGGGTTGCCGTCGTACCAGCCTATGTAGCGCTGGTATATGGCCTTGGTATTGTGGCTGACAGTGCCGTGGTAACCGCGGGTATGCCACTGGCGGTTCAGCGCATACGGCAGCTGGACCTTTTCGGCTATCTCCGTGGGGGTGTAGCCCAGGTTAGCCAGGCGCAGGGTCTGGTCGTGCAGGTATTTGTAAACGTCGCGCTGCCCTTCAAGGAAAGCTGTGGTTCTTTCTTTGCCCCAACGCGGCCAGTGGTGAGCGCCGAAGGTGACTTCCGTTTTGTCGCTGTACTTGGCGATCATGGCGTCCAGAGCGCGCCACCATGCGGCGGCGTCGCGCACCTGCGCCCCGCGAATGCTGTAAACGTTATGTAGGCTGGAGTTGCCTATTTCCGCTGTGAACATGGCCTTGAACTGTGGAAAGTAGGCCATGAATTCCACCGGCGCTTCGGCGCCTTTAGCCATTTCAAAGATTATTTCCACGCCGTCGATAGTGCGTTTTTCATCAGATCCTTTAATAAGGTCTGTTGGCGGAACAAGGCGCATCGGGCCTATGTTGCCTCCGTTGGCCATGCCGAAACTTACAAAGCCTGTAGGTCTGGGAGGAAGAAAGCGTCCGCCGAAGTAGAAGGCGCGGCGCGTCATTATGTTTCCGGCATAGACGTTTTCCGATACCGCGTTTTCCAGAAATCCTTCAGGGGCTATTATCGGGGTGCCGGTGCTGGCGAATTCTTCCTTGGACATAATGCCGAGCGTGCCGCCGTAATGGTCAATATGCGGGTGGCTTATAAGCACCGCTTTGACCGGGCGCTTTTTGCCGTTGATAAGGGCGCTGGGCACACTTTCATAATAAAGATCCATACCGGCTTTGGCCGCGTCTACCGTGGTAAGCGGGTCTATTACAATAATACCGGTGTCGCCTTCAATTATAGTCATAGTAGCGACATCAAACCCGCGGAACTGATATATTTTGTCCATTACCTTGAACAAACCGGCGTTGCGGTTGAGCTGGCCAACGCGCCACATGCTGGGGTTTACGCTGTCCGGCACGATGTCGCTATCCAAAAATTTAACTCGATCCATATCCCATGAGATCTTATCGTTATATTTTATTTGCCCGCCGGGAACGGTTGCTATGAACCCGCGTTTTGCGTCTTCATAATCAGACTTGTCATCAAAGGGCAGGGTTTCCAGAACCTTCTGATTGGCCTGTTTGGTGTATTTCGTTGCCGGTTTCGGTTCTTCCGCGGCCCAGGCCGTTACGGAACATAACAGGAAAAAGGTTGTGAGAAGGAAGCGAAATTTACGCTGCATACCGGTGACCTCCTAAAGCATGTTGGTTACGGGTAAAGTACAAGCTATCCACCAGGCATGCTAACGGGACGCCCCGCGATATCCGGCTGAATATTGTACTACGCTCTGTGTAACACGGTTTCAGATAAAATAAAGTTAATTATGTTAGTATATTATTGCACAAATATTCGTTCAGGAATGCACAAATATTTGTCTATTCTTGCACAAAATCGGCGTTATTTGAAAACAGGCGCAACCATCAGTAATATAGAGTGTTTTCACTTTGAAAATGCTCTGGCGGCCGCGTTGGCGTACGCCGCAAGCGGGCAGCGCGGCGTGTCTTTAGATTTTTTCCGCTTTGAGGTGATTGCTTAACGGCCGGCAACGCCCGCCTACAACAATCTCTCTGCAAGGAATTGAAGACAAATCCTTGCAGAGAGATTTCAAGGTTAAAATGCTCTGGCTGACGGCAAGCCTGGATTATGGCTGATCAGGGTGGAGCCTGGTGATTTTTTGCCCCTGAAGCCCTAGCCCGCCCATCAGCCCGGATTGCCCGTAAACAAAGGCGTAAACGTCTGACTGAAGCGTGGTGGTTGAAAGGTCCGTTCCCGCCCCAGAGTCCATGACGACAACGCTCGGCCCGGCCCCGATTGACCACCCGGCGCTGCTGTCGAGGTATTCTATAGCGTCAGGGGTCATCAGGAACATGGCTTCCGAATAGCTTTGCGCGCCTATTTGCAGCCCGTAAGACATGGCGGAGGAGTTGTAATAGCCCAGCACGTCGCCTCTTGGGGAAAACATCACCCCGTTGCCTCCGGAACCGCCTACAATAATCCCGGCCTTGAGAATATCGGGAAAGACCAATATAGCGGCCGAACGCTGCTGTAATTCCCTGGCTTCCGGCGTTGTGGCGTACAATTCGCCCAATGCGAGGCGCGCGTCCCTGACCAGTTCCGACTGCGTTTCGCCGGAGATGGCCGTCATGCTAGCGCAGGCGCTTGACAGCAATATGGCGGCAATTCCAAAAGACAAAATCAAGGCTCTTCCCATTTTCATAAATCCTCCAAAATCATGGCGCTGTCGCGCGCGTTTTCTGTAAAACGCCGGCGGCCGCGCCGCTAAAACCGGTAAACGCGCCGAAATAGCGCAACTTGCCAGAGCCGGATCGCCCTTGTGGCGGCAATTAGCGAATTCCGGCAAGAAAGCGCATGTTATCCTATTGTTTGCGTCAATTCAACCCTGCGATATAATTGCCAATAAGCATGACGCGGCAGGCGGCTCTTTCCCTTTCCGCCTGCAACGCCGGTTTTCGCCGCCTGGAAACGCAAAAACGCGGCCGGTTCCAAAACAACGGCCGCGTTTTTGAAACTGAACCTTGGGCGATGCGCGCTTACGGCATTACAATGTTAAAGTCCATGTTGAACGTGTCCAGGCCGCCGATGAATTTCCGCAGCTTGTCCGTATCGCCGTCCACTTTGATCTTGCCTTCGCTGACGAGCGTATCAAGCGGAGCTCCGCTGTCGAACAGCGTGATGAAAGGCAACTTTTCGGCGGTGATCACGATATCCGGGGTTGAGGCGTTCATATTGCGGCGGTACATGAGCAGGGAGTTTTTCAGCTCGATATCCCAGCTTTCCTTGGTGGAGGGTATGACCCAGCGCAAGGTGGCCGAGGTGGAGTCGCCCATTTTTTCCGGGTTAACCTTTATGCTGAGGTAATCAAGCAACATTTCCGGGGTCATGGCCAGCATGGTGTCCGGGTTCATGGTCGAGGCCTTGCCCAACGGCGGCCTGCCGTTACGCAGTTCCACGGCCCCTGTAAGGTAGAAGTTGCGCCATACGCCGGATTCCGCCTGATAACCGAGTTGTTCGAGGGCGTCGGCCAGCAAGTTTTTCGCTTCCTGGTTGTCCGGTTCGGCGAAAACGGCCTGGCTCATCACGTCGGCCACCCAGCGGTATTCACCGGCTTTAAAGGATTTGCGGGATTTTTCTATAACCTCGTCTATGCCGCCCATGAAAGCAACATAATTCCTGGCTCTTTCTTCATCGGGCAGGAGGTTGAGGTGGGCCGGGTTGCCGTCATACCAGCCCAGGTAGCGCTGGTATACCGCCTTGACGTTGTGGCTTACGGTGCCGTAGTAGCCGCGCGTATGCCACTGCTGGTCGAGCGTGTGCGGCAGCTTGACCGCCTCGGCTATTTCCGTCGGGGTGTAGCCAAGGTTGGCCAGGCGCAGGGTCTGGTCGTGCAGGTACTTGTAAACGTCGCGCTGGCCTTCAAGGAAGGCGCGGGTTTTTTCATTGCCCCAGCGCGGCCAGTGGTGCGCGCCAAAGGTGACTTCCATCTTGTCGCCGTATTTGGCGACCATGGCGTCCAGCCCGCGCCACCAGGCGGTGGCGTCGCGTATCTGCGCGCCGCGCAGGGTATAAAGGTTATGCATGACGGAGTTGCCTATTTCCGCCGTAAACACGGCCTTGAACTGCGGGAAATAGGCCATGAATTCCACCGGCGCTTCAGTATCCTTGGTCATTTCAAAAATGATTTCCACTCCGTCGATGGTGCGTTTTTCGTCAGAGCGTTTGATAAGGTCTGTCGGCGGAACCAGACGCATTGGGGCATTGGTGGTGTTGGCCGCCAGCCCCATGGTGATGAAGCCGGTGGGGCCGGGGGGGGTAAGCCGTCCCGACATGTAAATGGCGCGTCGGTACATGATAGTGCCGGCGTAGACGTTTTCCGCCACCGCGTTTTCCAGGAAGCCCTCTGGGGCGATTATCGGGGTGCGGGTGCTGGCGAACTCTTCTTTAGACATGATGCCGAGCGTTCCGCCGTAATGGTCAACGTGGGGGTGGCTTATAAGCACGGCCTTGACCGGGCGCTTCTTGCCGTTGATAAGGGCGCTGGGCACTTTTTCGTAATAAAGGTCCATGGCGGCTTTGGCCGCGTCGACAGAGGTGAGGGGGTCTATTACGATAACGCCGGTCTTGCCTTCGATTATGGTCATGCTGGTGGCGTCAAACCCGCGGAACTGGTATATCTTGTCCACAACCTTGAACAGCCCGGCCTCGTGGTTGAGTTGGGCCACGCGCCACATGCTGGGGTTTACGGTGTCCGGCACGGTGTCGCTTTCCAGAAATTTCAGACGGTTCACGTCCCAGACCACTCTGTCGTTATACTTTATCTGGCCGCTGGGGATGGTTGCGATAAAGCCGCGCTTCACGTCGTCGTAATCGGACTTGTCGCTGAAGGGCAGGGTTTCCAGGAATTTTTGATTGGCCTGTTTGGTGTATTCCGTTGCCGGCTTGGGTCCTTCTGCGGCCCAGGCCGTTACGGAACATAACAGGAAAAAGGTTGTGAGAAGGAAGCGAAATTTACGCTGCATACCGGTGACCTCCTGAAGCATGTTGGTTACGGGTAAAGTACAAACTACCCACCCGGCATGCCTTACGGGACGCCCCGCGATACCCGGCTGAATATTGTACTGTGCTCTGTGTAACACGGTTTCAGATAAAATAAAGTCAATTATGCTAGTAGATTATTGCACAAATATTTGTTCAGGAATGCACAAATATTTGTTCCGGATTGCACAAAATCAAACCTGCCCAAAGCCGCGCACAGGCCGTAATTATGAAATGAACGGCGCGCGAATGGGGGTGTACGCCGCTGCGCGCCAACGGCGCATACTGGCCGCGAAGAGCGCCCTGAATAAAAAATTCGTGAAAGCGAGGATATTGGCGTTGCCAGGAGAATGTTTGCCGTTATGGCGTTTGGCGGGGATGATTTCAGCCGCATGAGGTCAATGACGCCAGCATGCGGGGCGCGGGCATCGCGCGGTTTCCGGTAAGCAGCGGAAGGATTGCTTGCCCATTACGCCTTTTCAATGCAAAACGGCGGGCCGGGGGGGCTTTTTGTTCAGCATGCGGGCCATGCTTCTGACCAGGGCGGCGTATTCGACGGGTTTGGCGATGTAGGCGTCCATGCCCGCGTCAAGCACCCGGCGCACGTCTTCGGCAAAGGCGTTGGCCGTCACAGCCAGAATGACGACGCTTTCCGCATCCGGGCGGCCCGAGGCGCGTATGGCCCTGGTGGCGCTGCACCCGTCCATGACCGGCATCTGCATGTCCATGAGTATGAAGGAGTAGTAACCCGGCGCGGAGCGCAGGAACATGTCCACCGCCTGGCGGCCGTCTTCCGCCTCTTCGCAGGCGATGCCCGTATCGTCAAGCAGGGCCACGGCGATTTCGCGGTTGATGTCGATATCGTCCACAACCAGCGCCTTTAGCCCGGAAAAATCCGGCATGGCGCTTTGGGGCGCACCGGCGCGGAACTCGTCTTCCGGCCCGCCGTCTTGCGCTTCCTTCTGTTGTTGCCGGATGGGAACGCGAATGTGAAAGTGGAAGCAGCTTCCCTCGTCTTGCCGGCTGGCGACCTGAATGGCGCCGCCCATGAGCTCCACAAGGCGCTGGCTGACGGCCAGGCCCAGGCCGGTGCCGCCGTATCTGCGGGAAATGCTGCCGTCTTCCTGTTCAAAGGGGGTGAACAGCCGCTCCAGCCCTTGCGGGCTTATGCCTATGCCCGTGTCGGTCACCGCGAACCGGAGCATGGAAAAGTCTTTTTCTATGCTGGTTTCTTCAATTTCCAGGGTGATGGAGCCGCCCTCCGGAGTGAATTTCAAGGCATTGCTCAGCAGATTGTAGAGCACCTGGCGCAGCCTTGTGGAATCTCCGACAATATTCGCGGCATGCAGACGCCGCCGTTTCACCGCCAGAGTCTGCTTTTTTTCCGCCGCCTCGGGCGCGAAGGCTTCGATGAGGCCGTCCGTCATGTCTTCAAGGTTGAACGGTTCGTGGAGCAGCGAGAGTTTGCCCTCGTCTATTTTCGCTATGTCCAGCACTTCGTTCAAAAGGCGCAGGAGATGCCGGGATGACTGGTCGATCTGAAGAATGTATTTTTTGATCTCTTCCGGGTTGCCGCTTCTGGCCGCCAGCTGGACCATGCCGGTAATGGCGTTCATGGGTGTGCGTATTTCGTGGCTCATGTTGGCCAGAAAACGGTTTTTGGCCACAGCGCTCTGTTTTGCCCGCTCCAGGGCGGCATTGTTGTTCACGATGCCGCTCATAAGCTGGCAGTAGACCATAAAGGAGGAAAGAAGCGCCGCCGGTTCGAATTCGTAAAACAGTTCCTGCCGGGCTGATACGCCGCCCATGATGACGGTCTCAAGGCGGCGGTCGTTGCTGAACAGCGGCATGAACACCGCATGCCTGAGACCGAAGCCTTCCCACAGGGGGTTCGTAACGGGAGATTCGCAGACCGCTTTGTGCTGGAAAGAATCCCAACGGTCATAGGCCTGAATCCAGTCCATTGACAGGGGAATGCGGAGCGGTTCACGGCCTGGCTCTCCGCCGTGCGGCTTTGCGCCGCCGTTTCCGGCCGGCCCTTCCAGTTCCAGGTTGCATGTTCCGAGCGGGATCATAACGCTGTCCAGCAGGTCCACCGACAACAGGGCGCCGCATTCCAGCTGAAAGATATCCACCACGCCTTCCGCGATAATGGAATGCAGCGCGGGCGTCGAATCAGCCTTCAGGGCCTCCAGCGCATAGGCGTGAATACGGGTGAACTTGTCGATCTGCACGTCGAGCTTGTTGAAAGTGTCGCGCAGTTTCTGTTCGGTCAGTTCGGCCCGGCTGGCCTTTTCCTGTAATTCCCGGATGACGCCCGCGAGGCGTTCCGTTTCCTTGTCGTGCCCGGTCAAGAAGCGCCCCTGTTACCTGTAGAGCGCGAGCAGCGCGGTCGAATAGTTGTGATAGACGTTCCGGCCGCCAAGGCGGGCGTATTCGCCAAAGCCGTACATGCCCAGCCAGGGCGGCACTTCGCCGCCGTTGTCGAGAGCTGACTGCATCATGGCGATAATTTCGTCTTTCATGACCTTATTGAACAGAAAGCGCCCTCGGGCCAGGCAGTCGGTCTGGAACACGGCCACCGTACGCCCGCCGCGCATCCCTTCGGCCATGAAGTCCAGCGAGCGCTGCATCTCGGAAAAAATGAGGTCTTCGTTACGGTCCGTCAACCAGAGTTCCAGGCCCTCTTTGCAGGTTTCTGGGTAATAGACGGTTCCGTCAGCGTCGTATTTGGTGATGACGCGCAGGATATGCGGGTTGCCGTATTCCACGGCCACGGCGTCCGGCAGTTTTTCAGCCAGGGCGCCCACCGGAATGGTGTCTCCGCACAGTGATTCCGCAGGCAGGGAAAGCCGGGACGTATACGCGTCCCAGGCTGGTTTGCCGTCAAATTCGTATATTTTATTCCCTTCCGCCTTTGTTACAGTCAAAGGGCCGCCGTAGGCGGTAAAGCCGTGCGTGGCCCTGGTGAGCGAACGCAGCGTGGGGTCGACAAAGCCGATAGCCCAGGCCCCGTGCTCTGACTGCATGCCGTCGTAGTATTGATAATTGACCAGCCCGCGCATGTTGTCGGATGAAGTGCCGCCGAAAATGGTGACCTTTTCGCCGAAAGTTTCCGCAAAGGCTTTGAGCACCAGGTCGTTGGCGATATCAATGCCAGGGCAAAGCAGGTATATGGTGTGAACCTCGCCCGAGGCGTCGGCCCGGAGTTTCTCCGCCAGTTCCAGCCCTTTTTCATAGGCGTTGCGGCCATGAATTCCGTCAACTCCCGCGCTGGCATAATCATCTTTCGGGCCGGACACGGCCATAAGGGCGACGTCGTGCATGGACTCGCCCACCCCTTCGCGGCCGATGACGCCGCTGCAGGACGAACCGAACATTTTTACCCCGGGGGCGTATTTACGCATCGCCTGGCCCAGTTTTTCCAGGTTGTGGCCGAGCGTGGTGTTTACGATCATCAGGGCGCAATCGTCCAATCCGGCGTCTGCAAAGGCTATATCCAGGCATTCGGCGATGGCGCGGTCGCTGTTGACGATCCTGGCGCTCGCCGAGTGAAAAGTCAGCATATGTACTCCTTCGTGTATTAAGACAGCGCGATACGCTATATTATAAAGTGAAAATTTTCAAGGCAGGTTCCGCCCTGCCCGGTCCGGAACAGGCTGGCAAAGGCAGGCCGGGCGCAAGAAAGATCCTTCCGCCGCCTCCGGCAATGGATTTTGCTCGCAAAACCGCTATAACGGCAAGACCTGCCTGCCGTTTCTATCGTTAATGACAATGGCCGCGGCCTCATAAAACGCGAAGCCGCCGCAGAGTATGCCCTCAAAGCCCGCAACCGTGTGTATGGCCTGGCTGCCGGTAAAATTCGCCGCCGCGAGCAGAAAGAAGAGAATGGTCAGAGACCCGAAAATCAGTTTGCCTATGGTATTTCCTTTCAGCGCCCCTATGAAAAGCGCGAAGGTGAAACTTCCCCATACGGCCAGGTAGCAGCCCATTGAAACGGCGTCCGCCGCCGGCAGGCCGGCTTTCGGCATTACCCAGATAAAGACGAGGGAAAGCCAGAAAGAGCCGTAAGAGGTGAAGGCCACGGCGCCGAAGGTGTTGCCCTGCCTGTATTCCATGATTCCGGCGATAACCTGGGCAATGCCGCCGTAGAAAACGCCCATGCCCATAATCATGACATTCAGCTCGTAAAATCCGGCGTTGTGAATGTTGAGGAGTATGGTGGTCATTGCGAACCCGGCAAGGCCCAGCGGGGCGGGGTTCGCGGTTTTGGCCTGAAGAGCGGTTGTCATAGGGCAGCCTCCTTTTTAGGAAAAATGTGAATTACTGAAAAGAAGGTTTCGCGGGCATGGCCGCAATATCCTCTCTTGTGGCGAATATGGGGGGAATCGAACCGGCGGCTTCTTGAATGCCGTTCAGCCGCTATTGCGATTCAAAATCCATTTGGGGGAAAATACGCGGTCAAAAAACAATTAGGGCATTTTTAACTTTGCAATGTCTCCGCAAGAATCAGAAGGCTATATTTTATCCGGCATGCACAAGCCCAAAGCGGATTGCACTAAAGACGCGCCGCGCTGCTCGCTTGCGGGCGTACGCTGGCGCGACCGCCAGGTTTTTCAAAGTTAAAATGCCCTAAGGCTCCGGTTTCCGGTCTCCGGCCTCCAAAACCGCTTTTGCGTTCAGGACGGCGGCCTCCTTTTCTTTTTTAGCGGCAGCAATTTTTTCCATAATAGCCGTAAACATGAGCATATCGTCATTATTCGCAAAAACGACGGCCCCGTCGGCAACGCTCCATTTTCCAGCGGCCCGTTCCATAAAAGCGTACATCTCGCGGTAAAGCCCGAGCCTGTTCCGGTCGGATTGAAGCACTTGCAGCGTGGAATTTATTATAAGCCGTTCGCGCTGCTGCGCCGCGAGCGCCATACTGGCCTTTTGCGCCTGAATTCTGACGACTTCCGGCGCAACGGATTTGATCGCCCTTGTGTATGCGTCCTCAAAGATAGGAAATTCCGTTTCTATGGTCTGCAGAAAATCTCTCGTTTTAGATAAATCCGGATCGTCAGCCAGGAAGTCCGGTTCAAAAAGAGATTCCCAGTGCAGCCTGTCCAGAATTTCCCCCTGGGTGTGCTGCAAGTGCAATAACTCCCATGATTCGTTTGAAAAAGAAGCGGCTTGGGAGGCCAGGGCCTTATCCGCAAAGCCTTGGCTGAAAAAGAGCGCGCAGAGGCCGCTCAGGACGCAGGCCGTCCAAAGAAAGCTCCGTATACCGGAGAAGTTTTTCCGTAGCTCCGAATCTATTAAATAGCCCGGCATATCACCTTAACCCTTTTAATGTTAAAAATACCTGTTAAAGCAATTCTAAAATAGAGTCTATGGAAAAATAAGCGCCCTCTGGGCGTTTTCGCCAGTGGATTGATTAAATTACAACATGTTATATAAATTGGACTGGCTGGCTATTTTAAGGCCTGTGCCCCGCGGAAGCTGCGTGAACCCATCCTGATTTATTCCGCCAGAGTCAAGAGCGCCGTGATCACGGCGAGATCACGGCGCTCAAGAAAAGGAAACCAGGCTGGTCAATCAAAGCATTCGGCGCCCTTGCAATCTTCGGCAAAGTGGCGTGAAGCCAGAAAGAACAGCACCGCGGCGATAAGCGTGCTGAAGCTCATCATCAATATGGCGCGCTGAATGCCGTAAGCGAGCGCGGCGTTATTGGCCGCTTCGGCGCTTTGGAGCAGCAGGGCGGCGTAAGCCTCCGTCGTTTTGAAAATTTCGCCGGAATATTGGGCCGCAATTCCGGAAACCGTAGCGCCCACGGCCATCCCGAAAATATTCTGCACTACGATAAGGCACCCCAGGGCCGTGGCGCGAATGCCCTGATGCGAAGTGTGCATTATGGACGTGAAGGCTATTCCTACAGGCGCGTTCAAGAACAGCCCGCCCGCGAGCATGAAATAATAACGTAACGTTTGCGGCGCGAACATAAAGCCGAAGACGAAAAAGGCGCATGCGAAAACCATACACACGGCGGAAAAAACCAGAGGCAAGCCTGATTTCTTCGCTCCGAGGCGGTCGCCGATAAATCCGCCAAGCATGGCGCCGACGGCGGTGGCCAACATGACCCCGCCGCCTTTAACCCCGGCGGCTTGCTGCCCCAGGCCTTCGGTATACCTGAAGAAGCTGGGCACCCATACCCCGACGCAAGAGCTGAAAATAAGCATCATCGCCATACCCAGGTAAATATAAATCAGGGTAGGGGTTTGGAAGATTTTTTTTACGATGCGCGAAAGCGGCACGGCCTCTTCCTCGCCGGTGGCCTGGTTAACCCTGGTAACGGCGATACGGGCTGGCTCTTTGAGGAAAAGCACCAGAATTGCCGCGATAGTTCCCGGAACCACCAAAATGCCGAAGGCATGCCGCCACCCCCAGCGCTGGGCGATGAACCCGCCCACAATCATGCCGCATACCACGCCTACCGGGCCGAAGGACTGCATAATCCCTATGGCGCTGTTCTGCTTGTTCGGCGGGAAAAAATTCTGCAAAATAGTGGAGGAGCCGGGGCCGTAGCCGGCTTCGCCCGCGCCCACGATGAAGCGCAGCGCCAGAAGTTGCCAGAATTGGCCGGTGAAGGCGCATAAAAGACAGGCGAAGGCCCAGATTATAACCATCATGGCCACCGTTTTCTTGCGGCTCCAGCGGTCTATCAGCAAAGATACGGGGAAAGCCAGGGTGGCTATGGCTATATGAACGGCCCCCGTCAACGCCCCGAACTGGGCGGCGGTGACGCCCATATCTCTGTTCAGGTCGCTGAAGAGGGAACTGACGATCATGCGGTCCATGAAATCAAAAAGATATAATACGGACAAGAGGGCCAGGACGTATAATGAATAGCCCTTCCCGTAAGGATATTCATTATAGGCAAGCGGGGAAGATGCGGGGGCGTCAGGCAGGTGGGCACTCATAAAGACTCCTTAGATACTATTCAGTCCTGCGTGGAATTGTGAGCCGCAAAAAAAAACCATCCGGAATACATATACTTTTAATTTGGAATTTACAAACGGGAAATCGGTAAAATGAAAGGCACAGAATTTTTATGGAGGGTGCGCCGGTGCGGCGGCAATGCAAGGTTGCGGCGTCACGAGCCCGCATCGCCCGTTTGGCGGCGGATTGCGCGCGTGAAAAACGTATTATAGGAAAAATGGATTCACCCGGGTTAGCCAGAGGCTGCCTTCAAAAAACCTTTTGTCCGGATAGCGCGCCAAGCGTCGCTTTTTCTCCGGCCGAGCACCGTTCGGCGCATCTTTCAGGGCAGGGTATGCCGTGGCGCATGATGCCGGGCGAGATGGCCACGGCGGGCGGGTTTGCGGGTTCAGGCCGCGCACGCTATCCGGGCTGGCACGGTGGGGCGTCCCGCGCCGGAAGGAGATATTTTTCCGCATAGTGGTATGGTATGCCCGTGCGCAAAAACAGATCGTAGACATCCGGGTCTATTTGCCCGTTTTCCCGCATTCCATCCATGATCTGCAAGGTTTCCGACAGGGTTTTGCATGATCTGTAGGGCCTGTCGCAGGCTGTAAGGGCTTCGAAAATATCGGCCACGGCCATCATGCGCGCGCCCCAGCTCATATCTTCCCGCTTGAGGCCTCTGGGGTACCCCTTGCCGTTTATGGTCTCATGGTGCGATCCGGCTATCTCCGGCACATTGCGCAGGTTTCTGGGCAGGGGAATGGCTTCCAGCATGAATATGGTCCGGATGACATGTTCGTTGATCTTGTAACGCTCTTCCGCCGTCAGCGTGCCCCGGCGGATGCTCAGGTTATGCAGTTCTCCCCGGTTATAGAGCGCCTTCGGCGGCGACAGGTTGAAACCACGGAGCTTGTCGTCCGGCAAGATGTCTTTTTCGCCCCTAGGAATAAGGTGCTCGGGGTTGTCCATCAAAAGCGGCTCGCGCACGGGAAGGCCCGTCACGCCAGCGGCATCCATTCGCGCCCTTTCGCCGCGGGAAACCCCCAGGCGCTTGTCCAGAGTGCGCAGCCAGGAGCGCTTGCCAATGGCGGCCAGCCGCTCAAGGTCGGTATCGTCCATATATTCGCAGCCGGCGTTGCAGGAGGCGACGAACGCGAAATCGTCATCCAGGGCGCGAAGCTCTTCTTCCATTTTGCGCCGCGAATCTTCAGGGTCGGCGCCCTCAAGCACGGAACGCTGGTGCTGAATCACGGCGTCGCGCTTCAGCACCTCGAAACGGGTGCGGACTTCATGAATGCGGTCATACAGGGTTTCCAGCTTGGTGGCCTTGTCCATCACATATTCGGGCGTGGTAACTTTGCCGCAGTCGTGCAGCCAGCCGGCCAGCCTGGCTTCCTCCCACCCGTCCTCATCCAGCGTGAAGTCCTTGAACGGGCCATCGCCGGAGTCGCAGGCGGCAGCCAGCAGCATTTGGAAAATCACCGGCACGCGCTGGCCGTGCCCGCCGGTGTAAGGAGATTTGGCGTCAATGGCCCCGGCGAGAATCTGGATAAGCGCGTCGCGCACATCTTTCTGGGCCTTAAGCAGGCGGCGGTTTTCCAGGGCGATCGACGCCGCCCCGGCGAAGACTTCGACAAAAGCCGCCTCGGCCGCTTGAAACCCGTTTTCGCCCGGCTTTACGGTTTTGAACAACAGCAGAACCCCAAGTTTTTCGCCCGCCCGGTCGCGCAGGGGCAGGGTTATAAAGTCCAGGCTGTCCACCTCAGGGTCGGCGAAGCCGGGCCGCAGCGATTGGTACAGTTTGCGTGGATCGCCCCGGGTGATGGTGTCACGGATCACGGCGTTTTCCGACAGCGCCCTGTATACCGCCCGGCGCGTATCGGAAAGAGGCTCGCTCACCGGGTATCGTCTTGCCGTTTCCTCGCCGTTTACCAGCCAGTATGTATTATACTCGCACAGAAGGCCTTCTTCCTTGTCATCCAGCAGCGCCAGCATGCTGCCGTCCACTTTGGCGAGCAAAAGTATTTCCCGCAGCATATCGCGCATAAGCAGCTCAAAGTCGCGCTCGGAACTGAGGATATGCGTGATGTACATGAGTTTATGAAAATCTTCCTGAATACGCTGCATACTCTCGGCCAGGGCTTGTATTTCCGGTACGGTCGACATCACCTTTTCAGTGTCAGCGCTGAGAAGTTCCTGCATGCCCCCGGACGATGCCGCCAAAGAACGCAAGGGTCTGGCTATGCGCCGGGCGACCAGCCAGGTGAGCGGCAGGCAGAAAAACAGGGCGCCCGCTCCGCCCAGCAGGGAATACCACAAAAAACTTACGCCGTCGGCTATAAGCTCTTCTTGCGGGATGGCAAGCAGCATGATGTCGCTTGCCTTACCTCCGCTATTCAGTTCCTCAATGGACAACTCCCATATCCGCCCGTCTGCTTCGATTTCAATGCCCCGCCCGCGCCACCCGTTGTTATAGGCCTGCACCCCAAGGCGCATGGGGGGTAAAAGATCCTCTGTGGTAAGCAGACGTATGTTGTCTCCTGTCACGATAGACATGCCCCGCGCGTTGGCGATTACAGTGCCGTCGGGCCGCAACAGCGCAAGGGCCGCGTTGGGGGTGGGCAGTTCACGCCGCAGCAGGGAAGACAGTTGGGCGATAGAAATATGCACCCCGGCCACGGCCTTGCCGTCGGGATTTCTATAGACGAAAGTTTTGCCCGCCTGCCCGGAGCCGGTCAGGATATATGGGGCGCTGGTTATGGGGTCTTCCGACGACATGGCGTCATGGAACCATTCAAACGCGCGCGGGTCGAAATTCCGGGTGATATGGCTCCGCTGGCGGGATAATAGCTTCAGCCGGTTGTCATAAAACAGGTGCTCGCCGTGCTGCTCGGTTTTGTGCACGACCATGAAAGCGCTGCCGTGCGGGGCCGCGAGAACGCGCCGTTTCTCCAGGGTCAGATTGTGCACGGCAAAGAAATCTCCGTCTTTGTACGCCATGAAAACGCTGCCCCAAAAAGGGTAGTCACGCAGCATGGCCGTCATCAAGGGAAGATAGGTCAGCCGGTCTTCCAGCGTCTGAAACCCGGCAAGAGGGCTTTTGCTCAACCTGTCGATGGCGGACAGGACTGGACGCCGCAGCAGGTGCGTAATTTCCGTCTTTACCATGTTCGTTACATTGTCGATAGCGACTTGCACGCCGGAGGTGGTGGCGTTGACCACCATGCGGTAGCCGATCACGGCCAGAATCAGGCCGGTTGCGACCATAACGGCAAAAAACAGAACGCCGAGGCGCCCTTGAAGCCCTATCTGCCGGATAAACGTATGAGGAGCGCGCAATTCGGCCATAATTACTTCCTCCAGGGAGAACGACTGAAAACGGGGCTTCTCCACGTATATAAAGAAATACGTAAAAAAGGAGGCAAAGACAAGAAAATAATGACGGCGTGATTACCCCTTCCTGAGGCGCGGGCTGGGGAGGCGTAACCTCCCCAGCGGGCAGCCGTTAGGTTAAAGAAACGTTTTCCTATGAGGTGAGCAGCCTGATCTGCATCTCCAGTTCGGCGTAGGTGCCCATATCGGCAACCGCGGCGCCAAGAGACACGTCGCGCAGCACGATTTCCTGCACCGGCTGCAAGAAACCGTCATCTTCCTTGTCGTTTATGATGATGGTGGTGTCGTCGCTTTCTACCCGGAAGAATATCGCATCCGGAAGGGTTGCCTCATCATCGTTGATAGCGGCGAGCAGCTCGCGCAGATCAAGAATGTCGGCGCTGTCGCCAAGCCCGGCGGTGAACCCGGTTACCTCGTCCAGGGCCGTGGCGGCGAGGTTCGCATCCCCGCCGCGCCAGGCTATTATATCCTCCGCCGAGGCGGAAAGATCGATGGTGTCGTTGCCTGCGCCGCCCCAAAGGATATTGGCCTTTCCCACATCGCCCGCGAGGGCGTCGTTGCCGTGCGTGCCCTGTATGTGGGAGCCGTCCACAGCGTAAAAGGAAACCTCCGCCTGAGCGGTTTGCTCCGCCCATAGGATGCCGGAACCGGCATCCTTCACAGCTACGGTGAAGGTGTCCACAAGGCGGTGCCCGCCCAGGGCAAAAGCATCGGCGTTCAGGCTATACGCATGGACCACGGACATGTCGTCCGCGCTGACTATCGCCAGAGAGCCGTGATCTCCGCTCGCGACGATTCCTTCTGAACCAGAGTCGTGCCGCAGGGTTACGGCGAATCCGGTTTGGTCGTCCGCATCCTTCCAGATGAGCGCGCCGGACGTGGCCTGGTGGTGGTTCGTGATGACTATGCTACCCCCGTGCAGTTCAGGCGCGTCGTTGGTTCCGGTGATGGTAACGGTCAGGGTTCTGCTGACCCGTTCGCCGTGTTCGTCCGTAACGGTGTAGGTAAATGTGTCGTCGGCCTTCTGCCCCTCGGCCAGAACCTCTGACGCGGCGTTCAGGGTATAGGTGTATTCTCCGGTGTCCGGGTTGAAGAGGGTGATCTCTCCGAATGCTCCGGTCCTGTACGGAAAGCCGAAGGTCAATTGCGCGCCGAGGTCCACGTCGTCGGCATGGCCCTGGATAGCCAGGTTGCCTGCCACAGAGGCGTAACCTACTATCGCCGGATTACGTTGTTCCGTGATGGAAGTGTTGATGGCGTAAGCCGTGGGCGCGTCGTCGGTTCCGGTGATGGTAACGGTCAGGGTTCTGCTGACCCGTTCGCCGTGTTCGTCCGTAACGGTGTAGGTAAATGTGTCGTCGGCCTTCTGCCCCTCGGCCAGGACATC
>JAVBMT010000021.1:0-4816 GCA_031552195.1 Desulfovibrionaceae bacterium
AAAAAATCCGTCAGGATTTTGCGCCACTACAGGTGGCGTGAGTTGGCTGTAAACCACGCTTTTCAGCCAACGATCTTTGCAAAAATATCCTTTAAAATTATTTGTGGAATTTTTGCAATCAGACAATAGAAGCTTTTCACCTTGAAAGATGCCATGGCAAGGCGCATGCGGCGGCCGCAAGCGGGCAACGCGGCGGCCGGAGCCTTTTAGACGTGATCGGTTACATATTTCATACAAATCCGGATTTTCCCATGCTTTCAGGCGTTAAATCATTGCTGGCCAGCTATACGGAACTTTTCACCCAGGCTTCCGTCGATTCCCCACGGCTCTCCGCCGAGCTTGTGCTGGCCCAGGCCATGAACCTGGAACGCGCCGAACTGCTCAAACAACTTGTGCTCAACCCCGCGCTGGTTCCGGACGAAAAAGCCGCGAACCTGGCGGAACGGCTGGCCGCCCGCCGGGCGCGGGGCGAACCTTCCGCCTATCTGTCCGGCGAAAAAGAATTTTACGGCCGGCCTTTCCTGGTCAGCCCGGATACGCTTATACCGCGCCCGGAGACAGAACTGATTATAGACCTGGCCAAAAAATTCGCCGCCGGGCGCATGAACGGTTTTTTCGCCGACCTGGGCAGCGGAACCGGATGCATCGCCATAACCCTGGCCCTTGAATTGCCTGGATGGAACGGCCTCGGGCTGGAGCTTTCCGCCGGAGCGGAACGGCTTTGCCGGGAAAATTCCGCCCGGCTCGGGGCCGAAACGTCCTTGCTTTTCGAGCGGGCCGATTTCACCAGTTATGCCTTCGCTCCGGCAAGTCTGGACTTGCTTGTCAGCAATCCGCCCTATATAAGTGAAAGAGACTATCAGGCCTTAAGCCGGGAAGTGAAAGATTACGAACCGAAAAACGCCCTGGTTCCAGGCCCTTCCGGGCTTGAGCATTTGCGCCGCATTGTTGAAATAGCCCCTGCGGCCCTGCGTCCCGGCGGCCTGCTGCTGATGGAAATAGGCTGCGCCCAGGGTGAAGACGCGCTGGACATGCTCCGCCGGCAGCCGGAGTTTCAGAAAGGCAGCGAAGTAGTGAAAGACCTGGCCGGTCTTGACCGCGTGGCCCTGGCCAAAAAAACTTGAGCCGGAAATCCGGCGTTTATTCAGGAAAACGATATGTATTCTAGCGTAAAAACAAACAGACCGGACGGGGCCTTGGCTTCGTTCATGCCTCCGCATGAGGATTTTCCCGGCATCCAGTCTCTGCTCAGCGGCGGCTGGGGTTATGAACAGGCTGACGCCATCATTGTAAACAACCCCAAAAGCGGCACTGAGGAAATGTTCGACGGCATGCGCCTGCAAACGCTGGCGACCTCTCTGCGCAACAACCTGGAATTCGCCGCTCCGCAAAACGAAGTCCGCTATTTTCCGCTCATGCACAACCGCGCCTCGCAGGAACTTGTCAAGGGCGAAAACGGCCGCTACTTCGACCACCTGACTCTGGACGTCCTGCTCGCGCGCGAAGAAGACGCCGCCATGATAATGCAGTGCTTCACTGCGGAAAACCGCCCTGTTTCCGACGTGCTGTCCGAGCTTAAAGACAAGGTTTTGCTTGTACAGCGTGAATTCTGGTTTGATGTGACCAGCTTTCTCGAGCATAACTGGGCGCTTACCGTCAAGCGCGAGCAGGCCGAACTGGCCGAGGCCCGTAAAAAAGCGGAAGAGCAAAGCGAAAATGAAGACGCGCCCGAAGCGGCGGGCGAAGACAGGGAAGAGCATATACAACAGTAACCGGGGCAAGGCTTATGATCGCTTCCCTCCGCAGGATATTCGCCCTTTGCGTAAAGGAAAGCTACCAGATGGTGCGCGATCCGAGCAGCATCGCCATTGCTTTCGTCTTGCCGGTAATCATGCTTTTCATCTACAGCTACGGGCTGAACCTCGACTCCGGCCACCTGCGCCTGGCCCTGGTGCGGGAAGACTCCGCCCCGGAGGCCGCCCGCTTCTGCGAAGCCCTGGGCAACACTCCCTATATACGCCTGTCGCCCGCACTTAACCGGATTGAGGCCGTAAAAAGGCTTCAGGCCGGAGAGGTGCGCGGAATAGTCATCATTCCAGGCGATTTTTCCTTGCGCCTCGCCAGGCAGCAAACGTCCGGGCTGCCCGCCCCGGTGCAGCTTTTCACCGACGGTTCGGAACCGAACACAGCCGCTTTCGTGCAGGCCTATGTTTCCGGGGCCTGGCAAGTCTGGCAGCAGCAGTTGTTGCGCGACAAGGGGCTTAGCGGAGATGCGCCGCCCGCCATACGCCTCCAGCCGCGTTTCTGGTTCAACCCGCCGGCCAGCAGCCGCAATTTTCTCATTCCCGGATCCATAAGCCTCATAATGACGGTTATCGGAGCCTTGCTAAGTTCCCTGGTCATTGCCCGCGAATGGGAACGCGGCACCATGGAGGCCCTGCTCTCAACCCGGGTAACCAAGGCGGAACTTCTTCTGTCCAAGCTGATACCCTACTTCGGGCTGGGCATGGTTTCCATGCTGTTATGCACCGGGCTGGCCGTGTTCGTAATGGACATTCCCATGCGGGGCAACCTTGCGGCCCTGGCCTTCATGACCGGCCTTTTCCTCCTTTCCTCGCTCGGCGTGGGCCTGATGATTTCAACTATCGCCAAAAACCAGTTTCTGGCGGCCCAGGCCGCCATGGTCAGCTCTTACCTGCCCGCGCTCATGCTTTCCGGTTTCGTTTTTGAAATCAGCAGCATGCCGGCGCCGGTGCGGGCGGTGACTTACCTCTTTCCGGCCCGCTACTTCGTAAGTTCGCTGCAATGCATCTTTCAGGCCGGAGTGGTATGGGACGTGCTGCTTAAAGACGCCGCCTGCCTTGTCATCGCCGCGGCGCTATTTTTAACCATAACGTTCCTCAAAACCGGAAGGAGCCTCGAATAGCGTGATAAAGCTCCTGCAACGCCTGCGCGCGCTGGTCATCAAAGAACTTCAGGTGGTATTGCGCAACCCGCAAAGCCGCAACCTGATCATAGGCCCGGTTTTGCTCCAGTTGGCCGTTTTTCCTTTCGCGGCCACCCTTGAGGTAAAAAACGCCAACCTGGCCGTGCTGAACCGCGACAACGGGCCGGCCTCAATCGAGATAATCCAGCGCCTGGCCCGCAGCGGCTCCTTTAACGGGCCCATTCCGCTGCACGGTGAGAGCGAACTGGAAAAAGCCGTAAACAATCAGGACGTCCTGGTCGCCATACAGTTTCCGGACGATTTTTCCCGTTCCCTGGCCAAGGGGGAAAACGCCGACCTGCAGGTCATTATTGACGGACGGCGCTCGAACAGCGGGCAAATCGCCCTTGGCTACATCCAGGGCATGGTGCAGGACTATACGGAAGAACTGAACGCCAAGCACGGCTACCGCGCGCTGAGCCGCCTGAACGTGCGCCACCTGTATAATCCGAACCTTAATTACAAATGGTTCATCCTGCCCAGCCTCATCGCCATCATCACCACCCTTTCGGTGCTCTTCTTCACCTCGCTGGCCGTGGCCCGTGAAAGAGAGCAAGGCACCTTCGAGCAGCTTCTGGTCACCCCGCTCACACCCCCGCAAATCTTGCTGGGTAAATCCATTCCCGCGATTATCGTCGCGCTGATCCAGGGAACCATCATTTTCCTGGCCGCCGTGTTCGTTTACAAAGTTCCATTTTCCGGCTCCATTCCCCTGCTTTACCTGAGTATGCTTTGCTACTCCGTGGCCCTGATAGGTTTCGGGTTCGTCATCGCCTCCGTCTGCGTCACCCAGCAGCAGGCCTTCCTAGGGGTTCTTACCTTCATGATGCCGGCTGTCGTGCTTTCAGGCTATGTGTCGCCCGTGGAGAACATGCCGTCCGTTTTGCAATATATCTCCTGGGCGAACCCTTTGCGCCATTTCATAGTCATTGTAAAAGGAATTTTTTTGAAAGAGCTGGACCTGGCGCTGTGCTGGCAAAGCCTGCGCGCCATGCTTGTCATAGCGGTTTCCACTCTGGCCGTGGCTTACGCGCTATTTAAACGCAGTTTAAGGTAACCTTCCGGCACCTTATTTTACACCTGAACGCACAGGAGGCAAAAAAACATATGGACGCAACAAGAAAACCGGCGGCCCTGCTCGCGGCCGTGGCTGTTTTTATCGCAATCAGCGCCTCCGGCGTTTGCGCCGCCGCCCCTTTCACTGAAGACACCGCCATAGTCGACATGCAGCGCCTTCTGCGCGACTCCGTCCCGGCCAAGGCCGCGGAAGCCCACATGGCGAAAGTCAGGGAAGTTTTGCAAAAAGGACTTACGGAAATGAACGCGGCCTATAAAAACCAGGCCTCTTCACCGGAAATACAGGCCCAGTTGCGCGAAGGGCAGGCCGTGCTTGAACGCCAGCTTGAGGCGGAACGCCAGGCCGTACTGAAAATATTGATTGACCTTACCTATGAAACGATACGGGAATGGCGCGCGGCCAACCCGAAATGCAAAATCGTGTTGAACAGGGAACAGGTGCTGGACTCTGATTCCGCCCTGGATATTACCGACGCCGTAATGGCGTCCATGAAAGGCAAAAATCTCAAGTTTCCCGCCCTGCCCACCGTGACGGTCAATACGCCGCCCGCCCCGGCGGATAAAAAATAGCCCGCCGCCGCGCTCCTCGCGCCTGCACGGAGAATGCCCGGAGACACCCCGGAAGATTGCCGGCCCAGACGGGCCCGGTAATCTGGCCGACTATTCAATGAGCGCAGGCTGGAATGAATATATGGGGAAGTCTGGCATGGAAAAACAAAAAAGAATATAAAAGACTATATATTAAAAGACGCG
>JAVBMT010000024.1:0-31077 GCA_031552195.1 Desulfovibrionaceae bacterium
AGACTGCGCGAAGGCCTTGGTGCGGCCGGGCTTGACGCCGGGGGCCTTGATCATCATTATGCCGTGCACCAGTTCTTCATAGGGCCAGGGGCGGCACTTGCGCATAATGCCGTGGCCGTGTTCGCCGTTGCCCATGGGTTCGCCGTGGTCGTTGACCAGCATGAACATGGTGTCTTTTTCCAGGCCCAGGCGCTTGGCGTTATCCATGAAATAACCCAGCCACTTGTCGCACATGGTCACTTTTTCGGCATAGAGCATGCGCACGTGGTGCAGTTCTTCTTCGGTGTAAATGCCGTCAACCGGGCCGATAAAGGGCAGGAAGGTGTCTTTGCCCTTGTAGCCTTTGTTATAGGGGCATTCCATTTCCGGATCGTACACGGAAGGGCTGTCCCAGGGTTCGTGCGGATCAAAGTTGTCTATGAAGAGGAAGAAAGGCTTGTTCTTGTCGCGGCTTTCCAGGTATTTGACCGAATTTTTCATAACAACGGCCACGTTCTGGTCTTCGTCGCTCTTCCAGTACTGGCGGTGCTTCAGGTAGTCTTCCATTTCATGCTGCAAGGCCTCGGCGGTGAACTGGCCGAGTTTGGCCACGCCTTTTTCAATTGTGGACTTTTCGTTGAAGTCATAGAAATCGTAATGGATAAGGTCGTCTTTGCCGTAGTAGGTGTTGTCGGCTTCATGGCCGTGGGTGAACCACACCTTGTCGAAGCCGCGGGTGTAGCCGAACTTGGTCAGGCGGTACATCGGGCAGTCGAAGATAAGGGCGGTGTCGATGTTGCTGCCCCAGCAGAGGTCGGCAATGGTGGTGTCGTCCATGTCTAGCGGGCTCCAGCCTTTGAAGGGCAGGGTGTAGCGTCCGGTGTGCATGGCTCTGCGGCAGGGAACAGTGGGCACGCCTTCGATATAGCAGTTGTCGAAGACCATGGATTCGCGGGCGAAGCGGTCGAAGTTGGGGGTTTTAATCCAGTCGTTGCCGTTGCAGGCCAGGTAGTTGTACTGCAAGCTGTCGAACATCAAAACGATGGCGTTTTTTACTTCAGGATACATGAAATTTCTCCTTTTTTCTTTAGTTGGGCGGAAGTCCGCTCGTAATATTAAGCATATAGCAGAAATATTTTTTGATAGAAAATAGTTTAAACCTATTGAGCGATAGCTTAAAATGATGTATCCGGCAGTCGATGTTGAGAGGATTCAAGGCTGAAAAATTAACTTTCCATTGGGAGCGCCATGGATTTTAAACGCTTGAAATATTTTCTGACCCTGGCGGAGGAGTTGCACTTCGGGCGGGCCGCCAAGCGCCTGAATATAGTGCAGCCGGCCTTGAGCGCGCAAATTCGCAACCTTGAAGAGGAACTTGGCGGATTATTGTTCGTGCGCACCAGCCGCCAGGTGGAACTTACCTCTACCGGGGAGCTGTGTTTGCAGCAAGTGCGGCAGTTGTTCCAGCAACTTACCGACCTTAAAGAAATGGCGCAGGCTTCATTCAAGGGAGAATTGGGCAAAATCAGGGTCGGTTTTTCCAGCATTGTGGCCTTTACCGATTTTTTTTCCGGGCACATTAAGCGGTTTCAGGACAATTACCCCAAAGTGGAAATAATAATGCATGAAGTGCCTCCGCTTTATCAGATAAAAGCCTTGCTTGCCGGCAAAATAGACGTGGGTTACGCCTCGTTGCTCGGCCTGGAGAAAAACCCGGATTTGTCGGCCAGGCTGGTTGGCGTTTATCCTTTCGTGGTAGCCATGCGCAAGGATCACCCTTTGGCCGGGCGCGGCAAACTGGCCCACAACGACTTGAAAGATGAAAAAATAATTATTTATTCCTCTGAGGATAATGACGAGTTCAACACGCTGACGACTCACCTTATGCGGTCTATAGAAGATTATAACGTTGACTACTTCGACCGTAGGGGGTCGCTTTTAAGCATGCTCACCCTGGTGGCGGCCGGGCAGGGAATTGCCATAATGCCATGCCCGGTTCAGAGCATAAAGGCAAGTGACGTTATATATATTCCCCTTGCCGAAACGGAAGCTTCGACTTCTTTTTTCATGATACGCCGGGCGCAGGAAGCCAGCCCGGCGGTGCATGCTTTCTGGGATTTCACCGGCGCATGATTCTTTCTTTTTAGCCAGGTAACGTTTGCGCGCAGGGCGTATGCTGCTAAAAAAACCCGTGTAAGGAGAGTAACTCTCCTTACACGGGTTTTCAGTTGACCGCCGTAATGCCACGGCATGTTTTTTTATTTAGCAGGTACGCAGATAGCCCATGAATTCGCGCAGTTCATCCCACAGTTTTTTGGCTACGTCTGGGTGCTGCGTGACGATGTTGTGGAGCTGGGCGTTATCTTTTTTGCGGTCGTAAAGCTCGTCGATAGCCGGAACTTCAGAGGTGGAGCTGGGGGTGCAGGTCCACTGGTCTTCGCCGTCTATCGAGGCGCCTTCCTTCAATTTTTTCTGGGCATCGCTCAAGGCCTGCTGGCCTTTAAGGTTTTCGCCTTTGTACATGGTTTGGGCCGCCGGGCCGTAAAACTCGATCATGTCCTGCTTGGCGGTGGCGTCGTCTTTTTTCACCCAGTGGATGAAAGACCAGTCGTCAGTGATGATCGACCAGGAAAACTTGTGGTAGCCGGCAATGGCGAAGTCACGGACTTTTTCCACCTGGCGGAAGGCGATGGGCATAAGGCTTTTGCCCTGGTGGAAGTCGCGCACGCCGAGTCCGAGCCAGTCGCACACGGTGGGGGCCACGTCGCAAGACTGGGCGAAAGCTTTGGTGCGGCCGGGTTTGACGCCGGGCGCCTTGATCATCATGATGCCGTGCACCAGTTCTTCATAGGGCCAGGGGCGGCACTTGCGCATGATGCCGTGGCCGTGTTCGCCGTTGCCCATGGGTTCGCCGTGGTCGTTCACCACCATGAACATGGTGTCTTTTTCCAGGCCGAGGCGTTTGCAGTTGTCCATGAAGTAACCAAGCCCTTTGTCGCACATGGATACTTTTTCCGCGTAAAGCATGCGCACATGGTGCAATTCTTCTTCCGTGTAAAGGCCTTTAACTTCTCCGGCGATGGGCAGGAAGACGTCTTTGCCTTTATAGTCCGGGTTGTAAGGGCACTTCATTTCCGGGTCGTAAACCGAGGGGCTGTCCCACGGTTCATGCGGGTCAAAGTTGTCTATGAAGAGGAAGAAAGGCTTGTTTGGGTCGCGGGCCTCAAGGTATTTGACCGAGTTTTTCATAACGTGGGCCACGTTCTGATCTTCGTCGCTCTTCCAGTACTGGCGGTGCTTGAGGTAATCTTCGGTTTCAGCCATAACCACGTTGAGCACCTTTTCGCCGTATTGGGCGGCGTAAGCCTTTTTGCTGGCCTCGGTGTGATAGTCGTCTTTGTTGCAGTGGATAAGGTCGTCCTGAGAGTAGAACATGTGGTCGGCTTCATGGCCGTGTGTGAACCACACCTTGTCGAAGCCGCGGGTGTAGCCGAACTTGGTCAGGCGATACATCGGGCAGTCGAAGATAAGGGCGGTGTCGATGTTGCTGCCCCAGCAGAGGTCGGCAATGGTGGTGTCTTCCATGTCCAGCGGGCTCCAGCCTTTGAAGGGCAGGGTGTAGCGGCCGGTGTGCATGGCTCTGCGGCAGGGAACGGTGGGCACGCCTTCGATGTAGCAGTTGTCGAAGACCATGGATTCGCGGGCGAAACGGTCGAAATTGGGTGTTTTAATCCAGTCGTTGCCGTTGCAGGCCAGGTAGTTGTACTGCAAGCTGTCGAACATCATGACAATAGCGTTTTTTACCGGTGGGTACATCATATTCTCCTTTTTATCAGGCGATTCGCCCTTGTGATTTATAACACTTGACTTTCTAAGCTTGCAATTAATAATTTGTCAAGGGGGCTTCGGATTTTTTACAGTTTGCGGAAACCGCCCGGCGCTGGCCTGTTTCCGCAGGCATGCGGCTCACACCATACTGAAAAAACCGAACCGTGGTAATGTGAATTTGAAAGCAGATGAAGAAAAGAAAAAAAAGACCTTCTTGCCGCCGGAATCGCCCGGCGGCAAGAAGGTCTTCATCTTTAAAGCTATAAGCCCGTATTTTTAGCAGGTGCGCAGGTAACCCATGAATCCGCGCAGATCATCCCACAGTTTTTTGGCTACTTCGGGGTTCTTGTCGATGACGTTATAAAGCTGGGCGTTGTCTTTTTTGCGGTCATAGAGTTCATCCTTGGCCGGAACTTCAGAAACGCTGCCCGGGGTGCAGGTCCACTGGTCTTCGCCGTCCAGGCTGGCGGAGTCTTTCAGGTCTTTGGCCGCATCGGATTCCAGGTCGATGTTTATGGTGCTGGAACCTTTTTTCTTGCCGATAGATTCCATGTGGTCGAACGTGCCGCCGTAAATGCCGGCCATAGACGCGCCAACGGTGTTTTCATCATTTTTGGCCCAGTGGATGTAAGACCAGTCGTCGGTGATGATGGACCAGGAATACTTGTGATAGCCGGCAATGGCGAAATCGCGCAGTTTTTCAACTTCGCGGCGGCAGATGGGCAGAAGGCTTACGCCCTGGTGGAAGTCGCGCACGCCAAGGCCGAGCCAGTCGCAAACCGTGGGGGCCACGTCGCAAGACTGGGCGAAGGCTTTGGTGCGGCCTGGTTTGATGCCGGGGCCTTTGATCATCATTATGCCGTGCACCAGCTCTTCATAGGGCCAGGGGCGGCACTTGCGCATGATGCCGTGGCCGTGTTCGCCGTTGCCCATGGGTTCGCCGTGGTCGTTGACCACCATGAACAGGGTGTCTTTTTCCAGGCCGAGGCGCTTGGCGTTATCCATGAAGTAACCCAGCCACTTGTCGCACATGGTCACTTTTTCGGCATAGAGCATGCGCACGTGGTGCAGTTCTTCTTCTGAGTACAGGCCTTTCACCGGGCCCATGATGGGCAGGAACTGGTCCTTTTCTTTGTAGTCAGGGTTGTAGGGGCAGCTCATTTCCGGGTCGTAAACCGAGGGGCTGTCCCAGGGTTCGTGCGGATCAAAGTTGTCAATCCAGAGGAAGAACGGCTTGTTCTGGTCGCGGCCTTCAAGATAGCAGACGGCGTTTTTCATAACGTGCGCCACGTTTTGATCTTCGTCGCTCTTCCAGTACTGGCGCTGCTTCAGGTAGCATTCGGTTTCTTTCAGGAGGGGGCCTACCACGCCTTCTCCCAGAACCTTGTCGGCATCACGCAGTATGTGGTCTTCGTGGAATTCTTCCGGCGTGTAGTGGATAAGTTCGTCTTTGGCGTAGAAATACTGGTCGCCTTCGTGCCCGTGGTGGAACCATACCTTGTCGAAACCGCGGGTGTAGCCGAACTTCACCAGGCGGTACATGGGGCAGTCGAAAATGATGGCGGTGTCTATGTTTGACCCCCAGCACAGGTCGGCTATGGTGGTTTCTTCCATGGTCAGCGCGCTCCAGCCGAAGAACGGCAGGGTATAACGGCCGGTATGCATGGCTCTGCGACAGGGAACGGTGGGCACGCCTTCGATGTAGCAGTTGTCGAACACCATCGATTCGCGGGCGAAACGGTCGAAGTTGGGGGTTTTAATCCAGTCGTTGCCGTTGCAGGCCAGGTAGTTGTACTGCAAGCTGTCGAACATCATGACTATAACGTTTTTTACCGGTGGGTACATAACGCCTCCAATTAATTGTTTTTTCTCAAGCAAGCGCCACGGCGGCGCTGTTGGTCGGCATAATGAAGCAAGTAATATGCCAATTGCCGCAAAACGTCTTTAATGGCTTGGTTAAACAATAAGTTGCCCTTTTAGGATATCAGGTGTAATTGCGTTTTAATGCTTTATTGGCATCAAATCAAAAAAAACGCATCTTTTTGATGCCTGTGGAGAATGTACGCATGCCTGAATATGATAAAAAGAAGAATGTATTTTTCAGTGTTGTCGCGACGGGCTATGAAGCGGTGTACGGCAAGAGCAACGCCAATATCTGGCGCCCGACCCTGGACCTTTGCCGCATCAATGAATTTCCTGTTGATGAATTATACCTGATCGTGCTTAAACACTGGGATTACCTTATGCCGGATCTGCTGCGCGACATAGCGTCCGTTTCGCCAGCTACAAAAGTGAAAGTTCTGCATATTGAAAATAATCATGTCGTTGATTTTACAGGCCAGTATGGTTATTTTTCAAAAATTTTCAGCGAATATATTATCGACGCTGAAAACACTAAATATTACATCAATCTGCCGCCGGGAAGAGGGTACTTTTTATATTTTTGCATGTTGAGCATTATTTATACACTCAACCTGCCCCTTGAAATTTTTTTTGTGTTCCCGGGCGGAGAATACTCTGTAGGCAACCCGGACCCGGCGTCGTGGCTCTCTATAGCCCGCATTCTCGATATTTCGCAAACTCCGGACGGAGTTCTTACGCGCAACGTAACAGTCAGGAACAAACGTTTCGCGGAATTGCTTGAACAAGTAGAGCAGGTGGCGAAAGTTTCAAGCGCTCCGCTCCTGTTCAGCGGCGAAAGCGGCACGGGCAAGTCGCAACTGGCGCGAGCCGTCTATCAACTGAAAAGGAGCGCCGCCGGGCTGGAAGGCCATCTGATTGAAGTGAGCTGCGCCGCCCTGCGGGGCGACAGCGCCCTGTCAGCGTTGTTCGGGCACGTCAAGGGGGCTTACACCCATGCCGTGCAATCACGCCGCGGCCTGTTGCTTCAGGCCCATAAGGGCGTGCTGTTTCTTGATGAAATAGGCGAAATGGACCTTGATTCCCAAGCCCTGCTGGTGAAAGCGCTGGAAGAAAAAACTTTTTTGCCTGTAGGGTCAGATGTGCCTGTTTACAGTGATTTTCATCTCATTTGCGGCACGAACCGTTCTTTAAGCGAAGAAGTGGCCAGGGGCAGATTCCGTGCCGATCTTTTCGCGCGTATAAATTTATGGGCTTTTGAGTTGCCTCCGCTGCGGGAACGGCCGGAAGACATTGAAGCCAACCTGGACTTTGAACTGAAGCGCCTGAGCACTGAATTGAAACGCCCGGTGGCCTTCCACCCCGGCGCCCGTAAAGAGTTCCTGGAATTCGCGGTGTCGCCTCAGGCCTTATGGCTGGCGAATTTTCGTGATTTTTCCTCCGCCGTGACCCGCATGGGCACTTTGGCCGCCAAAGGGATTATCAATAAAAACATCGTGCTGGCGGAGAAAGACTATTTGCTTGAAATGTGGCAAAAGGCCAGGCCGGATGCGTCTGAATCCTGTTCTCCATGTTCCGTGAATTCATTTTCACCTTCCGCCGCGTTCGTTCCGGTTTTTTCAGAAGCGGTGGCTTCGGTTGCGCCTGCCGCGCCGTCTTCCGGTTTCAAAGCGGAACAAGGCGCATCTTCAGCGTTTTCCCTGCTGGAGCGACTGGCGTCTTCCGGCTGCATTTCCGCAAAGGTTATGGATTTGGATTACTTTACAAAAGTACAGCTGGAAGGCGTCTTGAAGGTTTGCCTGGAAAGTTCCAGCCTGATGGAAGCCGGGCCGCGCATTTTCGGGCAAGATAAAAGCCCCAGGAGACAAAGCAACCGCCTTTCAAAATATCTTACCGGGCACGGCATAAATTGGCGGCAGTTGAAACTGTCCGCCTGAATTTTATTCTTCCGGTTTTCGTTGGCCGGAACCGCTTGCGCGATGTGAACGCCAAGGCGCGGCTGTCCGTGGATTTGCCCGCCGCGGACTTTAAAAACAAGAACGCTTTTACCGTAAGGCGAATTCCTTGCCGGTAAAAGCGTTATTGTTTATGAAGCGAATTTTATATTACATCAGCATGTTTTCAGGTATCCCATGAATTCGCGCAATTGATCCCAGAGTTTTTGGGCTACGTCGGGGTGCTTGTTCATAACGTTATGCAACTGGGCCATATCTTTCCTGCGGTCGTACAGTTCGTCTTCGGCCGGAACGTCGGCGCGGCTGCCGGGCGTGCAGGTCCATTGATCTTCCCCGTCAAGCGTAGCCGCGTTTTTAAGTTCGCTGGACGCTAAAGATTCAGCATCCGTTCCGCTGCCGAAACCAAGGTCGTTGATGCTTTTTATCCCTATGTCTTTGGCATACTCCATCATGCCGCGGCCGTACATATCAAGCAAAACTTCAGTAATGTCATCGTCGCTTTTCACCCAGTGGATGTAGGACCAGTCGTGGGTGATGATGGACCAGGAATACTTGAAGTAACCGGCGACGGCGAAATCGCGCACTTTTTCCGTTTCGCGGCGGCAGACGGGCAGAAGACTTACGCCCTGGTGAAAGTCGCGCACGCCAAGGCCCAGCCAGTCGCACACCGTGGGGGCCACATCGCAAGACTGCGCGAAGGCCTGGGTTCGGCCGGGCTTGATGCCTGGGGCCTTGATCATCATGATGCCGTGCGCCAGTTCTTCGTAGGGCCAGGGGCGGCACTTGCGCATGATGCCGTGGCCGTGCTCGCCGTTGCCCATGGGTTCGCCGTGGTCGTTGACCACCATGAACATGGTGTCTTTTTCCAGGCCCAGGCGTTTGGCGTTATCCATGAAGTAGCCCATCCATTTGTCGCACATGGTTATCTTCTCAGCATAAAGCATGCGCACATGGTGCAGTTCTTCTTCCGTGTAAACGCCGTCTACCGTGCCCATAAGCGGCAGGAACTGGTCTTTGCCGGTGTAGTTCGCGTTATAGGGACATTTCATTTCCGGATCGTAAACAGAGGGGCTGTCCCACGGTTCGTGCGGATCAAAATTGTCTATCCACAGGAAAAAGGGTTTGTTTTTATCGCGCCCCTCAAGGTATTTGACCGCGTTTTTCATAACCTTCGCCACGTTCTGGTCTTCATCCGATTTCCAGTACTGGCGGTGTTTAAGGTATGAACCGGTTTCGTGCAGCAAAGATTCAGCCACTCCGGCCCCCATATCGCTTGCGGCCTTGAGAACGTGGTCTTCGTGAAAATCTTCCGGGGCGTAGTGGATAAGTTCGTCCCTGGTGTAAAAGAAGTGGTCCGCTTCATGTCCGTGGGTGAACCAGACCTTGTCAAAGCCACGGGTGTAGCCGAACTTTACCAAACGATACATGGGGCAGTCAAAAATCAGGGCTGTGTCGATATTGCTGCCCCAGCACAGGTCGGCAATGGTGGTGTCGTCCATGTCAAGCGCGCTCCAGCCCTTGACGGGCAACGTGTAGCGGCCGGTGTGCATGGCGCGGCGGCAGGGAACGGTGGGCAGGCCTTCTATATAGCAATTGTCAAAAACAAAGCTTTCGCGTGCGAAACGGTCGAAATTTGGAGTTTTCATCCAGGTGTTGCCGTTACATCCGAGGTAATTGTATTGCATGCTGTCAAACATCAGAACGATTGCGTTTCTAACCGGCGGGTACATCGGCGCCTCCAGGCTAAGGTTTTATTATAAGAATCATAAACCGGCAGACATGTTATTTTTAGCACAAGCAGTTTTCGGTTATCGTTCGTCCAAGCTTTTGTCAATACCGGCGGCATAACAAACAGGACTATATCAATCGAAAAAATATGCATTGCGCCTGGGTAAAAGCAAGCGGCGTTTTGAGAGGCAAACGGTAAAAAAACAAGAAGTCTTTTTGCCGCGTGGCGTTCACGGCAAAAAGACTTCTTGTTTGGATTGCTAGGCGATTGCTGACATAATATCAGCAGGTTTTCAGGTAACCAATGAATTCGCGCAACTGATCCCAAAGTTTCTGGGCGACTTCGGGGTGCTTGTCCATAACGTTGTGCAACTGGGCCATATCATTTTTTCGGTCATACAGCTCGTCCTGGGCCGGAACGTCGGCGCGGCTGCCGGGCGTGCAGGTCCACTGGTCTTCCCCATCCAGCGTGGCGGCCTGTTTCTGGCGTATTTGCTCCTGGCTGAGGCCGGTCTGCGATTTATAATCCGGCTTGACGTCCTGCATATGCTGCATGGTGCCGCCATAAATTCCGGCCATGGACTGATGGGTGTCTTCCTGCTTGAGCCAGTGAATGAAGGACCAGTCATCAGTGATGATGGACCAGGAATATTTGAAGTAGCCGGAAATGGCGAAATCGCGCACTTTTTCCACTTCGCGGCGGGCTATGGGCAGCACGCTCTTGCCCTGATGGAAGTCGCGCACGCCAAGGCCGAGCCAGTCGCATACGGTGGGGGCCACGTCGCAGGACTGCACAAAAGCTTTGCTGCGGCCGGGCTTGATGCCGGGGGCCTTGATCATCATGATGCCGTGCACCAGTTCTTCATAAGGCCAGGGGCGCACCTTGCGCATGAGGCCGTGGCCGTGCTCGCCGTTGCCCAAAGGTTCACCGTGGTCGTTCACCAGCAGGAACATGGTGTCTTTTTCCAGGCCCAGGCGTTTGGCGTTATCCATAAAGTAGCCGAGCCATTTGTCGCACATGGTGATTTTTTCGCCGTAAAGCATGCGGATATGATGCAATTCTTCTTCAGTGTAAACGCCTTCAACCAGGCCGTTGATAGGCAGGAACTGGTCTTTGCCCTTGTAGTCCGGGTTGTAGGGGCATTTCATCTCCGGGTCGTAAACCGAGGGGGAGTCCCACGGTTCGTGCGGGTCAAAACTGTCGATCCAGAGAAAGAACGGCTTGTTGGGGTCGCGTCCTTCAAGGTATTTGACGGCGCTTTTCAGAACCTGGGCCACGTTCTGGTCTTCATCGCTCTTCCAGTATTGGCGGTGTTTGAGGTAACAGGTGGTTTCTTCAAGCACCACTTCAACTGCGGCTTCGCTAGTGGCCTTTTTATAGGCGTCAAGCGAATGTTGCTCGTGGAAATCAAGGGGGTTAAGATGGATAAGGTCGTCTTTGCTGTAATAAACGTGGTCAAGTTCATGCCCGTGTATGAACCACACTTTGTCAAAACCGCGGGTATAGCCGAATTTAGGCAGGCGGTTCGGCGGGCTGTCGAAGATGAAGGCGGTGTCGATATTGCTGCCCCAGCAGAGGTCGGCGATGGTGGTGTCTTCCATGGTCAACGGGCTCCAGCCGTTCACCGGAAGGGTATAGCGGCCGGTGTGCATGGCTCTGCGGCAGGGAACGGTGGGCAAGCCTTCTATATAGCAGTTATCGAAGACAAAGCTTTCGCGGGAGAAACGGTCAAGGTTCGGGGTCTTCATCCAGGTGTTGCCGTTACAGCCAAGGTAGTTGTATTGCATGCTGTCAAACATCAGGACGATCGCATTTTTAACCGGTGGGTACATCTTTGCCTCCATGCTAAGGTTGACTTATAACTAACGATACCACAGACATGTTATTTTTTGTACAAGTAAATTTCAGTTAGCGTTCAAGCAAATTCTTGTCAAGGCGGCGTCATATTGAACCCGCCAGGCGCCTTGAGATTGAGATGTTTCAGCCGACGCCAATAAAGCCGGCGATTCCTCTCGGATAAGATTTTTTAAACGTAAACGCCTTTTTTCCGTTGCTTGTTCACGGTAAAAAGGCGTTTACGATCTTTTGGGACTATTTATTCAGTTTAGCAGGTTCTCAGGTAACCCATAAAGCCGCGCAGCTCATCCCACAGCTTTTTAGCCACGTCGGGGTGCTTGTCGGCAACGTTGTGCAACTGGGCAAGATCTGTCTTGCGGTTGTAGAGTTCGTCTTTGGCCGGCACTTCGGAAGTGGCGCTCGGGGTGCAGGTCCACTGGTCTTCGCCGTCCAGGCTGGCGGCGTTTTTCAGTTCTTGCTGCTCGTCGCTGAGGCCGCCGCCAAGAGTGGTTTTTTTGGTCTGGGCGTGTTCAAGCGTGCCCTTGCCGTACATTTCATACAGGGCTTCGGCGTTGCTGGCCTCGTCGTTTTTGGCCCAGTGAATGTATGACCAGTCGTGGGTGATGATGGACCAGGAATACTTGAAGTAGCCGGCAATGGCGAAGTCGCGCACTTTTTCAACTTCGCGGCGGCAAACGGGCAGAAGGCTTATGCCCTGGTGGAAGTCGCGCACGCCAAGGCCGAGCCAGTCGCACACGGTGGGGGCCACGTCGCAAGACTGCGCGAAGGCGTCGGTGCGGCCGGGCTTGATGCCGGGGCCTTTGATCATCATGATGCCGTGCACCAGCTCTTCATAGGGCCAGGGGCGGCACTTGCGCATGATGCCGTGGCCGTGTTCGCCGTTGCCCATGGGTTCGCCGTGGTCGTTGACCAGCATGAACATGGTGTCTTTTTCCAGGCCCAGGCGCTTGGCGTTATCCATGAAGTAGCCCAGCCACTTGTCGCACATAGCCACTTTTTCGGCATAGAGCATGCGCACGTGGTGCAGTTCTTCTTCAGTGTAGATGCCTTCGACCGGTCCAATGGCGGGCAGGAACTGGTCTTTACCCTTGTAGTCCTGGTTATAGGGGCACTTCATTTCCGGATCGTAAACAGAAGGTGAATCCCACGGTTCGTGCGGATCAAAGTTGTCGATGAACAGGAAGAACGGCTTGTTCTTGTCGCGGCCTTCAAGGTAGCAGACGGCGTTTTTCATAACCTTGGCCACGTTCTGGTCTTCATCAGTCTTCCAGTACTGGCGGTGCTTGAGGTAGTCGGCGGTTTCATGCAGCAGGGCTTCGGTGGAACCTTTGCCCTGCACTTTGTCCATGTCGCGCAGCACGTGGTCTTCATGGAAATCTTCCGGCTTATAGTGAATGAGGTCGTCCTGGCGGTAGAAATAGTGGTCGGCTTCATGGCCGTGGGTGAACCACACCTTGTCGAAGCCGCGGGTATAGCCGAACTTGGGCAGGCGGTACATCGGGCAGTCGAAAACAATGGCGGTGTCGATGTTGCTGCCCCAGCAAAGGTCGGCAATAGTGGTGTCTTCCATCGAAAGAGCCACCCACCCTGCTACCGGCAGGGTGTAGCGGCCGGTGTGCATGGCTCTGCGGCAGGGCACGGTGGGCACGCCTTCAATATAGCAGTTGTCGAAAACAAAGCTTTCGCGGGCGAAGCGGTCGAAATTGGGGGTTTTCATCCAGGTGTTGCCGTTGCAGGCCAGGTAGTTGTACTGCAAGCTGTCAAACATCATGACAATCGCGTTTTTTACCGGTGGATACATATTATGCTCCTTGAGTTACATTAAGTTGCATCGTTGCACATTTTTTCACTTGCTTTGCGCAAGATAACTTTCCACACTTTTTATGTCAATAAAATATATTCTTTTTATGCATACTTTTAAAAAAAATAGTGTTCGTTTGTCTTTGTGCGCGGCAAGGCGAAACGCGTCACTTATTAAGCTGAAGCGCAATATATTTATGTCGGCGCGAACGATTTGTTAATGCAACGCTTCAGGAAAATCAGGACGGCAAGATAATAACCGCCCGTTACGAACCGACTGCGCGGCGCGCTCCGGCTTTATGCAGCGGTTTACAGGCGGCACGGCTTCGTGTACAAGGTGGAAACTTTAGCGTGGAAATAAACATTTATTGAGGTCGCCATGAGTAACGAGCCGGATAAGATAATATACTCCATGTACCGTGTCAGCAAAAGGCACGGGCAGAAAGAAGTGCTGAAAGATATTTCGCTTTCCTATTTTTACGGCGCTAAAATCGGCGTTCTGGGCCTTAACGGTTCGGGTAAAAGCTCGCTGCTGAAAATACTGGCCGGAGTGGACAAGGAATTTGACGGAGAAACCGTTGTGGCTCCGGGCTACACCATCGGCTACCTTGAGCAGGAGCCGCTGGTTGATGAAAAACGCACGGTGCGCGAAGTGGTGGAAGAGGGCGTCGCCGAGCTTGCCGCCATACGCGACGAATTTGAGGCTATCAACCTCAAATTCGCGGAGCCTATGGAACCGGATGAGATGGATGCGCTGATAACCCGCCAGGGTGAAGTGCAGGAACTGATGGACAACAAGGATATATGGGATCTGGACGCCAGGCTGGATATGGCTATGGACGCCCTGCGCTGCCCTCCGGGAGACACGCCGGTTTCAGTCATTTCCGGCGGTGAAAAGCGGCGGGTGGCCCTTTGCCGCCTTTTGCTGCAAAACCCGGATATCCTGCTGCTTGACGAACCGACCAACCACCTGGACGCTGAATCTGTAGCCTGGCTGGAGCGTTACCTGCGTGATTTTCCCGGAACCGTTATCGCCGTAACGCACGACCGTTATTTTCTGGATAACGTGGCCGGCTGGATTCTTGAACTGGACAGGGGCCGGGGCATACCCTGGAAGGGCAATTATTCCTCCTGGCTTGACCAGAAACAGAAACGTCTTGCCAATGAGGAAAAAACGGAGCGCGAGCGCCAGAAAACCCTGCAGCGCGAGCTGGAATGGGTGCGCATGGCCCCCAAGGGCCGCCACGCCAAGAGCAAAGCCCGTATAAACGCCTATGAAGCCATGCTCTCGCATGAATCAGAGCGTCTGGCGGCGGATCTGGAAATTTACATTCCGCCCGGTCCGCGCTTGAGCAAGGTCGCCATAGAAGCCCAAGGCATCTCCAAATCAGCCGGCGATAAACTGCTTATGGAAAACGTAAGCTTTCTCATTCCGGCCGGGGCCATAGTGGGCATAATCGGGCCGAACGGCGCCGGCAAGACCACGCTGTTCAAGATGATAGCCGGGGCGGAAACGCCTGATTCCGGCGTGTTGCGCGTGGCGGAATCCGTGGTCGCGGCCTGGGTTGACCAGGGCCGGGAAAGCCTGACTCCGGGAAAAACCGTGTATGAAATAATCAGCGAAGGGTATGATACCATCAAGCTGGGCGGGCGCGAAGTCAATTCGCGCGCTTATTGCTCGCGCTTCAATCTGAACGGGGCGGATCAGCAAAAGAAGGTGGACGTGCTTTCAGGCGGCGAACGCAACCGCGTTCATCTCGCGCGCATGCTGAAATCCGGCGCGAACCTGCTTCTGCTTGACGAACCGACGAACGACCTTGACGTGAATACGATGCGCGCCCTTGAAGACGGCCTTGAGAATTTTGCCGGGTGCGTTATGGTCATCAGCCACGACCGTTGGTTCCTCGACCGCATAGCCACTCATATTCTGGCCTTTGAAGGGGATTCAGGCGTGGTTTTCTTTGACGGCAACTACTCTGAATATGAGGAAGACCGTAAAAAACGCCTTGGCAAAGAGGCTGACCAGCCGCACAGAATAAAATTCCGAAAGCTGACCCGTTAATCGTTTTAACCGTTCACGCCCGGGCGAAGTTTCGCCCGGGCGTTTTGTTGGCGTAGCCAAAGGTTTTTTATATGGAATTATCATTTTATAAATTAAGCCCCAGCGGAAATTCCACCGTTCTGGTCCTTAACCCGCCAGCCGCCACGCCCAAAAGCAGGGCGGCCCGGTCCATGATGTCCGCCTTTCACTTGCAGGCTGAACAGGTCGGATTCGTCAGCTCAGGGGGCGACGGAATCCCGGCGCTTGAGATGATGGGGGGAGAATTCTGCCTTAACGCCACCTGTTGTCTGGCCTTCCTGGCCGCTTTGCGCAACCTTAAAAGCAAACAGCCCGCCGACTTGCGCAAAGAGCTTTTTTTGACTTTACGCAGTTCCGGAATTGAGGGAACGGTCAAGGCGCGCGTCAGGCCGCAATCTTCGGCGGTTCCGGCTGACTGGCCAGTTCAAAGCGGCCTTGAGTACGCGAACAGCCTTGATTGCTCAGTGCGCTTCCAGCTGAATGGCTATTCGCTCGCAACTTTCGACGAAGGCATGATGCTGGCGCGTTTGCCTGGAATAAGCCATATCCTGCTTGATTCCGCATATTTCGCCTGCCCGGAAGATAACGAAAAAGAAATGCTGCGCGCGGCCAAAAAATTTATCCGCCAGGCCGGGCTGGAAAATGAAGCGGCCTGCGGCGTTATCTGGCATTCAGGCAGGGGAGGGCAACCTGGAACAATTGCGGAGCGGCGCATCGTTCCGGTTGTATACGTCAGGGACACGGCGAGTTATGTCCGCGAAAACGCGTGCGGTTCAGGGTCGTTGGCCTTGGCTTTGGCCTTGCGCGAACACGGAATTAAAGCGAAGGCGTTCAGCCTGGAGCAACCCAGCGGTTTCAGGCTTTATGCGGAATTTTCCGGAGAGGGCGACGAGGTGTGGGTTGGCGGCCCGGTTACGCTTCTGGCCGAGGGGTCGGTTTATATCTGACCCATATATTTTCATGAACAACAAAGGCATGGCGTGAGTACGGCCATGCCTTTGTTGTTCATGAAATTCGCCAAATAGACTGGCCGCCGATAATTTTTTATCTGGTGCGAGAGAGGAGACTCGAACTCCTAAGCACAAAGGCGCTGGATCCTAAGTCCAGTGCGTCTACCAATTCCGCCACTCTCGCGTTAGCTGCGGCGGAACACGCTTAACACATTACTAAAACTTGATCAAGGCCGCAGCCCAGGTGAAACCCCCGCCGAAAGTAGTCAAAAGCACCCGCATCCCCGGCTTGATGATCCCTGTTTCAAAAGCTTCCGCCAGGGCAATGGGGATGGAGGCTGCGGAGGTGTTGCCGTATTTTTGAACGTTTACGAACACTTTATTCATGTCAAACTTTAACCTTTCGCCCACCGCTTCGATAATGCGCATATTGGCCTGATGCGGAATGAAAAGGTCGATTTCATCCAGAGTCAGGCCTTGTTGTTCAAGAATATCGTTGCATACGGCGCACATGCTGCGCACGGCGTGCTTGAACACTTCGCGCCCCTGCATGCGGATGAAGTATTCCGGGCCGATCACGTCTCCTAACGCGTAAGGCTGGCGCGACCCACCGCCAAGGCAGGTTAAAAGCTCGCCAAGGCTACCGTCTGAATTGCAAAGCACCGTTTCTATCTCTGCCTTGCAGGCAGCTCCGTCCGCTGGGGTTCCGTTTCCTTCGACAACTACAGCTCCGGCGCCATCTCCGAAGAGCACGCAGGTCGAACGGTCTTCCCAGTTGCAATGAAGCGAGAGTATTTCCGAAGCTACGAGCAGCACTTTGGATTCCGGCTTGAGGGCAATAAAGCCGGCGGCCGCTTCCAGGCCGTATACGAAGCCTGAGCAGGCCGCATTGACGTCAATGGCATAGCCGCCTTTGCCTCCAAGAAGGTGCTGAAGCCGGGAAGCTGTTGAGGGGCACATGGAGTCCGGCGAAAAAGACGCGACTATAATATGGGTCAACTCTTCGGGTTTTCTTCCCGCGGCCGCAAGGGCTTTGCGCGCGGCTATCGCCGCCAGGTCGGAGGTGAAAACGCCGGGTTCCGCCATGCGCCGTTCATGAATTCCCGTGCGCGTGCGTATCCATTCATCGGAAGTGTCCACCGTTTTGGACAGCTCGGCATTGGTGACCACCCGTGAGGGCACATGGTAACTTAATCCTTTAATATAGCTTTTACTGCTCATTCTTGATCCGTTGTAGGAAGGTTGCTGAAAAGATTAATCAGCATATGTCAAATACCGCCGCCAGGCAAGCTTGTGTGAAAGGAGATAATTCCTTCCGGGGTGAAGTTTTCATATTATCAGGCCCAGGCCTGGAAGTTGTTATGCCCGCAAGGACCTTCCGGGCATAACATAAAGAAGCGCCCTGAATACAGGGCGCTTCTGAGTGGCGACATTCCTTGAGTTGCTTAATGCCTGGGCGATATGTGCGTCTTTTGCATGTCTTTTGGTTAAAGTTTTATTGTTTTTATCCGCCGATCAACTGCAGGGCCAGACGCGGCATGGAGTTGGCCTGCGAAAGCATGGCCACGCCGGCTTGCGAAAGGATCTGGTTGCGGACGAATTCGGTCATTTCCAGCGCGACGTCAACGTCGGATATCTGCGATTCCGCGGCCTGAAGGTTTTCAGCCTGAATCTGCAGGTTGGAAATGGTGTTTTCCAGACGGTTCTGCACGGCCCCAAGGCTGGCGCGTATTTTGTCCTTGGAGCTTATTGCGGAATTCAGTCCTTCCAGGGCTCTCTGAGCCGCGGCCTGGGTAGACACAGTGTAAGCCGCGCTTGAGGTCGCGGAAGAATTGCCCACGCCCAGAGCGGACGCCGTGGAATTCCCTATCTTGACATAATAGTAGTCTTCAGCGCTGTCGTTGCCGCTGCCGAAGTGTATCTTAAGCTTGCCGTTGGCCTTCAGGCCTTCGCCGTTGTGAGTGTCGGCCGACAGGTTGCCGTTAAGCAGATACACGCCGTTGAAGTCCGTGGCGTTGGCTATTCGGGTTATTTCCGAAGCCATGGCCTGATATTCGGACTCGATCATCAAACGCTGGTCTGAACCGTAGGTGCCGGTAGCGGCCTGTTCGGCCAGTTCTTTCATACGAATGAGCTTTTCGTCGATAACGCCCAAGGCGCCGTCAGCGGTCTGGAGCAGCGAAATCGCGTCATTAGCGTTGCGCACGCCCTGGTTAAGGGAGGCGATATCCGCGCGCATAAGTTCGCGAATGGCCAGCCCCGCCGCGTCGTCAGCCGAAGAGTTGACGCGCAGCCCGGAAGACAGGCGCTGCACGGAATTGGCCAGCCGCGTATAGGAACTGCTCAGGTTGCGGTTGGCGTTCATAGCCATCAGGTTGTGGTTTATTATAAGTGCCATGACGATTCCTCCTTGAATACGTCACAATCTACACACATATAGCCGCCTAAGTTGCATTAACCTCCTCTCGCCGCAACTTGTTTTCACTCATCTCTATTATCGGCAGAAGTGAAATATACTTTAGGAGGCGCGCCATCTGAAAAGAGACGAAACTTTCAGCGCCATCGTTGAAATGCAACGGCATTGATATGATTATCATATTGATTTAATTGCTTTGTTTTTTAAGTGACTTGCCATGGTTTTTTATCTATATTCTCGAATAATAAAAACTTCCGGAGGGATAATGAGCACAGTTTGCGCAAGGCCTGAACGCTGGCTTGTCACCGGCGGAGCCGGATTTATAGGGTCATGTTTCGTTTTGCGGACGCTTGAAAATTCAACAGCCCGGGTTTTGAACCTGGACAAGCTCACTTATTCCGGCAATCCGGAAAATTTGCGCGGCGTTGAGCAAAATCCAGACTACCTGTTCACCCGGGGCGATATTGGAGATGCGGAGCTGATTGGCCGGATTCTGCGCGAATTCAACCCCACAGCCGTTGTCAATTTCGCGGCCGAAAGCCATGTTGACCGTTCCATTAAAGATCCGGACGCTTTCGTGCGCAGCAACGTAACGGCGGTTTGCACCCTTCTGCGCCGCGTCGCCGAATGGTGGAAGAACCTTTCGGAGGAAGAAGGACGCGCCTTCCGCTTTCTGCATGTTTCTACCGACGAGGTTTTCGGAAGCCTTAAACCGGAAGACCCGCCTTTTACCGAAAAAACGGCATACGCTCCCAACAGCCCTTATTCGGCCAGCAAAGCCGCCTCCGACCATTTCGTGCGCGCCTTCCACGAAACTTACGGCCTGCCCACGCTGATCACTAATTGTTCAAACAACTACGGGCCCCGTCAATTTCCTGAAAAACTCATTCCGCTTATAATTCTTCAGGCCCTGGCCGGGAAAGCGCTTCCTGTTTACGGCACTGGAGAAAATATACGCGATTGGCTGCATGTTGAGGATCATTGCGAAGCGGTGCGTCTTGTCTTGCAAAAAGGCCGCGCGGGTGAAACTTACGCCGTGGGCGGACGTTCGGAAGTGACCAATATAGAAATGGTGCGTTCGGTTTGCCGCATTCTCGACCGCCTGCGCCCGAAAGCCGGGGGACGTTACGAAGATCAGATAGCTTTCGTGACGGACCGTCCAGGACACGACATGCGCTACGCGATAGACTGCGCTAAAATAGAGGGCGAGCTGGGCTGGAAACCGTCTTACAATCTTGAAGCCGGCCTTGAAAGCACGGTTCGCTGGTATCTGGATAATGCGGAATGGGTAAGCCGGGTGCAGACAGGCGAATACCGCAGCTGGATGTCCAGCAATTATCAAGGACGCTGATTTTTTGATCCTGCCTGAAAAATGAAATCCCGTTTTTCAGGGCGCATCAAAAAAAGGGAAGGGCTTTACGGGTTTTTTCTTTTTCCCGTCCGGTATCCGCCATCGTGGCAGGAGGCCATTCCCCAGGGGCGGGTTTTTTCAGCTGGGCGGCCGTTTTGACCGTCCGGAAGCAAAGCCTCACAAGGAGCCGGGCATGGATAAGGAAAACAAGGAAGCCTTGCAGGCGACCAAAGAAATCATAGTTAAATTTATAGAAACAGGCCGGGTTTCTCCCGCGAATTTTCCGGAAATTTTTCCGCTCATATATTCGGTGGTGCAAAAAACGCTTGCCGGAGGGCAGGAAAAAAATTAACCATTTGCCTGCCGGCCCCATCCACCGTAGTTAAAAGACTTGCCAAAAGCGGCTAAAACTGCCAAAAATATCGGCTTGGAGAGTCTGTTCGAACGGTTACAATTTACAACTACAGACTATACTTTTTATGAATAAATTTGAACTGATAAAAAATAAATCGCTGCCCGTGGCGGTTGTCGGCCTTGGCTATGTCGGGCTGCCTTTAGCCGTGGCGCTGGCCAGGCATTTTCACGTTATCGGCTTCGATATTTCCGAAACCCGCATCGCGGAATTGAAATCCGGCCAGGACCACACCCGTGAGGTAACCCCGGAAAACCTGCGCGGCTGCGGAATTGAATTTTCTTCCGCCCCGGCGGATCTTGGCCGGGCCGGCGTGATAATCGTCGCGGTGCCCACTCCGATAGATGAGCATCACAACCCTGACCTGCGCCCTCTTGAATCAGCCTCGCGCAGCGTCGGGCGCAACATGAAGGCCGGGGCCACGGTCGTTTATGAATCCACCGTTTACCCGGGCATGACGGAAGAATTCTGTGTGCCCATCCTTGAAAAGGAATCAGGCCTGGCCTTCGGCAGGGATTTTACGGTCGGATATTCTCCGGAGCGCATCAACCCCGGCGATAAAGTGCATACCCTTGAAAGCGTGGTCAAAATTGTTTCCGGCAGCAATGCGGAAACGGCCGAACTCCTGGCCGCTATTTACGGTTCGGTGGTTAAGGCCGGAATTCACAAAGCCCCGTGCATAAAAGTGGCGGAAGCCGCCAAGGTTATTGAAAACACCCAGCGCGACCTTAACATAGCCCTGATGAACGAACTGGCGCTTATTTTCAATCTGATGGGCATAGACACCCAAGCGGTGCTTGAGGCGGCCGGAACGAAATGGAATTTCCTTCGTTTCAGCCCCGGACTGGTCGGCGGGCACTGCATAGGCGTCGATCCTTATTACCTGACCTTCAAAGCCGAGGAATACGGTTATAACCCCCAGGTCATTCTGGCCGGGCGGCGCATAAACGACAGCATGGGCAAGTTTGTGGCCCACAATGCCATTAAGAAACTGATTCAGGCCGGATCTAAGGTCAAGGGCGCGAAAGTCGGCATTATGGGCCTGACGTTCAAGGAAAACGTGCCTGACCTGAGGAACACGCGCGTTGTGGATATTATTGCGGAACTTGAGGAATTCGGCATCGAGGTGCTGGTTCACGACCCGGAAGCCTACGCGGGCGAAGCCGAACACGAATGCGGCCTGGTTCTGCGGCCTTTCAGCGAGTTCACAGACCTTGACGCGGTTATTGCCGCGGTGGCCCATGCCAGTTTTCTTTCGTTGCCTATGGAACAGCTTAAGAAATGCTTCCGGGCGGACGTGACGCCCGTGCTGATTGACGTTAAAGGCGTCTTCACGGCGGAAGAGGCTGAAAAAAACGGCATAAGCCGCTGGACCCTATAAAAAGGCGATAAATGCAAAAAATTCTGGCAATGCTTGAACGGGAATCCGGGCATTTCAACGCGTCTATAAAACGCGAATTGAACAGGATAACTGGGCCGACGCGCGACATGGCCTCATATGTCACGGAAACGGGCGGAAAAAGGGTGCGGCCGTTTTTGACCCTGCTTTCCGGGCGAGCGCTGGGTTGCGAGCATCCAGACCTTTATACCATCGGCACGGCGGTGGAATTCCTGCATTCAGCCAGCCTTATGCACGACGACATCCTTGACGGCGCCGGCACAAGAAGAGGCAAGCCCTCCGTGCATACGGTGTTCGGAGTTACCAGAACGGTTCTTTCCGGCGACGTTCTTTGCGCGGTGGCCGTGAAAATCATCGCGGAAATGAATTATACGAGCTTGAGCGCGTTGTTGGCCGAAGCCTTGGCCAACACCGCTTCCGGCCAGGTTGAGGAGCTTTCTTTCCTCAATTCCCTTGATCAGAGCGAAGATGACTATTTGCGCGTAATCACGGGAAAAACGGCCTGGCTGTTGCGATGTGCCTGCGAAATGGGCGCGATAAGGGCCGGAGGCTCCATCGAACAGGTGGAAGCCATGGCCGAATTCGGGCTTGAGCTTGGCCGGGCCTTTCAACTGGTTGACGATGCGCTTGACATTACCATGGCGAATTCCACCGGAAAACCTGTGGGCGGCGACTTGCGCGAAGGAAAATTCACGCCCCCCTTGCGTTTTTATCTGGAAACCCTGGCCGGAAGCGAGCGCGAAGAATTTATCCGGGCCTTCACAACCGGAAATTTTGATGAGAAATTTATCGAGCGCGCGGTGAGAAACATGGATGTAGCGGGCTGCGGAAGCAAAACGAGAGATATGGCCTCAAAGCATTTGCAAAAGGCGCGCGCCGCCCTTGCCGTGATACCGCCCGGACCCTCCCGCGACCTGCTTTATGACATGCCGGAATACATACAGAACAGAGCCCATTAAACTTATTGCCGACGCGCCTTGAATCACCTTGCGCAACCGTTGCCGAAGCCGCCGTGCGGTTTTTGAAGCTTTTCACCCTTTTTGTTTTTGTTCAGAACCTTATTCGCAAAATCAATACCTTGATCCAGCCGGGAGATATAATGCTGCAAAGAGTTGAAATACGCCTGAGGCCTGACCTGACCGACTCCGCCGGACGTAACGTTGCCGCCAGGATAAAGGATTTTCTTCACCTTGAGGTTGAAGACGCCAAGGTTGTCAAGGTGTTCACCATTGACAAACTGGACAGCGCAAGCTGCGCGAAAGTGATAGAAAAATCCGTCCTGCACGACCCGATTTTGCAGGAAGCCTCTCTTTCCGCCTGGAACATGGGGGCGGACTGGATTCTTGAAGTCGGGTTCAAGCCAGGCGTTACAGACAACGAAGGCCGCACCGCCAAAGAAACGCTCGCTTTGGCCCTTGGCTGCGCGAAAGATTCTTTTCCGGTGGTGTACACTTCTGTTCAGTATCATCTTTTTTGCAAGCTGCAACGCAATGATATTGAGCATATTGCCAAAGATATGCTCGCTAACGAACTTATTCAGCGCTTTGAAATCAAAAGCGGGGAAGAGTGGGGAAAAGCCCCCGGTTTCACCCCGAAGGCCGCGCAGGTTCTGGGCAAAGCCATGGACGACGTGGCCGTCATCCCCGTTTCAAGCATGGATGACCAGGCCTTGACGGCATTCAGCCGGGAAAACACGCTCGCCCTTTCCCTGGAAGAAATGCGCATTATCAAAGACCATTATGCCGACTCTCAGGTACGCCTGGCCAGGCAGGAAGCCGGGTTGCCCCATGATCCGACGGACGCGGAAGTTGAAGTGCTGGCTCAAACATGGTCGGAGCATTGCAAACATAAAATTTTCGCCGCGCGCATCAGCTATCATGACGAAGAAAACGGCGAATCAGAAGAAATAGACAGCCTTTATAAAACCTACATCCAAGGCAGCACGAAAAATTTGCGCGAGCAGATGGGCGAAAAAGATTTCTGCCGCTCTGTCTTTAAAGATAACGCCGGGGTGGTGGCCTTTAACGAAAATTATGACCTCTGCATCAAGGTTGAAACCCACAACAGCCCTTCGGCCCTTGATCCCTACGGCGGAGCGTTGACTGGCATTGTCGGCGTAAACCGCGACCCCATGGGAACCGGCCTTGGCGCGAACATGGTCTGCAATACCGACGTGTTTTGCTTTGCCTCGCCTTTTTATGAAGGCGAGTTGCCGCCTCGCCTTTTGCATCCGCGCCGGGTGATGGAAGGAGTGCGCGAAGGGGTTGAGCACGGCGGCAATAAATCAGGCATTCCCACCGTTAACGGCTCGGTTGTTTTCGACGAGCGTTTTCTTGGAAAACCGCTGGTTTTCTGCGGCACGGTCGGACTTATTCCGCGTCTGGTGGCCGGCCGGCCTGGGCACGTAAAAAAGGCGTTGCCGCATGACCGCATTATCATGGCGGGCGGGCGCATAGGCAAAGACGGCATTCACGGGGCGACATTCTCATCTGAAGAGCTGCATGAAGGCTCTCCGGCCACCGCCGTGCAGATAGGCGACCCCATTACCCAGCGCAAACTTTACGACTTCATCATGGTTGCCCGCGACAAGGGGCTTTATAACGCCATTACGGACAACGGAGCCGGCGGCTTGTCTTCGTCCGTCGGAGAAATGGCGGAAGACACCGGCGGCTGCCGCATGGACCTTTCGCGGGCTCCCCTCAAATACGACGGCTTGAGGCCTTGGGAAATTCTTTTGTCGGAAGCGCAGGAACGCATGACTCTGGCCGTGCCTGCGGCCAAACTTGATGAATTCATGCGCCTGGCGGAAGAAATGGATGTTGAGGTGAGCGATTTGGGCGAATTTACTGAAAGCGGTTACTTCCACATCGTTTACAAAGATAAGACCGTGGCTTGGCTGCCCATGCGCTTTATGCACGAAGGGCTTCCACAAATGAAACTGCGGGCGCGCTGGAAGCGGCCTGAGCAACCCGCCAACCCCAAGGGCGAAACCAAGTTTGAAATAGTCAGGACGGAGCAGGGGGCCTTTTTGCACAAGATGCTCGGCCGCCTGAATATTTGCAGCAAAGAATATATGATCCGGCAATATGACCATGAAATTAAAGGCAGCAGCGTCGTAAAACCCCTGGTCGGCGTAAAGCGCGACGGGCCGGGAGACGCGGCCGTGCTGCGGCCGGTTCTCGATTCCTGCGAAGGCATGGCCCTTTCGCACGGCATCTGTCCAAAATTCAGTGATTATGACACGTACTGGATGATGGCCAACGCCATAGATGAAGCTGTGCGCAACGCCGTCGCGGTCGGGGCCGACCCCGCCCGCCTGGCCGGGGTGGACAACTTCTGCTGGTGCGACCCGGTGCAATCCGAACGCACCCCGGACGGCGAATACAAGCTGGCCCAGCTGGTACGCGCCAATAAGGCCTTGTATGATTTCTGCATGGCTTACCGGCTGCCTTGCGTGTCCGGCAAAGATTCCATGAAAAACGATTATACAGGGGGCGGGGTGAAAATTTCCATTCCGCCCACGGTGCTGTTTTCCGTGCTCGGCTATCAGCCGGATATCAACAAATCCGTCACCTCCGATTTTAAAAAGGCCGGTGACCGGATATATCTTCTGGGCCTGACCGGACGGGACCTGGCCGGCAGCGAAGCGGCGCAGGAACTCAACCTTGCGGCCAGGCTCGCCCCGGAAGCCATGCAAGTTCCGAAAGTTGACGCCAATTCCGCGAAGAAACGCTACGAAGCCTTGTTCAAGGCGATACAGAACGGACTCGTGGATGCCTGCCATGACCTTTCAGACGGAGGCCTTGCCGTGGCCCTTGCGGAAATGGCCCTGGGCGGAAGGCTTGGAGCGGCGGTTGAGCTTGGCGCGGTTCCGGCCGACAGGCAATCTGGCCTTACCCCGGCCGAATTGCTTTACAGCGAATCGGCCAGCCGCCTTCTGGTGACGGTAAATCCGGATAAGGCCGCTGACTTTGAAGACCTGTTCAGCGGCCAGCCTTACGCCGCAATAGGCCACGTCACCGATGGCGGACGCCTGACAGTAGCGGCGGACGGGGCCGAACTGCTGAACGAGGCTGTTGAAGCGTTGGCGGATTCTTTCAAAGCCACGCTCAACTGGTAACGGTTCAAAGGCCTTTTTATGAAATGCACGAAATGCAAGGAGCCGGCGGTTGTAGCCTTGCCGAGCCATCATTCCGGATTTTGCGCCGCCTGTTTTCTGGATTTTTTCACCGCGCAGATAGAGAAGGGCATTCGCAAGCAACAACTTTTCACGCATTCCGACCGTATTTTGGTGGCCTTGTCCGGCGGAAAGGATTCGCTCGGCCTGATGTATGAATTGCAACGTCTAGGCTATGACGTTACCGGGCTGCATGTCGATTTGGCCATTCCCGGTTCTTCCGCCTCAGCCAGAACGGCTGTGGAGGATTTTTGCCGCAAACACGAGCTGAAATTGATGGTTACAGAGCTGGAGGCCGAAGGTTTGCCTATTCCGAAGGTGAAAGCCCGCCTGAAACGCCCGATCTGTTCAGCCTGCGGCAAGATAAAACGCCATTATTTCAATAAGGTGGCCCTTGAAAACGGTTTTACCGTAATGGCCACCGGGCATAACCTTGATGACGAAATAGCTCGTCTTTTCAGCAATATCCTGCGTTGGGACGCTTCGTACCTTGGAGAGCAGGGGCCGATGCTCCCGGCGGAATCCGGCTTCGCTCGCAAGGTCAAGCCGTTGTGGCGTCTTTCAGAATATGAAACAGCCCATTACGCCTTTCTGCGCGGAATAGATTATCATTACGCCCCCTGTCCATACAGCCGCGGGGCCAGCTTCACCACGCACAAAAAATTCTGGGGCGAGCTTGAAGACGCCATGCCGGGACGCAAGCTGGATTTTTATCAGGGCTTTTTACAAAACGGACGACAACATTTCGCCGCTGAACAGCAAAAGAGCGAAGGGACCCTTGTGCCCTGCGCCTGTTGCGGCTACCCGACCAGCGGCGGCCCCGACGGCCTTTGCGGGGTTTGCAGGATTAAAGAATCCATCGCGCTTCCATAAAGCGCGGAGGCTCCGGCAATATGCGCTAACCGTCGCCCGCGGGCGAACGGGCGCTGCGTGCTTCCAAGTTCAGCCGCAAGGCATTTTTTATATTGCCCTTTCGGAACAGGCGGTATAAATAAAAACGTTCCATTACGCTGCGGCCGCCGGCTTCTCCGGCATATCAGCTGGCGTGCGTCATTTTTTGTGACCATAGCGCGTTAAATTTCATTTTCTAGCATATCAGGAGGCTTAATGTTTTTCACCAGTTCAGCTTTTGCCATGGGCAACGCCGCTCCAGCAGCGGGCGGAACCATGGGGCAACTTATGGGCAGCTTTGTTCCGCTCGTATTGATTATCGTCATTTTCTACTTCATGCTGATTCGCCCCCAGCAGAAAAAAGCCAAAGAGCACAAAGCCATGCTGGCCGCCTTGAAGCCCGGCGACAAAATCATGACCAATGGCGGCTTTTTCGGCAAAATCGTTGAAATTAACGATGTTGAAGCCATCATTGATCTTGGCGAAGTGAAAGTCACCGTCGCGCGCGGAGCCTTGAACGTTGTAGGCCCGCAGAGCGGAGCGTCTCGGGCTGAAAACGACAGAAAAAACAAGAAATAGAACAAGTTCCGTTTATCGGAAGTATCTTACGCGCCTGTATTTCGCCGGGCTGAAACCTGGCGGAATACGCGCGTTTTGGCGGTAACCATATGAAACAGAAACTTACGTGGCGCATCGCGCTGATAGCTGGCGTTATGCTGCTGGCGACCATTTATCTGTTGCCGAATTTCAGCGTGATCAAGGATTCCCCGCTGGGCAAATTCTTGCCGGAATCACAGATCAATCTTGGCCTTGACCTCAAAGGCGGCATTTATCTCACTTTAGGGGTAGATGTGGACAAAGCCGTGGAAAACTCCATGATGCAGAACGGCCAGTCCGTGCGTTCACTTTTCCGCACGGAAGGCGTGTCCATCACCAACCCCCGCCTGATGACCGACAAGAAAAGCCTGGAATTCACTTTGCCGGATAAGGCGAATAAGGAAAAAGCCGAAAAACTCCTGGCTGAACATTTTCCTTTTTTACAGGTAAGCTCCAGCTCCGTCACGGATGATGGAATGATCCGTTATATTCTGGCGGTGCGCCCCGAAGAAGCCCTTCGCATGTATAACGACGTGCTTGATCAGGCCCTGACCACGATAAGCAACCGTATTGACCAGTTCGGCGTGGCGGAACCGGATATACGCCGCCAGACCGGAGAAAACCGCATTATCGTGCAGCTTCCCGGAATCAAAGACGCGGACCGGGCCATTGACATCATCGGCAAAACCGCCCACCTGGAATTTCATATCGTCAATACCGGTGTTACCCAGGCGGACATAGCCGCCGGACGCATTCCGCCCGATACCATGGTTCTGCCCTCTACTGACCGCAGGGACGCGACCGGAGCGGAACATAAAGTCGCCGTTTATCGCGAAACCCTTATGACCGGCGAACACATCAAGAACGCCAAGCAGGACTATGACCGCAATAACCAGCCGGCGGTCGCCATGTCTTTCAGCCCGCAGGGAACCGCTCTTTTCGGGCGTATCACCACGGAAAACGTGAATAAAAGCATGGCTATAGTGCTTGACGGCAAGGTTTATTCCGCCCCGAACATCAATGAGCCGATAACCCAGGGAACAGCCAGTATAACCGGACGTTTCACCCTTGAGGAAGCCAGAGACCTGGCACTGGTTTTGCGGGCCGGCTCCCTTCCGGCCCCGGTTACCGTTCTGGAAGAACGCACGGTCGGCCCCACCCTCGGGCAAGAATCAATTGAAAAAGGCATCAAGGCGGCCGCCCTCGGCGGCTTGATGGTCGTCATTTTCATGGTCGTCTATTACAGCGCCTCAGGCATCATCGCCTCTATCATGCTTATTCTTGACATGGCGCTTCTGCTCGCCGGCATGGGCGCCCTCGGGGCGACCTTAACCCTGCCAGGCATAGCGGGCATAGTCCTTACCCTGGGCATGGCCGTTGACGCCAACGTGCTTATATACGAACGCATCCGCGAGGAACTCGGGCACGGGCTTAAACCGCACACCGCCATAGACCTGGGCTTTTCCAGAGCCACCATGGCTATTTTAGACTCGAACCTGACCACCGTCATCGCGGCGATTATTCTGTATCAGTTCGGAACCGGGCCGATACGCGGCTTCGCGGTAACCCTTACCCTGGGCATACTCGTGTCCATGTTCACAGCGATTTTTGTTTCCCGTGTGATTTTCATGCTCTGGAAAGACAAAAACAGCGCCGGCCTGAGCATATAATAAAGGAGCGGGCAAATGGGTTTTCATCTTATTCCTAATAACCTGAACGTTAATTTCGTAGGCATGAGGAAAATTTCCTATGCTGTTTCGATATTGCTCATTCTGGCCGGTTTCGCCGCTATTGCCGCCAACGGAGGCCTTAAGTACGGCATAGACTTCGCGGGCGGCACCGTGGTGCAGATAAAATTCTCCAAAGCGGTGGAAGACGAGGCCGTCAAAGCCGGCTTGAGCAACAGCGGACTGCCCAATCTTGTGGTGCAGGAAGTTGGAACTGATCATTTGAATTATCTGTTGCGTATTTCCAATACCGACGAAATGACGACAACCTCTGTCAGGGAAGCTATTTCCGGCGCCCTGGGCGCGGCTTTTTCCGACAACCCCTTTGAAATTCAGCGTCTTGAGATGGTCGGACCAAAAGTAGGGGCTGATTTGCGCTCAAAGGCCGTTGAAGCCGTTTTCGTAGCCATGATTCTTATAGCCATTTACGTCTCCGGCCGGTTCGAACAGCGCTGGGGCGCTTCCATAATTATGGCCGCGGCTCTTGGCCTCACCATGTACGTCCTGAACCTTATAGGCATTGACAAGATGATCATGCTGGCCATTTGCGGCACTTTAACGCTGGTTCTATGCTGGAAGCTCAAATTGGTGTTCGCCGTCGGCGCGCTGGTCTCCATTCTGCACGACATCCTTATTACAATCGGCGTGCTAGCCCTTCTGGGCAAAGAATTCGACCTGACCATCATCGCGGCTCTGCTCACTATCGTCGGTTATTCGCTGAACGATACCATCATAGTTTATGACCGGATCAGGGAAAACCTGCGCAACACGCGTAAAACGCCGCTTGCCACCATTATCAACCGCAGCCTCAACCAGACCATGTCGCGTACTGTGCTTACGTCAGGAACTACGTTGCTGACCATCGGTTCTCTACTGGTCTTCGGCGGAGATATAATACATGATTTTTCGCTGGTGATGTTCCTTGGGGTGTTCATCGGCACGGCATCGTCAATCTTTGTCGCCAGCCCGGTGCTGCTGATTTTTGGCGACAGCGTCGTCGCCAGGGCGGAGAAGGATGCCGCCAGGCGGGAAGCCGAAGCCAAAAGGCCGAAACGCGCGGCCCAGGTGTAACTTTTCAAGCGCCGCATGGATTTTTGGTTATCCGGAAAACGTGATTTGCATTTTTCCGGATAATCAATTTAGATGTTGTTTTTTTGTTGTTACAGAAGAGTACGTTGTGTTTTTGCAACAAGTTTAACCTTAAATAAATTGATAGGATAGTGACTATGAAAAAAGTTTATCTACTCTTTGCGCTTGCTATTTTACTTTTGGCCGCCTCGGGCTGCCAGATGGACATGAACAAAGCCGCCAGCGCCGCCGGAGACTTGTACAACGCCGCCTCCATAAGCGACGATGAATTGAAGCAGGTTTGCGTCCAGATGCGCGCGGTTGGCGACAAAGAAAACAAAGTCGCCGCTCCGGGCAGCAAATATGCCCAGCGCCTGAATAAGCTTACGGCCAAATTCAAGACTGTTGACGGGCAAAAGCTTAACTATAAAGTTTACATGGTCAACGAAGTTAACGCCAACGCCACCGCTGACGGCTCCATCCGGGTTTATTCCGGCCTGATGGACATGATGAATGACGATGAATTGCGCTTCGTGCTCGGCCATGAAATAGGACACGTTATTGAAGGCCATTCACTCAACGCCATACGCATGGCCTATGCTTCCTCCGCCGCCATCAAAGCCGCGGGCGCGGCTTCCGGAACCGTCGGCGCGTTGACCGAAGGCCAGCTTGGCGGCCTGCTGCATGAAGTTATCAACGCTCAGTTTTCTCAGGCCCAGGAAACTTCTTCTGACGATTACGGCTTGAATTTCCTGAAGAAGAATGGCTTTAACACCAAAGGCGCTGTGGGCGCCCTGAAAAAACTGGCTGAATTGGGCGGCAAGGGCAGCATTACCTCCAGCCACCCTGATCCGGCTTCCCGCGCCGCGAGAATGGAATCTCTTGTAAACGCGAAATAAGCCCGTTCGATCTAAAATTGTAAAGAAGTCCCCAACCGTTGCAACCGTTAGGGACATCTTTACTGAAGATAAGGTAAAAATTCCGAGTCAAAAAATTCCGCC
>JAVBMT010000010.1:0-132908 GCA_031552195.1 Desulfovibrionaceae bacterium
TGCCTTCTACACGGTGGGTTTGTGCGCCCCCCGGGGGGGGGGTCTTGGGGGTTCACCCACCGTCTCGGCCCCCCCCCCGCCACTATGAGGTCGAACTTTTCAGGCAGCGAGCGTATCTGTTCAGGCATTAAAATGTTCCGGTAGAAGATGAAGTGGCGGGTTCCACGACCAGGCTGCCGTCTTCAACGCGCACGACGGTCACCTCGGCGCCCGCGGGGAGGTCGGGGCCGGTGACGATCCAGTAGGTGTCGTCAAGTTTAACCCGCCCGTGCCCGTTTTTCAGCGCCGTTTCAAGGGCGGCTTTCTTGCCGACGTAACGTTGCAGCCGGTTGTTCAGGGCGTTGCTTTGCGGGGCGGCCTTGCGGATGAATTTTCTGCCCACGAACACGGAAATGACGGACAGAACGCAGAAAATCAGGGCCTGGATCTGCCAGGCCTCAATGCCGAAAGCCCAGGAAATCAGGGCGCAGAGGAGCGCCCCCAGGCCGAACCAGATAAGCATCACACCCGGCGTGGCAATTTCAAGAATCATCAGCAGGATGCCGAGGGCGCACCAGTTGAGCCAGGAAGGGCTGAGCAGGCTGAAGCCTTCCATTACGATTTGCCCTTTCCGCTTTTATCGAACATTTCGATCATGCCGGCCACCGAGCCGAGCAGGGCCGAGCTTTCCATGGGCATCATAAAGACCTTCTGGTTGCTGGACGCGGCAAAGTCGGACAAGGCGCGGATGTAGTTCTGGGCCACGAAATAGTTAATGGAGTTGACGTCGCCCTTGGCCAGCGATTCAGACAGCATGCGGGTGGCTTCAGCCTCGGCCTGGGCGGAACGTTCCCTGGCCTCGGCTTCGCGGAAGGCGGCTTCCTTGCGGCCTTCCGCCTGCAGCATGAAGGTCTGCTTGTCGGCTTCGGCGCGCAGGATATTGGACTGTTTCGCGCCTTCGGCCTTGAGAATGGCGGACATTTTTTCGCCTTCGGCGCGCAGCACTTCGCTTTGCTTCAAGCCTTCGGCTTCGAGAATGGCGGCGCGTTTTTCACGTTCGGCCTTCATCTGGCGGGCCATGGCGTCAACCAGGTCGCGCGGCGGGGTGATGTCTTTGATTTCAACGCGGGTGAGCTTAACGCCCCAGGGGTGGGTGGCTTCGTCAATAACGGCCAGCAGGCGGGCGTTTATTTCGTCGCGTTTGGAGAGCAGTTCGTCAAGGTCCATCGAACCCATGACCGTACGCAGGTTGGTTACGGAAAGGTTGAGTATGGAGTGTTCAAGGTAGGCCACTTCGTAAGACGCCTTGGAGGCGTCAAGCACCTGGAAGAAGACCACGCCGTCAACCTTGACCATGGCGTTGTCTCGGGTGATCACTTCCTGCGATGGAACGTCAAGGACGTTTTCCATCATGTTAACCTTGCGCCCGATGCGGTCTATGAAAGGCACTATCAGGTTTAGCCCGGGCTCAAGGGAGTGGGTGAAGCGCCCGAAACGCTCAACCGTGAAGTTGTAGCCCTGGGGCACCGATTTTACGCCCGACAGCAGCACGACCACCACCAGCACGACGATGCCGAAGATTATGATGTGCCCGGCCTGAATTACAGCTATAAGCGTGTCCATTATTCAGCTCCTTCCGCCTCGGAAGAGGTGGTGTTTAAAATCATATTGTCACGGTGTATGACTTCTTTATGAGTTATTCCGGAATGTTCCGGAAGCAGAGGAGACTTAAGCCCCTTGCACTCGTTCAGCATATCTGAAGGATAATGACAGATTCCCACGCCCAAATCAACGCCCTGGAGGTCAAAAATATGCACGGGCGCCCCGGCGGGAAAATCTCCCCGCACTTCTTTCACCCCTACCGGCAGCAGGCTTTTGCCGTCGCGCAGCAGGGCTCTGGCCGCGCCTTCGTCTATGACCACCGCGCCAAGGCTTTTTTCATTATAAGCCAGCCAGAACTTACGGCTGGAAACGGATTTTTCCCCGGCCTGCACCCAGGTTCCGATCTCTTCTCCCTCTCTCGCCCTGGCGATCACGTTTTTTTCGCGCCCCGGCAGGATAAGGGTCGGCACGCCGAGCAGGGCGGCCCGCCGCGCGGCCATAAGCTTTGAATTCATGCCGCCGGTTCCGGCGCTGGTTTTTTCCCCGCACATGGCGTTTATGTCAAGGGCCGCGATGTTGTTTATATAAGGCATGACGCGCGCTTCCGGGTTGCTTTGCGGGCTTTCGGCGAACACGCCGGGGGCTGAGGTCAGGTTGATGAACAGGTCGGCTTCCGTCAGGTTGATCAGGAAACTGGCCAGGGTGTCGTTATCGCCGAATTTCAGCTCGTCAACCGCCACCGTGTCGTTTTCGTTTACAATGGGAATGACGCCCCAGCCCAGCAGGGTGAAAAAAGTGTTGCGCGCGTGCAGGAAACGCTGGCGGTGGCGCAGGTCTTCGCTGGTGAGCAGAAGTTGGGCCGTTACTTTGCCGGCGGCGGAAAAAGCATGGTCGTAATGCTGCATCAGGCGGCTTTGCCCTATGGCCGCAGCGGCCTGCTTGTCCGGTATGGCGCTTATGGTCTTGCGGCCTTTCAGGGCGGCCCGCCCGGCGGCCACGGCCCCGGAGCTGACCAGAACGGTTTGGGTTCCGGCGCTGTGCCAGTCCGCCACCTGCCGCACCAGGCTGCCGATAACGTCAAGGGCAAGCCCGGAAGAATCGGTCAGAACCGCGCTGCCTACCTTGATGATAACCCGTTTGGCCCTTTTTAGTGCGGCCATGCGCTCGTCGTATGCGTTCATGTCATTTTTCGTAGGGTTTGTAGTTAAGCGTGCTTTCCAGAAATTGCAGCAGCATTTTGGGGTTTTTGCTCCCGGCCGGAGCTTTCTGAAGGCCTTTGCCGATAAGTTTGCGCGCATATTCGCAACGGCGGGCGGTGTCCTGGCGGTTGGCCAGATGCGCGCGGCTTTTCCGCAAAACCATCAGGGGCTGCTGGTAAAAACCGGTGGGGCTGCCGAACAGCGTTTCCTTGCGCGAGGCGCTGTAAACGTCCAGAAGGTTCCAGCCGCGGAGCAGGTGCGGCAGACGCTTCGGGCCGTAAATGCGGTGGGTGTTCCAAACCAGCACGTCCTTTCCCACCGGCACCCCCAGAAGAAAAAGGCCTTTCGGGGCCAGGCGCTCCCTGGCCAGGGCCATCATTTTAAGGTCTCCGTTCGGGTTGAGCTGGTCGCCGTAACGGCCGAGGCCGCAGTGCTCGAGCGCGGAAAAGGAAAGAACGCAGTCAAAGTTCAGGCCGCTCGTTTCCAGCTCTTCCGGAGTCATGGTCGTAATATCCTCATGTTCGCAGACCGGAGGGTTATAGTCAACCACCCAGACGTGTTCCGCCTTTTTCCATAAGCACATGGGCACGCAATTACACCGCGACAGGCCTATCACCAGAACTTTTTTTCCTGTTATCGGGTAATCTTCCAGCGCCTGATAGAAAGGCAGGGCTTCGTCGCGTCTGGCCGAAAAGGTTTTGCCCTCGAAGGCGGCAATGGCCTCCCGGTAACATTCGGCGCTGTTGCAGGTCACTTCGAGGTGGGCGTCGTTAAAGTATTCATTCATGACCGGAATGGTGCCCCGCAGGGTGAAGCTATCGTAAAGTTCTTCCGGCACGCCGGCGACAGGAAGCGATTCCGGTTTTCCGGCGCTGGTAGCGGTTATCAGCAGGTCGAAAAACCCTATGGGAAATTCCGGGCTTTTGTCCGTGTTCGGCGCGTCCAGGGCGGTAGGGTAATAGTCGGCGCTGGGGCTGGAGGCGTAATCAGACCTGCGGGCGTAGGAGACGGCGCAGGAAGTAGGGTTGTAGATAAAGGAGTTTTCCTTGAAAAAGTACAGATGTTCAGCCTGGTTGTCGTAATGGAAATGCACCGGAAAATGGGTGCGGTTGAGTTTTTCCAGAACGGCCAGCTTGTTGCAGTCAAAGGCCGTGCCATGGAATTCCACGATAATCTGCTTGAAGCGCGCCAGTTCATCTTCCACCAGCGAAGCCAGAAATCCCCATTCCGCACCTTCAATGTCAAGGCGCAGGATAAGGCCGTCCGCGTTTTCATGCCCGTTACCGGCCAGAATTTCCTTCAGGCTTTTGCTTGCGGAATCAGGCGACGCTGTTCCTTCCAGGTAGAAACTTCCGAAGGACATGCGGGGGTGGCTTTGCGGCGGCGCGGCAACGCCGCCGTCATATTGAAAGACTTCAAAGCCGCGCTCGGCCATGGCCAGGTCCCAGGGCAGCGCCCTGGAAACGCCAAAACTGTAGGCCACGCCTTTTTCGCCTGGATCAAGCATTACATAGCCGCCGTCGGCGGGCGCGCCTATGCGGACTTTTTCCGCGCCCTCGACGTTGCGTGGCCTGATGAAACGGAGAAATTTTTGAATGAAAAGATAGGATTGCTGGTCTTGGACTTCGACCACATTGAAGCGGAATTCATTGAAAAAGAGCAATTGCTGTTTGCTGGAAAACTGCATTTTTTTTATAGTGCCGACATCTAGCATAGGGCGTTCCTTCTGCGGCGAAACAATTAATATGCGGGCGTGACCTCCTTCACGGTTTCGGCGGCATGGCGCAGCGCGGCATGCCGCCTGCTAGCCAGCAGCAATGCGTGCCTGTTGCCTGTTTCAGTTTCCAGCTCTTCAGGAGAAGAGCACAGCGGCAAAAGATGTTTGTCCGCTACCTTGCCCATATGACCTCGATATCTTCCTCGGAAAAAGTATTTTCTTCATCTTCCTCGCGCAGGCGCACCAGGGGGGAGTTTGTCTCCAGTTCGGATTGCAGGCGCCACATTTCATCTTTGAGCGGTTCCAGACCCTCTCCGCTAAGGGCGGATATGAAGAATATCCCGCGTTTTTTCTTTTTCGCCTGCTTTTTAAGGCGTTCAAGGAACTCCGGGTCGGCCAGGTCTATTTTGTTTACAACTTCGATCTGGCGTCTCTCAGCCAGTTCCGGGTCGAAAAGGTCCAGCTCGGCGTTGATCAGGTCAAACCCGGCCCAGTAAAGGTCAGGATCATCCGGAATGTCTTCCACGCTCAGAATATGCACGATGAAACGCGTTCTTTCAACGTGCTTCAGGAAGCGGTGCCCCAGGCCCTGGCCCAGGTGCGCCCCTTCGATCAGGCCGGGAATGTCGGCTATGACCATGCGGCGGTCGTAGTCGTTGTCATCGAACATTACCCCGAGGTTGGGAATAAGCGTGGTGAAGGGATAATCGGCGATTTTCGGGCGTGCGGCGGAGATGGCGGAAATGAAAGTGGATTTTCCGGCGTTGGGCAGCCCGACCAGGCCGCAGTCAGCCAGAATTTTCAGCTCGAGACGCAGGCGCTTTTCTTGGGCATCTTCGCCGGGTTGGGCGAAACGCGGGGCGCGCAAGGTGGAGCTTTTGAAAAACTCGTTGCCTTTGCCGCCTTGCCCGCCGGGGGCCACGACAAATTCCACGCCTTCTTCCGGCAGGTCGCCCAGCAGGGTTTCGCCTTCCGGCGTGACTTCATAAATTTGCGTGCCGACCGGAAGTTCGACTATCAGGTCTTCGCCTTTGCGGCCGTGGCATTGCGAACCTTGGCCCGGCCTGCCGTTTTCCGCTTCGTAAATGCGTTTGAGCCTGAAGTCGTAAAGCGAGAGCAGGCGCGAAGAGGCGCGCAAGATAACTGCGCCGCCGTTTCCGCCGTTTCCGCCGTCCGGCCCGCCATAGGGAACGAATTTTTCCCGGCGGAAAGAGACGCAGCCCGCGCCTCCCTTGCCTGAACGCACTGTTATTGTCGCTTCATCAACAAAACGCATTGTCGCTCATCCCTGAAATCTGAAAAGTAAAGGCGTTTTTTAAACCCCTTTGCATATGAAAGGGGCGAAAGCACCACTGCTTTCGCCCCTGAAAAAACAATGTGCCGTACCAGCTTGCAATAAACTAGGCTGCCGCCTCGGCGGCGCCGGCTGCGGGCACTACGTGCACTCTGGTGAGCACGCGCTTCTTACGGGTGAATTTTTCAAATTTCACCACGCCGTCGCGGGTGGCGAAAATGGTGAAGTCACGGCCGAGGCCAACGCCTTCGCCGGGGTGGACTTTGGTGCCGAGCTGGCGAACAATGATGTTGCCGGAAATAACCGGCTGGCCGCCGAAGCGTTTAATGCCGCGTCTTTGCCCAGCGCTGTCGCGCCCGTTACGGGAGCTGCCGCCTGCTTTCTTATGTGCCATGTTACGCTCTCCCGCTGTTTAAGCCTGAATAGACTTGATGCTGAGGGTGGTATATTCTTGGCGATGACCGTGCTTGCAGCGCGAGTCCTTGCGGCGGCGCTTTTTGAACGCGATCACTTTATCGCCCCTGCCGTGTCCGACCACCTGGGCCGTAACCTTGGCGCCACTGACATAAGGAGCGCCAACGGAGAACGTTCCGCCGCCAAGCATAAGCACCTTATCAATAACAATTTCTCCGCCTACTTCAGCCGCAAGCTTTTCCACACGGATCTTGCCGCCTTCTTCAACACGAAACTGTTTTCCGCCGCTTTCAATAATTGCGTACATTATAATAAACCTCCACAAAAGAGAAAGGGACAATTAGCCCCTTGCTCAGGAAAAGTCAAGAGAATTTTTCATTGACTACGGCCGTGATCCGGCCTGGCCCAAGGCGTGATTTTCAACGCGCCGGGCACGGCATCAATGATGGTGTTCCAGGTGTTCGCCTTTCTTTATGCGGTAAAGGGCGGCCAGCACGATCAGGACGAAATAGAAAAAGATCAGGCCAACGCCGAGAAACCCCTGCGGCGTGGAATGCATGGCGTTGTTCACAAGCTCGCTGAACATGCTGGAGAGGTCTTGAAGAAAATAACGCATGGCTGCTCCTTGAATTTCGGTCCGGCTTTCAGCGGGTTCCGGATTTCACCAGGTTTTCCCGCGTCGCCGCGCTTGCTTCGGGGCGCATTTCGCCCCGGCGCGCCGGTAAAGAAAGAACCATGCGCGCCGCAGGAATTGTTGTTATCAACCTTTCAGATTTTTTTCAAGCAATTCATTTACCAGGGCCGGATTGGCCTTGCCTTTGGTTTCGCGCATTATCTGCCCGACAAAAAAGGATATGAGTTTGGTTTTCCCGGCGCGGTAGCCTTCAACTTCCGCCGGGTTGGCCGCCAGAACGGCTTTAACCACGGTTTCAAGCTCGGAACTGTCGGAAAGCTGCACGAGCCCGCGTTCTTTAGCCAATTTTTCCGGCGAAGCCCCGCTTTCGAACAGGTCGGGAAAAATTTCATGCGCCATGCGCGAGCTGATAAGCCCTTTGTCGATAATGGAAGCCAGTTCCGCCATCTGGGCCGGGCGCATGGGGGCGTTTTGCGGCTGAAGGCCGCGCAGGCCGCACTCGCGCAGGAATTCCCCCTGCATCAGCGCGGAGAGGCGCTTGGGCAGCCCGCACAGGGCGCAGGCCTCTTCAAAATAGTCCGCCGAGGCCCGGTCGGAAGCCAGAATGGAAGCTTCTTCCTCCGCAAGGCCGTATTGCCTGACAAAGCGATCAGCCCTGGGCAGGGGCAGTTCCGGCAGTTCGCTCTTCCATTTGTCCAGAGCCTCGGCGCTTACCAGCACCGGGGGCAGGTCAGGGTTGGGAAAATAACGGTAATCATGCGCGTCTTCCTTGGAACGCATGGCCAGGGTGATCTGCTTGTTGGCGTCGAACAGGCGGGTTTGCTGGAACAGCGGCTTGCCGTCCTCAAGGTCGGCTTCCTGCCTGGAAATTTCATATTCAATGGCCTTCTGGACGTTGCGGAAAGAGTTGAGGTTTTTTATTTCCGCGCGCACGCCGAAGGCGCTGCTGCCTTTCGGGCGTATCGACACGTTGGCGTCGCAGCGAACGCTGCCTTCTTCCATGTTGCCGTCCGTCACTCCCAGGTAAACCAGGGTGGTGTGCAGCTGCTTCATGTAGGCCACCGCTTCTTCAGCGCTGCGGATGTCCGGCTCGCTGACTATTTCTATAAGCGGGGTTCCGGCGCGGTTCAGGTCAACCATGGTCACGCCCTGGCCGTGCACGCATTTCCCGGCGTCGTCTTCCAGGTGGATGCGGGTTATTCCGATGCGCGAGGTTTTTCCGTTTACGGTAACGTCCTGATAGCCCGGACCGCAGATGGGCGGCGCGAACTGCGAGGTTTGGAACCCGGCGGGCAGGTCGGGGTAAAAATAGTTTTTGCGCGAAAAAATGGAAGACTGGTTTATTTCGCAGTTAAGCGCCATGCCGGCCTTGGCGGCAAACTCGACGGCCCTGGCGTTCAGGCGGGGCAGGGCTCCGGGCATGCCGGAGCAGACTTCGCAGACATTTTCATTCGGCTCCGCCCCGAATTTGGTGGAGCAGGAGCAAAACAGCTTGGATTCCGTTTGCAGTTGAACGTGAACCTCAAGACCTATAACAGCCTCGTAAGACGGCATATTTTTCCCTTTATTTTTTATGCGGCTTCGTTTTTTTATTCAAAGCGCACTTCGTAGGTGTATTTGTCCACTTTCACGACCTCGTTCTTTTTCAGGGGGCCTTTGAGGTCAAGCACCAGGCGGTCGGCGTTTCCCTGCCGCCCGACCCTGGCCCCGCTGACCAGGTTGTTGGAGGGGACGGACGGGGCCTTGAAGTTGTTCCATTTTCCGGGAACGTCAACCACCATGCGGTCGGGCGAGCCAAGCGCGAAGGCCTTCACCTGCAGCGGGCTTTCCGCTTTTATGCGCAGCACCATGCCTTTGTCCATAAAATGCAGGCTCATGCTCCGAATGGCCAAAGACCCGTTCGGCGCTTTCTCTTGGGCCGAAGCCTGTTCAGGCGCGGCCGGCTGGGCGGGCGCGGCGGGCGCGGTCGGAGCGGAAGCAGCGGTAGAAGAAGGCTGGCCGGCGGCTTGGGCGCCGCTTCCGGATGCGGCCTGCCCGGAATTCTGCCCGGCGTTCTGGGCCTGGTTCTGTTCTGGCCTGGCGGCAGGGGCGGAGGCTTGTTCTCCAGCGCCGGGCTTGGCTTCAGGCGTATCCGGAGGGCCGAACTGTATGGTTTGCCGGTTGGGCTGGGGCGTGGAGGCCTGTTCCGTGGAAGGCGCGGCCGGTGCGGCCGGTGCGCCCGGTTGGGCGGGTCTCGGCGTTTGCGCTGTTGCGGCCGGGCGTGCCGGAGGGACTGGCGGAGTTACCGGCTGGCGGCCGGCCTGGCTTTGCCCGGTAAGGCTTCCGGCCGGAACGTTGCTCGGGCTGGCCGCAAGGTTTTCCTGAGTTCTTTCTCCGGGAGTTTCCGCGGCCTGCTCTACTCTGGACGTGGTGGGCGTATCCTGCCGCGTGTGAAAAAATACCACCATGCCCATGCCCGCCAAAATCACCGCCAACAGCAGCACTGTAATATTTTTGTTCATCGTAGCTTCCTTGTTTCGTCTGGTGTTCGGCCCGCAACAGGGCTGGCAAGCGCGCCTTCCGCTGGAAAAACAAATTTTTGGTCCGGGCGTCCGGCCGTGGCGCTGCCCGGCAAGAAACGCCGCCGGGTCGTCTCCCGGCATGGCGCAACTGTTTCGGCCCTAAATTACGGCACGTTCAGGGCATTTGCAAGATAAATCAAGGAACTTGCCGCACCCCCGTCCGTACGGCGGGGCCGGGAGACTTTCGCCGTTATTGCGCGAAATCGTTTTCAATTACGTCGCATTTTATGCGCTTCAGTCTTTTTTGGCAAAATTCGTTTTAAAAAAAGATAAATTTGCGCAAAAAAGTTTTTTTATCTGGCTATAAAATTTTTTTCGGGCTATTAATATACTAAATAGGTATAGTTTTTTAAATATCACCCAGGCTATGGCGAGTGGTGCGGATAAACTTTTACCTTAAACCGGAATGAATAATTATTCTTCAAGGAGAGTGCCATGACCAAAAAAACTTTGACTACCGCTTTCGGATCGCCTGTTGCCAACGACCTCAACGCTAAAACCGCCGGAAGCCGGGGGCCTTTGCTGATTGAAGACGTGCATTTTCTGGAAAAGCTGTCTCACTTCGACCGTGAGCGCATTCCGGAACGGGTAGTGCACGCCAAGGGAGCCGGAGCTTACGGCTATTTCGAGGTTACGGCTGATGTGACCAAATATACCAAGGCGTCCTTCCTTTCCAAGGTCGGCAAAAAAACGGAAGTGTTCGCGCGTTTTTCCACGGTGGGCGGAGAAAAGGGTTCGGCCGATTCCGAACGCGACCCGCGCGGTTTTGCCGTCAAGTTTTATACTGAAGAGGGCAATTACGACATGGTCGGCAACAATACGCCGGTTTTTTTCATCCGCGACCCGCTGAAGTTTCCGGACTTCATTCATACCCAGAAACGTAACCCGGTTACGAACTGCAAGGACGCGAACATGTTCTGGGATTTCCTGTCGCTTACGCCGGAATCCGCCCATCAGGTTATAATCCTCTTTTCCGACCGGGGAACCCCGGCCACCTATAGGAACATGAACGGCTACAGCAGCCATGCCTATAAATGGTACAACGCCGCAGGCGAAGCTTTCTGGGTGCAGTACCATTTCAAAACCGACCAGAAAATCCGCAATTTCACCGGGCCTGAGGCCGCCGCCATGCGCGGGAAAGATCCGGATCACGCCACCCGTGACCTGCATGAGGCCATCGAGCGGGGCGAATATCCTTCCTGGACGCTGGAAATGCAGATTATGCCGGTCGCGGACGCGGAAACCTACCGCTTTGACGTGTTCGACATCACCAAAGTATGGCCGCACGGCGATTACCCGCCCATTGTGGTCGGCAAGCTGGTGCTGAACCGCAACCCGGTGAATTATTTCGCGGAAGTTGAACAGGCCGCCTTCAACCCGTCGAATTTCGTGCCGGGCATAGCGCCTTCCCCGGACAAAATGCTGCAGGGCCGCCTGTTTTCTTACCATGACACGCACCTGCACCGCCTGGGACCGAACTATCATCTGATTCCGGTCAACTCGCCCCGGCACGCCAAGGAATCTAACTATCAGCGCGACGGAAGCATGCGAACCGACGACGGCGGCGGCAACGGCCCGAATTATTGGCCGAACAGCTTCGGCGCGCCTTCGCCCGACCCTTCCGCGCTCGATCCGGAATACGCCGTGCGCGAAAGCGCCGGGCGTCACGTTTACAAGCACCCGAACGACGATTTCATCCAGCCCGGCGAATTGTACCGCAAGGTTATGACGGAGCAGGACCGCGCCAACCTCGTCAGCAACATAGTCGGGCACATGAACGGCGTGCTGCCGCGCATTCAATACCGCCAGACGGCGCTGTTCTATAAAACGGACGCGGATTACGGAACCAGGGTGGCCAAGGGGCTGAGCCTCGACCTGGAAAAAGTCAAGAAACTGGCGGCGATGAGCGACGAAGAGCGGGCCGAGGCCACTAAAGCTTAGGAAAAGCTGAAAATACGCTTTGCAACGGAAGGTTTTAATCAGTAACCCAAGGCCCCGCGCGACGATATCGCGCGGGGCCTTGGCGCGTTTTCGCCCGCACCGGAACGTATTTTTAAAAAAATGGCATTGAATTTGCATGAACACAATGGGGTATGGTTATGTCTTGACCGGCCATGTCTTTATGCCTATGGTCGTCACGCGGTTCTGTGCCATCCGGTCTGACCGGTTTCGCTTTTCTGGAGTGTTGGAATATGAATAAAATTTTGGCGCAAGACGAAGTCGACGCCCTCCTGAGGGGGCTTTCCGGCGGAGAGCTTGAAACCGAAACCGGGCCGGAAAATGATGACGGCGTGGTTTCCTTTGACCTTGCAAACCAGGACCGCATCATACGCGGCCGTATGCCGGTTTTGGAAATCGTCAACGACCGTTTTTCCCGCCTTTGCACGAACGCGCTTTCCAACTCCGTCCGCAAACGGGTTGAAATCAACCCTATTTCCATTGACATGGCCAAGTTCGGAGATTTCATCCGTTCCTTGCCCGTGCCTACCAGCATCAACATATTCAAGATGGACCCCCTGCGCGGCAACGCGATCATAGTGGTTGACGCCCGCCTGGTATTCGCCCTGGTGGAAAATTTTTTCGGCGGGCAGGGCAGCCAGCCTAAAATCGAAGGCCGCGAATTCACCCGCATCGAACAGGCCGTTGTCGACCGCGTAATCAAAATAGTGCTCAGCAACATGGAAGAAGCCTGGCGGCCGGTGCACGACGTAAGCATGGAACTGCTGCGCTCGGAAATAAACCCGCAGTTCGCGGCCATCGTTCCTCCGAGCGACGTGGTGATAGTAATTACCTTCGAGGTTGAACTGGAAACCGCCATAGGTTCGTTTGTGGTCTGTCTGCCCTACGCCACCATTGAGCCGATACGTTCAAAGCTGCATGCCAGTTTTCAGACCGAACGCCTTGAGGTTGACCATGTCTGGGTCGCCCGCCTGAAAGAACGGCTGATGGAAACCCCGGTTGAGCTGAAAGTGCACTTCGGAAACGCCCAGATTACCGGCAACCAGCTGCTGAAGCTGCGGGTGGGCGACGTTATAATGCTTGATACCGACACGGACGAATTGCTTGAAGTGACCCTGGCCGGAGTTTCGAAATATTGGGGCATTTGCGGCACAGTGAAGGGCAATAAGGCTTTCCAGATAATCAAGGAAGAAGATCCGAAGATGACCTGATGCGGGGGCCCCGGTCTTTCAGGGCGCTTGCCGGAAAATAGGACTGCCGCCACGCGGCGGTCTTTCTTATTGTGTGGCGCGCCGCGCGACGCCAGGGCGGAAACCGGCATTGAGGCGAATGACGCGTTACGCCCGCTGCTTTTTCGGGAAGGACTGACGCGCAATCATCGGGGCGTTTCACGCTTGAAATGCCCGTAAACAAACAATAGGCCGGGAAAAACAATGGAAAAGCAAACGGGAGCCAAGTTCGGCCTGGACGAACACAGGCTGAGCGTGCTGGCCGCCGTGGCCGCTTACGGCGTTTGGGGCGTATTTCCTTTATACTGGAAGGCGCTGTCGGCGGTTTCTTCGCTTGAGGTGCTGGCGCACCGCATTTTCTGGTCTTTTGTCCTCATGCTGCTTGTCGTGCTTTTATCCGGACGCATGAAAGAGGCTCTGGAGCTGATGCGCTCGCGGCGTACCTTTCTGGTGCTCGTGTGCACCAGCGTCCTGCTGGGCCTGAACTGGCTGATTTACATCTGGGCCATGGGCAACGGGCATGTGCTTGATTCCAGCCTCGGCTATTATATCAACCCGCTGCTGAATATCGTGTTCGGCATCATCTTTTTTAAAGACCGCCCGAACCGTTTGCAGATGATCTCTTTCGGCATTGCGGCGCTGGGGGTGTTGTGCCAGGCGGTGATGCTGGGCGAGATTCCCTGGGTGGCCTTCGGCCTGTCCGTTCCTTTCGCCATCTACGCGGTTATGCGCAAACTGGTGGACGTCGATTCCACCCTCGGCATGTTCTGGGAAAGCGCTATAATGTCCGTTTTCGCCGTAACCCAGCTGATTTTGCTGTGGCAAGCGGGAACCATGAGTTTCTTGCATGAAGGCATTTTCCGGCAAGACTTCATGTTGATATTCAGTTCGGTAATAACCACTTTTCCGTTGATCTGGTTCGCTTACAGCGCGCAGCACCTGAGCCTGATGACCATGGGAGTGGTGCAGTACCTTACGCCAACCGGGGCTTTTTTGCTGGGCGTCTTCGTTTTCAAGGAGCAGTTCACCATATGGCATTTCGTGAGTTTCGCCATGATCTGGCTGGCGATATTGGTATACAGCCTTGACGCCAGGAGAACTTACAAACTGGCCCGCTCAAGGGCTGTTTCCGAAGCCGCCTGACTTTTAGGCATTTTAACTTTGAAAAAGCTTAATTGCCCTGGCGGTCGCGTTAGCCTACGCCAGCAAGCGGGCGGCGCGCGTAGCTGAGGGGGTATTCACGCTACGCGGTAATAAAAAAAACAAAGCCCCGGTTCTTTGACGAACCGGGGCTTCATTATTCGCGGCAGTTGGGACGGGGGAATTAGTACATTCCGCCCATACCGCCCATTCCGCCCATGCCTCCCATTCCGCCCATGCCCATGTCAGCGCCTCCGGCCGGTTTCGGTTCCGGCTTTTCAGCAATGGCGCACTCGGTGGTCAGCAGCAGCGACGCTACGGAAGCGGCGTTCTGGATGGCGATGCGGGTAACTTTTTTCGGGTCGATAACGCCGGCCTTGTTCAGGTCTTCATATTCTCCGGTGGCGGCGTTGAAGCCGTAGCCGTCTTTGGCGTCACGCACTTTTTCAATGATGACGGAACCTTCGTGCCCGGCGTTCAGAGCGATCTGGCGCAGGGGTTCTTCAATGGCGCGGCGCACAACGGCCACGCCGGCGGCTTCGTCGTCGTCAGCCGGCTTGATGGTGTCAAGCACTTTGGCCACGCGGATGTAAGCGGTGCCGCCGCCGGGAACTATGCCTTCCTCAACAGCGGCGCGGGTGGCGTTCAGGGCGTCTTCCACGCGGTCTTTCTTTTCTTTCATTTCAATTTCAGTGGCCGCGCCGACATGAATGACGGCAACGCCGCCCACGATCTTGGCCAGGCGTTCCTGAAGCTTTTCGCGGTCGTAATCAGAGGTGGATTCTTCGATCTGGGCGCGAATCTGCTTTACGCGGGCCTTGATGTCGTCGGCCTTTCCGGCGCCGTCAACGATAGTGGTGTTGTCTTTGTCGATAACGATGCGCTTGGCGGTGCCGAGGTCGGCCACACTCAGGTTTTCCATCTTGATGCCCATTTCTTCGGACACCACGGTGCCGCCGGTAAGGATGGAAATGTCTTTCAGCATTTCCTTGCGGCGGTCGCCAAAGCCGGGGGCTTTGACGGCGACAACCTGAAGGGCGCCGCGCAGTTTGTTAACAACCAGGGTGGCCAGGGCTTCGCCGTCGACGTCTTCAGCGATGATGAGCAGCTGGCGGTTCATTTTGGCTACCTGTTCCAGAACCGGCAGCATTTCTTTCATGGTGGAGATTTTCTTTTCGCTGATCAGGATAAGGGGTTCGTCAAGGGCGCAAACCATCTTTTCCGGATTGGTGACGAAATAGGGGGAAAGGTAGCCGCGGTCGAACTGCATGCCTTCAACAACTTCAAGAGTGGTTTCAAGGCCTTTGGCTTCTTCAACGGTGATAACGCCTTCTTTGCCCACTTTGCCCATGGCGTCGGCGATAATGGTGCCTATGGTGGCATCGGAGTTGGCGGAAATGGTGCCTACCTGGGCTATTTCCTTCTGGTCGCGGGTGGGTTTGGCCAAGTTGGCGAGCTCTTCCACTATTTTCTCAACGGCTTTGTCGATGCCGCGTTTGATGGCCATGGGGTTGCGCCCGGCGGCCACCAGCTTTACGCCTTCGCGGTAGATGGCCTGGGCCAAGACGGTCGCGGTGGTGGTGCCGTCGCCGGCGATGTCGCTGGTTTTGGAAGCGACTTCACGCACCATTTGGGCGCCCATGTTTTCAAAGCGGTCGGACAGTTCTATTTCTTTGGCTACGGTGACGCCGTCTTTGGTGATGACCGGCGAGCCGAAGGATTTTTCTATGACAACGTTACGGCCTTTGGGGCCCAAGGTAACTTTAACGGCATTGGCAAGCTTGTCCACGCCACGGGAAAGACGTTCGCGGGCCTGGGTATCAAACAAAATTTCTTTAGACGCCATGTTATTCTCCTTAAGCGGTATAAATCTGAATTTTCAGTTTGGTTTGACAATATTGAAGGAGCCGGAAAACCTTATTCGATAACGGCCAGAATGTCGTCTTCGCGCATGACGAGGTGGTCGGCGCCGTCAATTTTGATTTCCGTTCCGGCATATTTGTTGAAAAGCACCATGTCGCCGGCCTTTACGCTCATGGGAATAAGCTTGCCGTCTTCCGCGAATTTGCCGGGGCCGACAGCCACGATTTCACCCTTGGAGGGTTTTTCCTTGGCGGTGTCGGGAATAAAAAGGCCGCCGGCGGTCTTCTCTTCCATTTCAAGGCGTTTTACCAGAATACGGTCGTTAAGGGGCTTCAGTTTCATTGGTCTTCCTCCAAACATGAATTTTGTGCGGAACAATCCGCTCTTGGTTAATTAACGCTGACAAGCCGTGAAGGCCGTCTGAAAACCGTCCGGGCGAAGGGCAAAAACGCGCCTGCGTGAGTGACCCGGACGCAATAAAAAGACCCTGGCAGCAGAAGATTCGATTGCCGACGGGGTAGTTGCTCAAAAAATAAGACCGCTTTTCTTTTTGAAAAGGGGTAAAATGAAAAAAAATGTAAAAAATATTTAAAACATTTAAATTCAAATAATTATGATAAGCGGGCCGCATGTTTTCCGCCCGCGGGAAGGCATGATTTTTTTCAGGGAAACGGGCAAAATTGATTGCAAAAAAACATAGAGGGGATAATATAGAATAACAGGAATATCCTGTTCCTCCTGAACGTTATCACCCTGGAACACGCCTCCGGGCAGCGGCGGCGCATCCGGCGCCGTTGATACGGCCCGGGCGTATATCCGGCTATTCGCCGGGCGGGCCGGATTTTTACCTTTTGATCTAAAATTTAAAGGAGTTTTTCTATGTCGCCCATCAGCAAGGAAGATCGCCGCGCCAAAGTCATAGCCGCGCTTAACCAGGCCCGTTCCATGGAGCTTTACGCCATAAGCCAGTACATGAACCAGCACTATGCCCTGGATGATATGGATTATGGAACCTTGGCCGCGAATATGAAGCTTATCGCCATTGACGAGATGCGCCACGCGGAGATGTTTGCCGAACGCATCAAGGAACTTGGAGGAGAACCCTCCACCGATCTGGCCGGCAAGGTCAAAAAGGGCTGGGACGTGCGCAAGATTTACCCCTTTGACGCGGCCGTGGAAGACGACACCATAGACAAATACAACCAGTTCCTGCTGGAATGCAGGGAATGCGGCGACAATATCAGCGCCACGCTGCTGGAAACCATAATTGTCGAGGAGCAGGCCCACAACACCTACTTCGACAATGTGGCCGGGCATATCAAAAACCTCGGCGACACCTATCTTTCCAAGATAGCCGGAACCTCGGCCTCCACCGGGCCCAGCACCAAAGGCTTCACCATAGCTCCGGCAGGGGAGCCGGCCGCGGGCGCCTAACCTTCCTCACCGCCCGCGGCTGATGCGAACGGCGCTGTTTCCTTGGAAACAGCGCCGTTTTCATCCGGAATGCCCGGAGCCTGGCGGCTCCGGGCGGATTCGCCTGATCAGGCCGGACGGTCTTATTATATGAAAATTACCGGCTTCACCACGTCCTTGCTCTTGTCGCGCATGAGTTCCAGGCCTTCGGGCAGTTTGTCCAGCCCTTTAAGATGATGCGAGATCATTTTGGAGGGTTGCAGACGCTTGGCCCGCACGACGTTTATCATGCGCTCCATGCGCAGACGGCCGCCGGGACAGAGTCCGGAGTGGATGAACTTGTGCCCCATGCCGTTGCCCCAGTCAAGCAGGGGCAAGCGCAGGTTTTTGTCTTCCCCGTAGTAATTGACGTTGCCGAGTACGCCGCCCGGTTTCAGCATTTTGATGCCCTGGGGCAGAACCTCTGAAGGGCCTCCGGCGATAATGACGTGGTCAACGCCCTTGCCGTGGGTGGCGTCAAGAATTTGAGCTACGATGTCGCCGTTTTTGTAGTTGACGACGTCGGTGCCGCCGTAGCCCAATGCCAGGTCGATGCATTTCTGGCGGCTGCCCACCACGAAAATGCGCCCGGCGCCGCGCAGTTCGGCCCCGGCCACCGCCATAAGCCCTACGGGGCCTATGCCGATAACCGCTACGGAAGCGCCTATCTGCACGTTGGCGAGTTCCGCCCCGTGGAAACCGGTGGTCATCATGTCCGGCATCATGATGGCGTCTTCAAGGCTTACGTCGTCAGGCAGGAAGGCCAGGTTCATATCGGCGTCGTTAACATGGAAATATTCAGCGAACACGCCGTCTTTGATGTTGGAGAACTTCCAGCCGGTGAGCATTCCTTCGGAGTGCTGGGCCGGAACGCCGGCCTGAACCACCACCGAGCGCCATTCCGGCGTGATGGCGGGCACCACGACTTTTTGCCCGGGCTTGAAGTCTTTGACTTCCTTGCCGACTTCGACGATTTCTCCAACGGCCTCGTGCCCGAGTATCATATCGGTTCTTTCGCCGATAGCGCCTTCATACACGGTGTGAATGTCAGATGTGCACGGGGCCAGGGCCAGAGGGCGCACCAAGGCGTCAAAGGGGCCAAGTTCCGGTTTGGGTTTTTCAATCCAACCAACTTCTCCAATTTTACGCATCGCAAAACCTTTCATGGGAAACCTCCTTGCGCGGGCTTAAGCCCGGTCTGGTTTAATGTGGCACTGCGCTTCGGCGAATTATATTTACGTCGGGTTGAAATTCTCTCAGGTTATGGCCCCAAATTACGGCAAAAAACTTTTAGTCATGTGTAACACATATTACAGCGGGAAAAAATTGACAAGGTATTTGGAAAAGAACTTTATTTCACAAATGAAGGCTTCTGAACGGCTGAATCGGTTCGGGCAGGCTATTTTTACGGAGTTGAACGAAAAAAGGGCCCTCATTTTTCTTGCGAAAAAGTGAGGGCCCCGCGGAACGAGCGTCAAGGGGGAAACGGGTCAGCGGCGCTTCAGGTAGTGATCCAGGGCCAGCATGGCGAAAAATCCTCCCACATAGCGGTGGATCCGCTTTCCTCCGGGGAGGAAAAGGCTGCCCATGGTCAGGAAGAAGGCGGCGTTCAGCAGGGCGTTCTCTTGCTGCCGCGTCAGCTTGAAACGGCGGCGCGGGCTTGAAGCGTCCGGGCCGAAGTTTTCTTCCAGGGCCTGCAGGGCTTTTTGCAGGTCTTCCAGCGGAATGGCCTCAGGGTCGTAAGTGACCAGCAGACTGCCGGTTGCGAGGTTAGGCACGGCGTCATGCACGCCCGGATAAAATTTGAGCAGGGCCAGGACGTTTTCCATGTTGTCCGCGTTTTTCAGCGCCTTGTGGCGGATGCGTGCGCGGCCTTCAAAATAGCTGGCGATCATAATAGTTTTCCTTTCTGAAACGATTGTCCTTGAAATCATCTAGTGTCTAATTGCAAAAATTCCACAAATAATGTTGAAGGATATTTTTGCAAAGATCGTTGGCTGAAAAGCGTGGTTTACAGCCAATTAACGCCACCTGTAGCGGCGCAAAATCCTGACGGATTTTTTAGTGTTTGTTTTGCAAACAAACACTAAATGCTATCGCCGCTTGCGAAAGCTTAAACGGCGATATTTTTTCATGCGCGTTATGTCTGAACGGACCGGCGGCCCTTGCCTGAGGAACTTCCTTAATGCCGTTTTGCGGCAGGCCCTTCAGGGGCCGGGAGGGCCTCAAGATAAGGGCGCATGCTGTTTACGGCAATGGCCGAAGTCACCGTGTTGTGCAAAAAGGCTGAAACCCCGGCGCTGAGCAGGCCGGTCAACCCTCCGAGCAGGAACAGGCTGTTCCAGAAAAGCGAGGTCCTGAAGCTGGAGGAAATGCGGGGCAGGAGTTTCCGGCATATGTCCCTGGCCAGCAGCAAACCGTCGAGATTTCCGCTGGTAAGCACCATGTCGGCGACTTCCTTGGCCATGTCCGCGCCGCTGCACATTGCGCAGCCTATATTGGCGGCGGAAAGCGCCGGGGAGTCGTTAACGCCGTCGCCGATCATGAGCACAGTAAAGCCCTGTTCGCGCAGCTCGCTCACAAACGCCGCCTTCTGTTCCGGAAGCATGGCGGCGCGGAATTCGTCAATTCCCGCTTCCGCCGCAATGGCGGCCGCGGTGAGAGGCCCGTCGCCCGTAAGCATGATGGCGCGCTTTACGCCGCTTTCACGCAATTTGCTGATAACTTCACGGGCGTTAGGGCGTATTTTGTCTTCAATCATTAGAATTCCCGCAAGGCCGCCGTTAAGCGACAGGTACAGGATTGAACGCCCCCTGGCGGATTCCGTGCGGATAATCTGGCGCTGTTCTTCAGTTATAAGCACGTTGGAGTCTTCAACCAGAAAATGCTCGCTGCCCACCAGCACACGCTGCCCGTTCAGCTTTGAGGCTATGCCGTGCGCCACGACGAATTCCACCTCGGCGTGTTCCTCACGGTGGCTGAGTCCGGCCTGTTCAGCCGCGCGCACCACCGCCCGCCCCACCGGGTGGGGGAAATGCTCTTCCAGGCAGGCGGCCAGCTTAAGAATATCGTCTTTGCTGTGGCCGGGCGAAAAGGATATGACGTCGGCCACGGTAGGCTGGGCTTCGGTCAGGGTTCCTGTTTTGTCGAACACCACGACATCGGCTTGAGCCAGGGCCTCGGCGAATTTTCCGCCTTTAATGAGAACCCCGTGGTCGGCCGCTTCCTGCATAGCCGTGAGTATGGCCAGGGGGGTGGAGAGGCGTATGGCGCAAGAGTAGTCCACCAGCAACACGGAACCGGCCCGGCGCGGGTTGCGAGTTAAGGCGTAAACCAGGCCGCAAAGCATGAAGTTATAGGGCACAACCGCGTCCGCGATTTTTTCGTATTTTCCCTGAATGGCGGCCTTGGCCTCTTCCGATTCCTCAATGTGGCGCAAAATGGAGTTGATGCGGGTTTCGCCGCCGACCTTGGAGGCCTGAACGCGCAGTTCGCCTTCTTCCAGAATGGTTCCCGCGTAAACGCTGTTTCCGGCCTTGCGGTGCACCGGCAGGGCCTCGCCCGTCATGGTGGCCTGATTGACCATGCCGTCGCCCATCGCCACGGTGCCGTCAACCGGTATTACGGAACCGGCCCTGATAATGACTATGTCGCCGATATTCAGCCTGGCGAGCGGCACTTCAAGCTCTTCGCCCGCTTCGGTCTGGATCCAGGCGCTTTCAATGTTCAGGGCCAGGCTGTCGGCCAGGCTGGCGTGAGATTTTTTGCGCGTCCATTCCGCCAGGTATTCGCCAAGGGCGAAGAAGAAAACAATGGAACCCAGCGAGCGGAAGTCGCGCTGAAGCAGGCAAACCAGCAGGGCCGAACCGTCGAGCACGTCAAGGTTGACGGAATGCTTGCGGATAATAGTGTTAAGTCCCCGCAGCATATAGGGAACGGACCGCGCGACGGCCAGAAAAAAGCGCAGCCCTTTTGGATAGACGTAGCTCAGGATTTTTCCCGGCACCGGGTTGCGCGGCTCCTGACGCCGTTCGGGCGTCGCCGCTTGCCTTTCGCGGCGCACGGCGATAAGGATGCTTCCGGTTTTCGGGCAAATGTCAACCTGAACGTTCGGCGGCAAGCCTCGCAGCAAAACCGCCAGATCGGAGCTGGCGATCGTTTGCCGGCCGGAGTTGGCGGCTTGGGGTGGAAGTGGTCTTAAGCGCATCCTTCCCGGAATTTGGTGGGCGATATAGTAAAAAGAGGATTGCGGCAAATCTTCGCAGGCCTGTGCCGCCGTTGCGGCTGGCAGGACCGCCTTTTCTTTGCCGGCGGCCTTTTTTCCAGCCGGCTTCGCGGAAGAATTCCGCCCGGAACGGTTTCCCGGTTGCTTGGAATGTTTCAGGCCTTTTTCCGGTTCCGCTTTCAGCATGTTCAGCGTTTGAGAGCTCGCTTGCATGGAATTCCTTGAAGTTTAAGGCGCGCAAAACCTGCCGGAGCCTGAGGGCGGGCTGGTTTGCAGCTCAAGGTTATGTGGAGGCGCCCCCGGGCACAAGATCATAGCCGGGCAGTGTTGCAGGGGCGGGGTTGAATGCCCCGCCCCAATGGACGTCAAGCTTTTTCTTTGCGCAAATCGCTTTCATGCCTGGCTTCGGCGGCGATGTCTTCAAGGTTCTCTTTAGCCGTCGCGATAACCTCTTCGGCCTTATCCTTAAGGTCGGTTACGTGGCTGAAAACTTTCGCGCAGCCTTTACGCAGGTCCGCGCCGTTGCGGGAGATCAGCACCGCTCCGGCCGCGCCGATCAGAATGCCGGCTCCAAGCCACAAACCGCCTTTAGCCCACGGATTCATAGCCATAACAGTACTCCTTAACAAGTTTGTGGTTAGTTTGCCTGAAAACGTTCAGGCGGTCCTTGCTCGCGTATATATCGCTCTTTCCGGGCCGGTTGGTCCGGAGCGCAAGAGCCGCCGCCGACCGCGCCTGCCGTGACGAGGCATATGTTATTAGAATATGATATTGAAACTAGCAGTCAATGTCAAAGAATTATTGCCCGCCCTCTGAAAATATTTTCCAGAACAGCCGGAACGGCGCGCCGTTTATAAACGTAATTTTATCCTGCACCGTAAAACCGCACCAGCGCAACCAGCGAACCGAGGCGGCGTTTTCAGCATGCACGAAGTTGACCAGGCAAGGAAAGCGGCTTTGCATGCGTTTCACGTAACTTCCGCATTGACGCAGAAAAGGCGCTTTGAGCCTGTCAATTTCAAGAGAGGCCAGAAGCCAGGGCAGGCCGACGTGCGGCAGGTGCGGAGCGCCATGCCCGGCAACGCCCCACATGAAAGCCGGGTTGCCGCCCAGCAGGCAGCACCAGGCCAGCGGGGAACGGGCGAGGCTTTCGCGCAAGGCCGTTTCCGGCGATTGGCCGTGGCTGGCCGCGACCTCCAGCCGGTCTTGCGGGCGCATGCGCGCGGCGAGGCGGGGAATATGCTCTTCTTGGGCCGGAACAACTGCGTAAGGCTGGTTCGGCATGTCATTTCACCTCGAGTTCCGGCATGATGGCCAGAACGGTCATGGGCAGCGGGCTGTCGCTCCTGATGCATACGCTTGCCGTGCCGCGCGCCGTTTCCGGCACCACAACGCGGTGGGTTCCGCTGAAGGGCCTGATGCCATGGCCGTAAGGTTCGCGGTTGCGCCACTTGATGTTTTCCAGCCGGTTGAAGTCGCACCCGGCTTTGGCGGTAACAGTGTCTTTAAAAAGCACGTTGACGGCGTTGATGTATTTTTTCCGGCCCACGCTGTGTCCGTTTTCTCCATTCACTTCCACCGGCATGGTTTCCAGGTCGGCCTCATACGGAAGCCCGGCCACAACGCGCGACGCCGGCGCGTCCAGCGCTATCCTCCCCTGGTTCACAAGGCGCGGGGCTTCGGCCGCTCCGTCCGCCGCAAGCCAGATTTTCCGGCCTTCAAGATGCTGCAGCCCGGCCAGTTCTTTGACTGGAGGCCCGTCATAGCACAAGGCGGAATCAAGGAAAACTCCGGAATCCGCTTCGGCCATCACCTCCAGGAAATAGCCGCCCGAACGCTCCGCAACGGTGAAAAGGCGGTCGTCTCGCCCGTCGGGCAGCACGCACACGGACTTGAATTTTCCCGCGCTGTGGTGCTGGTGCCAGGCGAAAATTTCGTGTTCCGCCTGAAAGGTCATGCCCAGCAGAACGCCGTCGTCGCGCACCATCCAGACAATGCCGTGCGGCGCGGGCTGATGGCACCAGCTCACTATGTGCCGTCCTTCCAGCAAATGCGCGGCCAGTATGGTTCTGTCGGCCCCGTTGTAACTGTCCGACCCCAGGTCGTAGCGCAGGTCGCGCACTTCGCGTCCGCTTCTGGTTACGTGCAGCACCGTGTTGCCGACCACCAAGGCTTTCAGCGGCGCGCTGCCCCGGTAGCTTTGAGGTGTTACCTTGGCGGTTTTGGCTGTGAACGGCCCCTCGGAACTGCTGAGTTCCCATTCCATGCCCTCCGCGCCAAGAACCAGCGAGCGCAGGGCGATCAGCCAGTTTATGCGTGAAACCTCGCTGCTGGCTATTGTAAGTTCAATGGAATCAGAGGCCTGCAAAGGCGAAGAGGCGGAAAAATTGCCGTAGTCTCCGCTGCGGCTCAACCATACGGTTTGCGGCCTTTTCGGAGTTGAGGCTAAAACCAGGCGCTGTTCGAAAAAACCTGCAACGGCCGGGTAATCGCCGCCGGGAAAAGGATCTGTCCATACAGGCGGGGTTTGGGTGCTTACCGGGGCGGTGTTATAATCATTCCAAGATGTTGAAGTTGTGCTGGCCGCGTAGCCGGGGGTTCCGCCAAAGCTGCTTTTGTAAATGCGGTATTCCTGCGCGCCGGGAACGGGCAGCCAGACCAGGCGCATGTAATCACCGGCTTGCCAGTTGTTTGAAGACGGACCGGTCAGGGTCGCGGGAACTGAGGCTATGCCTTCTTCCCCGTTGTCATTCACGGCCGTTACAACATAAGAGTAAGGCGTGACTATCTGGGCGGGCGAGGAGGAACCGTCCGACTTTTGCGCGCCGTTTACGAACTCTATTCCGGTGCTGGCCGCGTTGTAAGTATATTGCTCGTAAAGGTCTTCATGGATCGGCATGTACGTGCCTGGAATTTCCCAAGGCCTATATGCGGTTCCGCTCGGATAAGCCACCCGGTAACCCTGGGCGGGAACCCATGTTTCACCGGCCCAGACCGGCGGCCCGATCGGGTTGTCGAACTTCATGGGTTCAAAGGCCCATTGCGCATGGGCCAGGCGTTTAAGCTTGTAAGGAACGATTCCGGAACAGGCTATGAACAGCACGTCTCCGCTTTGGGCGCAACTCAGGGTTTTAGCCTGTTCCAGCGTATAAGGGCTGTTTATCTGGCAAGGTTTGCCTGACGGGTCGAGAACCATGCCGTCCTTTGTCGCCAGACGCAGCCATTTTTCTCCGAAAATGAGGACGTAAGCCTGGCGGCAGTTGAAAACGAAAGGGAAAAGCACTGCTTCGCCCGGCAAAGAATCCAGCATAAGGAAGCCCGGGCGTTTCACCGCCCCTCCGTGGGGCTGGATCAGGAAATTTTTCAAAGTGCGGCAGCCCTGGCCGTATTTGCTCAGGTCAATGCGCGCCGAGAGAGCCGGCGAGAGTTCGCCGGAGGTGAAAGAACCCTGCAAGGTCATGAAGGTCATGTTAAAGAATCTCCTTGGATTATATGTAAAGTGTGAAGGGCGTGAATGGTGGAACAGGCGAACGGAAACACGGCGCCCTGTTCGCTTGCGGACGGGCGCATGCGCGTCGCCAGGGCATTTTCAAAGTTCAAATGCCCTGGTCAGAACCGGTATATACCATGCCTTTTACAGGGGGAGCGGAGGGAAGCGCGAAAAAACGCGGGGAAAGGCAGAGCCGGGCTTGACATAATTTAAAATTGAAACGCCCGAAGGTTTGGAAAGGGGGAAGAGCGGTCAGTTATTCGAGTCAAAGGTGAACTTCAGGGCTTCCTTAAGCTGCGGGGGGGTGACGAGGTCACGCAGGATAACCGGATTTTGCGCGTTGTTTCCGGCTGGAAACAGGGCCAGAACGGGAATGCTGGAGCTGTTCAGCTTCTGCAGAAGGGCCTGGCCTTCCGGGTTGTCGCGGGTCAGGTCTACCCGGATATAACGCAGGCCGTAGTTTTCTTTCCAGCGCTCAAGGCGGCGCGGTACAAGCACGGCATATTCAAGGGCCTTGCAGTTAGGGCACCAGTCGGCTGTGAATTCGACCAGCATCGGAGTGTTTCCCAGCATGCGCGTGAAGGAACTTTCGGAATATGTTTCCCATTTCGTTTCCGCGTCTTGCGGAACCAGCGCCCCCCACAGGGCCAGCCCGCACATGGCTGCGGCCAGCAATCTGGCCGCGCGGCGTTTCAGCGGGGGGGCGGAAGGTGGACCAAGCTGGCCCCAGCACCATGCTCCGGCCGCAAGCAGAAGCAGGGAGAACAGCATGGCCGGCATGTGCTCCAGGGGCAGGGCGTTCAAGAGGTAAAGCACCGTTCCAAGCAACATGAAGCCGATGATTCTTTCAAGGGTTATGGCCCAGGGGCCGGAGTGAGGGAGCAGCCGCACCAGGCCAGGTTTAAGGGCCATAAGCAGGAAGGGCAGGGACATTCCCAGGCCTACGCTCAGAACGGTTGCCCCCAGATAGGGCAAGGATTGCTGTGTGGCCCAGCCCAAAACTCCGCCCAGAAGCGGGCCGCTGCAAGGCGTTGCCAGCAGGGTGGCCAGAAGCCCGCTGGAAAAGGCCTGGCGGCGTTGCCCGCCTGAATCGCCCCAGCGTATATCCAGCACCGGCAGGTTAAAAATTCCGAACATGCTCAGCGCCAGCCCGAAAAGAAGCAGAGACAGGGCGACGACCAGTTCGCGGCTCTGGAAAAATTGCCCCCAGAGCACCCCGGCCGCGCCTATGACTATAAGCAGGATTACAAACCAGACCATGATTCCGAGCGAGAAAAACAGATTGTATTGCCGAAAGGCGGCGCGCTGTTTTTCATCTTTCTCCATTCCGCCGATGTTTGAAAAAATAGCCAGCTTCAAACTGATTACCGGCAGAACGCAGGGCATCAGGTTAAGAATCAGGCCGGCCAGAAGCCCGAACAGAACGGCTTCGAGCAGGCTCTCAACCTCAAGCCCGGACTGGAAGGGCATGGGGGAAATATTGTCGAAGCGCTCCCTGGCGGCCAGAAGTTGCTCTTTTTCAGCCTCGGCGTCAGGGGCGGAGGCCGGTTCCGGACGCCCGGCGTTTTCGATGTAGGTGGCTTGTGTCAACTCCTTGAACCAGAAGGCTTCTTGCGCCGCAAGGGGGCGTATGCCGGTTTCTTTTATTTCGAATGTTTTTTTGAACGGAGTGCAAGAAGCGGCGTTGCAAAGCAGGGCCGAAACTTCAGCTTTCAACCCCTGCTCCTGCAGATCTTGTGAAACTTGCAGGAAAAAAGGCGTGGCCTTGTCGTAAACCGGAGTTATGGCTCCGGCGTAGCGGTCTTTTTTGTCCTGCCCAGGCGGGTAGATCACCGGCAGGAGGGCCGCGTTTTCCGGCGTGAGAGGCGTTACCGCAAGTTTGGTCGGCAGGCCGGCCTCACCGCCGGAAAAGCGGGAAAGGCTGTAAGGGGCGTAAATGTAGCTTCCAGGAGAAGGCGTGAGCCAGACGACCAGCGTAACCGTGGCTTCCGGCCCGGAGGCGGCTTTCAGCAGCTGTTCCGGCACCGGGTCAAGGGAAAAGGCTTCAGCCCGCAAATCCAGGCTGGCGGCCTGACGCCCGGTGTTGTTGCTTAAAAGTCCTGCGGCCGGGGCCGGAGCGGCAAAGCGGAAAAACGCCAGGCAAAGAAACACCGCAAGCGCCAGCCCGGCCCGTAACAGCCCGGGACTGAACCTCGCTTTGCGATAATCAATATAAGTGCCGCGTTCTCTCATCTTTACCCAATTACGCCATAATCCTCAAGCCGGTCAAGGGAACTTGCCGCCTCGGCGGCAAATAACGCTTCACGTCCGGATAAGGCCGTTATACGGGGCTTTTCAACTTCGAAATCCTGCCCGTTTACCGCCTGTTTCAATGCAAGGGGCCGGCGGGCGCCGCATAAGCTCACGCCCGCGCGGGTTCAAATTCGCGCGCCGCGTTCAGCGTTGCGGCGAAATCTTCATCCGTGTGCGCGAAAGAAGGCATGGCCGCTTCAAAGGCCGAGGGCGCGAAAAGCACTCCGTTGGCCCGCATATGCTTGTAAAACGCCGTATATAGAGCCGTGTCGGATTTTTTGGCCTGCGCGAAGTTTGTGACTTCTTCCGGGGTAAAGAAAATGGTGAACATGGAAGCGAAACGGTTGATGCGCGCTGGAATGCCTTTTTGCCTGAAGATGTCCGCCAGGCCGCCGCAGAAAGTTTTGACGCGCTCTTCCAAAGCCGGATAGTCGCAACGGCGCAGTTCGGCCAAAGTCGCCAGCCCGGCGGCCATGGCCAGGGGGTTTCCGGAAAGGGTTCCGGCCTGATAGACGGGGCCGCTCGGCGCGATAAGGCTCATCAGGTCGCGCCTGCCGCCGTAAGCCCCCACCGGCAGCCCTCCGCCGATGATTTTGCCCAGGGTTGTGAGATCCGGCCTGATGCCGAGCCTGCCCTGCGCGCCGCCGTAAGAGGCTCGGAAGCCGGTTATGACTTCGTCGAAAATAAGCAGGCTGCCGTTGGCGTCGCAAAGTGCGCGCAAGCCTTCCAGAAAACCGGGCAATGGTTCGGCCAGCCCCATGTTTCCGGCCACCGGCTCCACTATTATGGCGGCAATTTCCCCTTTATGCTTGTCGAAAAGCCGTGCCGCGGCATCAAGGTCGTTATAGGGCGCGAGCAAGGTGTCGCGCACCGCCGCTTCGGGCACGCCGGGGGTTCCGGGTATGGAGAGGGTGGCCACGCCGGAACCGGCTCCGGCCAGGAAGGGATCGGCATGTCCGTGGTAACATCCGTCGAACTTGACGAGTTTGTTGCGCCCGGTGGCGGCGCGGGCCAGGCGCAGGGCGCTCATGGTGGCTTCAGTGCCGGAACTGACGAAGCGTATCATCTCCATATGCGGCATGGCCTGCAAAACGGCTTCGGCCAGGCGCACCTCGCCTTCGCATGGCGCGCCGTAGCTGCTGCCTCTGGCCGCCGCCTCCTGCACGGCCCTGGTTACCGAGGGGTGGGCGTGGCCGAGAAGCAGGGGCCCCCATGATTGAACAAAATCGATATATTCGCGCCCGTCCGCGCTGATGACGCGCCCGCCTTTGCCGGAAGCCACGAAAACAGGCTCGCTGCCAACCGAGGAACAGGCGCGCACCGGGCTGTTCACGCCGCCGGGAATCATTTTTTGCGCCTCGCGAAAAAGCTCGGCGGAACGGGTTTCCGGTTTTATATTATCGCGCATAAGTCCTCCTTGCGGCGAGAGCGGTCAGGCCCGGCGCAACACGCGGGCCGGGCGGTTTCAGAAGTAGGTCATGGAAATTTTTTTCAGCTCTTTCAAGCTGCTCAGCACAGCGTATTCCTTCAGGCCGGTTGAAGCCAGCAAAACTTCTATGGCTTCGCGGCATTCATCTTCGCTCCGCCCGTGAATCATGGTGAAAAAGGAGTATGGCCAGTCTTCCGCGCAGGACGGGCGGTGATAGCAGTGTGAAACAAGCGGGTGCTCGGCGGCGATGCGCCCGGCGCGGTCGGCTTCCTCATCGTCCGTGACCTTCCAGGCCACCATTGAATTGTGCGAAAAGCCGGCCCGCTGGTGTTTTATGCTGGCCCCGAAGCGTCTTATGGCCCCGCTGTCCTTAAGTTCGCGCAGCAACTCCAGAACCGCGCTTTCATCCGTGCCCAGTTCGGAGGCGATATCCGCATAAGGGGTGAGGCTGTCCGGAATATTTTTTTGCGCGATGCGTAAAATGGAGCGTTCCAGCTCGGTAAAACGGCGATGTTCCTGCATGGTTGCACCTGTGGTTTGCCGCGCGGCCGGTCCGCCCCGAAGCAAATTAACGTTGAAGGGGATTATTCGCCTTGGCGGCTTCCCGGCGGGCCTCCGTCAATCGGGGTGGCCGCCAGGTCGCCTTCAGCCTGCTCCGGCGGCAATGGCGCGCCCAGGTAAGCTTTGAAAAAACGAATGAAATGCGCGTCACGCCTGGCGGACAGCTCTTCACGCTCTTCGCCCGCTTTGCTTCCGCATATTTCCGGCAGGTTGAGCAGAAGGTCCTGCGGGCATGGAGCGTTCAGGGAATAATGGTCTGATTCCGGAAGGGTGAGGATGTCTGAGGGGTCGCGCAACGAAGGCGGAATGCGTTCAAGCATGCGTCTGGCCTGAAGGTCGGGCGGATAAAGCTCGTCTTGCGCGGCAATAATGGCCCCAACCGGCAAATTGAGCCCGGCAAGGCTTTCCGGCGGAAAGAACATTACGCCTCCAGGCGCCATCAGGCCGACGGCCCGGATGATGCGCCCGGCGTCGGAGGGTGGTTTCTCCACGGGGTTCAGGCGGGCGAAAGGCTCGCGCATGGCGTCAGGCTTTGGGGTAAAGGCTTGCGGCCCGCCCAGGCCTGTTACTTTTTCCATCATTGCCGGCCATAAGGCGAAGGCGGCTTGGGCCATTTTCCCGCAAAAAACGTCATTTGTGGAACTTTCCTCGCAGTAGGTGGCGTAGTCCGGGGCTTGCGGGGACGCCCCGGCCAGTTGCAGGGCGGTGACCGCGCCGGTTCCCACCCCGAGCACGCCGATGCGCGTCTGGTCGATAAGGGGGCCGAGATGTTTGTTGGCCAAGGCGGCTTCAAATGCCAGCAGCAATTGGCGCGGCCTGAGAAACAGGTTTGAGAGGCTGAAAGCCTTTTCCGCTCCGTCCATGTTGTCGCCGGTATGCGTGACGGCGATGACGATGAAGCCGTTGCTGGCCAAGGCACAAGCCAGGTTGTTGTTGGTGAAGCGGTTCATGGCCATGTCGTGCGAAATCAGAATGACCGGATAACGACCGGGTGTTTCGGCGGCGTTATGCGCGGCCGGCATCGTCCATTCGCTGATGGTGGAAAACGTCGTTTTGCGCCTGGTGGGATACCACACCGCCGCCTCAAGCATTCTTTTGCTTTTATCCACCCAAATGGCCAGAGTGCGCACCCCGGCGTTGAAGTCTTGCGGTTTGCCGCCCATGGCCAAGGCGCGTCCGGCGTAAAGAAAGGCAGGCGAGCACAGGGCGGCCAGAAGCATAAAAGCGGCTGTGAGTTTTTTTATTTCAGTCATGGAAGGCGAACAGGCTATAGAGGTTTCATGTCCGCGCGCGCGGCGGGCGCGGAACGTTCCGGCGTGAGCGGCAGACCGCCGTTGATCTGGAAATTTGATCTGCTGCCGCCGGTCCAGAGCGAGGGCAGGGGAGAGAACTGTTTCAGCGCTTTAAGCGGAACGCTTACGGACTGTTCGCCCAAAGAGGCTTCGGCAACCTGATAGGGCGGGAAATATATGTCCAGCCCGGCCGGGGTGAGGACAAAAAATTGAAAATTGATCGGTTTGGGGTTTGTTCCCTTGCGTATGCGCTCGTTTTGCGACTTGCCGAGTTTCGTCAGCAGGTCTTCGCGGCAAAAGTCGGATAAAAACTGAAGGAGTTCGCGCTGTTCCTGAAAAATATCCGTAAGGGCAAGTTTGCGGCCGTTTTTCAGGTCATAGACAAAGGTGACAAGTCCGGTGTCCGGCGCTTCCCAAGGGCTGTTTCCGGTATAGGTATTTATGCGGAAAAGCAGGGAAATACATTCGGCGGACGATTCATACAGTTCGTAATCGATATTCATCCTGTAGAAAATCTGGCGGTCCGGAGTGCTGATGTCTTCAATGCCGTGAGCGAAGGTGGCCAGTTGTTCCTTGATCCATATCTCCACTTCGGCATCCAGGATTTTGTTGCCGGTTGCCGGGTAGGTGGCGGTGATCAGGTAAAGGTCGGTTTTCCTGACGATGCTTTTGGAAGACACCAGAGATAGATGCGTTTTGGCGGCGTTCGCCTGGGGCGCGCCCTTGCCCGGCGAAAGCGGATCTTTTGCGGCCGCCAGCCCGGCTCTGGCCGGAAGAATCAGGGCGAGGCAGGAAATTGATATAAAGACGCCGCACATAATGAGGCGACAACACGCGCTAGGTTTCAATCTGGCTCTCCGTAGCGCCGCCGGCGCGTTGGCGCGCCGGACGGCAACAGAAGGTGCGGAAGCGTTTAAAATTGGAAGTCCGTAAACCGGTCAGCCGACGGGGCGTATTTTCCGCCAGGCTCACAAACCGTTTTTATAAACGCGGGCTGAAACGCTTTTCAGCACCTGGCGCAACTGTTTGAGGTTTATCGGTTTGGTCAAATAATAATCTATGCCCTGGGCAATAAAACGTTCCTCATCTCCCTCAAGGGCATGCGCGGTCAGGGCTACTACAGGGAAATCGTCAGGCGGGAATACTTCAGCCTTTGCCCGGCCGGAGTTTTCGCCATTTTCTCCGCAAGCCTCCACTTCTTTAAGATTATCCCATTGTCCAACGCTCTGCAAGTCTTGTTTGCGAATGTGGCTGACCAGCTCCAACCCATCCATGACCGGCATCTGGATGTCTGTTATCAGGCAGTCGTAATACGGCCTGCCTTCCGGGCGGCGCGTCAGGGCTTTAACGGCTTCCATTCCGTTGTTCACCGCAACGGCGGAGTGCCCCTCTTTTTTCAGGATGCTCAACAGCGCGAACTGGCTGACGCAATCATCCTCAACTAATAAAATATTCAGCGCCCTGGCCAGTTCTCTGGCATTTGCATCTTCTCCCGAATCAGGGCCCGGCGTAAACTCTGGCAGCGGATCAATGTCGCTGGCCGGTCCGATTTTTATCCGCTCGGGCCAGGAATAAGGTATCTGCGCCGTCTGTCCGGCCGGACTCCATGCGATGACCTGGTTTATGGAGTCCTCTGGGGCGGGCATGTCCGGGGGGATTTCACAGGGTATGGAAAATGAGAAATTGGTTCCCATTGCCGGTTGTGAATCAACGCAAATGGTTCCGTTCATCATTTTCACGAGTTTGGTCACAATGCTCAAGCCAAGCCCGGCGCCGGGGTAAGGGCGGGTGTTGGAACCGTCGTTCAGGGCGAACGGCTCGAAGAAGTAACGCAAAAAATCTTCCGGCATGCCGATTCCGCTGTCTTGCACCTCGAATACGATATGCTTCACTTGGGCATAGTTGCTTGGAAATGCGTAACATTCCACATGCACCCAGCCGGACGAGGTGAATTTTACAGAATTGCCGATGATGTTTAAAAGCACCTGGCGCAGGCGTATCCGGTCGGCCATGACTTGCGGCGGCAGGCTGGAGCCAAGGTGCAGGGTAAGGCGCAGTTTTTTACGCGTTACTTCAAACGAAAACATTTCCGCAACTTCCCTGACCAGTTCTTTCAGGTCTACTGGCTGGAGCCTGAGGGTTATGCGGGCGTGTTCGAGCTGGGCCAGGTCTATAAGGTCGGAAAGGATGCGCAGAAGCGCATTGGCGGAATGCAGGGCCGTTTGGGTCCACTCCGCCTGCTGCCCGCTCAGTGAAGATTGCTGCAACAGCTGGAGCATGCTGAAGACGCCGTTCAGCGGTGTGCGCAACTCGTGGCTTATGTTGGCCAGAAATTCGCTTTTGGCCCTGCTGGCTGCGTCTGTATCCTTTGGAGGCTGCGCGCGCGGCGTTTTTTCTTCCATGCGGAACAAGGGCCCGGCGCCGTTGTCTTCGGCGTTGGGCGTTGTTTTGGAATAATTCAGCCACGAGAAGAAATTTTTCATAGGATAGAACGCCGTTGTTGCTCTTATACAGCCAAAAACCCGATAAGCAGGACGCCGACTCCGAAAAGGGTGAACGCCCAGCGTATGCGCAATGCCAGAATGCCGCCTATTGCGGCCGCGGTTATGAGATAGTGCCAGTCTATCCAGGCGACAATTGGCAAATTGCCGAAAACGCCTTGCCATATTTTTAAAACAGTCAGCAGAAGGGCTGTACAGCCGGAAAAAAGGGCAAGGGCCATGAAAAGTGACCTGAACGCGGCGCTACGTATCGATCTCCGGCTTACGCCTTCCAGCGCTTTGAGGTTTACGGAAGCTTTGATTATTTTGCCGTGCCAGCGGTTATGAGCGCGGCGCAGGCGCTGTTCCGTCATGGCGCCGAGATAGGCCAAGGGTAAGCATATAACGATAATAAACGTCAAATATTCAGGCGTGTCAAGTTGAAAAAAGAAGCCCAGCACCAGGCAGGACATGAAAGGGAAAAGCGTTTGCGGCGGAACATAAGTGCCGACATACAGCAAGTCAAGAAAGAGCAGTTCGAAAAAAACGCCTATGCCGAGCACCGCCGGGGCTTGGTTCGGAGCGAGAAAATAGGCGGGAATCCAGAAAAGCAGGGCGGCGAAAATGGGCCGGCAAAAACGCCCGGCGTAAAAAAGATGGCGCAAGACGGTGGCGCAGGCGAAAAACAGCGCGGCGGCCAGGAAAAAAAGCCAAGGGACGAGATGAGGCGATGTTTCTGAAGGCATGGTACGTCACTTGTCTATGCGGTTATGAGCCGTTCTGGCTTTCCGGCGGCAAGCCGTGAAGCTTGCCGAGCCGGTCCCCATATTGCGCGGCGTCGTTCGGCACACAACGGAAATCAAGGTTTACGCCCTGCTCCTCAAGGTAGGCCAGACAGATTTTGTCTTCGGCTGAAAGGGCTATATGGGCGCAAATTTGTTGTTTGCCTTCGGAATAATGCAAGTTTCCGATATTGAACACTTCGATGGCCGTTCCGGCGTCGTAGGCCCTGCATACGTCTTCGCAGGTGGAAAAAAGCACCATGGTTTTTTCCTTTTTATCCGCTTGCCGCGCCATGAACGCGGGCACTTCAAGCACCGGCATGAAAACAACCTTGATACGGTTGGGAACGGCCAGCATCATGATAAGCTGCCGGGTTTCGTCTTCCGCCAGGGAGTCGTTGGCCACAGCCAGAAAGGAGGCCCCGGTATACGGCAGCCAGCCCTCTATGACCTGCCCGTGAATAAGGCGGTTGTCCACTCTGTACCAGGCCAGGCCGGTTCCCGGTTTCTCGCGTTTTATTCCAACCCGGCTTTTCATTTATGACCTTTATCGTGGTTTGCAAGGCGGTTGGGCCGCCCGCCCCCGAATAAATTTCCGCTGGGGCTATTTTTTGTTGCGCAGCAAATCTCCAGCCACGGCAATGCCGTCACGCCCGGCCTCGCAGCCGAGCTCGGCCAGTTCCGCCAGGCTTTTTTCCCTGTTGGCCAGCACTTTCAGGAGCATGGGCAGATTCACCCCGGTGAGCACTTCCACATTGGCCTGTTTGCCTAGAAGCGACAGGCTCAGGTTGGTGGGTGTGCCGCCGAACATGTCGGTGAGAATGACGACGCCAAGCCCGTTGTCCAGTATTTCCGCCGCTTCTTTAAGGCGCGCCACGGTGTCGCCCACTTCACAGCTCGTGTCGACCTGTATGGTGGTGCAGTCCTGCACCGGGCCGACAATATGTTCGGCGGCGCGCAACAGGGAAAAGCCGTAGTCGACATGGGTGACGATCACAATTCCGACTTGCCGCTTCTGCTTGTCGTCAATCATTTTAAACCTCTGTTTTTTTATGGTCGCTCAAATTCGCCGGCGTATGCCTCAGCCGAGTTCAAGGTGCCTGTGTTCAACTGTTACGGCGTAACCCAGCGCTTTCAGGCTTTGGGCTGAAGCCTCCGTCACGGCCACGGAGCGATGCCTGCCTCCGGTGCAGCCGAAGGCTATGGTCAGGCGGTAGCGCCCTTCGCTTTCGTAAAGCGGGAGAAGATATTTGAAAAAGTCGATAAGGCGCGGCATGAAATCGGACCCGGGCCGGCTTTGCAGGACATATTCGGAAACCGGCGGCTCAAGGCCGGACATGGCGCGCAGATCGTCTTCGAAGTAGGGGTTCGGCAGAAAGCGCAGGTCGAGCATCATGTCAGCCTCCGCCGGAATGCCGTATTTGAAGCCGAAAGAAATCAGGTGCAGCTTGAAATTACGCAGGGTTTCCCGCAGGAATTCGTCTTTTTTCTGTATATGCCTTCTTAAATCGTGGATGGACCAGGCGCTGGTATCCAGAACCAGCCAAGCCAGTTCGCGGATGCGGGCGAGCCGTTCTCGTTCCTTGTGTATGGCCTGTTCCAGGCCCATTCCCTCGCTTTCCAGAGGGTGCGGGCGGCGCGTGGTCATATAGCGCGACATGATCACGCCGTGGTTCGCTTCGACAAAAAAAACCCGGGGGGCGAACCCGCCGATGTTCAGGACGTCAATGGACTTTTCGAGTTCGCGCACCGCATAGGGCATGCGCAGGTCAACCCCCATGATCAGGCCCCTGTATTGGGGAAGGGTATCGTTAGTAAGCACTTTGGCCATGTCCGGCAATAGTTCCGGGGGCAGGCCGTCCACGGTGAAATAGCGCATGTCCTCAAGCACGTTGAGGGCGGTGCTTTTGCCGGCCCCGGAAAGGCCTGTAAGCAGTATTATCGGGAATTCTTCCATTGCGGTCACCTCCGCCGGGCGCCTGCCGGATTCTCTTCAAAAAGGCCTGACGCCTGTATGGCGCCAGCGGGGAAAAATCAACGCTCTCCGGCGCAGGAGCGGGTCGGGCTTTTGCGGCAACAAACCATTTCAGGGGGCGGGCGCCAGCCCGCCGTCAGCCAGGGGGAGCTGTAAGAATTTCCTTTATTTCCGCCGCGCTTTTCGTGCGCAGCAAGCGTTCGCGCAGGTTAGCGCTTTTGCATATTTCCGCGATGTTTCCCAGCAGGTTAAGATGCTTCATGCGTCCGAAAACGGGTGAAAGCACCAGGAAAAATATTTTGCACGGCACGTCGTCACTGGCGGCGAAGCTGATTCCGTTCCGGCTTCGCCCGACAACCACGAGAATGTCTTCACAGGCCTCAAGTTTGGCGTGGGGAACGGCAACGCCGTGGCCCAAGGCCGTTGAGCCCAGCTTTTCCCTTTCCAGCACGAGCCGGAGGGTTTCTTCCGCGTCAAGTTCAGGGCGCTTCGCAGCCGCCGCGTTCACCAAGGCGCGCAAAAGTTCCATCCGGCTCGAAGCTACGAGGTCCGGCAATATAAGTTCCTGATCAAGATATTCACTCAGCATTTTCAGGGCGATTCCATCGTGAAGCTTGTTTTAAACATTGCCTGGAGCATTGTAAACCCGGCAATTGAATAGGCCGATTCCGCCGACACGCGGCGGCCCGGACGCCAGCTATGCGCCCGCCGGAGCGAACCAACGCGCGAAGCAGGCTCGTTCTAATAGGCCGGGGTGATAAGCCCGAGTTTGCCGTGCCTGTCGTAATGCAGAATGTTCACCTGTTCCGTTTCCGCGTTGATGAACACCAGAAAGCTGTCGTCAGACTTGCCCAGGCGCAGCATGGCCTCGTCGAGAAACATCGGCTTCGCCTCGAAATGCGTTTCGCCCACAATGGTGCGTTCCCGGCCGCTGCCTTCCGTGCGGAAGCTGAACACGTCAAGGTCGGGCCTGGGCTGATAGCGCTTGTCTTTCATCTTTTCCGCATGGCGTTTGACCTGGCTTTCAAGTTTGTCCAGGATCAGGTCGAGGGCGGAGTACATGTCTTCGGTCTGTTCGTTGGCCGTTATATTGAGGTTGTCTCCGCTGATCTGGGCTTCAACCTTGTGGCGGAACTTGTCAACGCTCATGGTGACCGAGGCTTCGGCATTGCCGGATTTTCCCATGAAGCGGGACAGCTTTTCCATGCGTCGGCGGGCGTATTTCTTGAGGTGATCGGAAGGTTCGAAGTTTTTGAAAGCGAAAGAAATGTTCATAGTGTTCTCCATTGGTTTGGGGACTATAAAACAGCCCGTCTTTTGGAAGACGACTCTATGCCGAGCGTGGTACGGTATTTAGCCACGGTCCGGCGGGCTATGGCAACCTTCAGCTCGTCTTTTAGCATTTCCACGATGCGTTCGTCGCTGAGCGGGGCTTTCGGGTCTTCGGCGGCGATATATTTTTTGATAAGCACCTTGACGCTTTCCGAACCCACTTCGCTGCCGTCGTCCAGAGACAGGGAACTGTTGAAGAAAAATTTGAGTTCGTACACTCCGTGCGGAGTGGCCGCGTATTTATTTGAGGTAACCCGGCTGATGGTTGACTCGTGCATTTCGATGTCTTCGGCGATTTCGCGCAAAATGAGCGGGCGCAGCTTTGAGGGGCCGTCCAGGAAAAAGGACCGCTGGTGCTTCACTATGCTTTCCATCACCTTGTAAAGCGTGCGCTGGCGCTGATGCAGGCTTTTGATAAGCCATGAAGCGGAACGGAAACGCTCTTGGAAATAGTCTTTTTCCTTTCCTACCGCGCTTTCCAGGCTGTCGGCGTAAAGCGACGAAAGATGCAGCGCCGGGATGCCTTCCTCGTTCAGGGCGATCACGAATTCGCCTTTATACATGTAAACGTAAACGTCCGGCTCCACATAGGCCGGTGTCGAATCCGAGTAGCTTGAGCCTGGCATCGGGTCAAGCGTCTGGATTATATCAAGATATTCCCTGAGGTCTTCCTCCGTCAGCTTGAATTTACGCAAAATCGGCTTGTAGCGGCGGGCTTCCAGGTCCTCCAGGTGATCTTTTATCAGGGAAACCAGAATTGGGTCGCGGTCGTACTTCAAAACTTCAAGCTGTATGAGCAGGCATTCCCTGGGGTCGCGCGCGGCAACGCCAACCGGGTCGCAGCGCTGAACCGCCTTCAGGGCGGTTTCGGCTTCTTCCGGTGAACACTCGGCCAGGGCGGATATTTCGTCCAAGGTGGCTTCAAGGTAGCCGGTGTTGCCGAGGTTATCTACGATAATCTCGCAAATTCCTTTTATTTTTTCTGATATTGGCGAAAGCTTGATTTGCCAGAGCAAGTGCCCGGCCAGTGAAGGCGAAGAGGCGTAGCGCGTTTCGAAAGAGGCGGAGTCTTCGCCAAGGTCGACTTCGCGTATGGAAGCCTGCCTGGTGGTGCTGGCGAAGTCTCCGAGGTAGTCTTCCCAGTCCGCGTTCTGGGTTAGCTCCTGTTCGTACACATTGTCCGCGTCTTCGCGGGCGGCGCGGTCTATATGGTCTTCAACCTGGGCCTCTTCGAAATTTTCTTCCAGGAAGGGGTTCTCCAGCAGCTCCTGTTGCACGGTGTTCAGCAATTCAAGCCGCGAAAGTTGCAAAAGCTTTATGGCTTGCTGCAACTGCGGGGTCATTACCAACTGCTGCGAAAGTTTTAATTGCTGTGTAAGTTCAAGGGCCATCGGCGTTCCTTCGGAAATCCTTTTCGCGGCGTGAAGCCGGACATGCTAAAATCATGCCATAATCGTCGCGATAAAGCAAGAACCAGAGCGCTTCCGCCTGAAAAAAGTTAGAGCGCTCCATCCCGGCCGGGGCGGAACCGCCGCGCGTCCGCCGGGGCATGTTTGAAGAGATGGTCAGCGTTCTGCGGGGAGGCTGCTCCCGTCACGTTGACAATTGCGGAATAAAGATACAAAAATGCCGCAATAACCTGAAGGCGGGCATGCGCGATATAAAAAACATCCTTTTCGACCGTGACGGCACCCTTATTTATGACCGGCATTACCTGAGCGACCCGGCCAAGGTGGAACTTCTTCCCGGCTGTATGGCCGGCCTGCGCCGCATGCGGGCCTCCGGGCTGCGGCTGTTCGTCGTGACCAATCAATCCGGCATCGGGCGGGGTTTTTTTACCGAGGCGGATTACCAGGCCTGCGCAAACAGGTTGAATGAGCTTCTGGCCGAGGGCGGCGTAAGGCTTGAAGGCTCCGCCTTTTGCCCGCACGACCCTGAAGCCGGGCCTTGCCTTTGCCGCAAGCCTGGGCCGGGCATGTGGCTTGAACTGCGCGGGCGTTACGGCCTTGAGGCCTCGGAAACGCTGATGGTGGGAGACAAGCCGGAAGACGTAGCTTTCGGGAGAAATCAGGGGCTGGCCCTTTGCGCTTTGGCCCTTAGCGGGAAAGGGGAAGGCACGGCCGCGAAACTCGGCCTTGCGTCTTTGCCGCCGGCTGCGGGTTTTGCGGAAATTCCAGGCGCGGCGGGAGACGGGCTGCCCGACCTGGTGGTGCGCGGCATGGACGGACTGGCCGATTTTTTGCGCCTGCCGGAAGCCGGAGGAGAAAAATCGTGAAAACCATAGGGGTTTGGAATACGGCCTTTCTGGGTGACGCCGTCCTTACGCTGCCCTTGCTGCAAAACCTGCGCCTGGCCTTTCCGGATGCGGCTATCGATTTCTACGTCCGGCGGGGTTTTGCCGGGCTTTTTTCCGCACACCCGGATTTGCGGGCCGTGTATGAATATGACAAGAACGGCGCGGAGCGCGGCCTGGGCGCTTTTTTGCGGAAGGGCGGCGAATTGCGCGGGCGCGCTTACGATATCTGGATATCCGCCCATCCCAGCCTGCGCAGCGCGGCCCTGGCCCGCCTTGGCGGCGCTGAAATGCGCATCGGCTATTCCGGCGCGTGGTATTCATCTTTTTATACGCACGCGGTGGACCGTTGTTTTGACAGCCTGGATGAAATAGAGCGCCTTCTGCGCCTTTTGCGCCCGCTTGGAGTGGAAGCGCGAAGCCTTGCGCCGGATCTTCGCCTGCCGCCTGAAGCGCTTGCCAGGGCGGAGGAATATTTCCGGAAAAACGTGCGCGGGCCGGTTTTGGGCCTGCATCCGGGGTCGGTGTGGGGCACCAAGCGGTGGCCGGCGGAGTATTTCGCGCGGGTGGCCGTGCTTGCCATTGAAGCCGGGGCCCAGGCCATGCTTTTCGCCGGGCCGGGAGAAGAGGACATGGCGCGTGAAGTGGCGGGCGAGGTAAAACGGGAGCTTGCGGAAAAGGGATTTGGCGGAGCAAAGGCCGAGGCGGCGCTGCTGGATCTTTCCGGTTCCCTTTCGCTGCCCGAACTGGCGGCCTGGCTGGGGCGCCTGGACTGTTACCTGACCAATGATTCCGGGCCGATGCATCTGGCCTGGGCGCAGGGAACCCCGGTAACGGCCGTTTTCGGGCCGACGGTAAGAAGGCTGGGCTTTTTTCCGCGGGGCGAAGCCTCATCCGTTTTTGAAAGCGACGTAGCCTGCCGTCCCTGCGGGCTGCACGGGCCGCAGCGCTGCCCCAAGGGGCACCACGCCTGCATGCGCGGCGTGCTTCCCGAAACGGTGTGGCCGGATATTCAAAGAAAACTATTTGCCAGCATATGCATATAGTGCTAGTTATAACGGGAAAAGCCCTTAGCTGTGGGGCGCATGAGACAAAAGCGGATTTTTTTGTGTTTCCATCATCCGATGCTGAGCCCGGAAAATAAACCGGTTCGCCTTCCGGCGCGTTTGGGCGCGTATTAATTGCTGAGGTGCTGATCATGCCTAAAGTATTGATTGTTGACGATTCCGCTTTTATGCGCAAATCCATTTCCTCCATGCTAGAGAAAGACCCGGACATAACCGTTGTGGGAATGGCCTCCAACGGGGAAGAGGCCCTCAAGCTCATTCCGCAGCTTGATCCGGACGTAATCACGCTGGACGTCGAAATGCCGAAAATGGACGGACTTACCGCCCTGAAACATATTATGGCCGAAATGCCGCGCCCGGTTCTCATGGTCAGCTCGCTTACCAGCGAAGGCGCGGAAACCACGCTCAAGGCCATGGACGCGGGCGCGCTGGACTTTATTCCCAAGCCGGCTTCCAATGTGTCTCTGGCTATAGTAAACATAGAGCAGGAACTCAGAGACAAGGTCAAGGCCGTAGCCAGGCGCCGCCCGTTCATGCGCCCGCGCCCGGCCGCCCATTCCGCTCCGGCTGGCCGGACCTCCTCCTCCGCCCTGCCGTCCCGCCCGTCCGCTCAGCCTGTTTCGTCCATTCCGCGCGTGGTGCCGAACCTTGCAAGGCCTGTGCGCGACATAGTGGCCATAGGCGTTTCCACCGGCGGTCCCCCGGCCGTGCAAAAGGTGCTTGCCGCCTTTCCTGAAAATTTCCCGGTGCCGATCTTGATTGCGCAGCACATGCCGGCCGCTTTTACCGGCCCCTTCGCCCGCCGTTTGGACGGGCTTTGCGCCATTAGCGTCAAGGAGGCGGAAAACGGGGAAAAGCTTCGCCCCGGCACCGCCTATGTTTCGCCGGGCGGCAAACATATACGCCTTGAGTCGCGCACGGGCATTCTAAGCGTCTCGGTGAGCGAAGAACCCAAAGAAGCCTTGTACAAACCTTCGGCGAACGTGCTTATGGAGTCTGTGGGCAACGCCCTGGGGCGCAGGGCGTTGGGCGTCATTCTCACCGGCATGGGCAGCGACGGCCTTGAAGGGGTCAAGGTGCTCAAGCAAAAAGGCGGCCGCGCTCTTGCGCAAACGGAAAGCAGCTGCGTTGTTTACGGAATGCCCAAGGCCATAGTTGAAGCCAATCTGGCGGATGAAATTGTTGATATTGACGATATGCCTTTTGCTATAATGAATAATTTGCAGCGCTGATCCGCGCCCTTGAGCATTTTAACGTTAAAATATCTCTGCAAGAATCGGTTTTGAATGCGTAAGGCTATATTTTATCCGGCATGCACAAGCCCGATGCGCGTACTAAAGACACGCCGCGCTGCTCGCTTGCGGGCGTACGCTAACGCTACCGCCAGGGCATTTAAACTTTTTCAAAGTTAAAATGCCCTCGTGCGCAACTTGGCGCGGATCAGGCTGTTTGAGCTGATGATTCCAGTTCTTTCTTGCTATTATTTTTATTTTTGTATAATGCTCAATTGAAAAAATCTGAGATGTCTGAAATTTGCATAAAAATAATCAGGCCGGCGCGGAAAGGGGTTTCGCGCGGGGTGACTTGCAAAATAGGCAAAAATGACGGAGAATATCCGTTGCTTGTTATTTATTGACCGTTTTGCTTTTTATAGTAGTGCCGGCCCGTTAGGCTGCTGAAACTTGGGGATATCTTTATGCCGCAAAATGAAAATATTCTTGTTCTTCTTCAAAGCGAAGACCCTGACGAGATACGCGAAGGCGCGTATCTCGCCGGAAAAGAAAAGCTTGAAACATCGGTTGACTACCTGGTCAGGCATGTCGCAAGTTCCAACATAGGCGTGCAGGAGGCTGTCGAACGCGCGCTGGAAAAAATCGGGGGGGTAAGGGTTCTGCAGTCAATGCTGCCCCTGCTGCGTTCAGATGACAGCCCGGTGCGCAATATCGCCATGGATCTTCTGCGCAAGGTCGGTTCCACAGACGTGGCGACACTGTGCGACCTGCTGCACGACGACGACGCCGACGTGCGCATTTTTATTTCTGACATCCTCGGTTCCACCGGCAGTTTGCTGGCCGTTGGCCCGCTTTGTTCCTCGCTCTTGCGCGACCCGGAAGTGAACGTCCGCTATCAGGCGGCGATAAGCCTGGGCAGCCTGGGCTTCGCTGAGGCGGAAGATTGCCTGATAAAAGCCCTTAATGATGAAGAATGGGTGCAGTTCGCGGTTATAGACGCCCTGGCCAAGCTTCGCTCGGAAGCCAGCATAGCGGCCCTGAGCAAGGCCCTTGGCAGCAGCACCGATCTGGTGGCTTCCATGATAGTGGAGGCGCTTGGGGTTGTGGGCAATATAAAGTCCGTTCCTCTGCTGATAAGGCACCTGAACAAATCTCCGGCGGCCTTGTGCAACAAGATCATCAAGGCTGTGGTGAACATTTTGAGCGGGCCGTCGATAAGCCTCCTGGGCCGCCAGGAGGGCGAACGCCTGCGCGGCTACATGCTCAACGCCCTCACCGATGAAGATACGGAAGTGCAGGACGCCGCCATTTCCGCCCTGGCCTATCTGGGCGGCGGCGACGCCTTTGCCGCTATTTTCGAAATAGCGAAAAACCTTTCGCCGGAAAAAGACCATGACCGCCTGATCAACATCATAGGCAAGCTCGCTTCCATGGGTTACGATCAGGCGCTGGAAGAGGCCATGCAGAGCGACAACGAGCAGGTGGTGTTCGTAACCGTGGCTATTCTTGACGCGCTGACCGGCAGCGAGGGCATGGAACTTATGAAGTCCAGCTTCTGGCGCTGCTCGCGCGACGTGCAGCGCGCGATAATCGGCTGCCTCGAGAACAAATGCACCAACGACGACCAGGACTTTTTCATCGGCGTGCTGGAAAACCATACGGACGGAACCATAATTAAATCCGCCATCTCCTTCCTGGGCCGGAAAGGCGTTCCTTCGGAAGTTGCGGATATGCTTATGAAAGGCCTCGAGCATGAATATACCGACGTCAAGGAAGCCGCCCTTGAAGCCTGCCTTAACCTGCACCTGCCCCAGATAAACGAGCGTTTCAAGGAAATGTTCAAGAGCCGCGACGTTCTGACCCGTATGATCGCTGTCTACGGTCTGGGGCACTATGACCTCAAGGCGAACGAAAATTATGTTTTTGAAGCCCTGATCGATCCGGAACCGGATGTGCGCAAGTTCGGAATAGAAGCCTTGGGCACGGTTTGCCCCATGTCGGACGAAAGCCTCAATAAGATACTGCCGGCCCTCCAGGACGAACACCGGGAGGTGCGCCTTACGGCGATAGACGTGCTTGGGCGCTGCGTGAACACGAACATTCTCGAGCACCTGACGGCCGCGGTAAAAGATCCTGACCCCTGGGTCAGGGCCAGATGCGTTGAAACGCTCGGCCAGCGCCCGAGTGAGGGGATTATGCCCCTGATGATGGAATTGCTTGAAGATGAAAGCCAGCTGGTAGTGATAAAAACGGTGGAGACTTTGAGCAACCTGGGCGGGGAAATAGCCTTCCGCGCTCTTTTACCGCTTGTGGATCATACCGATCCGGAGATTCAGCGGGTGGTCGAAGACGCGATGGCCAAAATCAGGCAGGAAGCCGGGGAGTAAAAATGTCATCATTATTTTCAAAAACCGTAAGCGGGGGAACGACGGGAACTGGGCTGACCAGGCCGGTCGGCTCGGGTTTGGGCTCCAGTTTTTCATCATCCGCCGGCACCGCCGGGTCAACTCTTCCGAAACCCGCCGCCGTGGGGCTCACCGGGCAACTGAAGGTTACGGATGAGGAATTCATCCAGCTGCGCGATTTTATTTACCAGCAAAGCGGCATATTTATAGCGGAAAACCGGAAATACCTGATAGAAAACCGCCTGACCAACCGCATTAAAGAACTGAACCTGAAAACGTTCGGTGAATATTATTATTATTTACGCTTCGATGCGAACCGCAAGACCGAAATGACCAAGCTGTTCGAGGCCATCACCACCAATGAGACCAGCTTTTACCGCAACCCGCCGCAGCTTGAGATTTTTCAGAATGTAATTCTGAAGCGGGTTTTTGACGAAGCGCGGAAAAAAGGGCAGCGCAAGCTGCGCATATGGTCGGCCGGATGCTCCACGGGCGAAGAACCGTACACCATGGCCATAATGATAAACGAGGTTCTCAAAAATGAAATCGGCAGCTGGGATATACGCATAACCGCGAACGACCTGTCCGAGGCCGTTCTGGCTTCGGCCAGGCGCGGGGTTTATGCCGAATACGCCTTGCGCACCACGCCGAAAGACATTATCGACCGTTATTTCATAAAGGAAGGCGCGCAGTATGCCGTGCGGCCTGACCTGAAAAAGCTCATATCGTTCGGAAGCATAAACCTTAGCGACCGTTTGCAGGCCAAACGCCTTGAACGTTCGCAGATTGTTTTCTGCCGCAACGTCATCATATATTTTGACGACGAGATGAAAAAACAGGTTATCGAGTCTTTTTACGACAACCTGCTGCCCGGCGGTTATTTGTTCATAGGGCACTCTGAATCGCTGCACAATATTTCGCGCAGCTTCATACCGGAACACCACCCCGGGGCGATAGTATACTGCAAACAGGCCTAGTGAAGATGGAAGAAACCGCTTCAGGGAAAAAAGCCACACGGATCATTGCCGTGGCGAACCAAAAAGGAGGGGTAGGCAAAACCACCACCTCCGTCACTTTGGCGGCGGCTCTGGCGCGGCTCGGGCAGAAGGTGCTTCTGGTCGACCTGGACCCGCACGCCTGCGCCTCGGTGCATATGCGCTTCTATCCGGACGAAACCAGCCATACCGTTTACGACGTGTTTCTGGCGGAAACGCAGGATTGGCTGCCGATATGGAACAAAATACGCGCCAGAAACGAAAATCAGACCTTTGACGTCGTTCCGGCCAGCATACGCTTGTCCGAGCTGGAAAACGACCTGCGCGGGCGCAACGGCAAAGGGGCAATTTTACAGCAGGCGCTTGAGGCAATCAAGGCTGAATATGATTTCGTGCTGCTGGACTGCCCGCCGCATGTCGGCGTGCTCCTGGTGAACGCGCTCGTAGCGTGCAACTTGCTGATCATTCCTATTCAGACGGATTTTCTGGCCTTGCACGGCCTTAAGCTGCTTTTTGACACGATAAGGGTTTTGAACAAGGTTCTGCCGGTTCCAATCTGCTACCGCGCCCTTCCGACCATGTATGACCGCCGGGCCAAGGCCTGCCAGCGCGTGCTGGAACTTATGAGCATGAAAATGGGAGACAGGATGTTCAAAACCACCATAGGAATAGATACCCGCTTTCGTGAAGCCAGCGCCCAGGGCCGGGTCATTTACGAACTTAACCCGGATACGCGCGGCGCTTTTGAATATGAGGAACTCGCCAGGGAGATACTTAAACTATGACGAAATCTCCGGAAGAATATTTCCAGGAACAGAGCTTTGACACCACCCCGGACAAGGACGGCTTCAGCGCGACCGAACGCGCCTTCATCCAGAAATATATGGGGATCAACGAAGGCGAGCTTCTGGGAAAACTTGGAATGACCGGCGCCCAGCCGAAAGTTCCTGACGCCCATTCGGAAATGTCGCAGGAAGATTCTATCGACGATATCCTGCGCAACGAGCCTGAACTGCAAATGGTGGGTTTTTTTCTGGGCATGCAGGAATTCACAGTGCCGACCATCGCGGTGCAGGAAGTTATCCGCTACGAGGTCCCCACACGCCTTCCGTCCGCCCCGCCGCAAATGGCCGGGGTTATCAACCTGCGCGGAAAAGTTACGCCTTTGGTGCACCTGCGCGACCTGCTCGAAGTCAAGGCGCCCCGCCAGAGCGAAGACCGTTTCATTATCGTCTGCCGCCGCCTCGGCCTTCAACTGGGGCTTATCATCGAACGGGTGCACACCATGTACCGGGTTCCGCAGACAGATATTGACTGGGGCATAGAAGCGCACCTGGGCATCAACGTAGACTTTGTGTCCGGCTTGCTCAAGCTTAACGACAAGCTTGTGGGCATAGTGTCGGTAGACAAGATAATTCAGGATATAGTAAAGTTGTAACAGGTCCGTATGCGGTGGAGCATCCGGTAAGGAGCCGATAATGAGCAAGCACATATTAATAGTTGACGATTCCAAGACGGTGCGCAACCTTGTGGCTTTTATCCTGAAAAAAGAGGGCTTCAAGGTAACCATGGCCGAAGACGGCATAGACGGTTTAGAAAAATTATATTCTGCCGATAAGGTTGATCTGATCATTTCAGACGTCAATATGCCGCGCATGGACGGCTTCAAGTTCATACGCAGCGTGCGCGAACAGGATGCATACAGGGATTTGCCCATTATAGTCCTTTCCACCGAAGGGCAGGAGAAAGACATTCAGCAGGGTATAAGCCTTGGCGCTAATTTGTATATGGTAAAGCCGGCCCAGCCGGATAAAATGTTAAAAAATATAAAAATGTTGCTCGGTTGATTGTTGAATCCGCCGGGCGTTGCGTGACGGCCGTTGTATAAATGAGGTAGGTATGAGCCAAGAATTTTCAGATCCGGAAATTTTTGCGGACTTTATCATAGAGTCTAAAGAACATCTGGAAACCATAGAACCGAATTTGCTGGAACTTGAAAAAGCTCCGGACAACCTTTCCCTGCTCAATGACATTTTCCGCCCGATGCACTCCTTGAAAGGGGCTTCCGGTTTTCTGGGCCTTAACCGCATCAACGGTTTGGCCCACCGCGCGGAAAACATTCTGGACGAACTGCGCAAAGGAACTATGTCCATCACTCCGGAAATCATGGACATTATATTGGCTTCAACCGACGCCTTGCGTCAGATGATAGACAACCTCGAGCGTTCGGCCACCGAGGGCGATGTCGACACTTCCCACCTCATAAGCGCGATTGACGCCATTATGGCCGGTGAAATTCCTCCTCCAGCCGGGGTGAAAACGGAAGCCGCCCCCGCCCCGCAACCGGAACCTTCAGGCGGAACGCCGGAAGAGGCTGAAACCGCGCCGGGAAGCGCCGCTTCCGTCCAAACAGATGAAAGCGACGATGGAGCGCCGGAAAACCGCAGCCTTATCGACACCAGCGACTGGATAGCCGGGCTTCCGAAGCTTGAAGCTTACGCCCTTACCGCTTTCGGCGAGGCGCACCTGCGTGATTTCATTGAAGAAGCCAAAGAAAATACGGCCAATATAAGCGACGGGCTGCTGGCCCTTGAAAAGCACCCGGAAGACGCGAAATCCGAGCTGGTTAACGATATTTTCCGCTATTTCCACAACCTTAAAGGCAACAGCGGCATTATCGGCTACCATGAGCTGAACGGGCTGACTCACGAGGCGGAAACCCTGCTGAACATGGTGCGCCATGGCGAGAAGCCGGTTACCGGGCCTTTGGTTGATATCCTTCTGCTGGTCGTTGACGTGCTGGAAGCCTTTCTCGGGTGCATTGACCTCGCTTCCGGCAAGGTTGCGCCTTTCTCTTGTGAAGAACTTCTGGCCAAGCTGCGCCAGGCGATTGAAGGCGGGGCGATTACGATGCCCGAAAGCCTGGTCGTGAAGCAAAAGACTGAAGCCGCCACGGAAGGTCCGACCGGCGCTCCGGTATCCGACCAGGACGACGTGGCCATATTTAAAGACACGGTGCGCCAGCAGCTCGGCAATATCGCCGTGGCCCTGGATGGAATGGAAGGAGACGGTTCCAACCGCGAATTTCCTGACGCCCTGTTCCGCAGCCTGGGAACGCTGCAAAACAGCGCCAGCTATATGGGGCTTGATGAAATAAAGAACTATGCCCAGCTTACCGCCGGCATAGTTGACCAGGGCCGCAAGTCCGCCATGGATTTTTCCCTCATGGCCGGGCTGCTTAAACAGGAATGCAGCATTATAGCGGATATGCTCCAGGCCGCCATCATAAAGCTGGAAAACCCCGCGCTGCAAGCCTCTTCCGCCCCGGCGAAAGAGGCGCCCGCCGCCCCCAGGGAACCGGCCGCGGGCAAACCGGCTCCGGCGGCTGCCGCGGAAGCTCCGAAGCCCGCCGCGCCGCCTGCCGCTCCGGCCGCTCCCAAACCCTCTCCCGCCCCGGCTCCGAAGCCGGCTGCCGCTCCGGCCAAAACCGAAGAAGCCCCGAAGGCTTCCTCTACGATACGCGTTGACCATGAAAAGCTTGACCACCTGATGAACCTGATCGGCGAGCTTATCATCAACCGCAACCGTTACACCATGCTGGCCAAGCATCTTGAAGAAAATACCGACGTGGACGTGAGCAAGGTGGCTCAGGCCCTTTCCGAAACAACCTATGCCATGGCGCGCATTTCAGATGACCTGCAAGACACGATCATGAAAGTGCGCATGGTGCCTGTTTCCTCCGTATTCTCCCGCTTTCCGCGCCTGGTGCGCGACCTTTCCCGCAAAAGCGGCAAGGAAGTGGAGCTGATTCTTGAAGGCGAGGAAACCGAACTTGACAAGAGCGTGGTTGAAGTGATCGGCGACCCGTTGGTGCACCTTATACGAAACTCCGTCGACCACGGGGTTGAAGATGAGGCGATGCGCCGCGAACGGGGCAAAGACGTCAAAGGCCACGTTTATTTGCGCGCCTATCATAAAGGCAACTCCGTCGCCATTGAAGTTGAAGACGACGGCAAGGGCATCGATCCGGAAAAAATGCGCGAAGTCGCAGTGCGCAAGGGTATTATTTCGCCGGAAGAAGCCAAGGCCCTGGACGACCGCGAAGCCATGGAGCTTATTTTCGCCCCGGGCTTTTCCTCGGCGGAAACCATTACCGACATCTCCGGGCGCGGCGTCGGCATGGACGTTGTGCGCACCAACATCAAAAGCCTTAAAGGCAGCATAAACATAAGTTCCGAGGTGGGCAAAGGGACCAAGTTCACCCTGTCTCTTCCGCTTACCCTGGCTATTATCGACGCCCTCATGGTGAATGTGGACAAGGAAATGTTCGCCATTCCCCTTGACGCGGTGTCTGAAACAACCAAAATTGAAGCCGTGCGGCTGACTGACGTCAAAGGGCGCAAGGCCGTTACCCTGCGCGGGGAAGTGCTCGGCATAATCAGCCTGGCCGAGCTTTTCGGACTGCCCAGCCATATGGAAGAGCAGGAAGTGCTTTCCGTTGTGGTGATCCACGACAACGAGCGACGCCTCGGCCTTGTGGTGGACCGTCTGCTGGAACGGCAGGAAATAGTCATAAAGCCTTTGGGAAGTTACCTGGGCGACCTGAAGGGCATTTCCGGAGCCACCATCATGGGCGACGGCAGCGTTATTCTTATTCTCGATCCGCACGAAATATACATGCTGGCAACTTCCAAAGGCATGTAGAAGAATACTGCGATAAAAAACAGCGGGGCCTCGGAATTTTCCGAGGCCCCGCTGTTTTTTACCGGCTGGCGATGTTGAAAATTTTCGCTTGCGGTCTTTCGCCGCGCAAACGCCTTCCAACCCGGCTGAAAGCCGGGTTTCTCTTGTCTATGCGCTCAAACCCTGGCGGTTTGAACCAAAGTCACGCCACGCGGCCAATTTGCGGGCGTTTGCCGTGCAAGCTCCAGGTTATATTTGGTTTTCAGCCGAGTTGGCCTTTCAAAGAATGCCGCCCGGCTGCGATAATTTTGACCGGCAACATGCGCCCGATCAGTTCTTCTCCGTTAACTTCCGGGGCAAGTTCGACATTCACGGCCACGCCGCGTTCATCTTTACCTTGCAAGGCAGGCAAGGTTTTTTGCGTGGAAGGCGGCGGCAGGCTGACGTCTTCCGCCAGCATGAGGCAAGTTTCGCCTACCCTGGCTCTCAGCAGGGCCTCAGTGTTCCCGTTCTGCCAGCTTTGCAAGCGGGCCAGGCGTTCAGCGGCCACCGCCGGGTCAACCTTGTCCGGCATTTTTTCGGCCCTGGTTCCAGGGCGGTCCGAATAGGCGAAAGAAAAGCTGAAGGCGCAGTCCATGGCCTTCAGGGCGCTCATGGTGTTCTGGAAATCTTCTTCCGTTTCTCCCGGAAAGCCGACGATGATGTCGGTGGAAAGAAAAATTTCCGGCCTGGCCGCGCGCAGGTTTTCCACAATTTTCATATAAGCGGGCAAGTCATATTTTCGGCCCATGGCCTTGAGAATGCGGTCAGAGCCTGATTGCAGCGGCAAATGAAGACGTGGGGCCAGGTTGGGCAACTCCGCGAAGGCCTGTATCACCCGCTCTGCTATGTCTTTGGGGTGGGGCGTAAGGAAGCGCAGGCGCTCAAGGCCGGGCAGGGCGGCCACTTCGTAGAGCAACTCGGCGAAGCTTGCGCCCGGCGTCTTCCTGTCTTGGCCGAACGAATTCACGTTTTGTCCCAGAAGGGTGATTTCCTTGCTGCCGTGCGCGACAAGTTCACGGCATTCTTGCAGGATATCCGTTGTTTCGCGCGATTTTTGCCTTCCCCTGACATAGGGGACGATGCAGTAGGCGCAGAAATTGTCACAGCCTTGCATGATGGTGACCAGAGTGGAAACCGGAGCTTTGCCGAGGGCGGCTTCAGCCTGCCTCCCGCCTGACAGGTCGGCCTCAAACGGTTTAAGTTCCAGATTGAGCCGGCGCTCCTGGTAGGCGTCAGGGAAATCCAGGAAGCTAAGGCGGGTTTGCGGTTCTTCCAGCAGGCGGAAAACGGCTTCAGGCGCGGCGTGAACTCCACCTGGCCCGAACACCATGCGCACATTAGGGAAGCGCCGGAACAGTCTGTCGCCGATTTGCTGGGCCACACAGCCGCCCACGCAGATCAAGGCTTTGCGGCGCTGGACATGCAAAAAACGCTCGATGCGGCCCAGTTCCGAGTAAACTTTTTGTTCAGGTTTGTCGCGCACGGAACAGGTGTTGACAATATAGACGTCGGCCTGATCATGCCGTTCGGCTTCCGTCAACCCGCCGGCCGACAAGGTCCTGCGCATCCAGTCGGAATCTCCGGCGTTCATTTGGCAGCCGAAGGTGATGATATGAAAACTTGGCATATTTTTCCGTAAGGGATATTTCTAAAACATAGAAGGCGTAACGGCGAGAAAGTTCACAGCCCCAAAGCGTTCATGAGGAAGAACGAAGCCAGCATGTTCAGCAGGATGAACGGCAGAACGCAAGTGGCTGACTGATACCAGGTCAGGTCATGCGCATAGCGGAAGCCGATGAACATGAGCAGCAAAAACATCATCGGGGCTATCATCGGGCCGATGAAGGGCACAACGGCCAGCAGCATCGGGGCCGATGCATAGGCCACCACCCGGAAAGTCACGCTGAAGTCGGCCTTTTCAGGCAAAAGAAGGCGCATTGTCTGGTGAATGACGCCGGATATGAGCCCCAGGCTGATGGTGGCGGCCACCGGAATGATCAGAAGCAGCATGGAAATGTTGGACATGTCGAAATGCAGGGTAACCTGGCCGGCCGCTTCAGGGGCCACGGATATAGTTTCCTGGAGCGTCAGCATCCAGAGCACGTACATGGCGGCGTAACAGGTATCCAGCAAAAGGTAGAACACCAGGCCCGGAACCAAAGATCCGCCGGAACGTATCCGGCTGAAGAGGTTTTTGGGGTCAAGCATGGCCTTCATAATGGTGGACATCAACGCGCCGGGGCGTCCGAACTGTCCGGGAGATTCCCAGGGAACGTCCGGCAGGTCGCGTTTTTCAAATTTTTCTTCGCTGCGGCCGCCTTTCCAGTTTTCCGGGCCTTCGCCCCAAGGTGTATTGTCGTCAAGGCGGCCAAGGTCGCGCATGGGTTTTCCCGGCCGTTCCGTTCCAGAAGGGCGCGTTTCTTCCCACGTTTCCGCCTCATTTATCTCCGGCATTCCCTCGGCCGTATTTTCCGGGGTTTCATCCGGCATATCTTCCCGCACGCTTTCCGGGCGCATTTCCCGGCGCTCCGGAGCTTCTTCCGGACGCGGCATTTCTTCAGGCAGCGGCGCGTCTTCAGGCCCGGGCGCAACGCCGTATCCGGCGGAATGGCCTCCGGGGCGGGCTATATCCCCCCGTTTGAACTTACCTTCCTGTTCCCAACGCTCGTGCAGTGAGTCCACCGCGTCCCACAAGTCAATTTGCGGTTTGCCAGGCTCGGGTTTTATAACCGGCGAAGGCTGAACTGGCGCCGGAGCCTCCGCCTGGCGGAAGTGAAAGCGGCGCCTGCACTTGGGGCAGGTGGCCAAAGCCGCTCCGGAAGGTATTTTTCTGTCTTCTATATCTCGTGTGAAGCCGCATTGCGGGCAGCGTATATTCATATTGAAACCTTCATCTATTTTCGGCGCCGATTCCGCGCAGCGCGTCCAGTGGCGGCGTGAAGCGCCGGCTTCACGGGGTAAATCCGCTAATCCATCTGCCAGTCTTTAACTCTCAGTTCCACCGTTGCGATGCCGTTGTAGCGGTCTATGCGAGGGGAATAAGCCAGTTTTATTTTTTTGCCAAGAGCGTTTGGCAAAATATCGCGTTTGGGGCGCCAAAGCTTGGCTTTCAGGGTAACCCCGCTGCTTTGGTCCTGCACGTCAATGATGGTAAGGCCGGACATTGCGCGGACGTTGCGTAATATAAGGGCGTTGGAGGCGAAAACCGGCTCCGGGTTTCCCATGCCGAACGGCTGGAGCATTTCCAGTTCTTTGAGCAGGGTGAAATCCGAAGCTTTATCCAGGGACAGTTCGCTGTCTATTTTCACGCTCAAGGGCGGAGCCGTGAGGCCGAGCGTTTCCTTGACCTTGGCGTCGAAACGCTGCCGGAAGGCTTCAAGTTCCTCCGCTTTAAGGGTGAGCCCGGCGGCCATGCGGTGCCCGCCGAAGGCCAGGAAAAGATCCGCGCATCCGGACAGGGCCGAATGCAGGTCGAAATTTTCCAGGCTGCGGCCGGAGCCTTTTATTTTTGTTCCGTTGTCGCACAGGATGATGGTCGGGCGGTGGAACTCCTCAACCATGCGCGAGGCGACAATGCCGATAATTCCCATATGCCAGTGCGGGCCGTAAAGAACCAGCCCCATGCGCCCTTCCGCCACTTGCCCGGCGGCCATTTCCCTGGCTTCTTCAACTATCTGCTCTTCTTCGGAACGGCGTTGCCGGTTGAACGATTCAAGCTCGGCGGCCAGCTGGGCGGCTTCAACCCTGTCTTCAGTGAGCAGCAGGCGAAGGGCCACCTCGCTCCTGCTCAGGCGGCCGGCGGCGTTTATGCGCGGGGCAAGGGTAAACACCACCTGCCCGGCGTTCACCTCGGCGCTGGGTGAAATTTTGCAGACGCTCTTAAGCGCGGCAATGCCGGGACGGGAGGCTTTGTTAAGGTAAAGGAGGCCGTTTTTCACCAAAATGCGGTTTTGCCCGCAAAGGTTGACCACATCGGCCAGGGTTCCCAGGGCCACAAGGTCCAGCAGCGGGCGTATATCGACCTTCTTGCCGGTTTGTTCCGCCAGGCGGTTGTTTACGCCGGCCATAAGGAGAAAGGCCACGCCGACGCCGGCCAGAGACTGGCACTCGCATTCACCTATGGTCGGGGCGCAGACGGCGTCGGCTTCCGGCAGGGTCTCGCCGGGCAGGTGATGGTCTGAAACCACCACGGTGAAGCCCAGCTCTTTGGCCCGTTTTACGGGTTCGTAGTCGCTGATGCCGCAATCCACCGTGAGCAGCATGTCAAAGCCTTGGGCGGCCAGCTCTTCAAGCTTGGGCACATTCATGCCGTAACCTTCCTCAAGGCGGCAGGGAATATGGCAGCGCGCGCTGTAGCCGTGCATGGCCAGAAAATGGAGCACAAGGGCGGAAGAGGTTATGCCGTCAACGTCGTAGTCGCCCCAGACCACCAGTTTTTTACCGGCGATAAGTCCGTCGGCCAGAATTTGCGCGGCCTTTTCCAGGCCGGGCCAGTTGCTGAGCGGGACCAGATAACGCAGTCCGGGGTTAACGAAAAACGCCATTTCGCTCTTGCTTTGCAGACCGCGCTGCCAGAGCATTTCGGCCAGAAAGGCGGATATTTCAAGCTGCTCGGCCCATAACGCCAGTTCCGGCGGCGTTTCGGTCCGGGCGCCGTAACGCGGGATCCATTTTGTAGAAATCATGAGAAAACCACCTGAGCGCGACAGTAAAATTTTCGCGGATTGTTTGCTTTTAAAAAATACCGGCCAGCCCGCATAAACCGGGCGAAGGCCCGGGCGCGGCGCTTGCGGAATGTGGAGGTTAAAGCAGCTCCGCCAAGAATCCGGCCTTTTGGTTGGCGAATATTTTTTCCAGCTGTTCCATTGCTTCCGTCATGTCCGGCTTGCCGGGCAAAAGTTCAAGCGTTTCCGCCGGAATCCGCCCGTTTCGGTCCAACCCCTGGTCCGCCAGCAGATTGGCGGCGGCCATGACCGCCACTGAATCTTTGTGCCTGGAGGCCAGCAGGGGGTAGTGGTGCCAGCTTACGGTTTCCACCAGAATTTCCGGCAAATTCCAGCGGGACAGCACCATCCCGCCGACCGTTCCGTGGTCAAGACCCCAGTATTTGTCTTCCGCCTCGGAAAATGAAATTTTATTTTCCGCAGACAGGGCGGTAACGCTTACCCAGTCCCGCGGGCGCAACATGCCGAGCAGGAGTTTTCCCACATCATGCAGGAGGCCGGCGGCGAAAAGGGCTTCAGGATCGAGCTGTTCGCCAGCGTCGGCGTTTTTTTCGCGCAATTGCCCGGTATTGATATGACGGGCAAAGCACCTGGCGATTTGAGCGGTTAAAATCTGGTGCTTCCACAGGGCAAGCCCGGGAAAGCCCTTAGGCAGGCGCGAAGCCGGAAAGGTTCCGGATACGGCGAACAAAACGGCCAGAGAGCGTACTTCCACCATGCCCAGAACGATAACGGCCCTTTCAAGCGAGGCGATGGTGGATTCAAGGCCGTAGGCCGCGGAGTTGGCGACGTGAAGCACCTTGGCCGCAAGCCCTTGGCTGCGCCCTATTACTTCAGCTATATCCGAAGCTGATGCGTTGTTATTGGACGAAGTTTTAGCGAACAGTTCAGGCAAAAGCTCCGGGTCGCAATTCAAAGTTGGCGGGTTGCTGGCCAGTTTGGCCAGAAATGTGCGGGCTTCTTCCATGCGTTCGGTCATATGCAGCCTGAAAACCCATTACTCGAGGGCGTATTTAGGTTCAATCCGTTTGTTCGCCGGCTTTTTGCCCAGCCTGTTCCGGGCCTGAGCCGGAAGCCATGGCGGCCTGAGCCGTTTTAAGTGTTTGCGCAACGGTAATTTTGCGGTCTTCAGGAATCAGATTTTTGGAAAGCATCCACATGAGAAAGCGCATGGCTTCCGTGTGCGTCGGATTAAGCTTCATCGTTTCAATCAGGCTGTCAACCGTTTTGTCAGGCTGCTTGTTTTCCAGATAGGCGCGGGCAAGGTTGTAATACAGGTTTTCCTCCGGCCCGGAAAGGTTGAGAGCTCGCTCGTAATAGCTTATGGCCTGGTCAAACAGCCGGCTTTTCCGCAAGTTTATGCCGAATTCGTTGAAAAGGTGCTTGTGCTCCTCTTCAAAGGCCGCGTCAAGTTTGACTATGCGGTCAATAATATTGGCGGCGCGCTCCGTTTCCCCTCTTTCCAGGTAGGTTATGCCGAGGCCGAAATTTGCCCGCACGTTATCTTCGTCAAGGGTCAGGGCGTTGTTGAACTCCATCTCCGCGCTGAATGTCTCGTTATTGCTGCGGTAGCGTTCCGCGCGAGACACGGTTTTGTTCAGCTCGCGCATTTTTGGGTAAACGGTTGAAACGTAAAATTCCGGTTCCGGGCTGAAGTCTTTAAGGAAATTTTCCCTTTCCACCACTCGTTTCGGGCCTGAGGGTATATAGTTGGGATTTATGGGCTGAACCTCGATTCTGCCGTCGTCCAGTTCCTTGGCGTACCAGAAGGCTTTTTGTATGGTCTTGCGGGTCGTGGTGCCTGTGCCGACCTTGCGAACTTCCTGTGAAGAGAAGAGGCCGGTGATCATTTCTTTTTTGTCTTGGGGCTGTTCTCTGTTTTCAGCTGGGTTCGCCGTTATGTTCTGGGTCATGTCCATACCTGTGATTGTTTTATTCATGGTAAGCAAGCGGTTACGTTCATTCCATGATGGAATGCGTTGCGGCCCGCGCGTCAACTTGCTATATTAACCATAGACGAGGCAATATGCAAGGCCGCTTGAGCCGGGTCGGCGCTGGCGCTTATCGGGCGGCCGACCACCAGAAAATCCGCCCCGGCCCTGACCGCCTCTTCCGGGGTCATAACCCTGCGCTGGTCGTCTGGCGGTGTTGCTGAAGAATTTTTTTCAGCCGGCCTTATGCCGGGGCAAAGGCAGATAAAATCATTACCGCAGGCTGACTTTACGCTCGCAGCCTCGTGCCCGGAGCAGACAACGCCGGAAAGTCCGGCCGCCCTGGCCGCCTTGGCCCGGCTGAGAACAAGTTCGGGCAAGCGGTTTTGAAATTCGGCCGGCAATTCGTCGGGCGCGGTGCTGGTCAGAACGGTAACGCCAAGCAACAGGCTGCTTCCGCCCGCTTCTTCCAGCGCCTTGCGCGCCGCTTCCGCCATACGCTTCCCGCCGCTCATGTGAATGTTGCACATGTCAACCCCGAGGGCCAGGGCGGATTTAACCGCGCCATGGACGGTATTGGGTATATCGTGGAACTTCAGGTCGAGAAAAACCTTGCAGCCCAGGCGCTTCAGGCTTGAAACAACCTGCGGCCCGGCAAAAGTGAACAATTCCAGGCCAACTTTCACCCAGGGGGTGGCCGGCAGGACTTTTTCCGCCAGTTCAAGGGCATCAGCCGCGGAGGGCAGGTCAAGAGCGACGACCAGCCGCGGTTTGCGCGTGTTTTCAAAAGAAGTCATTTCGTCCGCCCGTGCAGCAGTTCGCGCACAAATTCAGGTTGAAGCGAAGGGTGCAGGAGGGCGGCCTTGTAAACCGCGCAAAGGTCCTGAAAGGCCTTCTCAAGGTTGCTGTTTATTATCCATGCGTCAAACCAGTGCGCCTGCATCATTTCTTCCGAAGCGGCGGCAAGCCGGGCGGCTATTACTTCCGCGCGGTCAGTGCCCCGGCCGCGCAGCCTTCGTTCCAGCTCTTCCATGCTGGGGGGAAGCACGAAAACGAACACCGCTCCGGGCAGGTTCTGCTTCAGCTGGGCCGCCCCCTGCACGTCTATGTCAAAGAGCACGTCGCGCGAAGAGGCCAGCAGGTTTCTGGTGGTTTCAAGCGGGGTGCCGTAAAAATTGCCGTGCACTTCGGCCCATTCCGCAAAAAAACCGGCGTCGCGCCGGCGCATGAATTCGGCCTTGTCCAGAAATTCATAGTCCTTGCCGTCAATTTCCCCGGTTCTGGGCGGCCTGGTGGTGCAAGACACCGAAAATGAGAAGCTGTCAAAAGTTTCCGTAAGCATTCTGGCCAAAGTCGTTTTTCCGGCGCCGGACGGAGCGCACAGCACAATGGCCGCCCCCAGGCGGTTTTCGCGGTTCATTCGTTTGCTCCGTCACGTTCCGGCTGCCCTTGCGCGAACCTTTGGCGCAGGGTTTCCGTTTGAATGGTCGAAAGGATCACATGGTTGGAGTCGGTCACAACAATGGAACGGGTTTTTCTTCCCTGCGTGGCGTCTATCAGCCTTCCTTCCTGCCTTGCGTCCTCGCGCAGGCGGCGCATGGGAGAGGACGACGGGTTTACTATGGCGACAATGCGGCTCGTCAGAACCATGTTGCCGAAACCCAGGTTTAAAAGTTCAACCTTGGCGTTCGGCGTCATTGCGGCGCTCCATGCATTATCGCGCGGTTATTCAATGTTCTGCACCTGTTCGCGGCATTTTTCCAGTTCGCTTTTAAAATCAACCACCAGGCGGGAAATTTGCGCGTCCTGTATTTTGTTGCCGCAAGTGTTTATTTCCCTGAAGCATTCCTGCAAAGTGAAGTCGAGGCGTTTTCCAGCGTCAGCGCCCTTGCGGAGGATTTCGCGCAGGCTGTCCAGGTGGGCCGCAAGGCGGGTAAGTTCTTCGCTTACGTCCAGCTTGTCGGATAAAAGGGCTATTTCCTGCAAAAAACGGTTTTCTTCCAGTTCCTTGCCGAAAGGTTCCAGCACTTCGCTTATCCTGTCTCTGATCAGGCTGAAGCGGTCTTCCTTTATCCCGGGGGCCTGCTCGTTGATGCGAGCCAGCCATTCCTCCAGGCGCAAAATACGGGCGAGGAGGTCTTTTTCCAGAGCGGCGGCTTCAATTTCGCGGGCCTCGTTCCAGTCGTCAAGCGCGGTTCCCAGGCCTTGCGCCAGTCTTTCCGCCTGGTCGCTCTCCGCCTCTATGGAACCTTCTTCCCACAAAAACGACATGCCGATCAATCTGTTGTAATCCGGCGTGAAGGCGGCGCCGCGCAACGCCGCGAATTTTTCCATGGAATCTAGCATTGATGCGGCCAGAGACGCATTGAAGGTAAGGCCGGACTCAGGGCGTTCCGTGTTGCCGCGTTGCAGGAACAGGGTAATTTCCACCCGCCCGCGTCCGGCCCTGCCCCGGACGATTTTTTCCAGCTGGCTCTCCAGGGAGCGGGCGCAAGACGGCAAACGCCATTTTATATCAAGGTGTTTGCTGTTTACGCTGCGTATTTCCCAGGTTTGCGTCCAGTCCTTTTCTTCAAGGGAGCAACGCCCGAACCCGGTCATGCTTCTGAGGGGCTGCTCCGCGCCCGTTGATTTTCCCTGCGTTCTGCGCATCTTCGGCCCGCCTGTTTTGATATGGCCCGCCTTGCGGACGCGAAGAACATAAAACATTCCGCGACGGGGCGCAATCATAATCCGGGCTTGCCGCGATGGAGGACGGGGCTGGGGCGGCCGCCTTTCCAAGCGGCGGGGCATTTCAGGCATGAAGTTTAAATAGGCTTTTGTCCAAAGGCCTCATCAAAACCTCTATGTTTTTTCCGGCCGAGCGCCGTGAGGGTGCGCTCTCTTCGCAAAGAAGGCTGCTTTACTTGCCTTTGCCGCACAACCGTTATCTTGGGAGCAGTTTCCAGGTGCCGTGGAGGCATAGTTTTTGCAAATGTTTTTGAGAAGGTTAATATTCGGCAATCTTTTTGAAATAAATGCTTTACTGAAAAGAGATAATGCAATATCATCTTACATATAGACGATTCTTTAATTATGGAAGCAGGTAAATTTCCGGCCCGCAGTTATAATGCGACGTTCAGTTTATTTTTAAAGCTTAAGGCATCTGTGTTGTGAGCGATCAAAACGGCGGCCAGGGCCGGGCTGATGATTGCGGCGGATTTTTGCCGGTCTCCGGCGCAATGGCGTAGAATGTTCGGTATACATTATTCGTGTACTTTATATAAATCCGTATGAGGAAGGTATGGGCTCCAACCTTACTAAAATTTTGCACTCTCTGGTGATGGAGAGCGAGATTCCTGCGAAGACCATCGCAAAAGAAATAGGCAAGCCTTATTCCACGCTGCTGCGTGAAATAAATCCCTATGACACCGGGGCGAAAATTGGCGTGGAAACGCTGCTGCAGATAATGAAACTGACCAACAACCTGAGCCCGCTGGAATACATGGCCGCCCAAATGGGATGTTCCCTGGCGCCTGAAGGTTCCGCCGGCCAGGAGGAGTGAAACGGTCAGGATTCATGTCATGAAGCGCATTTTTTAGCCATGGCCGCTTCAGGCCAGCCGCGTTTTTCCGCCGCGCGTATCGCGCCGGTTAGCGAGTTTCGCCTTTCGCTCCGTATTGCGCCCGGCACCCTAGCGCTTTTTTCAGCAATTCCGGATAACCGGGCGCACTCTTTTGACCAGTGAAAGAGTGCGCCCGGTTATCCTTTTTTCTTTCCCTTGACAATATTTTATATCTGACGGAAAAAAAAGCACGACTTTCAACAAGGGCGGGCCGCCGCGCGCGGGCCGGACCACAACAACCCGGAGAGGAGCTTACATGCTTAAAAAATCTCTTTTCTTTGCCGCGTTAATGGTTTTCAGCGTCAGTTCGGCCTTTGCCGCTCCCAAAAAGCTCGTCGTAGCCCATGACGCCACCTGGCCGCCCATGGAATATATCGACGCGAACAAGCAAATCGTGGGATACTCCGTGGATTACATCGACGCCCTCGCCAAAGAGCTCGGCGTTGAAGTTGAACATAAAAACGTCTCCTGGGACGGCATTTTCGCCGGGCTTGACGCCAAAAGATACGACGTTATCGCTTCTTCGGTGACCATTACGGACGAACGCAAGAAAAACATGACCTTCACGGAACCCTATTATGAAGTGAAGCAGGCGGTTCTGGTGCCCAAAGATTCTCCGATCAAGGGCTATGCCGACCTTTCCGGCAAGACGCTCGGCGCGCAGATGGGCACAACCGGCTTCTTCGCGGTGAAACGCGTTGAAAAAGCCAACGGCAAGCCTTTTGACGACATCACCCTGGCGGTTGAAGATCTCTACAACGGCCGCCTCGACGGCGTTGTCTGTGACGAGCCGGTGGCCGCCGATTTTGCGACCAACAAAGAACCTTACTCCACCAAGTTCAAGGTGGCCTTCATAATTGATAGCGCGGAAAAAGAATATTACGGCTTTGTTGTGGCCAAGGAAAACACCGAGCTGTGCGAGTTCCTGAACAAGGGCATCAAGCAGGTCAAGGAAAAAGGCATTGAGGCGCAACTGCGCAAGAAGTGGTTCGGCAACTGATAACCGTCTCGCATAATCGCTGAAGGCTCCGGCGCTGAACGCCGGAGCCGGATGAAAACCTCGCGCCGGCCGTTCGGCCGGGGCCTGTCTTTATTTGCGGCGGACGGAAAAATTTTTTCGCGGGGCGGAATGAACCAGAAAATAGAGATACCCAAAATAGAGATATCGGATGGGGCGTCAATTCCAGACGCCAGCGACACAAGGCTTATAACGGCATGGTCTGTGGCTTTTTGGGGCGCGGTGACGCTTCTGCTCTCCCTCTGCGTGATTTTCCCCGACCCTTACTGGAATATCGTGCTGTTCCTGCCGGACGGAATAGCCATGACTTTTATCATGACCATTCTCGGCATTTTAGGTGCTATTCCCATAGGGTTGCTCGTCGGCCTGGGGCGTATTTCGCGCAATCGCTTCATAAACCTGGTGGCGTCCACCTATGTGGAGATAATACGCGGCATTCCTCTGCTGGTGCAGCTGTGCTTCATTTATTACGGCATAGGCAGGCTTATTCTCCTTCCGGGCATTCTGGCCGGAACCCTGGCCATATCCATCTGTTACGGCGCATACATGGGCGAGATTTTCCGCGCGGGCATAAGCGCCATTCCGCACGGGCAGACGGAAGCGTCGCGCTCGCTCGGCTTCAATCGAATGCAGACCATGCGGCTGATTATCCTGCCTCAGGCCTGGCGCACTATTTTGCCGCCGGTCGGCAACGAATTTATCGCCCTGCTCAAAGACACCTCCCTTATTTCCATTATGGCGATGACCAACATCTTGCAGCGCGGGCGCGAATTCATCTCGACCAACCGCGCCCCTTTCGAGACTTATACCGTTGTCGCCCTGGTTTACCTTATCATCACCCTGATGCTTTCCAAGGGCGTGAGCATCATGGAAGCAAGGATCAATTACTATGACCGTAAATAACGAGCCGATTATAAGCATAAGCCATGTCTATAAATTTTTTGGCGAGCTTATGGCCCTTAATGACGTTTGCCTGGATATTCAGCCGGGCGAAAAGGTCGTAGTGATCGGGCCTTCCGGGTCCGGCAAGAGCACCATGCTTCGTTCCATCAACCGCCTTGAAACCATCAACAGGGGCCAGATCAAGGTTAACGGGGTGGATATAAACGACCCGGCCCACGATATTAACAAGATACGCCAGGACCTGGGCATGGTTTTCCAGAGTTTCAACCTGTTTCCGCACAAAACCGTGCTGGAAAACCTCACTCTGGCCCCGATAAAACTGCGCGGCCTGAGTAAAGACGAGGCGGAAACCCGCGCCCTTGAACTCTTGAAAAAGGTTGACATAAGCGACAAGGCCAATTCCTACCCGGCTATGCTGTCAGGCGGCCAGCAACAACGCGTGGCCATAGCCCGCGCCCTGGCCATGAACCCGAAAATCATGCTGTTCGATGAGCCGACCTCCGCCCTTGACCCCGAAATGACCGGCGAGGTGCTTGACGTCATGGTCAACCTGGCCCGCGAAGGCATGACCATGGTGGTTGTCACCCATGAAATGGGTTTCGCGCGCGAGGTGGCTGACCGTATTATTTTTATGGATAAAGGGGAAATTCTGGAAGAGGGCGGCCCCCTGCATTTTTTTGAAAACCCGGAACATCCGCGCCTGAAGCGTTTTTTGAACCAGATTTTGTAAAATAGGCATAAACTGCTTGACCGGTTTTAGTCTTTACGCTAAAAAGTTTTCTTGCCTTAGCGCAAAAGTGTAGGCGCGTAGCTCAGGGGTAGAGCACTTCCTTGACATGGAAGGGGCCAACAGTTCAAAGCTGTTCGTGCCTACCAATTTTTATCAGAAAAAGAGGGGAGGATTTACCTCCCCTCTTTTTCTGCATTGCTTTTTTTAATTGGAGAGTCAAAAAGTGAAACTGATCATTGAAGGGGCCGAATACGAGGCCGCTCCCGGGCAATGTTGCGCGGACCTGTTCAAGGCCGCCCTTTCCGGCAAACGTTTCAAGAACACGGTTGCTGCCGCTTGCGGCGGCACTATTTTTGATCTTTCCACTCCGGTCGAGGCCTTGCCGCCCGCCTGCCCCGAATTGCGGCCGGTAACGCCTGACGAGGCGGCCGGGCTTGATCTTTTGCGGCATAGCGCGGCCCACGTCATGGCCGCAGCGGTGAAAACGCTTTTTCCCGGCGTAAAGGTCACTATCGGGCCTTCAATAGAAAACGGATTTTATTACGATTTTGACAACAGCCGCCCCTTCACGCCGGAAGATTTCGCCGCGATTGAAGCGGAAATGCGCAAAATATCCGGACAAGCCATGCCCTTTGTGCGGCGGGAAGTTTCCCGCGAGGAGGCCGTTGCCTTTTTTGAAGCCCAGGGGGAAAATTACAAGGTCGAGATTATAAAGGACCTGAACGAACCTGTTGTTTCGCTTTACGAGCTGGGCGGCTTTACAGACCTTTGCCGAGGCCCGCATTTGCCGCATAGCGGTTTTGTAAAGGCTTTCAAGTTGCTCTCCGTTGCCGGGGCCTATTGGCGCGGCGATGAAAAAAACCGCATGCTTACGCGAATTTACGCCACCGCCTTCCCGGACGAAGCCGCCCTTAAGGATTACCTGCACAGGCTGGAGGAAGCGAAAAAGCGCGATCACCGCAAACTCGGCAAAGAGCTTGACCTGTTCGCCTTCCATGAAGACGTCGCCCCTGGCATGGTCTTCTGGCACCCCAAGGGAATGATGCTGCGCACCATTCTTGAAGACTTCCTCAAGCGTGAGCACCTCAAGCGCGGCTACCAGCTGGTGCAGGGACCGCAAATTTTGCGCCGCGAGCTTTGGATGAAATCCGGCCACTACGACAACTACCGTGAAAACATGTACTTCACGGACATAGAAGGCGACGTGCACGGGGTAAAACCCATGAACTGCGTTGGACATATGCTGATTTACGGCAGCAGCCTGCACAGCTACCGCGACCTGCCGGTGCGCATGGCCGAACTCGGCGTCGTGCACCGCCACGAAATGAGCGGGGCCTTGCACGGCCTGTTCAGGGTGCGCCAGTTCATGCAGGACGACGCCCATATCATTTGCACCCCTGAACAGCTTGAAGATGAAATCCTCGCGGTTATCACCCTGGTGCGCGATCTTTTCGGGCTGTTCGGCTTTGAATACCGCCTGTCGGTCTCCACCCGTCCGGCAAAATCCATCGGCAGCGACGAAGACTGGGCCAGGGCTACGGACGCCCTGATCAAGGCCCTGGAGCGCATTGGCGTGCCGGTTGTCATCAATGAGGGCGACGGTGCTTTTTACGGCCCTAAAATAGACGGCCGTGTTACAGACAGCCTGGGGCGCGAGTGGCAGTGTTCCACCATTCAGGTTGATTTTACCCTGCCCGACCGTTTTGACCTCGTTTATGTGGGGCAAGACGGAGAGCGCCACCGCCCGGTTATGGTGCACCGCGCCATTCTTGGCTCTCTGGAACGCTTTATAGGAATTCTCATTGAACATTGCGCCGGCAATTTCCCCACCTGGATCAGCCCGGTGCAGGCCCGCCTGCTCACGGTTACGGACGATCAGGCGGAATTTGCCGCTGAAGCGGCGCGCGCGCTGCAAGAAGCGGGAATCAGGGCCGAGGCCGACTTGCGCAATGAAAAACTGAGCTATAAAGTCAGGCAGGCGCAGGTGGAAAAGATTCCCTACATACTTGTCATCGGCAATCAGGAACTGGAAACCCGCAGCGTTAACGTGCGTTTGCGCAATGGCGACAACCTCGGCGTGAAAACGCTGGAAGAGCTGATCGCCGTCATGCGGGCTGATTGCGAAGAACCTTTTAAACGCGGAGGCATGCACTATAGTTTCTCCTAACAATATCAAGCCGCGCAAACCGGAAGCGCAAGATTCCGTGCGCCGTAACGATCAGATTCGCGCCAGGGAACTCAGGGTTATCGGAGCGGAGGGCGAACAGCTTGGCATTCTCAACCGCCTTGACGCTCTTAATATGGCCAAAGAAGCCGGGCTTGACCTGGTGGAGGTGGCCGCAACGGCTGATCCGCCGGTGTGCCGGATTATGGATTACGGCAAGTTTCGTTATGAAACCCAGAAGAAGAAGCAGGAAGCCAAAAAGCGCCAGGTTGTGGTGCAGATAAAAGAAATAAAGCTGCGCCCGAAAACCGACGAGCATGACTATCAGACCAAGCTCACGCATATCCGCCGTTTTCTGGAAGATGGCGACCGTTGCAAGGTGACCATTTTTTTCAGGGGCCGGGAGATTGTGCACAAAGATCGCGGACAGCTGGTTCTGGACAGGATAATAGAAGAAACTAAAGACGTGGCCAAAGTTGAGCAGGAAGCGCGCGCTGAAGGCCGCACGCTTCATATGATGCTTTCTCCTTTGCCGAAAAAAGTCTAGAGCTGTTCTAATTTGAAAAAAGCTCCTGGAGCGGGCCGGTATCTTTATCGATATTGATCCGCGTTTGCCGGGGCCTCGCGCCAGATGCGGTAAAATGCGTCGCCCGGCATGTTTAGGCTGTGGGGCTGACGGGCAGGGCGCGCTTTTGCGCTTACTGCCGCCGTTCGCCTTGAATAACAGGCGGCGAACGGTTTTTTACCTCTTCCGGCGGAAAAATGCCCGGTAATGGACTGTTCCGCTTTTAGCTAATATCAGCCGCAGCTTGATTTGTCGGAAAAATTTACAAGCAGATATCCCATATAAAAAAACGCCGTTTCAGAGAAACGGCGTTTTTTTATATGGGATATCTGCGCGACGCTTGTAAAAAACCCCCGCAACCTTTAACGGCAGCGGGGGTTAGGCTGTTTCTAGGCTATCCGCTTAGCGGTTAAAGCGGCGGCGGGCGATGAACAGGCTGGCCAGACCGGCGCCCATCAGGGCAATGGCGCCCGGTTCAGGGGTGGGGGTCGGGTCGGGATCAGGAATATTCCCGCCGTTGATGTTCAGCACGGACTTGGCCAAAGTTACGGCCCAGCCCGCGTTATTGATATCGATGTCCATGCGAATCTGCAAGCCGAGCAGAATGTCGTCATAGAATTCCGCGCCAAGCACGAAGTCGGTGTAGCTCCAGTCTTCCGGGCCGTTATCAAGAGCGCCGAGGAGCACCCAGTCAGATAGTTGGCTGCTGTAAGCGTAGATATTGTCTATTTCTCCGCTAATGAAGTCCACGTCCCAGGCGGAAATGGAGAGCACGGCGCTGCTGATGTCGGCAGCATCAATAGCCAGGGCGTTGTGTTGCCATGCCCAGTCTTGGTATTCCCAGCGGTAGTAGGGATCATCAAAAAGAGAACCCGTGCTGGGCACGAAGTATCCGGACGGAGCCTGTATAACGTCAACGATAGGGGCGGCGAAGGCAAGGGAGGAAATCGCCAGCATCATGCTCACGGCAAGGCCGGTAAGCAGTTTTTTTACGGAACGGGTTTTCATAACTCTACCTCTTGGCTGAAAAATGGTTTCCAATAAATACTGAAAGGCAACATGCAAAAATAATGCCGAATATTGTTTCAAGATTGCCGGTCTGATGCCCGCCTATGGGCGATGTGGATATCGCCCGCCTGCTGACGTTGCCGATAGATTTTTTTTGCGTGCGCCACTGTGAAAAGCGTAATGTATGCCGAACATGCCTGAAACTGTAAAATTTACTGCAGGCATGTAAAAAAAACCGACAGTTGGGTAAAAAATATGCCCCGGCCGCGTCTAGTCCCAACCGCATGGCGGCGTGGATTCCGGCGCGGCCGGGGCAGGGCGCGGAAGAGCGGCCTAACTTAAGAACCTTATAAGAAATTCAAGCAGCTTTTCATATTCCAGAGGTTTGGCCAGGTGGGCGTTCATGCCGCTTTGCAGGGCCTTATCCACGTCTTCCTTGAAGGCGTTGGCCGTCATGGCGATTATCGGGATATGGGCGGCGTCCGGCCTGTCCAGGTGGCGGATGGCCGAGGCTGTTTCGTAACCACCCATTTTCGGCATTTGCACGTCAAGAAGGATGATGTCGTAATAGCCATGTTCCGATTCCTGGAACATGCGCAGGGCTTCCGTGCCATCGTCCGCCTCTTCGATAAGCATTCCGGTCGGTTCAAGCTGTTCCGTGACAATCAGCCGGTTGATCATCACGTCGTCAACCAGCAACGCCCTTTTGCCTTTGAGGCAGGAGCCGGCGCCATTGTCGCTGACGTCGCTTTCCTGCGGGGGAAAGCCCTCCTGAAAAGACAGCGAGAAGGAAAAGGCGCTTCCCTGGCCCACGGCGCTTCGCACGTCAATGGCGCCGCCCATGAGGTGAACGATGCTGTTGCTTATGGAAAGGCCAAGCCCGGTGCCGCCGTACTGGCGGGTTATCTGCCAGCCGCCCTGTTCGAACGGCTGGAACAGCGAGGCCTGCTGGGCTTCGGATATGCCGATGCCGGTGTCGGCCACCTCAAAGTATAAGGGCACCCGGCCGTCACGTATTTCCTCGCCTTTCACCGTAAGGGTGACGTTGCCGCATTCCGGGGTAAATTTCACCGCGTTGCCAAGGAGGTTGATCAGTACCTGGCGAAGGCGCAAAGGGTCGCCTACGATATGGCGGTGCGTGATGCCGTCAAGCGCTATTTCAAAAGCGATATTCTTTTCCAGGCAGCGCGGGCGGATGATGGTTTCAACATTGTTCACCAGTTTGTAAAGATCGAACGGTTCAAAGCTCAGGTCTATTTTGCCCGCTTCTATTTTGGAAATGTCGAGAATGTCGTTCAGAAGGCCGAGCAGGTGCTGGGAGGAAACTTCTATCTGCTGCACATGCGCTCTTATTTCCGTTTTTTTCTGTTCCAGGTCCGGCGCGTTGGCGTGGCCTTCTTCCAGTTTGCGTTTGATTATGCTGGCCATGCCGATAATGGCGTTCATAGGCGTGCGTATTTCATGGCTCATGCGCGCCAGGAATTCGCTTTTGGAAACATTGGCCTTGTTGGCTTCTATGGCGGCCTTTTCCAGCTCTTGCTGCGTTTCCCTTAACTCATGCTCGACCTGGGAACGCCGTGAAACGTCTCTGGCCACGCCGATGATTCCGTTTACCACTCCGTCCGCGTCCATGATGGGCGTGCGGACGACGTCAACGGTTTCCTGGTGCCCGTCGGCAAAGGTGAGGACATTTTCCGAATATACCGTTTGCCTGCGCATAATGGCGGTTTCGTCATTCAGAATATCTTGTTCCAAGGCGTTGCCGGTTAAGAAATCGCGGTTGGCCATGCCTATTATTTTTTCCGGAGGCAGTCCGGCCAGAGAACAGAAGCGCGGGTTTACGGCGAGGTAGCTGCCGTTGGAGTCTTTATACCAGAGCAGGTCCGGCGAAGACGAAAATACGGTGTCAAGCAGGTTGCGCTGTTCTTCAATGGCTTTCTGCTCGCGCACCAGTTCGGTGAGGTCGTTGGACACGATAACGTATCCGATATCCTCGCCTTTGTTGTTTTTAAGTATCGAAGCCTGGCCTTTGTAATAGCGGCCGGTGTTCAGGTCGTGCCAGACGTCAGGCTCGCGCCCTTTTTTAAGGGCGGCGATCGGGTCGGAGCGGGAATCCAGCGGGTAAATGCTTTTTGAGTAATAAGGCTGCCCGAGCGTTTCTTCCAGCGTGCTGCTGATAATTTTGAGGGCCTGCTCGTTGGCATGGATGATTTTTTCATTCATGTCGATTATGACAATGAGGCTTTTGTCGTTTTTCGTCAGGCTGTCGGCCATTTCATCAAAAGCGTCCGCCAGGGCGCCTATTTCATCTTTTATCGGGGCCTCGAAACGGAAATGTCTTTCGCCGGAACGGAAACGTTCTATGCCGTCAATCAGGTTCGTCAGGCTGCGGGTGAAGGCGGAAGCCAGCCATATGGCTATCAAAACGACAAGGATGACCATGAATGACGTAGCGAAGGCAAGGCTGCTGGCGGTTTGCAGCAGGTTGTCATCTATGGAGTCTTTGGTGTCGCGGCTTATGTTTCTGAGTTCTTCGTCACTGGTGGCGATGAGCGCGTCAAGGGTTTTGCGCGTTTCGACGGCCGGGCGGCGGAAATGGTCAAGACCGGCGCCGATTGTGACAAAACCGAAGCCGCGTTTAGATTGGCTGTATTGGCCGGTGTAGTAGGGAATTGCCGCTGCGGTGTTCAGTTTCCACAGGTCGCTCCAGAAAATTCGGAAAGAGCCGGAGCCGCCGTCTTCGGTCAGGTCGAACCAGCCGGTACATTGCGGCGCGAAGTTCAGGTAGCGGCAGTCCAGCCCTACCAGGCCCTGGGCGGTTAGCGCGGGAGCCGCGCTTTTATGGTTGGACTGTTCGACGAAGGTCGGCACGTCCTTGATAAAATCAGGATAGCTTTTTCCGCTGGCTTTCCATTCGCTATAAATGCGGTCTTCAAGCCATGGAACCTGCGGGTCGCCGGTTTCCGGATCGTACCCGACAATGGAATAATGGCGGGGGTGAACTATGTTGCGGCCTTTATAATCCCAAATAAAGGCGTAGTTGCCTTCAGAAGCGTCGGGAATTTCCGTGTAGCGCTCATGGGTGGGCATAAGGTGGGCCGTGAATTCCATGATGTGGTCATGGTCAAGCGCCATGGTCACGTAGCCGGTTATCTTTCCGTCGCGCACCACCGGCGCGGCCCAGCGGACTATGCCCTTGAAACGTTTGCCGAGGGGGTTTTCCCGCCCGGCATAGGCCGATTCTTCAGGGGTGAAGGCCTTTCCGGCCTTCTGGAGGCGTTCGGGCGTGTACATGCCTATTATCTGGGTGGGAACGTATGCGCCGATGACTTCGGAAACGTAAATTTCGCCGGGCTTCAGTTTCCGCAGCTCGTTAAAATAGCTTTCCGCCTTTACGTAGGTGTTCCGGCGGTCGGAAACGTTTTTCAGCGCTGCCGGCATGTCGGGCGACGAGGTTACTTTTATCCGTTCTTGCCCGTCAAGGTCGATAAAGGTTATTTCTTTGTAGTATGCGCGGTCTTCCAGGGCATAGCCGTCCGGCGGGCGGTAGTTGAACATGTGGTCGTTTTCCGGATTGCTGGAAACCCGCGGAGCGTCTTCCGGCAAACGGTTGACGGGAACCCAGTTTTTCTTGTCCGGCGCAAGGCTCCATGACCCCTGGCGCACGATGGCGCCGCGCTTCGTTTCCATGAAAGAGCGGTAGGCCTCTTCTTTGGGCTCGAATCCCGCGAGGAGCATTATGTCTTTGTCGCGCCCGTAAAGAAAAGAGGCCACTCTGTTGGCCGCGTCCGTGCTCATGCGCTCAATGTCGTCCGTGGCGCGGGCGTCAAGCGCCTTTTCGGCGTCTCCTATGGCCAGTTTGCCTGTTTCCGAGAGCGCTTCGTTCGATTTTTTGGCCATAGCCTCCGTGCGCTGGAGCATTTCGTCGCCCAGCTTCCAGGCCTGATGCCAGGCCAGGGCGGCCAGAAGCAGCAAAGGCACGACCTTGATGACGACAAACAAAAGAATCAGTTTGGCGCGCATGCCTAAACCAAGCGTGGCGAACATGCGCTCAACGCGCAAACGGAAAGGGCTGACGGTTTTCTTCATAAACGTATTTATAATTCTTCAAAGTTATCGGAAATATAAATGCCGCGCTACGGCAATAAGCAAGGCTATGAATTTTTCGCGAGGCCGGCCCGGAAAAACGTCCGGACAAGCCTTCAATTTCCAATTCTTATAAGAATAGCACGACAAAAGCGCCCTGTCATCTAAAAATATTGATTACTATTTAACAAGCCGCGGCATGAATGGCTGATTTCACAGGCCGGAAGGAAAGGCAAGCGGCGGCCTCTTTTAGCGGCATCAATTACTGGTTGCCGTAAGGAAGTTAATCTGTTAAAAGCGAACTGACTTTCGTAAATTACGTGTTTTAAAGAGAAATATGCGGTAATTGCGATTCAAGTCTATACAACTTTATTGGAGGAACAATGTCTGTTGAAGCACGCGTGAAAAAAATCATTATGGACCAGCTCGGCGTTTCCGAAGCCGAAGTCAAGCCTGAAGCTTCTTTTATTGACGATCTGGGCGCGGATTCCCTTGACCTGACCGAACTGATCATGGCCATGGAAGAAGAATTCAATGTTGAAATAGCCGACGAGGATTCTCAGAAGATGCTGAAAGTTCAAGACGCCTATAAATATATCGCTGAGCACAGCAAATAACAGCCGCTCGCAGCGCGTTTCAGGCTGGACCATGCCCGCGTTGCGGACATGGTCCATAAATTGTTTATGGCTGGAGCGGCCGCCGGGAGCCTCCGGCGCTGAAGTAATGAATCGCCGCCTTTCTCCGGCATGGTGAAAACGTGGCTTATGTTTTTTCAAGGACTACGCATGACCAGGAAGCGAGTTGTTATTACCGGACTTTCCGCTATTAGCCCGCTGGGCAACGACGTGCAGGCAAGCTGGACGAATCTTATAGCCGGAAAATCGGGCATAGGCCCAATTACCCTTTTTGATTGCGCCGAGTTTGACGCCCGCATCGCCGGAGAAGTCAAAGGCTTTGATCCGGAAAATTTCGGGATTCCGGCCAAGCAGGCCAAGCGCATGGACCGTTTCGTCCAGATAGGCACGGCGGCCGGCAACAGCCTTCTGCAAGACGCCGGCTACGCCATTACAGACGAAAACGCCGGGCGCATCGGGGTTTTCGTCGGGGTTGGCCTGGGCGGCCTTTCCACCATAGAGGTTTTCCACTCACGGCTGGTTGAGGCCGGTCCTGGGAAAGTGTCTCCGTTCATGATCCCCATGCTTATTTCCAACATGGCCCCGGGGCAGATAGCCATAGCCACAGGGGCCAAGGGCCCCAACGTTGTGGCCACCAGCGCCTGCGCCTCCGGCTTGCACGCGCTCGGCTACGCCATGAGCGAAATATTGCTGGGCCGATGTGACGCCGTGATAAGCGGCGGGGTTGAAGCCACCGTTACCGGCATGGGCGTTTCCGGCTTCACCGCGCTTAAGGCCCTTTCCACCAACAACGACAACCCGGAACAGGCTTCGCGCCCCTTTGACAAGAACCGTGACGGCTTCGTCATGGGTGAAGGCGCCGGGTTCCTGCTGCTGGAATCGCTTGAGTCAGCCGAGGCCAGAGGGGCGAAAATCTACGCGGAAGTCGTCGGTTTCGGTTCTTCCTGCGACGCCCACCATATGACCTCGCCCCGTGAAGACGGCGCGGGCATGGGCGCGGCCATGAAAAACGCCATGGCAGACGCCGGGCTCAAGCCTGAAGACATAGGCTACATAAACGCCCACGGCACTTCAACCCATCTGAACGATCTGTGTGAAACCAGGGGCATCAAGCTCGCCTTCGGCAAGCATGCCTACAATGTTCCTGTAAGCAGCAACAAGTCGCAGGTCGGGCACCTTTTGGGCGGCGCCGGCGGAATAGAGAGCGTTTTCAGCGTAATGGCCCTGAAAGACGGCATTATTCCGGCCACGATGAATTACGCCACGCCTGACCCTGAATGTGACCTTGACTATGTTCCAAACGCTCCGCGCAAGCAGCAGGTGGAGTATGTTCTCTGCAACGACTTCGGCTTCGGCGGAACCAACGCCTCAATCATTTACAAGCGCTGGCAGGGCAGGTAATAAAAAAACATCCCTTTTCGGGGTGAAACAGCGGCCTTTACGGGGCGCGCGGTCCGACACATAAAGTTACAATATAACTGCCCAGGAGAAATGTTCCAATGGATGAACTCTTTTTGCAAGACCAGGCGGTGGGCCGGGCGGTCATAGCGGAAATGGAGCGTCAAACCGGCAAACTCGAGCTTATCGCTTCGGAAAACTTCGTTTCCCCGGCCGTGCGCCAGGCCCAGGGAAGCGTGCTTACGCACAAATACGCCGAAGGGTACCCGGGAAAGCGTTATTACGGCGGCTGCGAATTCGTGGACGTGGTGGAAAACCTGGCGATCGAACGCGCGATCGCGCTTTTCGGCGCGCCCGCGGTCAACGTTCAGCCCCATTCCGGCAGCCAGGCCAACATGGCGGTTTATTTTTCCTGCCTGACTCCCGGCGACAAGGTGCTGGGCATGGATCTCAGCCACGGCGGGCACCTTACCCACGGCAGCCCGGCCAACTTTTCCGGCAAGATGTTCAAATTTTCCTCTTACGGCGTAAACCGCGAAACCGGCCTGATCGACTACGACGAAGTCGAGCGCATAGCCAGAGCCGAACGGCCGCAGATGATCGTGGCCGGGGCAAGCGCCTATTCGCGCACCCTCGACTTTCCGCGCTTCCGCGCCATAGCGGACGCCGTCGGGGCCAAGCTGATGGTTGACATGGCCCACATTGCCGGGCTGGTGGCCGCCGGCGAACACCCCACCCCGGTCGGGCACGCCCATTTCGTGACCACCACAACCCACAAAACCCTGCGCGGTCCGCGCGGCGGCATGATCCTCACCGGGGACGACCTTGGCAAAAATATCAACAGCCAGATTTTTCCCGGCATTCAGGGCGGTCCGCTCATGCACGTTATCGCCGCCAAGGCGGTTTCTTTCGGCGAAGCCCTCAACCCTGACTTCAAAAAATATCAGCGGCAGGTGATCGACAACGCCGCCACCCTGGCTCAATCGCTCAAAGAACTGGGCTACAGCATCGTGTCCGGCGGAACAGACAACCACCTTATGCTCATAGACCTCAGCCAGACGGACATAACGGGCAAAGAGGCGGAACATGCCCTGGACAAGGCCGGCATTACCGTGAATAAAAATACCGTGCCCTTTGAAACCCGTTCTCCCTTCGTCACTTCCGGAATACGCATGGGAACTCCCGCCCTGACCACGCGCGGCATGGTGGCCAAAGACATGCGCAAGATAGCGGGCTGGATAGCGGAAGCCCTGGATTCGCGCGGCAATGAAACCCGCCTTGGGGCCATAAACCGCAAGGTGGAAAAATTCGCTTCGCGTTTTCCGCTTTTCGCCTGGTAATCAGCCTTTACAACCTTGAAAAGTTTTTCCGCTCCGGCCGATTTTTCCCGTCTGGAGCGGAAAAACGCAAGTTTATGCCGATGAGGCCGTAATGTCCCAGCAACGCATGCCCTGGCCGCAATATTTTATGCGCATCACTCACATGGTGGCTGAACGCTCCACCTGTCTGAGGCGTAAAGTCGGCGCGATCGCGGTCAAAGACAAGCGTATTCTCGCAACCGGGTACAACGGCGCCCCCGGCGGAATGGCTGACTGCCTTGAAGTGGGCTGTTTGCGCGAAAAAATGGGAATTCCTTCCGGTGAAAGGCATGAATTGTGCCGCGGACTTCATGCGGAGCAAAACGTCATCATTCAGGCCGCCGTGCACGGCATAGCCCTGAAGGGCGCGGAATTGTACTGCACTCACCAGCCCTGCCTTATTTGCAGCAAAATGATCATAAACTGCGGAATAAACGCCGTTTATTTCGCCAACTCCTATCCTGACGCTATGGCTGAGGCCATGTTTGAGGAATCAGGCCTGAATTTCGCGCGCCTCGATCTGGAGGCCTGAAATTCCGGGAAAATCAGACAAGCGCTTGTGCGGCGTTAGTGGAGGCGAGGTCAAGAATATGAACGAAAGCGGTTGCGGATGCCGGCTGTCTGAAGCAGACGAGGCGGAACAGGCTCATCCTTTTTATCCGTTCATGTTGCATGCTCTCGAACTTTCCCAGGCCGGGCGAGGCAGAACCGCCCCCAACCCCTGCGTCGGGGCCGTGCTGGTGCGGAACGGGCAAATTGTGGCCGAAGGCTGGCATCATAAATACGGCGGAGACCACGCGGAGATTGAAGCGTTGAAAGACGCGGCCTCCAAAGGCGTGAACCCGGCGGACTGCTCCATGGCGGTAACTCTTGAGCCTTGCGCCCACCACGGGAAAACGCCGCCTTGCGTTGACGCCCTGCTTCAGGCCGGAATAAGGCACGTGGTCATAGGCTGCCCTGATCCAAATCCGGTGGCGGCGGGCGGCGCGGCAAGGCTCGCGGCCGCGGGGGTCAAGGTTGAAAGCGGCGTGGCCCTCTCGGCCTGCCGCGACAATATCTCCGACTTCCTGCACTGGCAAAATACCCCTTATCCATACACGATACTGAAACTGGCCAGCACCCTGGACGGGCGCATAGCCACGCGCACCGGCAACTCCCAGTGGATAACCAGCCCCAAAACCCGCAGCGCCGTGCATGAGTTGCGCAGCTACGCGCAGGCGGTTATCATCGGCGGAAACACTTTCTACAAGGATAACCCCAAACTGACCTTTCGGCCTGAGCTGCTTACGGACGAAGCCAAGGCCCGTTGCATGCCGGATGGCGAGGCTTCGGTCAGGCAGCCCCTGGCCGTTGTGGTCACTTCGCGCCTGCCTATGGCCGACAGCTCTTACCATATACTGCGGGACAGGCCGGAAAAAGCCGTTTTCTGGACTACGGCCGCGACGTCCGCCAGCCCGAGGGCCAAAGCCATGCGCGAGGCCGGCGTCAAGGTTTACGGCTTGCCGTCTTATCCCAGAATAGACGCCAGCGGGCGCGGCATGCGCTCTGAACTGAACCTTGAAGACGGTTTCGCCCAGTTGCGTGAAGAATTCAACTGCCATTACGTCATTTGCGAAGGCGGCGGCAAGCTTGGAATGTCTTTGTTGCGTAAGGGGTTGGCGCAGGAGTTTCACCTGCACCTTGGCCCGAAGATTTTCGGCGACAATGAGGCCACCCCGCTTTTCGACGGCCTTAGCCCCACCCAGATAGAAGAAGCCCTCAGCCTGCGCATTGTCGGCACGCAAATCAGCGATTGCGACCTTATGATCAGGCTAAGGCCGAATCAGCCGTCAGGCGGCGGGAAATAAACATGTTTACAGGGTTGGCCGCCGGAATGGGCGAAATCTCCGCATTGCGCCGCAGCGGAAGCGAAATGCGCCTGGTGGTGCGGCCGCTTTTCCGTATGGACGATATTCAGCCCGGCGAAAGCGTCGCGGTGAACGGGGCTTGCCTTACGGTTGAAACTTTTGGTTCCGGCGATTTTACCGCCTACGCTTCCGAAGAAACCGTCAGCCGCACCAATCTGGGCGGTCTTGGCCGGGGCGGCTTGGTCAACCTCGAGCGCGCGCTCAGCCTGGGGGCGCGTTTGGGCGGGCATATAGTCAGCGGCCATGTGGATTGCCTGGCTGAAGTCGTTTCCGTCAGCCGGGCGGGGCAGTCAACTGTTTTCCGCCTGCGCTTTCCGGAAGAATACGCCGGGCAGGTAATTCCCAAAGGATCTATTGCGCTTGACGGAGTAAGCCTTACTATAAATAATTGCGGAACGGACTTTCTGGAAGTGAACGTCATTCCGGCCACCCTTGAAGCCACGACTTTGCGCGCCTGGAAACCGGGAGCCAAGGTGAACATGGAAACGGACGTTCTGGGCAAATACGTCCAGCGGGCGCTTTCCCTGACGGGCAAGGCGGGAGGGGCGGAGAAAGAGAGCCGCGTAAGCATGGAATTTTTGCGCGAACACGGTTTTTAGAACGTTCATGTGCGAGATATCCTGACGGATGCTTAACAAGCGCCGCCTCGCCAGCGGGATAAGAGGCGCAAGGCGTGCGGCGGGCGGAATGAAGGAGCGCTTTCCGCGTTCTATCGGGCCTTGGATCCGCGGGCTGAACGCTCAAATTTTACAATACAAGGAACATATAATGCCGATATGCAAGGCGGAAGAAGCCATTGAAGAGATGCGCGCCGGGCGCATGATCATTCTTGTGGATGACGAGGACAGGGAAAATGAGGGCGACCTGACCCTGGCCGCCCAATTCGCCACCCCGGAGGCGATAAATTTCATGGCCACGCATGGCCGTGGCCTGATTTGCCTGGCTATGGCCCCGGAAATGGTGGACTCTCTGCAACTTCCGCTGATGGCGCGGCGCAACGAATCAAAATTCGGCACGAACTTCACGGTATCCATTGAAGCCAGGCAAGGCGTGACCACCGGCATTTCAGCGGCGGACAGGGCCAGAACCATTCAGGCCGCCGTTGCGGCGAACGCCCGCCCGGAAGACGTGGTCACTCCGGGGCATATTTTCCCGTTGCGCGCCCAGGCCGGCGGGGTGATGGTGCGGGCCGGCCAGACCGAAGGCGGGGTGGACCTGGCCAAGCTTGCCGGTTTGCGCCCGGCCGCCGTCATCTGCGAAATAATGCGGGAAGACGGCGAAATGGCCCGCATGCCGGATTTGATCGAATTCGCCAAAAAACATTCGATGAAAATTTCCAGCATCAAGGATATTATCCGTTTCCGCATGCAGTCGAACCTGCTTTCCGTGCGGCGCGAAGCGGAAGCCAAACTGCCCACGAAATTTGGCGAATTCAAGATTATAGCCTATGAAAACGACTTGCAGACCGAAACCAACGTGGCGTTGGTTTACGGAGAAATAGACCCCTCGTCCCCGGTGCTGGTGCGCGTGCACAGCGAATGCCTCACCGGAGACACCCTGGCTTCTTTGCGCTGCGATTGCGGCAGCCAGCTGCACGCGGCCATGCGGCGGGTGGCGGAAGAAGGCAGCGGGGTGGTTCTTTACATGCGGCAGGAAGGACGGGGAATTGGCCTGACCAATAAAATCAAGGCCTACGCCCTGCAAGACAACGGGCTTGACACGGTGGAGGCCAACACGCGCCTCGGCTTCAAGCCTGACCTGCGCGATTACGGAATAGGCGCACAAATATTGGTCGACCTCGGGGTGCGCGAAATGCGCCTGATGACCAATAACCCGACCAAAATCGTCGGGCTGGAAGGTTACGGTCTCAAGGTGGTGGAACGGGTTCCCCTGGAAGCCGGTTCCTGCGCTGACAACGAAGTTTATCTGCGCACCAAGCAGGAAAAAATGGGCCATATTCTGCATATAAATAACAGTGCAAAGGAGTAGCGCATGCTGCACATTAAAACCATAGAAGGCGAACTTAACGCCTCCGGCCTGAAAGCCGCCATTTTGGCCACCCGTTTTAACGACTTTATTGTCGACAAGCTCATAGGCGGAGCCGCGGATTACCTTTTGCGGCACGGGGCGGAACGGGAAAATCTTACCATAGTGCGCGTGCCCGGCGCTTTTGAATTGCCGCTGGCCTGCCGCAAATTGGCCGAAACCAAGCAATATGACGTGATTGTAGCCGTCGGAGCCGTCATACGCGGGGCGACGCCGCATTTTGACTTTGTGGCGAACGAAGCCACCAAGGGCATCGCCCAGGTTTCGCTGCAAATCGGCGTTCCCATCGGCTTCGGGCTGTTGACCACTGACAACCTCGAGCAGGCCATAGAGCGGGCCGGAAGCAAAAGCGGCAACAAGGGCGCTGAGGCCGCCGCCGCCGTGCTGGAAACCTGGCAGGTTTTCAAAAAGATATAATATGTGAGCTAAGTCAAATATTTTTTGCGGAAAAATTGATATTAAGCCCGAACGGGAATTTTTTTCACGCAAAAACGCTGTGTTCACGCCTGGGCGTTTCAAGTGTGAAATGCCCAGGCGGTTGCGCTACAAGCGGCCATAACCGGGAGGCACGGCGACGGTTAAAAAATCCAGGCTTGAACGCCGGCGATGAAACCTGTTTTGACAAGCCGTCAGCAAGGCGTTCAAACACAACCTCTCAAAGATAATTTCCTTTAAGGATAAAGCATGATAGGTATTTCCAAATTATTCTGCGGCCAGGTCGAACCCTCTGACGCTTTGCGCTACGGGCGCCATTCCGGCAAACTTCCCTCGCATCTTTTGCAGTTCTCCAAAGACAAGAAACCGGTGGTGGTCTGGAATATGACCAAGCGCTGCAACCTTAAATGCGTGCACTGTTACGCCCAGGCCACCGGAGAAGCCGGGGCCGACCCTATTTCCACAGAACAGGCCAAGGTGATGATAAACGACCTGGCGGCCTTCGGCGCTCCGGTCATGCTGTTTTCCGGCGGCGAACCCCTGGTGCGTTCCGACCTTGCCGAACTTGCCAAACACGCCACCTCCAAGGGCATGCGCGCCGTCATTTCCACCAACGGCACCCTGATAACCAAAGAGAAGGCCAAAGAGCTGAAAGAAGTGGGGCTTTCTTATGTAGGCATTTCCCTTGACGGCGGCGAAGAAGTGCATGACATGTTTCGCGCGGTGCCGGGTTCTTACAAGAAAGCCATGCAGGGCATAGAAAACTGCAAGGCGGAGGGGCTTAAGGTGGGGTTGCGTTTCACCATAAACCGCCGCAACGCCCAGGAAGTGCCGAAACTTTTCGACCTTATCCGCGATATGGAAGTGCCGCGCATCTGTTTTTACCACCTGGTGTATTCCGGGCGAGGTTCAGACCTGATCAAGGAAGACCTGAACCATCAGGAAACCCGCGACATGGTCGACCTGATCATGGATAAAACCCGCGCCCTGTTCGACCAGGGCTACAACAAGGAAGTTCTGACCGTGGACAACCACGCGGACGCCCCCTACCTCTGGATGCGCCTGCAAAAAGAAGACCCCAAGCGGGCGGAGCAGGTCTGGGAACTTCTGCAATACAACGCCGGCAACAGTTCCGGTCACGGTTTTTCCTGTATTTCATGGGACGGAAGCGTGCACGCCGACCAGTTCTGGCGTCAGCATACCTTCGGAAACGTGCTTGAACGCCCTTTTTCTGAAATATGGCTCGACCCGCAAATTGAATTGCTGGCCAAGCTCAAAGATAAAAAAAGCCATGTTAAGGGCCGCTGCGCCAAGTGCCGTTTCCTGCATATTTGCGGAGGCAACTTCCGGGCCAGGGCCGAGGCCTGGCACGGAGACCCCTGGGCTGAAGACCCGGCCTGCTATCTGACGGATGAGGAAATAGCGGCCAAATAAAAGATATGAACCATATTTTATATAAACCGTAAGGAGGCCGACATGTCCGACCAGATGTCAGTTGAAGAAGCTGTAAAGTGTTTTAAGATTATGTGGGGCAAGTTTCCCATTCCAGCGATGCTGTTGCACAAAGACCGTACGGTCGTGGCCCTGAACGGGGCCTATCCGCCGGCTTCAAGCAATTTTGTGGGCAAAAAATGTTTTGAGATGACCAGAGGGTCCAAGGTTTGCCCGCACTGCGAGGCCAACGAGGCCGTGGCTGAAAACAAAGGGCGGCACGCCATCTCCTATAACTGGCCTTTGCAGCAGTTGCGCGACTGTTATTGGGTTCCGCTGGACGGTTACCCCGATCTTTACGTGCATTTCGGCGTGGACATTACGGCCTACGCCTTGCCGGAGCTTTGCGCCAAAGAAAAAGCCATTGCCGAAGGGCATGCCGAACGGGGCTGACTTCCTGCAATCCGCCTGGGCGTAATGCGATGAAAAAGCGCTTCAATGCTGAAATTCTTCGGAACTTATTGCCCGGCGGCTATTGCTGAAATGGAAGCCGTAATTCTTTAACGTTGCCGAGTTTCCTATGACTGATTTTTTCCGAGGCCGGAGGCTGCGTTCCAGCCCGCGCATGCGCGAGCTGGCGCGCGAAAGCGAAATCAGGCCGCGGAACCTGATTATGCCGTATTTCGTTGTTGAAACGCCGCTTCAGGAATTCCGCAACCCTATTTCCTCCATGCCGGGGCAGAACCAGCTTTCGCCGGATATGCTGCTCAAGCAGGTGGAAAAAGCCGTCAGGGCAGGGTTGCGTTCTTGCATCCTGTTCGGCATTCCGGCGGAAAAAGACCCGGCCGGCAGCGGCGGCTACGCGGACGACGGCGTTGTGCAGCGGGCCGTGCGCTCTCTGAAAAAAGCCTTTGGCGCGGACCTGCTCGTTGTTACAGACGTTTGTCTCTGCGAGTACACTTCACACGGCCATTGCGGCCTGCTGGCGGAGAACGGCGGCGCGGTCGAAGTCCTGAACGACCCCACTCTTGAGCTTCTGGCCCGCACGGCGCTTTCGCACGCCAGGGCCGGGGCGGACATGGTCGCCCCTTCCGACATGATGGACGGGCGCGTGGCCGCGATACGCGAGGCGCTTGACGCGAACGGATTCAGCAATTTGCCGGTGATGTCCTATGCCGTGAAATACGCCTCGGCTTTTTACGGGCCTTTCCGCGAGGCCGCCGAATCCGCCCCCAAAAGCGGAGACCGCAAATCTTACCAGATGGATCCGGCCAATAGCCGTGAAGCCATGCGGGAAGCCGCAGCGGACGTGGCGGAAGGCGCGGACATACTGATGGTCAAGCCCGCCGGGCCCTACCTGGACATCATCCGCGATTTGCGGTCCGCCTTTGACCTGCCGGTGGCGGCCTATCAGGTCAGCGGAGAATACTCGCTGATCAAGGCCGCCGGAGAACGCGGTTGGATTGACGAAACCGCCGTGGTCCTGGAAAGCCTGCTTGGAATAAAACGGGCCGGCGCCGATATTATAATAAGCTATTTCACGGAAGAATTGCTTCTGAAGGGACTTGTATGACTTCAGCCTCCATGCCCGGTCACGGCCGCGAAGGCCACCCCCGAACCCTGCCGGACGGCAGCCCCGTTCTGCGCCTTATCGCCTGGGAAGTCACCCGTTCCTGCAACCTGGCCTGCAAACACTGCCGCGCCGAAGCCCACCCGGAGCCTTACCCGGGCGAGCTTTCAACAGCCGAAGCGCGGGCGCTTATCGAAAGCTTTACGCAAGTGGGCAGCCCGATCATTATCTTTACCGGCGGCGAACCTTTGCTGCGGCATGACATTTTTGACTTGATGAGCTACGCCTCCAGCCTTGGCCTGCGCCCGGTCATGGCCCCGAACGGAACCCTTATCACTGCGGAAAACGCCGTAAGAATCAAAAAAGCCGGGGTGCAGCGATGTTCCATTTCCCTTGACGGGCCGGACGCAGCCAGCCACGACGCTTTTCGCGGCGTTCCCGGCGCTTTCGCGGCTTCCATGCGCGGGGTGGAATATTTGAAAAACGCGGGGCTGGAATTTCAGGTCAACACCACTGTGACCAAAGACAACCTGGCCAGCTTCAAGGACATTTTCAAGCTGGCGGAAAGCCTCGGCGCGGCAGCCTGGCATATTTTCCTGCTTGTGCCCATGGGCCGGGCCGCTTCCTTGCACGACCAGGTGATCAGCGCGCGGGAATATGAAGAGGTTCTGAACTGGTTCTATGATTTCCGTAAAACCACCAAAATGCACCTGAAAGCCACATGCGCGCCGCATTATTACCGCATTATGCGGCAACGGGCCAAGGCGGAAGGGGTGCAGGTAACGCCGCAGAGCTTCGGCATGGACGCCTTGACCAGGGGCTGCCTTGGCGGAACCGGGTTCTGCTTCATCAGCCATACCGGCCAGGTTCAGCCCTGCGGGTATCTGGAGCTGGATTGCGGCAACGTGCGCGCGACGCCTTTTCCGGAAATATGGCGTTCTTCACCTCCTTTCCTGCAATTCCGCAACCAGGGCGAATACCAGGGAAAGTGCGGAGTTTGCGAATATCACAAGGTATGCGGCGGTTGCCGGGCCAGAGCTTACAGCCTTACCGGCGAGCATATGGGGGAAGAGCCGCTTTGCACCTATCAGCCGCTGCGCGTCCGGGAATAGGGCCTTTCGCCTTGAAATAATTTAAGCCGCCAAGGATGATTCACCTGTTTGCCTTTGTGCGCTTTCGCGGGTATAAATAGCTCGGTATAACGGCCAGACCGCGAATTGCAGAATCAACCGGCGGCATGGCCTCGTCGGACTGAGGGTTAGGAGATGACGGAAGAATTGAACGGCGGAGAAATTACCGATAACCTCGCGGCGGGAGACGGGCTTGACCGGCTTGACCGCAAGCTTCTCGATATAATCCAGTCCGGCTTTCCGTTGGAAAGCCGCCCTTACGCCGTGCTGGGCGAAAAATTGGGCCTTGGCGAGGAAGAAACGCTCGAGCGAGTGAAGGCGTTGCGCCGCCGCAAGATAATACGCCGTTTAGGGGCTAATTTCCAGTCTTCCCGCCTTGGCTTCCGCAGCACGCTGTGCGCGGCCAAAGTGCTGCCGGAAAAGATGGAAACCTTTGTGGCGGCGGTAAACAGCCACCCAGGCATTACGCACAACTATCTGCGCGACCACGCCTACAACGTCTGGTTCACCATGATAGGCCCTTCCTGGGAAGACGTCTGCCGTGACCTTGACCGGATCAGCGCTGAAACCGGAGTGAAAATACTGAACCTTCCGGCCCGCAGGATGTATAAAATCAAAGTCGATTTCAAAGTGGACGAGGAATAGTCACGGTTATGTCCGATATAGTGGGCAACCCGCCCGGCTGTGAAGAAGAAGGGCGCAATCCGGCGTCCGGCTCCGATAATCTGAAAGCGCGCCGGGCTATCCGTTCTTTTTGCGTAAGCTGCCAGGGCGGGGCGGCGGCCTATGTGGAAGGATGCAAAGACTCCGTCTGCCGCCTTTATCTTTTCCGGCTTTACCATGCGAATGCCCGCCCTGAATGGGAAGCCGCGCCTGAAGCGCTTCCGGAACGTCCGTTGCGGGCCATACGCCGCCATTGCATGATCTGCGCTGACGGCCGGGCCGATGTGCGCGCTTGCGCGGCCCGTGCGGATTGCCCCTTATGGTCGTTCCGTTTCGGCGTAAAACCTGAAACTTACCGCAAGATAATGGACAGGTTCTACAAACCCAAAACCCTTCTTTTGCCCGGCTTCACCCTTCAGCCGAAAGCCTGAAAAAACATGCGCGTTCTTCTGCACATCTGCTGCGGGCCTTGTTCTCTTATGCCTGTAAGGGAGCTTCAGAAACAAGGCGCGCTTGTTGAAGGCTTCTTTTACAACCCGAACGTCCACCCACTGAAAGAATTTTTGCTGCGGCGCGAAGGCGCGCTCAAGGCCGCCGCCTTTTTCGGCGTCCCTTTGCATTTCGCTGAAAACCGGCCCGCCTACGATCTTTTTTCCTGGCTGGAGATGACCCGCGCGGCGGTGTCGTCCGGCGAAAACGGAGCGCGCTGCCCGCTTTGCTGGGAGCAGCGCCTGGTTGAGACGGCGTGTTTCGCAGCGCGGAAAGGCTATGAGGCGTTCAGCACCAGCCTGCTCTATTCGCGCCGCCAGAGGCATGAGGAAATTGCCGCGCTGGGCCGGAAGGTGGGGGAAGAATACGGGGTTGGATTTTTATATCAGGATTTTCGCCCGTTCTGGCAGGAAGGAATAAATCTCTCTAAAGAACTGGCCGTTTACCGCCAGCAATATTGCGGTTGCGTCTACAGCGAGGCGGAAAGATACGCCAATGAACTGGAAAAGGCGCAAAAAAGCGCCCGGTCCGGGGACGGGGCGCTTTAGAGCAAATCAGCAGTGGTTTTCAAAATCAGAATTTTTTAAAAAGCCGGAATTTTTTCCTGGGCTTCAGTCAAAAGAAATTCTCCGCGCGTAATCGCGGCCTTCAGTTCTTCCGCGCATTCCAGCGACATGGCCCAACTGGTCAGCGGAACGGCTTCCACATTCTTTCCCTTTACCCTGATAGACCCGCTGCGCAGTTCTTCGTAGGTTACATGCCCCAGAATTTCAGGATCGCATTCCGGGTAGGCGTAGCCGTAATCTTTAACCGGCATGAGGATGTCGCTGTCGTCAACCCCGGTGAACCAGGCCATTTCCGCATCCAGCACGGGAATGGGAATGGCGACGCCGAGGGCGATAGAGCAGCCGTAGCCTATCATGGAGATGCCGCGTACATAGCGGGCCTTCATGCCCTTAAGGTCGCCCCGCAGCATCAGGGTTCCGGAGGCGGAAAGAGGCAGCCCGCGTTCGGTGCGCTTGGGGCTGGGGTTATGCTGCGTTCCGGCGCCCAAAACCCAGCCGGTTCCGCCGCCCAGCCATATTTTCGTGCCCAGGCCTATGGTGCGGAAAAGCGGGTCGTTAAACAGGGGTGAAAGCTTTCCGGCCGTGGCGTAGTTGGCGTTTTTCATGCCGGGTTTGAGCGGGCCCATGTAAGTGTAGATGGGCTTGTCGCCGATGTTCACGGCCACGTTGTAATTCTGGTAGCAGTTGCGCGGGTTCAGAAGCTGGGCGAAGGGCAGCTGTTCCAGTGTGATGCGCCGTTCCAGCTCGCGCCTGGGGTAACAGTCCGTTCCGTACGAGGTGGCTTTAAGCTGCACGGCTTCGCCGCGCAGCAGGTCTTCTATGACATGCCCGCCTCCGTATTTGAACTGGCCGGGATAAACCCTGTTCAAAGGGTCTTCAAGGGCAGGTTCCGTGGCCCCGAGGTAACCGTCGACAGCGGCCAGCCCGGCGCAGGTAGGCACGTCGTTCAGGGTAAGCGCGGCGGTTTTCATGGTGGGCGGGCTTTGCTGGCCTATATTGAAAAGCATGCCTGAAGAGCACATGGGAGAAAAGGTGCCGGTTGTAACGACGTCAACCTCGCGGGCGGCTTTGTCTTTGCCCATGCTTTTGACGGCTTCCGTCATTTCGGCGGCGGTAAGGACTACGGCGTTGCCTTTTTTGATGCGTTCATTAATTTCCGCAATGGTTTTTCCCATATCGCATGCTCCTTTTCCCTACGGGCGTTACGAATTCTTTGTGTAGCGCAAAATTTGGCCGGACACAACCGCTCTTGCCAGATATATATTTTTAAGGATATGTCATTTCAAGAATGTTGCGGAGGGCACGAAATCAGGGCGATAAATCTCGCGCTTTTCCGACGTTAACGACGCAATCAGGAAATGCCGGCCTGGAGCTGAATGCTCTGAAGCGGGCAGTATAAGGAAGAATATGGCAAAGAGTGAAATGCCTGGTAAAAGGGTGTCTGAAAGCGAGGTTGTGCTGCTGCACAACCCCATGCCTGATGAAACCAACAACGCCGGAACCATGCATGGCGGGCACCTGCTCAAGCTTATCGACAACGCCGGAGCCATTGTGGCCAGCCGGCACACCCGCCGCCAGGTGGTGACGGCCTCCCTGGAACGCATGGATTTCCTGACCCCCGTCCATCCGGGTGAGCTTATAATCCTTAAAGCCTCAGTGAACATGACCGGCACAACCTCGCTGGAAGTCGGTGTGCGCATAGAGGCGGAAAACCTTTCCAGCGGCGCGGTGCGCCATGCGGCCACTTGCTACATGACCTTCGTGGCTCTGGACGAAAACGGAAAGCCGGCTTTGGTGCCCCCGCTGATAATTGAAGGCGAAGAGGAAAACCGCCGCCTTCTGAAGGCGCAGGAACGCAGACGCTACCGCAATATGCTGCGCAGCAAGGTAAACAACCTCCACCTTTTCATGGCGCCTGACCTTTACGCGATCTGCCACGTTTCCCTTGATAATTTCCGCTCTGTGGCGGGAAATTTGCTTGATAAAAAATTGGTGCTGTCCCTTACCAGCCTTTCTCCTTCCACTTTCTGCGACGGCCTTGACTCATGCTCGTCCAATATGCTGAATCCCATCCCGGAAATTATTAAAACCAATCTTTCCGGAGGCTTTTCGCTGGTAGTCAAGCAGGAAGGGCTTTCCTTGCTGCCGGAAGGTTCGCAGTCGAACAGCGGCTGGCGTTGCCTGGCGCTTTACGGTCCGAGCGTGATGCTTTCGCATACCGGCATTATTGCCGACCTCAGCAGCTCCTTGGCCAACGCCAACGTAAGCACCTTTTTTATTTCCACCTTTGACGGAAACTTCCTCTTTTTCAAAGACCAGCTCTTGCCTACGGCGGTGAACGCGCTGACTGAACGCGGCTATGTTCTCAACCTTGGCGGCAAGGCGGAGCAGGGCGAATAACCCGGCGGGCGTCAGGCGGAAATGCTGTAAAACGCCGCCTTCCGTACTTCTTGCGTTTTTTTGATGCAAGGTTTCAGAGCCCTGACTCTTTGTTTTATTATTAAAATGGACTGTAAATGATAAAAAAAGGAGAGCCCATGTCAAAGGAAAAAAACGCCGCGTCCGGTTTGCCGGTTACGCTTCTGGTCACGCTTTGCTCCGCCTACGCCCTGACGCTGTTTCTGCGTATCTGCATTACCGGCCTGGCGGACGGCATTGAAGCTTCCATGAACATAACGGCCACCCAGGTCAGTTTGCTGGGGGCGGTGGTAATGGCCGGGTACGGACTGATGCAGATACCGGCCGGAATTTGCACCGACGCCATAGGCGGGCGCAAGACCATTATGATTTTTTTGACGGCCGCCGGGCTCGGCACCCTTCTGGTGGCCAGCACCAGCTTTTTTCCCGTAGCGGTTGCGGGCCGTTTCATTACCGGGCTGGCCATAGCCATGTTTCCGGCCTTTACGGTCACCATGGCCAAACGCGTTCCGCCCGAGCGCTTCGCCCAGGCCATGAGCACGCTGATAGGCTGTGGGGCCGTTGGCGTCATTTGCGGCGGCACGCCGCTGGCCTTGCTGAACAAGGCCATAGGCTGGCGCGGCGTGCTTTTTCTTTCCGCCGGGCTGGCTTTCGGCCTTGCGGTCCTGGTCGGCATCATGTTCCGGGAAGAAAAAGACGAACTTCCGAGAGTGAAAACCGATTTCGGGCAAATTCTGGCCAACCTCAAATATGTTTTCACCAGCCGCGATTTCTGGCCGTTGGCTGTTTGCCAGATGTGCATACCGGGAACCTTTTTCATTCTGGCTTCCGCCTGGTGGGCGAAATACCTTATGGCCACCGGAAAAATAACCCACACCGAGTTCGGGCATGTTTTCGCCTTGCAGGCCATGGCCGGGGTTTTTCTTATTCCCATTCTCGGCAGCTTGTCTGACAAGCTGAAAACACGTAAAAAATTTCTCATGGGCGCGGCCATAGGCGGAGTGTTCGTGGGAATGAGCCATGTTTTTTTAGCCGGAAAAATCGGATACCCGGGCATAATCATTCAGGCCACCCTTTTCGGGCTGACCGCCGGGGCGGCTTCCGGGCCATTCCAGGCCTCCATAAAGGAAACTTTTCCAGGGCATCTGGTCGGAACGGCCGTTGGCTGCGCCAATATACTCTACCCGGTCTATGCCGCGCTGATGACGCCGCTTTTCGGCAAACTCATGGAATATAAGTTCGCCGCATTGTCCGGGACGCCCGGCGTTACAGCGGAAGCCGCCGGTTCCGGCGCTTACGCCTTCGCCTGCTGGCTGCTGGTGGCCGGATTCGCCGTTGGGCTGGTTTCTTCGTTCTTTGTGAAAGAAAGCTATAAAGGGCCTTTGGCTCACGGACATTAAAACAGGTTGAACTTTAACATGCCGCCCTGTTTTGCGGACCGGATCGCCCGGCCAGACAGGGCGGCAGAGCGCGTTTTGGTTTGAAAACTTGATTTCGCCGTTTTTTGCACGCCCGGGAAAAAGCGGGAAAGTCTGGCGGCGCGAAATATTTTCCGAATAAAACCGGGGGGAGGCAGCCATAGGCAAGGTTCATGGAGATACTCAAGGCCTGAAAGCCAGCCAGGCCAAAGCGCTGGAGCGCCTTGCCCAGCGGCGTTACCCGAATGTCGGCGGCTACAGCCCGGAACAGGCGCACGAACTGGCCGCGCTTTCGCGTTCCCTCGGGCGTCAGGTCGGGCTTTTGCTCGACCGTTCCGGCCGCCCGGAGATGGTGCTGCTGGGCAGCCCGACGGGCATTCTCATTCCGGAACTGCCCAGGGCCCGTGAAGGGGCCGGGCGTTTGCGCGGGCTGCGCCTTTTGCACACCCACCTCACGCCGGATCCTCTTACGCATGAAGACCTTATGGACTTGCTCTTCCTGCGCCTGGACAGCATTGCGGCACTTACCGTCAGCCCATGGGGCGAGCCGCTTCAATTTCAGCAGGCGCATCTGCTTCCGGCAAACCCGGCCAACGAACCCTACCTCGTTCACGCGCAGCAGCCCTGGGACAAGGTGGATACGGATTTCGCGGCCCAGGCCGCCGCGCTGGAAGAAGAACTTGCCCGCTCGTTCCACGGCCTTAAGGAGGCGGAGGGCGGGCCGGAGCGCCGCGCCATTCTGGTCAGCGTGTCCACAAAATCTAAAACGGAACAGGAGTCCGGGCTGGCCGAGCTGAAAGAGCTGGCGGCCACAGCCGGGGTAAGTGTGGCCGGGGTCATGCGGCAGCGGGTGCGGTCGCTTGATCCGGGCAATATCCTGGGCAAAGGGAAACTGGCCGAACTGGAGGTTCTGGCCTTGCAGGGGCAGGCCGGGCTGATTATTTTCGACTGCGAGCTCACTCCGGCCCAACAGCGCAAGCTGGCGGACGAAACGGAGCGCAAGGTGCTTGACCGCACCCAGCTTATTCTCGACATTTTCGCCCTTCGCGCGCTAAGCCGGGCAGGCAAGCTTCAGGTTGAGCTGGCCCAGCTGGAATACATGCTGCCGCGCCTGGTAGGCAGAAACCGCGCGCTTGACAGGCTGGCCGGGGGCATAGGCGGGCGCGGCCCCGGTGAAACCAAGCTGGAGACAGACCGCCGCCGGGTGCGCGAGCGCATAACCCGCCTGAAAAACGAACTGAAAAACCTGATGCGCCAACGCTCTTACGCCCGAAACCGCCGGTCCAAGGCCGAACTGCCGGTCGTTTCGCTTGTGGGTTACACCAACGCGGGAAAATCCACCCTGCTTAACGCCCTGACCAATGCCGACGTTCTGACGGAGAATAAGCTTTTCGCCACCCTTGACCCGACTTCGCGGCGTTTGCGCTTTCCTTTTGAGCGTGAGCTGGTGATTACTGATACCGTCGGCTTTATCCGCAGCCTGCCGGACGAGCTTAAAGAAGCCTTCCGGGCAACCCTGGAAGAACTTGAAGAGGCCGACCTGCTTTTGCATGTCGCGGATGCGGCCAACCCGGAGCTGGAAATGCAGATAAAGGCCGTGCAGGGCATTCTGGAAGGGCTGGGCCTGCATGATAAGCCGCAGTTGCTGGTTTTGAACAAAATTGACCTTTTGCCGGGAAAAGAGGCGGAAGAAGTTCCAGATGATGTTTCCGGGCGGGAAAATAGTTTAAGTTTCTTGCAAACGGAATATCCTGAGGCTATATTGGTTTCCGCTCTCAGCCGTCAGGGCTTGCCCGAATTAAGTGTGGAAATCGCCCGCCGGGTGGACTGGAATATCAGGCGCGCTCCCGCTGACTCTCTTGAACTTTCGCAATAGGCGTTTTATATATTTTAACAGTTAACCTCCCGGTAAAAAAATGAAAGTCACCTTTTTAGGCGCCGCTCACACCGTTACAGGCTCCTGCTACATGCTTGAGGCGAACAATGCGCGTTTCATCGTGGATTGCGGAATGCACCAGGGCAACGCGGAAATAGAAAAACGCAACCTTACGGCGGATGAAAACCTGAAGCCTGGGGTGGATTTCGTTCTGCTCACCCACGCCCACATCGACCACAGCGGGCTTTTGCCCCGCCTGGCGAAAGACGGCTTCAAGGGGCCGATTTACTGCACCCTGCCCACGCATGACCTGCTTGACATCATGCTGCTCGACAGCGCCCATATCCAGGAAATGGAAGCGGAATGGCTTTCACGCAGGCAAACGCGCAAAGGGGCCAAACCGGTTGAGCCTTTATACACCCAGGCTGACGCGCTTGAAGCCACGAAATTGCTGCGCGACGTTAAATACGGTGAAAGTTTCGCCCCGGCTTCCGGCATAAAGGTCACCTACCGCGACGCCGGGCATATTCTCGGCTCCGCGTTCCTGGAAATTGAAGTGACCGAACCGGAAGGAACCACAAGGCTGCTCTTCTCCGGCGACCTGGGGCGCAGGCAGGCTTTGATAGTCAACGATCCAGACATTCCGGAAATGAAGGTGGACTACCTTTTTACGGAAAGCACCTATGGCGACCGCGACCACAGAACCGTCGGCGACAGCCGCACGGAACTTTACGAGGCGATCAGCCGCAGCCACGGCCTTGGCGGAAAGGTAATCATTCCGGCCTTCGCCGTGGAGCGCACGCAAGAGATAATCTACACCCTGTACCTGCTTGGGCAGGAAGGCAAATTGCCGCCTGATATGCCGATTTTCGTGGACAGCCCCATGGCCGTTGCGGCTACCGAGGTTTTCCGCAAACACCCGGAATATTACGACGAAGAACTGGCGGCGATTGCCAAGGCCGGCGGCGACCCCTTCAGCCTGCCAAACCTGCGCTATACGCGCAGCCTTGAAGACAGCCGCGCCATCAACAGCCAGTCCGGCCCGGCCATCATAATTTCCGCCAGCGGCATGTGCAATGCCGGGCGCATCAAGCACCACCTGCGCCATAACATCTGGAAAAGCTCCACCAGCATCGTTTTCGTGGGGTATCAGGGTGTGGGCACCCCAGGCCGCAAGATAGTAGACGGCGCTAAAAACATACGCCTTCTGGGCGAAGACCTGGCCGTTGCGGCGAAAATTTACACCATAGGCGGTTTTTCCGCCCACGCCGGGCAGAGCCAGATTCTGGAATGGATAGGGCGGTTCGCCCACCCCGCAATGAAGGTATTTCTGGTGCATGGCGAGCAAAAGGCGCTTGACGCGATGCGCAAACTGCTCAAGGAACGCTTCGGGCTGGAGGCGGATACCCCCAACTATCTGGAAGAAGTGACCCTGGCCCCGGGCAAGGACGTTATCACCCAGTTTGACATTCAGCGTTCCCAGCCGCGCGTTAACTGGAACTTTCTGTTCTCTGACACCAAAACCAGGTTTGAGCAGCTTCAGGACAAGCTGAACCATATCGATTCTCTGCCCTGGGAAGAGCAGGTCGAACTGCGCGACCTGCTGCATGAGGTCAACAGCGATCTGCTGCGTATTCTGACAAGAATATGAATAAATTAACTTTCAGTCTGAAAAACGGGCGGAGTTCATGAAAATTATTTCCGGCGGCTGGCGCGGCCGCCAACTGCGTACGACAACCGGGCCGGGTTACCGCCCGGCCATGGGAAAAGTGCGCGGGGCGCTGTTTTCCATGCTGGAGGCCAGGGGCGTGCTGTGGGAAGAGACCCGGGTGCTCGACCTCTTCGCCGGAAGCGGCAGCCTTGGTTTTGAGGCGTTGAGCCGGGGCGCCAGGGAAGCCTGCTTTGTGGAATCTTCACCCCAGGCGGCGGCGCTGATACGCAAAAACGCGGAATTGCTCGGGGCCGCGCCTGAACGCTTCCGGGTGCTGGCCGAAGATGCAGGCAAAGCCTTGCGCGGCAGCCCGCTCGCGCCTTACGACATCGTTTTCATTGACCCGCCTTACGGTAAAAATCTGCTCGCCTCCACGGTGAAAGCCTTGCTGAAGAACGGCTGGCTGGCCCCAGGCGGAATCTTGAACGCCGAGGTAGAGGGCGGCCTGAAATACGACCCGCGGGAGGAGGCGGAGGAACTTTCCCTGCTGGCGGACCGTTCCTATGGGCAAACGAGGGTTATTTTATGGACCAGGGCAATATGAAAACGGCTATATATCCGGGAACGTTCGATCCGCTGACTAACGGCCACGTGAGCATAATCAAGCGCGGCAGCAAGCTGTTCGATCACCTGATCGTGGCCGTGGCGGAAGATTCGCATAAAAAACCGCTTTTCACTCTGGAAGAGCGGGTTGACCTGGCCCGCCGGACTTTTTCCGGGCAGGCGAATATAACTGTGGAGCCGTTCTCCGGGCTGCTGGTCGATTATGTGGAACAGCGCGGCTGCAATATCATTTTACGTGGGTTGCGCGCGGTTTCGGATTTTGAATATGAATTTCAGCTGGCCTTGATGAACCGCAAGCTGAAACGCCAGATTCAGACCGTTTTCCTTATGACCGACTACCAATGGCTGTATATCAGCTCCACCATAGTAAAGGCGGCGGCGCAACTGAACGGCGACGTGCGCGAACTTGTTCCGCCGGCGGTATATCTGGCCTTGCGCGCGAAATATGGTTATCCGCCTGAAAAAGACGGCAAAGGTGAAGCCTACCCGCACTACTGCGAAGAAACGGACGAAGCGCTGTTCGACTGAGGGCGTTTTAACTTTGAAAAAGCTTAAATGCCCTGGCGATAGCGTTAGCGTACGCCCACTCATGGAAAATAACGGCTTACCTGCCTGTGTGGACCAAACGCTACAATTTTCAGCGTCCTCACAGCGCTCTTGGCAGAAAACCTCCGGCTTCTCGATTACCCGGAGGGTGAACAACATGTTGACACTCCACATCTAGAAGCTGTCTTTTCAATAGATCTTTGTCCAAATACCGCGCCAACCGTCCCTTTTTTCTCTCGTCGCGTTCCGTGTTTTTCAAACTTGAATCCGCTCCATCCTCCTTTTCCCTCAGGCGCAGTTTCTGAATGAGCGCCCCGGCCCAGTTCCCGCAGGCGGCTTTTCCGCTCCGCCCGAATACGGCCAATATTATCCTTCGAGGAAATGTCCTGCATTTGTCTTCGCCGTAAAATCTCTTATCGGAAACGATCTTTGACGTTTTATAGGTTTATCACACTGTTTTTACAAAACAGCGGCTGTTTTATCATATATGAAAGTTCGCCATGCGCCGTATGGCAAACCGATATTTTCAACTTCTATTCCGCCTGTTCCTTTTTATCTGCTCCTGGCGTCACAAATTTTTTCATAAGAACAAGGTCCGTTTTGTCGTTCTTAAGACAGGCATTGCGGGCGGAGGGCTTTATGCCGATCCAGCCGCCAAAGTGGAATATGTACGGCTGTATAATATTCTTTTTGTTATATTTTAGTTAATACGAGTGGTTAGGACGCAGTTTTTTTATTATATTTAATAATCTATTTTTAATATAGCAGATCTTGTTCTTGACATTGGTATCTTTTAAGATATAATGCTTCTAGTGAAGTTTGCATAAAAAGAATATATTTGGAGGGCAAAAAAATATAAAGAGAATTAACTACTGCGTCATGTTTATGCCTTATTCCGGTTTTAAACTATTATAACTGTAATTGACGTTATCATGTTAGGCGATTGAATAGAGTGTAAAATAGCTAGAAGGAGAATTTATGAACCTTTCAGAGTTTGAGCGGGCCGGGCGTCTTCTGGCGGACTTGCAGTGGGTGCGCAATGACAGCAATTTTTCCGTCAACTGCAATGTATTCGGCATGCGGGGCAGTGAAAAGCGTTGCCAGTGCTGGGAAAATGCTAAAAGAGACCTTGACGGGGCCATAAGCGCGATGCTCAGGAAAGAGCGTGAGCGCTATCAGGCCGCCATTATCGCGGAGTTGAGCACCATTGGAGTTGAAGGACAGCTTTGACGCCAGCTTTGCCCGGCCTGCCGTGGCGGGTAACCTGGCCCAGCCGGGTATTTCGGCAGTGTTTTGTCCGTCGGCAAAAGCCTGGGGGTTTGCCGGCAGTTTCGCCGCACTACGTTCGTTTCTTGATTCAAATGCTTCTGTAGCCGCATTCTAGGCGGCTTCTGCCAATCGTTCACCATTCGTGCCTTTCAGTGTCGCGGTAAGCGATGTCTAAACTGCGCTTGCAAGAAATCCGGCTTCCAGCCTGATTTCTTGCAAGCCAGCTTAATTCTTTCATTTTTTTACCCAATTAACACCTATGTGCGAATATTTGATCCTTTATGCCGGGGTGCGTTCGTATGGACCGTCCGTTCCATCTTTCGCGCAGGGCGCATTTTTTCCCGGTGATGAGCCGGAAGGGCGCTGCTCCATTTCACAGGAACCCTGCCTGAATCAGGATGGTTTGAATCCGGCCGGCTGCCCGCGTTGCCTTGCGGCTGAAATATGTTGCTCCGCCTGCGGTTCAGGGTTGTTCCGAGATGTTTGGAGTATGGGCAGGTTTTTCTTCTGCCCTGGCTGTGGCGAATATTTTTCGTTGCCGGATGCCCTTCCGGCCTGCCCCGTCTTTAACCGCTAGAGCATTTTAATCTTGAAACCTCTCTGCAAGAACATGTTTTAAATACAGAAGCCTATATTTTATCCGGCATGTACAAGCCAAGGCGGCTTGTACTAAAGGCACGCCGCGCTGCTCGCTTGCGGGCGTACGCTAGCGCGGCCGCCAAGGCATTTAAACTTTTTCAAAGTTAAAATGCCCTAACAGCAACCGTAATGGAGGGAATATGAAGAACAGGCGCAAGGAATACGTCCGGGTGAAGGCTTCACCCGGCTTGCTGGTGCCCAAAGAGAACGGTGGAACCTACATAGGGCAGGAGGCGGAAGTTGTGCCGTACAATCCGTATTACCGCCGCCTGCTTGCCATTGGCGATCTGCTGCTTTGGCCCAGGCCGGTATGCCGCGTAAGGGGCACTTATTACGATTCCAGCCCGGGCCGTTAGGTCCGCGGGCGCCACATGCGCGTCGCCAGGGCATTTTCAAAGTATAAAATGCGCTAGAAGCGAAGCGGGAACAGGTCGCGCAGGCGCACATCTCCCAGCAATTTGTTGCCGCGCACTATGGTCTGCGGTTTCACAAGCTTTTTGGCCAAGGCGGGAGCCTCGGGCCTTGTTCCGTCGGGCCTGGCGAAAGTGAAAGACTGATCGGCCCTGGCTTCAAAATCCCTGAGAGCGCTGCCGCAATTGGCTAACTCCATGGGCAGCATCAGGTTTTTAACCATGTCGTAAGCCGTCATGCCCCTGGCGTTTTGCCCGTCATAAGGCGCTTTCATCAGGCATTGCGGCATTTCTTCACGATATTCCGCCACAAAGCGCGTATCCGGAAGAGGGGTGGCCGTCCAGCGTTTAGCCAGCCATACTTTCGGTGTGTCGCGGCCGTTCGCCTTCCATAAATCGCTCATCCAGTCTTCAGCCGCCGGAACGAAAAGGAGCTGCGTGGTCCACCTGTAAGGGCCCTGCCCGGAAGCCCCGCTGGAGATCACATTCATATTATGCTCCACCGGTTCGAATTCCCATCCTGCGTCAAGGCTGGTGATGATGGCGTGAGCGTGTTTTGTTACCGGGCCCTGCTCCGTGTCGCTGAACACGGCGTAATTCATGACCACGTTGGGGCCCAGCAGCTCATCGGCCTGCAGCATGTCCAAAAGGCGTCCGTAGTTCAACAATTTAAGCGGGGGGTTGGCTTTTATTTCCACAGGCGGCTGGAGGCTTGAATAAAGCCCGTCGCTTTCCGCTCCGATAAAAGCCGGCGTGCAGGCGAAAAGCGCGGGAAGAGCGAAGAGCAGGAAAAACGGCTTGAGCAAACCGGAATTTTTTAATTTCGGCATGGTTGCCTCCTTACATACGGCATTTTAACATTAAGACCTTTTTTTACCGCCTTTTCAAATCGAAACGGGGCGATTCACCGTGTGGGTTCAGGCCCGGCGCGGATAAAGGCAGGCTGCGTTTTCCGCCTGCTTCCCTTCCGGGCCGGGCGGAATTTTCAAGCTTGATTCGGCATCAAGCGGCTTAACCTGATATTTTATCTTTTAATATCACTTAAAAGATAAAAAGGAAGCAATTTTTCATATTCGCCTTGGGTGGAACAGATCCGGCGGGATGAAAGCCAGCCGCATGCTCGCGGCGGGCGGCCTCTTTGAACGCCTGGGCGGCCGGATTCTTGCCGTAAGCGTGCCCCCGGGCGGAAGCGTGAAAAAAGGCCGGGTTCGCTGAACCCGGCCTTTTAGGTTTAGATGAAGAATATAAAAGTCATGAGGGCGAAAAGAGGCACCAGAATGCCGAACGACCAGGCCATGTAGCCGAAAAAGCTGGGCATGGAAACGCCCTGGTCTTCCGCGATGGAACGCACCATAAAGTTGGGGGCGTTGCCTATGTAAGTGTTGGCGCCCATAAACACCGCCCCGGCTGAAATAACCAGAAGGGTGGAGGCCATGTTGCCCATAAGCTCCACGGCGTTGCCGCCAGCGGTGTTGAAGAAGACGAGATACGTGGGGGCGTTGTCAAGGAAGCTCGACAATATCCCGGTAAGCCAGAAATACATATAATTGATAGGCTGCCCGTCAGGCTGCGAGACCAGGTTGATCACGGTGCTGAGCGCGCCTTCCTTCCCGGCCCGCAAAATGGCTATGGCCGGTATCATGCTGATGAATATGCCCAGAAAAAGTTTGCCGACTTCGGCGATCGGGCCCCAGTTGAAGCTGTTCATGCGGCGGGTTTCAGCCTTGGTAAGCTTGAGCGAAAGCGCGGCTATCGCCAGCAGGAGTCCGTCGCGCACCAGGTTGGGCAAAGACAGGGGAATATGGTATATTTCCAGGTCGCTTTCCGGGCCTGGTTTCCATGTTCCGCTCATCAGAACGGATCCTATTATGAAAAGAAGCAGTAAAAAGTTGATTTTTCCGTCAAAACCGAGTTTTTCCGTATTGCCGCCGTTGTCTTGCGGAACCGGCTTGCCTTCCCTGCCGTAAAGAAAGGCGTCAATCGCCAGGTAGAGCGGCAGGAGCACGGCGACCATGAAAAGCAGCAGGGGCAGCATGTGGGAGGCCGTCCAGAAGAACGCCACCCCTTGCAAAAAGCCAAGAAAGAGCGGCGGGTCGCCCAAGGGGGTGAGGCAGCCGCCGATGTTGGCAACCAGGAATATGAAGAACACCACGGTGTGCACCCTGTATTTACGGTGGGCGTTGGCGCGAAGCAGGGGGCGGATAAGCAGCATGGCCGCGCCGGTCGTTCCCATCCAGCTGGCCAGAAAGGTGCCGACGGCCAGAATGGCGGTATTCACCAGCGGCGTGCCCACCAGCTTGCCGGTGAGGCGTATGCCGCCTGAAACCGTATAAAGCGCGAAAAGCAGAATGATGAACGGCAGATATTCAAGGAGAATGGCGTGCAGGAATTCATGCAAGGCCACGGAAGGCCCATAGGCTACGGTAAATGGAATAAGAAAAGCCAGGCCCCAGAATACAGCTATTTTTCCGAAGTTGTGCTCCCAGAAATGGGGCATGGTCAGGGGGCAGACGGCAATTGATAGGAGCATGCAGACAAACGGTATGATCCAGTAAATGGTCAGTTCTTTGCCGTAAGCGGGTATTTCCGCGCACCAGCCCAAGGTCGGCATGAGCAGCGGAATTAAAAGCAGACACGCCAGGCAGGCTGCAATCGCGGCCAGTTTGTGACTTATACGCAACATAGGGGGCCTTCCTCCAGAGATTAAGGATCGCTTTAGCGGAACTATCAGCCGTATCTTTATACTAAAAAATAGAAAAAGGCAAAATTTCACTAAGTGCGGTCTCGCGTCCCGGGCGCGCCTGTCTTACAGCGTTTTTCAGCAACACGGCGCACATAAAGCTTTTCTTGATTCGGCCTGAAATCATGCCGGGCGCGGAGTAATGGCGAACAAACATTTTCAGGCCGGTGGATGCCTCTAGCGTGGGCTAACTTTGACTTTTTATCTATGCCTTTAGCGCGCTATGCCTTTCGCAACCGACAGGCATAGCGCGCTAAAAGCTTCTTTTTATCAGATACGCAAAAGGAAAGCCCTTTTGCTGAAGTAACTCGCGCTGTACGCTTGCAGCGGTTCAAGAGCTCCGGCGGAACGCGAAAAGGCCGGGCAAGGCGTATCCGCCCGGCCCGGCCAGAGTTCAGCGCCCGGCAAACGGTTACAATTCGGACAAAAGTTCCTCGGGCAGCTCGAAATTGGCGTAAACGTTCTGCACGTCTTCGTTGTCTTCAAGGTTTTCCACCATGCGGAGGAGCTTGCGCCCGGTTTCGGCGTCAACCGCGATATTGTTTTGCGGAACGCGGGAAAGTTCCGCGCTGATATGGGCAATTTCCGCGTTTTCAAAAGCCTGGCGCAGTCCTTCAAAGTCCTGCATGGCGCAATAAACTTCCCAGGCGTCGTCGCTGTCAACGATGTCCTCGGCGCCGGCTTCAAGTCCTATTTCCATGAGCTGGTCTTCGCTATAGCGGCTTTTGTCGAAGGCGAACACGCCCTTGCGGTCGAACATCCAGCTCACGCAGCCGGATTCTCCCATGTTGCCGCCGCTTTTGCTGAAAAGGTGGCGTACTTCCGCAACCGTGCGGTTGCGGTTGTCCGTGGCGGCTTCAACCAGAACGGCAACCCCGCCCGGGCCGTAGCCTTCGTAAAGCACTTCGAGCAGGTCGCCGCCGGCTTCTTCGCCGGTGCCTTTGCGAATGGCGCTGTCAATTTTATCCTTGGGCAGGTTGACTTCTTTCGCCGCGGCAATGGCGCTGCGCAGGCGCGGGTTATAGGTCGGGTCTCCGCCGCTTTTGGCGGCCAGGATTATTTCCTTGGCCGCTTTGGTGAATTCCTTTCCGCGTTTGACGTCTTGCGCTCCCTTGCGATGCTGGATGTTTTTCCATTTACTGTGCCCGGCCATATGATTAAACTCCTTTAGAGCAATTTTACTTTTTTTAAAAAAATTGTTTTCAGCAATCGGCTTGCAAAAGCGGAAAGCGTTATTTTTAAGGTTACATCGAAAACCGGCGGGGCTTGCGGCGAAGGCGCGCCGCGGGCGAAACCCTCCGGCGGCGTTCAACGCCCGCCCCGTTTATTCTCTTATTCCTTTGAAGCCCTGAGCCACATAAAAAGTTTCAAAGCTTTCAGAACGTGAACTTTCCGGCTTGAACCCCTTGACGGAAGTGAAAAATTTGCGCATTTCTTCGATATAGGGCTTTACATCAGGCCCCATGAAAACCTTGACCACAAAGCTGCCGCCCTTCAAAAGGCAGGCCAGGGCAACCGCCAGGGCCTCTTCGCAAAGAGCTGCCGAACGCGCTTGGTCGGTAGCACGGTGCCCGGTGGTGCTGGGGGCCATGTCTGACATGACCACATGGAAGGGGCCGCATTGTTTCAAGGTTTCTTCCAGTTCCGGCGGGCGGTTGAACACATCGGCCTGAAAAAAACGCACCTGCGGCGGAAATACGGCAGTTGTAAGCTGAATGTCAACCCCTATCACCAGGCCGTTTGGCCCGACGAATTCCGCCGCGCCCATTGACCATGAACCCGGGGCCGCGCCAAGGTCAAGAACCTTCATGCCGGTTTTGAACAGCTTGAAACGCTTGTGGATTTCTTTAAGCTTATAAACGGAGCGCGCAGGGTAGTTTTCCTGCTTGGCCTTCAAAAAGTAGTGATCCCTATAAGTTTTCATGCCTGCTCCATGTGGGGTAAGCTTATATACCAAATATGCCTCAAGGCCAAGGGCAAAGTGGCTGTTCCGCGCGTTGCGGCATGAAAAAAGGACGATATGGGCGCGAAGCCTGTTGTTATATTTCCGGGTGGAAAAGCCGACCTGCTGCGGCAGGAGTTGCTTCTGGCTCTTTCAATTAAAGGCTTTTCCGTTATTCAGCCTCCCTCTGGCGCCTTGCTTGACCCGGAAACGGAATGGTTTTTGCCGGAAATTTTGCGCGGCGGCGGGTCGTTTTTATTTTTGAGCATAAATTTTAAGGGTTTAGAGGGAAAGACGACCGTTTTCCGCATGCTGCGCGAGGCCGGGGTTCCTGTTGCGGTTTGGTGCGTCGATAACCCCTGGAATCTTTTAAGCGCGGTGCGCGGTCCGGAATGGAAAGAATCGCGAATTTTCGTTACGGACAAAAGTTTCGTTCAGCCCTTGCGCGAGGCCGGAGCAAACGCGGCGCATCATTTGCCGCTGGCCGGCTGCCTGGCCAGCATGGGGCCACATTCCGGGCGTGACAGGCGTTTTCCGCCTCCTTCCGGCCTTGCGCCTCTGGTTTTCGTCGGGCGGCCTTCCTTTCCGGGACGGTCAGCCTTTTTCGCCGGGCTTGAACTTCCTTCCGGCGCGCTGGAAAAAGCGGATGCAGAGCTGCGTTCCGGCCGCAGGCCGGATTTCGGCTGGTGGCTGCAAGAGCTTGGTTTTGCCGGGCAGCCGCTTTGGCCGGGGAAAAAAGCCCGCCTAGCCTCTTTGGGGGCCCAGGAAAGCAACAGGATTTTCAGGGTTATGGTTCTTGAGGAAGCGGCTTCCTTCGGCCTTACCGTATTCGGGGAGCAAGAGGGCTTCAGCGGAACTGACAGTTGGCGTTTCTTGTTGCCGGAGGCCGTGGATATACGCCCGGCGGTTGACTATTATTCACGCTTGCCGGGCGTTTACGCCGGGGCGGAGTTCAGTTTGAACCTTGACAGCCTGTTGCTGCCGTGCGGCCTGACCCAGCGTATTTTCGACGTCTGGCTGGCTGGAGGTTTCTGCTTTACAGGGAGCGGGCCGGGGTTGGAAATTTTTCCGTCTGAATTGACCGAGCCGATAAGTTTCGGAAAGGCTGAAGACATGCTACGGTCAGCCGACTATTTCCGCCGGCGCCCCGGCCGTAAAGCCGAATTGGCGCGGGCTTGGCGCGAGCATGTCTTGCAAAACCATTCCTATGTCCATCGCATCGAATTTATAATGGAACACGCTTGTTAATTATCATTCATCGGGAGGGCGACATGAAGAAAAATATTGCTATGTTGTTCTGTGCGTTTCTGTTTTTGTTTTTTTCCGGAATAACCGCAGAAGCCGCGGCGGCGGATTTGAAGCAGAACCTGGTTGAAGAGAGCATGATTAACCAGGTTGTGCAACGCAAAGTTTTACGGGTGGGTTTCTCCACTTTCGTTCCTTGGGCCATGCGGAACAAGGACGGAGAATTCATCGGGTTTGAAGTTGACGTGGCCACGCGCTTGGCTAAAGACCTCGGAGTTAAGGTCGAGTTTATCCCCACCGGCTGGGACGGAATCATCATGGGGCTTCTGACCGGCCAGTTCGATATAATCATCGGCGGAATGAGCGTCACGCCGGAGCGCAACCTCAAGGTCAATTTCAGCATTCCCTATGATTACGCGGGAATGGACATTGTGGCCAATAAGGAGAAAGCCGCCGGTTTCAGCAAGCTTGAAGATTTTAACAAGGCGGATGTGGTCATAGCCTTGCGTACCGGGTCCAGCGCTGTGAACTCAGCCAGAAAATATATGCCGAAGGCGAGGCTGAGCTACTTCGCGGATGAAGCCCAGGCCGTGCAGGAAGTAATAAGCGGGCGCGCTCACGCCATGATCAGCAGCGCTCCTCTCCCGGCCTTTCAGGCCTTGAAAAACCCTCAGACCTTGTTTACCCCCATGGACGCGATTTTCACCAAAGAGCCGGTCGGCCTTGGTATCCGTAAGGGAGACCCTGACTCGCTGAACTTTTTGGATAACTGGATTCGCATAGTCGAAAATGAAGGCTGGCTGAAAGAACGCCGCGATTACTGGTTCCGCAGCATTGCATGGGAAAAGTTCCTGCAGTAGCGATGCCTGAATGGAGCGCCGTAAATAATTTCGCGCTTCGTTTGCGTGGAGCGGCCAGGATAAATCCGGAAACTTCCTGGCGCATTCTGTTCGACTGCCTTTTGTTGGCTTTTGCCGGCTTGTTCTTGTGGCGGGTGGTCGAAGGCGGGGCCTTCCCATATAGCTGGCACTGGGAAAAAATCCCTTCATACCTGCTGCGTCTTTTGCCGGAAGGGTTCTGGTGGGAACGGCTGCGCCCGGGCTTGCTGTCGCGCGGTTTTTTCATGACGGTGCAGGTTTCATTGTGGGCTTTCGCCGTGGCCGGAATTTTCGGCTTGTTTTTCGGTTTGTGCCGTGCCTGGCGCAGGCCACTGGGGCGGATGCTTGGGGCCACTTACGTGCATTCCGTGCGCAATATCCCGCCCCTGGTGCTGGTTTTTGTGGTGCATTATTTTCTTACCGGCCAGATGGGGAATACCCTGAACTGGGACTGGACGGAGTGGATGCCGCTTTTGCCTGCCCCTGGCCAGATGCCGGTTTTTTGCTCGGCCGTGCTGGCCCTTGGAATTTATGAAGGGGCTTATCTTGCCGAAATTATTCGCGGCGGCATAGAAAGCGTAGCCAAAGGGCAGTGGGAAGCCGGTCTTTCGCTTGGGCTTTCGCGGGAACGCTGCCTGTACGGCATCATTTTGCCGCAGGCCGGGCGGGCGATGCTTCCACCACTGACCGGCCAGTGCGTTTCGCTGATTAAAGACAGCTCGATCGTTTCAATGATAGCCGTGCAGGAACTCACGCTGGAAGGGGCGAACATAATCAATTCCTCCGGAATGATTTTTGAGGTTTGGATCAGCGTAACCGTTCTTTACCTGCTGTTGTGCCTGTCCGTGTCTTTTATCGGCCGTCAGCTGGAAAAAAAGCGCGGATGGAATTTTTAAGCCGGACCGTCCGTAAAGTTGCGTGTTTGAAATGGCGGATCCGCACGGCTTGAGTTCGCTCAGGCTATATCCGCAAGATTTTATCATACCGGCTGGGCTGAAGCGTTTTGAAGCAAAGGCGGCGCTGCTTGCTTGCGGCTTCAAGGGCGTATCGGCGTTTTCAAAACCGCTCCGTTTTTTCAGCGGCGCTCCGGAGAAATCATGAAGGCAGGCAAAACAAACGCCGCCCGGCTGTTGGACAGGGCCGGAACAGCCTACAGCCTTGTAAGCTATGCGGTTGACGAGAATGACTTGAGCGCGGCTCATCTGGCCGCCCAACTGGGCGAAGATGTTGCCCGGGTTTTTAAAACCCTGGTGCTGCATGGCGACAGAAGCGGTTATTTTGTATGCATCATTCCGGGCGGATGCGAACTTGACCTGAAAAAGGCGGCCAAAGCCTCCGGCAATAAGAATTGCGCCCTTATCCCCATGAAAGACCTGCAAGCGGTTACAGGTTATATACGAGGCGGCTGTTCGCCTTTGGCTATGAAGAAACGTTTTCCGGCTTATCTGCACGAAACGGCGTTTTCTTTCGCCTCCATTTATGTCAGTGCCGGGCTGCGCGGCTTGCAGCTGTTGCTGGCTCCTGAAGACCTGGCCTCAGCGTCCGGAGCGGTGACGGCGGATCTGGTCATTTTCGCGGCAGATGATTAGAGTGGGATCGGCATAAGAATATTGATCGTTTTGCCGGTTCGCCCGCGGCAGGAGCTTCCGGCGGAATAGCTTTCCTGTGCCGGAGGGATGCGGCGAAATGCCTGAAGTTCCTCCCGGAGGAAGAAGCTTCCACAGAAAAAGAATTGTATATTCCACACACCGGAACCAGCGTTTTTTCGGCCGGTTCTCGTCATTTTTCATTTAAATCCGGATTGCAAGCGGGGAAGCTGCCATAGAAGGCCGCCGCTTGGGAACAACGCTGTCAGTTTTTTTTACACATGGCTGTAACTGCCCTGAAATAACAGAAGGACCCGGCTAAAAGCCGGGTCCTTCTGTTATTTCAGGTTAAGGCTATGAGTTTCTTACTTGCGGTTACGGCGGGCTACCAGGCCCAGGCCGGCAAGGCCGAGTCCGAGCAGAGCCAGGGTTCCCGGTTCCGGGGTCGGGGTCGGGGCCGGAGACTTGATGTTCAGGAAGGTGGGGATGGTGGTCAGTTCGCCTTCCTTGGTGACCCAGCCCAGAACCATGTAACCTTCGGGCACATAGTCCTTCACCAGGTTGTAGTGGTACATGGAAACGTCAGCTATCTTATCGAAAGAAGCGCCGAAGCTGAACTGATATTCATTGCCGTCGTACATGAAGGTTTCCGTCACGCTGTTCAGGCCGCCGATGAGCACGAACACATCGTCCCATTGATTGTTCGGGCCGCTGTTGGTGGTTTCAATAAACTTGAAGGTCAGGGTGGTGTTGAAAATAAGTTCGTCAGCCGTGCCGAAGGGGTTCAAGGTAAGCGTCAGGGCGGCGGAACCACCTGTAAGGGCATTAACGCCGGCGCTCAGGGTCTTGTTGCTATGGCTCATGCTGAGGCCCTGGGCCAGGCCGCCGTTAGTCACCATGGTGCTGCCGAGGGTGCCGTCGCTGGCGTAGTTGGTCAGGTAGATAGAGCTGCGGGTATAGTTGTCCGTGCCCCAGGAAAGCTTGGTGTTGCCGTCTTCATAGCGCATATGGTTAAGGTTATTGTTCTGAGCGGTAACATTGGAGAAAATTCCGCTTACGGAATAGTTCCAGTTGGTGACAACGTCGGCCTGAGCCGCGATGGCGCTGAAAACGAAGCAGGTAACAGCCACTAAGGTAATAATTGAACGTTTCATGTATTCCCCCTGTCTTATAGGTTTGTTATTAAATGTTGCTCAACCTCTGCAAAAGGCGGGCCAACTTTTAATATTTATAAATTTATTTTGTAATAACGGTTTGTTATGCGAGGAAATATCTTTTTTTATAAAAATTGAGTATTTTGCATAGATAAGGATAATGCATAAAAAATATATGTAGTTAGCGAGATAATGGTAGACGGCGGGTGTAAAGAAAACCGACAACACTGATAACAAAAACGACATCGCTGCTATTCCTGCTATCGCGGCGGAACGGATTGCACGGAACGCTGTTTTTGATTATCTTTTTGTTCACGCGCGAAACATGGTGTCTTGCGCGGATCAACCGCCCCGAGAAGCGCGGCCCAGAACGGAGTTATGCCGGAATGCCAGTTGAAGATGTGAAAGAATACCTCAAACGCTGGGGTAAAGACAAGGATGTGATGGAATTTGAAGAATCCTGCGCCACGGTCGATCTTGCCGCCAAGGCGGCCGGGGTGATTCCGGCGCGTATAGCCAAAAGCATTACCCTGCGCCTTGGGGAAGGATGCGTGCTGGTTGTGGCGGCGGGAGACGGAAAAATAGACAACAGGAAATTCAAGAATTTTTTCGGCTGCAAGGCCAAAATGCTCACGCCGGACGAGGCGCTGGCCTTTACCGGGCACGCGGTGGGCGGCGTTTGCCCTTTTGCCGTCAGCAACCCTTCGGTCAGCATTTACCTTGACGTTTCCCTGAAAAGGTTCGACACGGTGTTCCCGGCCTGCGGCAGCAGCAACTCGGTGATCGAGCTTTCGCTTGACGAGCTTTATGCCTGCTCTGGAGCCGCCGGGTGGGCCGATGTATGCGGAGGCTGGGAGCTATAGAAGCGGTTTTCCGTTTCCGGCCGCATTTGGCTGGCGTTGCATGCGCGCCGGCGGAGCATTTTAAAAGTTAAGATGCTTCAGTCGCCGATAATTTTGATCAGAACGCGCTTTTCGCGCCTGCCGTCGAATTCTCCGTAAAAAATCTGTTCCCAGACGCCGAAATCAAGTTTGCCGTCCGTTATGGCGACAACAACCTCTCGTCCCATGATTTGCCTTTTCATGTGGGCGTCAGCATTATCCTCGCAGCCGTTATGCCGGTATTGGCCCACCGGTTCATGCGGGGCCAGCCTTTCAAGCCATTGCTCGTAATCGTGGTGCAGGCCCGCCTCGTCGTCATTAATAAAAACCGAGGCGGTAATATGCATGGCGTTGCAAAGCAGCAGGCCGTTCATCACGCCGCTTTCGGCCAGGGCTTCTTCCACCTGCGGGGTAATGTTCACGAACCCGCGCCGCGCCGGCACGTAAAGCGTGATTGCCTTGCGATAATGTTTCATTGTCCCTCCTTTGGAAAGTGTTTTAATTTGTAACCTCGTATACCAAAAAACGCATTCAGGCAAAACGGCGCATGGCGGCGGCCCGGTAAAATTCCGGAGCAGGCCAGGTCTGAACCGGCCGCAAGCCCGCTTTTGAAAACGGAGCGGCGGACGGCTGGCGCGGCAACCGGCTTTTTAGGATAAAAACGCTTATTTAAGGATTGTTTTTCTCTGGTTTGAGGTTTAGGTATGAAGAAGACGAAAATTTTGTTTTGAAAATGATTATCTTAATTGGAGGCAGGCAAATGTCAGTCAGGGAATTTACTATTGAAATAGGCGGAATGAGCTGCGGGCACTGCAGCATGACGGTGGAAAAATCCCTTAAAGAGATAGACGGCGTTGAAAGCGTGGAAGTAAGCCTGAATCCGGGCTATGCGAAAATAGGAGTGGCCGATGCGGCCGCGCTTGAAGATATTCGCAAGGAAGCGGTCGCGGTTGTCGAGCGCAAGGGCTTCAGCGCCGCCTGAGCGGCCTGGTTTTGAACGCTCCGCAAGGGGATATTTTCAGGAGTTTGCCATGTCTTTGCATGAAACGGGTTTTACCCCCGTTCAAGCCGCGTCTGACGCGAACGACGGCGGTCATGCCAAGTTGGAGTTCGATATCGAAGGCATGCATTGCGCCGCTTGTTCCGCCAGAATAGAGAAAGCGGTAGGGGCCATGGACGGCGTAAAATCGGTTGCCGTCAACCTGAGCACGGCTTTCGCCACGGTTGACGCTCTGCCGCAGGCTTCCTCCCCCGCGCTGGAAGAAGCTGTAGTAAGGCGCATAAGCGAACTGGGCTTCAAGGCTACCCCGGTCAGGCGGGCGGACCGGGGGCTGGACAGCGCGGCGATGCTCTGGCAGGCCAACAACGAGAAGAGGCGGGCCGAGTTGAAGGCCCGCGGGCGCGAGCTTGTCATTTCGTTCATTTTCGCCTTGCCTCTTGTGGTTATTTCCATGGGAGAAATGCTGGGCCTGCCTCTGCCTCATTTCCTTTCACCTCACGCCAATCCGCTTAATTTCGCGTTGCTCCAGCTCGCGCTATGCCTGCCGGTGATCTTTGTGGGGCGGCGGTTTTATACCTCCGGCCTGCCCGCGCTTCTGCGCGGCGCTCCCAATATGGATTCCCTGGTGGCTATGGGAACCGGGGCGGCTTTTCTTTACAGCCTCTGGAGCACGATTGAAGTGGCTCTTTCCGTGGCCGGGGTTTTGCCGCCGGAAACCGCCATGGTCAGGTCCATGGACATGTATTATGAATCGGCCGCGATGCTCATCAGCCTGATCTCGCTTGGCAAATATCTTGAAATACGTTCCAGCGCCCGCACCTCTGAGGCCATACGCCTGCTGCTCGACCTTGCTCCGGGTGAAGCCACCTTGCTTTCTGACGGCAAGGCCGAAGGAGCGAAGCTGGTTGTGCCTTCCAGTTCCCTGCGCGTGGGCGACGTCATTCTGGTGCGTCCCGGCGAGCGCGTGGCGGCGGACGGCGTCGTGCTTGAAGGCTCTTCTTCCGTGGATGAATCCATGCTGACCGGAGAAAGCCTTCCGGCCGAAAAAAGGCCGGGCGCTTTTATCGTCGGCGGGTCGATCAACCTGCACGGCGCGCTGGTGGCTTCTGTAAAAAAAGTCGGAGCGGATACCGCTCTGGCCCGCATAGTGCGCCTAGTGCAGGAAGCCCAGGGCAGCAAAGCCCCGATTTCCGCCCTGGCCGACCGCATCAGCCTGTATTTTGTGCCGGCGGTGATGATTCTGGCCCTTTTGGCCGGTTCGGGCTGGCTGATTTCCGGGGCGGATTTTTCTTTTGCCCTGCGCATTTTCGTAAGCGTTATGGTTATAGCCTGCCCCTGCGCCATGGGCCTGGCGACGCCTACTTCAATAATGGTCGGAACCGGACGCGGCGCCCAGCTCGGTTGCCTGATCAAAAGCGGAGCCGCCCTGGAGGCGGCCGCCCGCCTTGACGTCATGGTCATGGATAAAACCGGGACGCTCACCCTGGGCAAGCCGCATCTTACTGATATAGCGGCCTTGCCTTCAGCGGACGGCCGCTTTGACGAAAACGCCCTGTTGCGCCTGGCCGCTTCCCTGGAAAGCGTTTCGGAACACCCCTTGGCCCGGGCGGTGACAGAGGCGGCTGAAGGGCGCGGGTTGAAGCCTTTCGCCGTCAGTTCTTTCGAATATGAGGCTGGAAAGGGAATTTCCGGCCTTGTGGACACAGGGGAAGGACCGCTGAAGCTCAGTTTCGGCAGCGCGGCCTTCGGCGGAGACGAAGCCTTGCCGGCGGCGGAAAGCCGTGGCGCGGACCTGCCCGCCATAATCCGCAACCTTGCCGGGCAGGGAAAAACTCCCATGGTTTTGAGGGAAGACTCAAACGCGCTGGCGGTTATAGCCGTGTCCGACGCCATAAGGCCGGAGGCCCCGGCTGTTCTGGCCGACCTGAAGAAGCGGGGCATCCGGGTGGTCATGCTGAGCGGAGATAACAAAAGAACCGCCATGGCCATCGGCGCCGGGCTGGGCATTGACGAAGTGCGGGCCGAACTCTTGCCCGAAGACAAGGAAAAGGCCGTGGCCGGTTTTCAGGCCAAAGGGCTGCGCGTGGGCATGGTGGGCGACGGGGTGAACGACGCCCCGGCGTTGGCCCGCGCGGACGTGGGTTTCGTCATGCATAACGGCATGGATATAAGCGCCGAGGCCGGAGATATCGTGCTGATGCGCTCCGGGCTTGAACCCCTGCTTGTTTCTTTAAAGCTCAGCCGGGCCACCTTGCGCAATATCCGGCAGAATCTGTTCTGGGCTTTCGCTTACAACGTGCTGGGAATTCCGGTGGCCGCCGGGCTGTTGCATGTCTGGGGCGGGCCGACCCTGTCTCCTATGCTGGCCGGAGCGGCCATGGCCCTCAGTTCCGTTTCGGTTGTCAGCAACGCCTTGCGCCTGCGTTTTTTCAACCCGGACGAACAGCATGTTTCTTCAACATAAATATTGATAGTCCGCACAATATGGGCTATGTTGAATATAGGGAAAAAATTGCAACGTGGAGGAAATGTATATGGTTAGCGTAAAAAAGATTCTTTGTGCTGTCGACCTGGCCCCGCATAGCGGAACCGTGGCTGAATACGCCTCTTCTCTGGCTAAAGCGCTGGAGGCGGAAGTAATGGTCCTTTATGTAGCCCCTTCTTTGAGCCAATATGTCGGTTTTCATGTTCCGCCCAGCTCTATAGAGAACTTTGTAGGCGAGATTGTAAGCGGAGCGGAAAAGAACATGGAAAATTTCGTGGCCGAACGCTTTGCCGACGTCAAAACCGTAAGCAAAATAGCCACCGGCTATGCGGCCGAGGAAATCATGAACAACGCCGAAGAATACGGCGCGGACATGATCATTATGGGCACGCACGGCCGCCGGGGCATAGACCGCATCCTGTTCGGCTCAGTCGCGGAAAAAGTGGTGAAAAATTCCGTTATTCCGGTTTTGACCGTTCGCCCGAAATAAACTTTGGATTCGTCACGGTGTGATTTGATTCTGCAAAGGCGGAACAGTTCGGGCGTGTCCGGGCGGTTCCGTCTTTTTTACGGCAAAGCTTCATCCGGAGTTGCGCGTCCATTTTCGCTGATGCCGCTCGTTTGCGGCGGTTTGCCGCCAGGGCGGACGGCGTTTTCAATTCAATTCGCTTAAGTTCCACGCTTTTTTTGAAGCAGGATTGCGCAAACGCTCAAACCAGGCTATATATTACATGGAACAGCCTGTTCTGTCCGCGCGAAATTTAACCTAAAGGAACCTATTATTATGGAACGCAAAGATGTCATAACTTTTAAAGGCAACCCCATGACCCTGCTCGGCACTCCGCTTTCCAAAGGCGATGCCGCGCCGGATTTCAAGCTGCTGGCCAATGACCTTTCCACCCGTTCTCTCGGAGATTATGCCGGAAAAGTGATTGTTATCTCGGTTGTGCCTTCGCTGGATACCGGCGTGTGCGACCTTCAGACCAGGCGCTTCAATAATGAAGCCGCTTCGTTAGGTTCAGACGTGCGCATTCTGACCGTTTCATGCGACCTGCCTTTCGCCCAGGCCCGCTGGTGCGGCGCGGCCGGCGTCGACAACCTGGAAACCCTTTCCGACCATTACGACCTGAACTTCGGCCTGTCTTACGGCCTGGCAATAAAAGAACTGCGCCTTCTGGCCCGTTCCGTGTTCGTGGTGGACCGGCAGGGAAAGATAGCCTATATGGAAATAGTGCCGGAAGTGGCGCATGAGGTGAACTTCAACGCCGCGCTCAAGGCGGCTGAAGCCTTGCTGTAAAAATAAAGGCCCCGGCTATCAAACCGGGGCCTTTATTTTTACAGGCGGCAATTTCAAGCGTGAACAGCCCCAGACGGCGTCATATCTTGAACCTGAAGGCCTCGGCCAATTCTTTAAGGCCGGTTCTGAATTCCGGATGGCCCCATAATTCGTTTTGCACCCGCCACCAGTCGTTGAACGGCAACAAGGCGTCCGCGATGCGGGCGGCCCGGAGCAGTTTGTCCGCCGGAACCGGGCGGCTGCGCAGGCCTTGAATGAAGTCCTGCTCGAGAAGGTCGGCGGCGCGGCGGCGCAGTTCCGGGCTCAGGTTGAGTTTGCTTATGAAGGCCGCGCAAATTTTTACCTGTTCCGGATTCAGTTCGCCAGCGAAGCAACAGGCCCAGACCAGGTAAGGGGCGAATTCCACCCATATTTGCGGGTATGCGCGGGTAGCTTGGCCTTCCTCCCACGGGCTCATGACGGAAATTATATGCCGGGCCATATTCTGGCGGTGTTTCCTGTGCTGGTGCAGCGTTTGCCCGAACAGGCGCAGGCATAGAAAGTCGCGCACATGGCCGGGAAGGTCGGCTACGCTGCGGAGGATTTTTTCGCCGTTCGGAAGGTGCGCTTCAATCGAACTCCGCAATAGCGGCACAAAAGGCAGCCGTCCGGTTCCGGCGTTTATTTCCAGCTTCACCGCCTCTATAGGGTCGTCAGAGCTGAATTCAACGCCGGTGTAGTTATCCGGCGGCGTCCAGCTCCAGAGAAAACTCAGGCCTTCGGTTTCCATGCGGTGGCGCACGGCGGCCCGCCCGGTTATTTCGCGCCTCTTCAGCCCGTCACGATCAGCCGCCTGCATAATGGCCGGCTCATCCAGGCGTATTTCAACCTCAATGCCGGGCCAGCGCAGCATAGCCGGTTTGTCGTCCAGGGGCAGCTTTCCTCCCGCCTGCAGCCAGACCAAAGCCATCAGGGCCAGTTCCACCGGGTCTTGCAGCTTGGGCAAAACGCGTTTGCGGAACACGTCTTTTCCGTTTCCTTCCTCTTTCTTATTGGATTCGGCTTTTTCCAGGATGGCCTCAAGCTCGTTCGTAAAATCGCGGCACCCGGTCTGCGAGGCCAGTTCCATGGCCTTAAGGGCGAAGCTCATGGCGTTTACCGGCTCAATGCGCGAAATGTCGTCAAAAAACCAGGCGCAACTGGCGAAGGAGGCCAGGGCGTGCTCCTGCATGGACAGCAGCTTCCAGGCTTTGTCTTCCATGCCGGGGCAGCCGTCAGGATCAAGGGCGGTAAAATGGCGTTCCGCGAAATCGGCCGCGTAATCCGGGTCGGCCAGCACCTCGCCGTACTCAAGCAGGGCCGCGTTCGGGTTTTTGAAAACTTCCGACCCGGCGCTGAAAAAATGCTTGTCAAGTTCCAGTTTGACGAAGTTCAGGGCATCGCGCAGCGGCCCTCGCCAAAGCTGGTTCCAGCCGGGGTGGCCTCCGTCAGTGCAGCCGCAGTTGGAGCGCCAGCGTTCCACGCCGTGCACGCAGCTCCAGGAAGAAACCTCGCGCAGGCGCACTTTTGATGTGGGCGGATTTTCCGCCAGGTAGGCGGCAAAGTTGGTCAGCCTCACTCCGTCGCGCCAGCTGAAACCTTGCGCCAGGGCGTGGGCCAGGGCCATTTCGCCGAATTTGAAATGGTGGCCGTATGTTTCCCCGTCGGTTGAAATGGCCAGCAGGCCGTTTTCGCCGCAAAGGCGCAGCACCGAGCCGGAAAGGTGCTGCCATAGTCTTTCGCCGTCGTTTAAAAGCCCTTCGAAGGCAATGGCCTGCGAGAGGCCGCCGTTATAAAAAAAGGCCGTTATGGAGCAGCCGGAGGGTAATTCAACCTGATAGGGCCTGGTGGCGTCCAGAGAGCTTTCGTCAACCGGCGTGAAGCCGTTCCCGACGTCCACAGCCTGCGCCTGGCGCGGGGCCAGGATGACGAATTTTATGCCGGCGGAGGCCAGAATTTCCAGCGTTGGCAGGTCCACCGCGCATTCCGAAAGCCACATGCCTTCCGGGGGCCGTTTGAAAACGGCCTTGAAGTTCGCTATGGCCCAGGCGCATTCCAGTTTTTTGTCCTGCTCCGAGGCCAGGGGCATGATAATATGATGATAGATCTGCGCCACGGCGTTTCCGTGTCCCCAGCGCTCAAGGCTGCGCCGGTCGGCTTCCTGCATCCTGGCCAGCACCTGCGGAGCTTCGCGGCGCATCCAGTGCAGCAGGGTGGGGCCGGCGTTGAAGCTCATCCATTCGTAGCAGTTTATTATGTCGGTTATGTTGCCGTTCTGGTTCATGCGCCTCGCCCAGCCGAGCGGGGCGTAGCTTTCGCGCACGATACGCTCGTTCCAGTGGCGCATGGGGGCGGCGCTGGGCTCTATAAGGATGCGGCCCAGCCAGGGGTCTTCACGCGGAGGTTGGTAAAAATGGCCGTGTATGCAGAGTTTTCCTGCCATATCAACTCCTGCTGAAGCGGCGTTACGGAGCGAACTGACGTTTTTCCGGCTTCAGGATTGTGTTGCGGAACAACGCGGCCGGCGCTGTTCCGGTTCTATTGGCGCGGCTTGCGCTTGTTCATGCGCACGGCCATGGTCAGCCCGGCCAGAAAGCCGCCTATCATGCCGAGGCCTATATTGTAAAACAGGCCCCGGCCGAAACCGAAAAGCGCGCCGAACGCGCCCACGGCCCCGCCTATCAGGATGCCTCTGGCAAGATAATCGCCGGCGTTCAGGGGTTCTCTGGTTTTTTCCGCGGCCGGGGCATTTTCATTGTTTTTATTTTTCTTGGCCATATCTGGTTCTATTCTCCCTCTTCCTGCCCGTTGCCCGGCACGCGCAGGGGGGCGATATCGGCGATGCGCGGCAGCATGGTCTGGCGCAGGTTGCGCAGCTTGGCGGCTATGGCCATGCAATCTTGCGCCGCGTTTGATTTGGGGAAGGCCTTAACCAGGGCCTGCTGCTTGCGCACCGCTTCGGACAGCTTGCGGTCAGCGCGCACGGACCCTATCCCGGAGGGGTTGATGTTCAGAAAGTGAGTGGTGGCGGCCTGAAGGCTTTTCAGGGTCTGTTCTTCTTCCTTCTTGCTTTCCACCTGATTGACCAGGATGAAGTGGTCGCGCACCCCGTGGCGCGAGGCCAGCACCTTGATCATTGCGTAGCCGTCGGTGAGCGAGGTCGGTTCCGGAGTTATAACCATTAGCCTGATCTGGGCGATAGAGGCGAAAGAAAGGTTGCTGGGCGATATTCCGGCCCCTATGTCCATGAACACGAAGTCATATTTGGCCGCAAGGCTGTTCAGCTTTTGCACGAGAACGGGCGAAACCGGCTTTTTTTGCGCGGAAACGTCGGCTATGCCGGAAGTGGCCGGCAAAAGGTCGAAGCCGCCGGGCTCAATGGGAACCACGGCCTGTTCCGGGTTCATGTCCGAATCAAGCAGCGACTGGATGTTATTTTCCGGGGTAAGGCCCAGAAGCACGTCCAAATTGGCCAGCCCCAGGTCGCAGTCCACCAGCAGCACCTTGAAGCTGCTCAGGTAAAGGGAATAAGCCAGGTTAAGGGCCAGATTGCTTTTACCCACTCCGCCCTTGCCGCTCAAGACGGCTACGCTAACGGTTTTGTTTTCAGCCATTGTCGATTCCCGAATTCTTTATTGTGTAATTTCAATGCCCCGTAAGCAGGGAAAAAAGCAATTTTTTTTCGTCGCTATGCACCAGCACGTTCGGGCAAGCGCTTTTATCGCAGTTTCCTGTTACGGCAATGCGGTTTTTCCCCTGGCGCTTGGCGTCGTACATGGCGTTGTCGGCCTGGCAGAGCAGTTCTTCCTGGCTTGCGGCGCAATTGTCAGTCAGAGCGGCTATGCCGCAGGAAAAAGTCATGTTGAACCGGTTGCCTTTATCGCATTCGAAAATTTCCTCGCGGAACGAAGCAAGCAGGCGTTCAGCCTGTTTGCGGGCCTGCTCCGGCTTTACCCCGGGCAGGATGATAACGAATTCCTCGCCGCCGATGCGGGCCGCGAAGTCGTAACTGCGTAAAGATTTGAGTATGTGGCTGCCCAAGCCTTCCAGCACCAGGTCGCCGCAGTGGTGGCCGTACGTGTCGTTGACCAGCTTGAAATTGTCAAGGTCGAGCATGGCCAGGCTAAGTGGAGTTTGCATCCTTTTGGCCCGGTCGTATTCAATGGAGAACCTTTCTTCAAAAAAGCGGCGGTTGGGCAGGCCGGTAAGCACGTCGTGGTCGCGCTGGAAGATAAGTTCGGAAATGCGCGCGTGCAGGGAGGCCAGCGCTTCGGTGCTGGACGGACCGATAGGAATGCCGATCCAGCTGTCCAGGTTGTATTTGTTGGCCAGCTTGCGCCAGGTTGTTATATCCAGCCCGTTGAGCGCGCGGGCCACTATAATGGATCCTTTCGCGGCGTCCGGCACAAAACCGGAAACGATTTCTGAAAGATACTGGAACTCGGAAACGAGTTTTCTCTCCAGTTCCTCCCCCAGCATGCGTTCGGCCGGTTCAGGCGTTCTTGTCGGTTTTGTTGGCGTGGGCATAAAGCAGGTTGTCCATTATGAATTTGTCCAGGTTACCGTCCAATACGGCATCCACGTCCGTGGCTTCCGTGCCTGTGCGGTGGTCTTTCACCAAGCGGTATGGCTGCATGGTGTAAGTGCGTATCTGGCTGCCGAAGTTTATGGCTTCTTTTTCCTGATATTGGGCCTTTTTCCCGGCTTCCCGTTTTTCAAATTCAAGGTTGTAAAGCCTGGCCTTGAGGATTTTCATGGCGCTGTCTTTATTTTGATGCTGCGATTTTTCATTCTGGCATTGCACCACTATTCCGCTCGGCATATGGGTTATGCGCACGGCGGAGTTGGTGCGGTTGACGTGTTGCCCTCCGGCTCCGCTGGCGCGGAAGACGTCGATGCGCAGGTCCGCGTCGGCCACTTCTATTTTTATATTATCGCTCACATCCGGAATAACGTCAATTGAAGCGAAAGAAGTGTGCCGCCGGCCGGACGAATCAAACGGGGAAATGCGGATAAGGCGGTGGATGCCGCGTTCGTTTTTCAGCAGCCCGAAGACGTTTTGCCCGGTAATGCGCAGGGTGACGCTTTTCACCCCCGCCTCTTCGCCGGCCAGAAAATCCAGGGTTTCGGTCTGGCACGCGTGGCGGTCGGCCCAGCGCAAATACATGCGCAACAGCATTTCCGCCCAGTCTTGCGCTTCCGTTCCGCCCGCGCCGGGGTGAATTTCAAGAATGGCCGGGTGGCGGTCTTCTTCCTCGCCAAGCAACAGGGCCATTTCCGCTTCCTCGATCATGGCGGCAAGGGAGGCCACAGCCTCCGCAAGCTGTTCCATGGCCTCTTCGCTTTCTTCTTCCGCCGCCAGTTCAAGCCAGTCACTCACGCTTTCATGCCCGGCGAAAAGGCGGGCGAAGTCGGCCAGTTCACCTTCGATCAGGCTTTTTTCCTTGAGCACCGGGGTCAGTTTTTCCGGTTCTGACCATGCCTCCGGAGCTCCAAGCTGGAACTCTATTTCCTTAAGGCGGCGTTCAGTGGCGTCCGTGTCAAAGACGCCTCCGCAGCGATTCAAATTTGACCGACAGTTCAGCGGATTCGGAACGCAATTCGGAAAGCTGGCGCATTGTAAACTATCCTTTTCGCGACCTGTATGCGCAGTATCCAGCCAGCAGAAGAGGCAGGGAAGCCATTGCGGCGATAAGCGCGAAATACAGCTCATGATAAATTGTTAATCGGTTATTGGTAACAGCAATGCCGGAAAGCTGCAACGGTTTAAACAATAATCCGCGGGTCAGAATCTCACCGCGGTCGCTGATAAGCGCGCTTATGCCGGTGTTGGTGGAACGGGCCAGGTAGCGCCCCTGTTCGACGGCGCGCATGGCGGCCTGCTGCAGGTGCTGTTCCGCCGCCGGGCTGTGGCCGAACCATGCGTCATTGCTCACGCTCGCAAGCAGGTTGGCCCCTTCTTTCACCCTGGCCTGGGCCAGGTCGGGGAATATCGCCTCGTAGCAAATAAGCGGCCCCAGAATGAGCCTGGCTTCGGCCGGGTCAAAATTACGCACGGAATGGAGTTTGAGATTCTTGTCATAAAAATCGGTAATTTCTATCGTGCTTTTAGATCCGCCCGGAGTAAAGAAATAGCCCTGCAAAAATTCCGTGGCGAAAGGTATCGGCAGGTCAAGGGGAATGTATTCACCGAAGGGCACCAGGTGAACCTTGTCGTAGCTTCCTCCGTCGTTGCCGTTTTTGTCAACCAGCACCAGACGGTTGTAAAGCTTGCGTTTACCCTGGTCCATTTCGTAAGCCGGGCTTCCCAAAAGCAAAGGCACGCCCTCGGCGCGCGCGAAAGAGCGGACTGGTCCGGCCAGAAGCTTGTCGCGCTGAAAATAAAAGGGAATGGCTGTTTCCGGCCATATCAACAGGTCGGGCCCGGCAGCGTCTTTCACGGCGCCGGTTTCCCCGCCCTCAGGGCTGGAAGATGAACCGCCGTAGCCGTCCCGGGCCGCCGCTTGTCCGGGAACGTTTTCCGCAGCATGCGGGGCTGACCGCGTGCCTTCCCTTTCAGCCGGGTCGTCGCCGCCGGTCCAGGCGGCGACGTATTGCTGTGAAAGCCATATATATTGGCGAACGGTGAAATTTTGCCAGGAAGGTTCCCATTTCACGTCTTGCTGCAAGTTGCCCTGAATGATGCCGATTTTAACCTGGCGCCAGGCGGGGGCTATTTCTTTTTGCCGGTTCAGCACGCTATGGCCGTAGCTGAAAATACCGAAAAAAACTGAAAGGGCCAGAGCGGCGAAAAGCATGAGGCTGGCCGGGCCGCGTCCGGAAAATAAAACCGGGGCGCGCCGCCCGGCCGTTCTTTGCGGGGTGGGGCCGTCCGCATTTTCCGGCGCTTTTTTTTCAACTTGCGTGGCGGTTGAAAAAATCGCGGTTCCGGCCGCGCCTTGCGCCAGGCAAACGGACACGAAGGCGTAAAGGGCTGAAAGGCCGTAAGCGCCGAACAGCGAAGCGCCCTGTATGAAAACGGGCCATGGAACCAGTGAGGAAGAGAGGGTGAGCCAGGGAAAACCGGTCATAAACCAGCCGCGCAGCCATTCCAGGCCGCCCCAGGCCAGAGCGGCCCCGAAAACGGCCGCCAAAGGGTGGGCGTTTCGGCGGACCAAACGGCAAAAAAGGCCGAACAGCGCGCCGTAAAGCCCGACATAAGAGCCGAGCAGCAAGGCGGCCGCTCCTCCGGCCACCCAGGGCGCGCCGGCGAAATCGTGCATGGGCACACTGACCCAGTAAAGGCCGCCAGCCGCGCCAAGGGCCAAAGGCAACCATCCGTAAAAGGCGGCCTGGGAAAGGCTTCTTTCCGGATGGACCAGCCAGTAAATGGCGCCGGGAAGGAAAAGGGCGCAGAAAGGCAGCTGGCGCCATTGATTGGGAAAGGCAAGCGTGAAAAGCGCCGCGGCGCAAAGGGCCGTAAAAACGGAAATCGGCTTTCCGGGCGCGCCCGAAGCCGGTATGCAGGCTGTTTTTTTACTCATAACTGTGTAACGAACGGCGGCGGGCAAAGGGGCCGGACTATAAGCCGGGTTCTGTTCCTGCCTTGGCAGGCGGCCGACATTCCTCTAGGGCGGCGGTTGCCCGCCGCCTCAAGCAACCTACCCGGGAGCAGGCCGGGCCGGCCTGTCGCTCCCCTATTTGGTCTTGCTTCGAACGGGGTTTGCCTAGCTTATTGCGTCGCCGCAATAACTGGTGGGCTCTTGCCCCACCGTTTCACCCTTACCGGCGGCCGTGCGGCCCCGGCGGTCTGCTTTCTGTTGCGCTTTCCAAGGGTCGCCCCTCCTGGGAGTTACCCAGCGTCATGCCCTCTGAAGCCCGGACTTTCCTCCCCGAGCCTTGCAGCTCGCGGCGTCGGCCCGTCCGGCCCCTTTGCCCGCCTCCGTTCGTTTTTTCCCGTTTTGGGGCCGTCTTTAATAAAGAGCGGCTGTTATTCCGCCGGGCCGTCTTCCTTGAAATGTTCAGCCCAGTAAATAAGGCGCTGGCAGTTCGGGCAGGAAAGAATCTGCGTGCCTTTCTGCAGTTCGATAAATCCCTGGGGCGGAACGGCGATGTGGCAGCCGCTGCATATTCCGGCGTGCACCGGAACAATGACCGGGTGAGACAGGCGTTCGCGTATGAATTCATAGCGCGAAAGCACTGGCAAAGGAACGACCTTGCCGGTGTCGCGGCGGCGCAGGTCAAGCTGGGCCAGGGCGCTCTGGGCGGCTTCCATGCGCTCGGCCAGGGTGGCTTCGCGGGCTTCCAGCGCTTCCTTGATTTTGCCGAATTCCGCTTCGAACTCTTCAAACGCTCCGGTCTGGCGGGCCATTTCTTCCGCGAGAAGCATTTTTTCCTCTTCCCGGCCGCGGGTGGAGCGCTCAAGCGAGTCCATTTCGCGCATCATGGCCTGATATTCCTTGCTGTTTCCAACCTGCATGAGCTTGCTTTTGCTTTTTTTCAGGCGTCCGGTCTCATCTTCTATGTCGCCCAGTATGCGCCTTTCCTGCTCTTTAAGATGCTCAAGCTTGTCGTTCAGGCGTTCGCGCGAGGCCTGCATGGACGCGAAACTGGCGCGCAGTTCTTCCACTTCTTTCGGGGCGTTTATAAGTTCCTGGCGCAGAACGTGAATTTCATCGTCAACCTTCTGCAATGCAACCAGCTGTTCAATCTGTTTAAGATAAAGGCTCAAGGAGTACCTCCGTTGTATAGTGCCCTTCCGCAAGGCGGAGCGGCTTATTTGTCTGAATTCTTTCCGGCTAGAGCTGTTCGATGGTGAATGGGTCGCTGGAACTGAAAAAACTGACCCTTATTTCCGGCATGCTTTCTTCAAGCAACAGGGCGAAGCGGCGGACCATCTCCTCTTCAAGGCTGAAATGCCCCACGTCAAGCACCCTGATTTGCGCTTCCTGCGCGGCGTGATATTTCACGTCTCCGGTAATGAACACGTTGGCCCCGGCTTCTTCGGCCTTTTCGAGCAAGGAAGAGCCGGAACCGGGGCAGCAGGCGACGCGCGCGACGGTTTTAGGAACGGGGCCGCAGGCTGACCACTGGCGTATGCCGGTAGCTTCAGCAAAGTGGCGGCAAAAATCCGCATAGGGCAGGGGAGAGGGCAGGTCGCCGTAAAAGCCCAGCCCGGCGTAACTTCCAGGAGCGTCAGGGCGCGCTTCCAGCGGAACCCAGAAGGCTGCCGGGGCGATTTCCAGCAGGCGCTTGCGGGCTTTCGGCCAGAGGTTCGCCGGGCACGACAATATGGCGCCGTTCCCGTCCTGGGTTACCGTCAGGTCCAGCTCCGGCGGAAGCGCGCCCTCGTTGCCGTTGGTCCGTTCAATGAATTTTTCGGCCTTTTTCACCTGGGTGTAAAAAGACAGGCGCGGGTTGAACGCTGTTATTTCCATAATACGGCGGTTTTTCAGGCCGAGGGCGTCGGCCGCCCAGGTTGCCGGCCCGGCCGGGTTGGAGTCAAGCGAGGTGTGGGCGCTGTAAAGCCAGGCCTGGTTGGCCAGAAGCAGATATAAAACCCTGTGGTAAGAGTCCAGCTTGTCTGGAAAGCGCGGTTTAAGGGCCAGGGGGTGGTGGCTCAGAATGAAATCCGCCCCCTGCTCCAGGGCCCGGCTGATGTTTCCGGGCGAAGGGTCAAGCATAACCGCGACAAATTCCGCGGATTGGCGGTTTGAAGGAACCTGCACCCCGCTTTTGTCCCAGGGGGCGGCGTATCCCGGCACCGCTATTTTTTCTATAATATTAATTATTTCCGCTATTTGCATTGAAATATCGCCAGATTAAAAAGGGTGCTTCCGTATTTTTCCGGAAGCACCCTTCTCACTAAAATTGAGGTTGGAGCGTGGCGGTCTGCCCGCCAGCGCCGCCTGTCAGCCTGGGAATATGCCAAATTTTTCTCCGTCGCGTATAAACTTTAACGATTTTTAATGCCTGAGGGCGGGCCGCGTCAAGTTGTTTTTTCTTTTAGCTGTGCGGACCTGTCAAGAACGCTCTTCCCTTTTATGCGAAAGGGTGTTATATTTTAAAAATGCTTTATAGTTAAGGCATTATTCTAAAAAATACTTAGGAGGCGGTCCCTTGCGGGCTGTTTTTCCCGGACGGTTTTGGGGTAAACCGGCCCGGTCGAGAGGCGGTCACGGGATAACACTGCATGTTAGCTATCATAGGTTTCATAGTAGTTTTCGGGTCTGTGCTCGGGGGGTTCATACTCAGCCACGGCGACCCTGTCCTTTTGTGGCAGCCCTATGAGCTCCTTATTATTCTTGGCGCCGCCATAGGCGCGTTTGTGGTCTCCTGTACAAGCCATGTGCTCAAGCTTTCCTTGAAATCGCTCCCCAAGGCTTTTTTCGGAAAGGGCATCGGGCACGATAATTACACGCAGGTTCTGGCCCTTTTGCATGCGCTTTTCACCAAGATGCACCGCGAGGGCATAATCAGCATCGAAAAAGATATTGAAGACCCGAAAAGCAGCGGGCTGTTTCAGCGTTTTCCCCTGGTTTGCCAGGATCTGACGGCCTGCTACTTCATCGGCGACACCATGCGCACCTACCTTACCACAGGCAAGGGAGACGACCTTGGCGCTCTGATGGACGCCGACCTTAAAAGCATCACGGGTGAAGACGATATCCCGTTCCACAACATCAATCGAATGGCGGAGTCTTTGCCCGGCATGGGCATAGTGGCCGCCGTTCTCGGCGTCGTTCTCACCATGAGCATGATTTCCGAGCCGCCCGAAGTGCTCGGCCACCATATCGGCGCGGCCCTTATCGGAACTTTTTTGGGTATTCTGCTCTGCTACGGCGTGTTCGGACCCCTGGCGGCCAAAGTGGAAAACATGGCGCATGAACGCGCCTGCTACCTCAAGTGCATACGCGAAGCCGTGATGGCCGCCCTGAAGGGTTTTTCCCCCATGGTGGCCCTGGAATACGGCCGCCGCTCCATACCGCCGAGCTATCGTCCGACTTTTTCGGAAATGGAACAAACCCTAAAATAGTTTTTTGCCTGGCCGCGTGACCTGAAAACGGAAAAACGGCGGCGGAAAATCAGCCCCGGCCCCGCATGCCGGGGTTTCAGACGGAGATTGTATGGGCGGCGGCGGTTCATGGAAAGTTGCATATGCCGACTTTGTCACGGCGATGATGGCCTTTTTCCTGCTTATGTGGATTCTGGCCATGGTTCCAAAAGACAAGCTTGTGCAGATTTCCGGCTACTTCAAAGCCCCTGGAGGTTATGACACAAATAGCCCGACCTCCATCAACGCCCCGCCGATAACCGCCCCTCAGGATCCTTCCAGCTTCAAGGTTCCGGAAGGCAGCGAAAATAACGTGGCTATCGCCAAAGCCCTTAAGGGCGTTCTGGAGGAATCAGGCATAGCCACGGAGGAAGCAGCCACCAGCAACGCCGGGTCAGGCGTGCTTCTGCGCGTTACCGGCAACGCCATGTTCGCCCCGAACAGCGTTGAGCTTTCTCCAACCGGAAAAAGGATTCTTGACCGCGTTATCAAGGTGATGAAAGAGTTCAAGGTTTACCTTGTTGTGCGCGGGCACTCCTCCGCCAACGAAGACGGCCGCCCGCTTTTTGCCTCCAAATGGGAACTCTCGGCCGCCCGCTCAACAGCTGCCGTGCGTTATATCATTGAGCAGGGCGGCATAGACCCGCGCATGATCATGAGCGTCGCCTTTGCTGATACGAGGCCTCAGGTTCCGGATTCCGCGAACGTGGAAACTCCGCAAAACCGGCGTGTGGAATTTTATTTCCACAAACCGGACGTTGCGAGCAATATTATGGGATATTGAGCAATTGCCCCGGTTTTACGGGTGGCGCGGCGGATTCGCGCGCTTAGTTTTTCAGGCCGGTAAAAGCCCGCGCGTTTAAGGCGGGTTTTGCGTTTGCCCGGTGCGGAACAGCGATTTAAATCGGCAAATTTGGATTGTTCACACGCCAGCCCGGCTGGCCCCTCATTTTTCAGCAAGCCGCGGCGGCTTGCCGCCTGGATGATGCTCCAGAGGCCGAATCAGACATTTACCCAGGCGTTTCGATTCTGTTTTTACCTAAAGGAAAGTTCCTATGCAAATGAAAGATGTCAAAGTGTTGGGCGCGTTCGCCCTGTTAATTGCGGCTTTCCTGCTTACCCCCGGGGCGTTGGACAAATTTATCGAGCTTACCGGAGCGTATCCCTTCCTGATGGGCTTCGTCAAATTCGCCTTGCTGGCCACTTTTGGGGAATGCCTGGCCCTGCGCCTAACTTCAGGCGGCTATAACAAGCCTGGTTTCGGCATTTTGGCGCACGCCGTGGTCTGGGGTTTTCTCGGCATCGGCATCGGGGCCGCGTTCACTGTTTTCGGCGGCGGCGTGCCTTTGTTGCTTCAGCAGATCGGTTTGCCCACGGGCGGAACAGACTTCGGCACACGTCTGCTGCAGGCCTTTTCCACCAGCTTTTGCATTAACGTGATTTTCGCCCCCGTGTTCATGACCTTCCATAAAATAACCGACCTGCATATAGCCGACCATGGCGGCAAGGTCAGTTGCCTGCTCAAGCCCATTCCCATGGGGAAAAACCTCGGGCGCATCAATTGGAACGTAATGTGGGGCTTTGTTTTCAAGAAAACCCTGCCTCTGTTCTGGATACCGGCCCACACGCTCACGTTTATGCTTCCCGGCCATTTCAGGGTGCTGTTCGCCGCCGCCCTGGGCGTAGTGCTTGGCATTATTCTGGCTTTTGCCGCCAGCAAGAAATAATAACGGCTTGCCTTCATATGAAAGGCCCTGTTTCCGGCAAGCGGAAGCAGGGCCTTTCCGTTCAGGCCGTCCAGGCTTTGCGCCCCGGAAAATCACAGCCGTATCGTGCTGAAAAACGGAAATAGTATTGCAAGGCGTATTCCGGCAACAGGCGAATGCCGCGAAAAAACTAAAAAACGTTTGAATTTAGTATGGCTATGGGGTATTAATATACCAAAGGCGTAATATAAATAACGCCAGCGGAATTGATTCCTTTCGCGGCTCATTTTTTACAGGTTTTCCGGAGCGACCATGCGTAATGCAAGTGACGGCAGGCCGAAGCATGACCCAGGATGGCCAAAACAAACCTGGATAACGCGCCGAAGCGGCGCGCCTGATTCTTTTGAACTTGAAACGGCAGGTTGCCGATGTGATTTGAGAACGATTCGCCGTTTATTGTCGAACAAGCCGGTTTTCTTGGTGGTTCTGGAAAGAACGCTGGAAAGGCCGGTTTTTTTGTTACCTTTTGAACATATTTTTTTATAAAGGCGGGTAGCTTTAATCTTGAACGGATTCACGGCATAAAAAATAACTCCGAGAGGTGAGTCATGATTCAAAAGAGATTTTTTGTAAACGGTGTGGAACGTAACGTATTTGTTGAGAGCGAGGCCTCTCTCGCCACTGTGCTGCGAGAACAGCTCGGGCTTACCGGCACCAAGGTCGGTTGCGGGGAAGGCCAGTGCGGGGCCTGTTCAGTTATTCTGGACGGCAAGGTGATACGTTCCTGTGTGACCAAAATGAGCCGGGTTCCGGAAGGAGCCAGGGTTACAACGATTGAAGGCGTCGGAACCCCTGAAAACATGCATCCCCTGCAAAGGGCCTGGATCAGGCACGGGGCCGCCCAATGCGGTTTCTGCGCTCCCGGCTTCATCGTTTCCGCCAAAGGTCTGCTGGATGAAAACAAAAATCCCACCCGTGAAGAGGTGCGCGACTGGTTCCAGAAACATCGCAACGCCTGCCGTTGCACCGGGTATGTTCCGCTGGTGGACGCGGTCATGGACGCGGCCAGGGTGCTGCGCGGAGAAATGAAGCCGGAAGAGCTTGATTTCGTCATGCCGCCGGACGGGCGCATCTGGGGCAGCAAATATCCGCGTCCTACCGCCGTCGGCAAGGTGACTGGAACGCTGGACTACGGCGCGGACCTCGGCCTCAAACTGCCGCCGGACGCCCTGCATGTCGCTTTGGTTCAAGCCAGGGTTTCCCACGCCAATATCCGGGGCATAGACACATCGGAAGCGGAAAGGATGCCTGGAGTGGTGAAGGTCGTCACCCACAAAGACGTTAAAGGCAGAAACCGCATCACCGGCTTGATTACCTTTCCGGCCAACAAGGGCGACGGTTGGGACAGGCCCATTCTTTGCGACGAGAAAATTTTCCAGTACGGCGACGCCGTGGCTATGGTCTGCGCCGCCAGCTTCGCCGAAGCTGAGGCGGCCGCCGCCAAAGTCAAGCTCGACCTTGAAGTTCTGCCCGCCTATATGTCGATTCCGGCGGCCAAGGCGGCGGACGCCATTGAAATCCACCCCGGAACCCCGAACCATTATTTCACTCAGAAAATCGCAAAAGGGGCGGATACCGGCCCTATTTTCAGCCGGAGCGACGTGGTGACGGTTGAGGAAAACGTTATTTCAAGCCGCCAGCCGCATATGCCCATTGAGCCTGACGTGGGTTTCGCCTGGTTTTCTGACGACGGCAAGCTGCACATTCACTCGAAATCCATCGGCGTTCACCTGCACCATGCCATGATCGCGCCCGGCCTGGGCATTGAGCCTGACAAGCTGGTTCTGAGCGCCAACCCGATGGGCGGAACCTTCGGCTACAAATTCAGCCCGACCATGGAAGCCTTGCTCGGCGTGGCCGCAATGGCCACCGGACGCCCGGTGTTCCTGCGCTATAACTACCGCCAGCAGCAGCAATACACCGGCAAACGCTCGCCTTTTTACATCAATATCAAGCTTGCGGCCGGCAAAGACGGCAAGCTGCTGGGAATGGAAACCGATTTTGACGTCGACCATGGCCCCTATTCGGAATTCGGCGACCTGCTGACCCTGCGCGGCGTGCAGTTTATCGGCGCGGGCTACGATATCCCGAACATCAGGGGCGAAGGCCGCACCATTTGCACGAACCACGCCTGGGGTTCGGCCTTCCGCGCCTACGGTTCGCCCCAGTCTTTCCTGGCTTCCGAAATAGCCATGGACGAACTGGCGGAAAAGCTGGGCATGGACCCGCTCGAACTGCGCGCGAAAAACGTTTACCGAGAAGGTTCGCTCAACCCCAGCGGGCAGACGCCAGATTCCTATTCCCTGCCCAAGATGATCGAGGCGATTCGCCCGCAGTACAAGGCCGCCCTTGAAAAGGCCAAAAAGGAATCCACCCCGGCCTACAAGAAGGGCGTCGGCATTTCAATCGGCGCTTACGGCTGCGGCCTTGACGGGCCTGACACCTCTGAAGCGTTCGTTGAAATGAACCCGGACGGAACCATAACCGTCGGCACGGCCTGGGAAGACCACGGGCAGGGCGCTGACGCCGGGGCTGTCGGCTGCGCCCACGAAGCCTTGCGCCCGATGGGCGTTTGCGCCTGCAAGCTGCGCTTTACCTGGCCGGATACGGAAAAAACCCCCAATTCCGGCCCGGCGGGCGGTTCGCGTTCCCAGGTCGTAACCGGCAACGCCATCCGCGTGGCCTGCGAAGCGCTGCTGGCCGCCGCGAAAAAGCCGGGCGGCGGATATATGGACTACGCGGAATTGAAGGCCGCCGGAAAGCCCACCCGTTATGACGGCGCTTTTTCCATTCCCGGAGTTCCCTGCGATGAAAACGGCCAGGGCAAGCCTTTCATGGTTTACATGTACGCCCTGTTCATGGCTGAGGTCACGGTTGAAACAGCCAGCGGCAAAACGGTTGTGAACAAGGTTACCGTTATGAGCGACGTGGGCAAGATCAATAACCGCCTTGTGGTTGACGGGCAGATTTACGGCGGCGTGGCCCAGGGCGTGGGCCTGGCCCTGTCCGAAGACTTCGAGGATGTCGAGAAGCACGCCAGCATGATGGGCGGCGGTTTCCCATACATCAAGGATATTCCGGACGATATTGAAATACATTACTTTGAAGAGGAGCGCGAATTCGGCCCCTTCGGCTCGGCCGGCGTCGGCGAAATGCCCCTGACTTCTTCGCATGTCTCGGTGCTTAACGCCATTTACAACGCCTGCGGCGCGCGCATAACGCGCATTCCGGCCCGCCCTGAGGCGGTGCTGGCGGCAATGAGGAAATAACTTCAACCCGTTCCGGCGCCCGGCAGCGTTTTCCGGGCTCCGGAACCATCTATATGCAGCAGAACGAATTGCGTGAGTTTGAAGGCAAATGCATCCAGGAAGAGGCCCCGGCCTGCGAGAGCCGTTGCCCTCTCCATGTGGATGCGCGCGGCTTGGCGCGGCTGATGGCGGGCGGAAACTTTTCCGAGGCCCGCAAACTGCTTGACCGGGTTATGCCCCTGTCTTCAATTCTGGCTTTTTTATGCGAAGGGCCGTGCATGGGCGGTTGCCGCCGGGCTGAGGTGGACTCTCCGGTGAATTTGCCTTTGCTTGAGCGGGCCTGCCTTTTGAACTCGCGCGGGCTGAAACCCATGCCTCTGCCGGCCAGCGGCAAAAGCGCGGCTGTTTTGGGTTCCGGCCTGTCAAGCCTTACAGCTGCGTATGAGCTTGGCAAAAAGGGGCATTCCGTGTTGATATTGCATGCCGGATCGCCCGGGGGGGAACTGCTCGGCCTTGCCCCCGAGGTTTTGCCGCCTGAGATGCTGGAAGCCGCCTTTGAGCAGCTTGCTGGGCTGCGGGCGCGCTTCACGCGCCTTGACGCCTTCAGTTCCGCCCTGCCGCAAGAGCTTCTTGGCGAGCACAGCGGCGTATATTGCGGGTTTGATGATGCGCGTCTGGCCTCGCTTCTGCCTCGCCCCTCTTTCGTTCACCCCGTTACGCTCGAAGCCGGACTGCCGGGTTTGTTCGCGGGCGGGTGGGAAAGCTCTTTCATTGGCAAAGCGGCCTCGGGGCGGCGCGCCGCCCTGTCGCTTGACCGTTTTTTTCAAGGGGTTGACCCGGCTACGGCCAGGGAAAAAGAAGGTCCGCAACCCAGCCGCCTTTATACGGATATCTCATCCGTGCAGCCGGTTCCGGCCGTGCGGCCCGTTTCCGCCTTTCATCCGAGCGTTGAAGAGGCGGCGGCGGAAGGCGGGCGCTGCATCCAGTGCGAATGCATGGAATGCGTGAAGCGTTGCGCCTATCTGGCCCGTTACGAGGGTTATCCCAAAAAGTATGCGCGGCGTATTTATAATAATCTTGCTACGATAGCCGGAATAAGGCAGGCTAACAAACAGATAAATTCCTGCGCCCGGTGCGGCCTCTGCGCGAAAATATGCCCGCACGGGGCTGACATGGGGGTCTTTTGCGCCACGGCCCGCGGCGAAATGGTCAAAACGCGGCATATGCCGGTTTCCGCGCATGATTTCGCCCTGCTGGAATTTGAATACAGCAACAGCCCAGAGGTCGCTTTTTACCGCAAAGACCCTGAAGGCGAAAGCGTCCGCCCTGACGAATGGCTGTTTTTCCCGGGCTGCCGGTTGCCCGCCTCCATGCCGCGCCAGACGGAAGAACTTTACAGGCATTTGCGCCGCCATCTTTCAGGCGGCGTTGGGCTGGCGTACCGGTGCTGCGGCGCTCCGGCCTCCTGGTCCGGAAGGGAAGCCCTTGCTGACGAGACCGCGCGCGTCTTTTTGAAACTGTGGGAAGAGGCGGGCGGGCCGGTTGTGCTGGCGGCCTGCGCTTCCTGTCTCGAATTTTTCCGGGTTAACCTGCCGCATATTCCAGTCAGGCCGGTCTGGGAACTCATGTCTACTTTGCCTTTACCGGAAGGGGCGCGCGCGGCCCCGTTCGCTCTGGCCCTGCACGACCCTTGCGCCGCGCGGGAAGACAGGGCGGCGCAAGAGAGTGTGCGCGCCTTGCTGGCCGCGCTGGGGCAAAACCTTGAAGAGTTGCCTCTCGGCGGGGCCTTGACCAGATGTTGCGGCTTCGGCGGGCTGGCTTCGGCGGCCGACCCGGACATGGGCCTGGCCTACGCGCAAAGCCGCGCAGGAGACACGGGCAACCCTATCCTGGCTTACTGCGCTATGTGCCGTGAACTGCTGCGGGCTGGAGGCAAAGAAACCTTGCACATTCTGGATTTGCTTTTCCCCGGCGGGGAAGGCGTTTTTATGGAAGCGGCGAGGCGCCCGGCGCTTGGCATTTCCGACCGGCAGGAGGCGCAGTCGGATTTCAGCCGGAAAATGCTGCGCGAACTTTGGCGCGAAGAGGAGGAAAACGGAATGCCGGACAAAGAACTGCTCATTGACCCTGAAATGGAACGCAAATTGGAAGAGCGGCGCATCCGCCGTTCGGATCTGCAGACGGTTTTGCGCCGCGCGGAAGATGAAGGAGCGCTTTTCGCCAACCCTTCGAACGGGCGTTTTCTGGCCGGTCTGCGCCCCCGTCAGGTAAGTTTCTGGGTGGAATTCAGCCGCTCGGAAAACGGCGCTTACGTCATTCATGACGCATACTGCCACCGTATGGTCGTGCCCGGAGTTCCCGGAGAGGGCGCTTCAACCCCGGCGTCGCGCGAGGGCAGCGCGGAAAAGGCGGTGTGGGGATGAGGGCCGAGCTTAAGGAAATAAACGCCGAGGGCTGGGTGTGCGGGCGCTGTTCGGAGCCTCTTTGCCGTTTGCCGGTTGACATCACTTATATGGGAAGCAATTTTCAGGTTGAATTGCCGCGTTGCCCCAGATGCGGCTATACCTTCATTCCGCCGGAGCTTGCTTTGGGCAAGATGCTGGAAGTGGAAAAAATTCTGGAAGACAAGTGAAATTTTACGAAAACGAAGAGTTACGCCAGGTAACGGGCAATATCCTGCATCCGGGCGGATATGAATTGACTGAAGACGCGCTGTGCCTTTGCGCCTTTGCGCCGGGTTCGCGCCTGCTTGAGGCAGGGTGCGGACCGGGGGCTGTTCTGAAATTATTGCTGGAGCGCGGATATTCGGCTGTCGGGCTGGATAAATCCGCTCCTTTTTTGGCTGAGGCCAGGCTAAGCGGCCTGAACGAACTGGTAAGGGGCGACCTGACGGCTCTGCCCTTCAAAGCGGAGAGCCTGGACGGAATTATCTGCGAATGTGTCCTTTCGCTGATTGCCGACAAAGCCTCAGCCCTGCGTGAATGCGCCCGCGTGCTGCGTCCAGGCGGCAAGCTGGCCCTTAGCGACATTGTGCTGCAAAGTGAAACCGGTTTGGCCGAATACTGCTGCTCCGGAGATTCCTGCGCGGAAGGGGCCGTAAGCGCGGCATGCCTGGAGAAACTTATGGGAGAAAGCGGGTTTACTCTGGTTTTTGAACGTGATTACACCCGCGCGTTGAAGGAACTGTCCGCCAATCTTATATGGCATTTCGGCGCGGCGGCGCGGAAATTTCCCTGTTTCAGCCGGCGGGGGATATCCTACCGGCTGTTCATCGCGCGCAGAGATTGAAGCTGGTGGACTGTGGCATTTTAACTTTGAAAAAGTTTAAATGCTCCGGTGGTCGCGCTCGCGTACGCCCGCACGCGAGCAGCGCGGCGTGCCTTTAGCGTAAGACGCTTCGGGCTTGTACACGTCAGATAAAATATAGCCTTCTGCATTCAAAACCGATTTTTGCAGAGGTACTTAAAAGTGAAAATGCTCTATGGACGCTGAAACGCAAATGATGGTGCTGGAATTCGGGAGCAAGGGCTATAGTTGCGCCCAGATCATTCTGGCCGCCGGGCTGCGGCTTATGGGACGTGAAAACCCGGACCTCGTGCGGACTATGTCCGGCCTGGCCCAAGGCGTGGGCGGAAGCGGAAATATTTGCGGGGCGCTGGTGGGCGGCGTTTGTCTGATCGGTCTGCACACCGGAAAAGGGCTTGATGATGAAGAACCTTTCGCCGCCGCGCCGCTTTTGCTGGCTGAGCTGACGGACTGGTTCCAGGCCGGGCTTTGCGGCGGCGGAGCGATAACTTGCGATGCCATGCTGGAATCCGTCGGCCTTGAAGCGGCGCATGCCGCGCGTTCGCCGCACTGCGCCGGGCTTGTCGCCGCCGTGTGGGAAAAAACCATTGCCATTTTGCGGAAAAACGGTTTTGACCCTTCCCTCGGGCGCGCTGAAAGCTGACCTTTTGCCTGTAACCGCCGTAACCGCGCAATGGCGGCCTGGCGCCGGGCGATAACGTATTTCAGAGGTATTATGACTGACGGAGAAATATCTTCAACTTCCAGCCTGTGTCCGCGCTGCCTGGCGGTTTTGCCGGCGGTTCTGGAAAGGAAGGGAAATGAGGTTCTGCTTAAACGCGTTTGCCCGGAGCACGGTCCTTGTGAGGAAGTGATCTGGCGCGGGGAGCCGGCTTTTGAAAGCTGGTCAAGGCCGAAAAGCGGGCTTAAGCCGCCCCGCCCGGAAACTGAAAGCCTGAAAGGCTGCCCCTACGATTGCGGGCGCTGCCCGGAGCACAGGCAGCGCGCCTGCACGGTGCTTCTGGAAATAACCGGTCTTTGCAACCTGCATTGCCCGGTTTGTTTCGCCGCCTCAGGGGAATCGAACCTTCAGCCCTCCTTCACCCCTTTGGCGGAATTGGAAGGCCAGCTGGAGTGGCTGGGCGAACACGCGGCAGGGGCTGTCTTGCAGCTTTCCGGCGGTGAGCCGACCCTGCATCCGCGCCTTGCGGAAATAACGCGCAAGGCCGCCGGGCTTTTTCCGGCCGTTCAGCTTAACACCAACGGGCTGAAACTGGCGGCTGACCCTTCTTTGGCGCAAAAGCTGGCGGATGCCGGGCTTGGCTGGGTATTTTTGCAGTTTGACGGAACTGACGACAAAATTTTCACGGCCTTGCGCGGCAAACCGTTGCTGGCGGAAAAACTCGCGGCGGTGGAAAACTGCCGCCGGGCCGGGTTGGGCGTCGTTCTTGTTCCAACCATTGTTCCCGGCGTTAATGACAACGACCTCGGCAACCTGCTCCGCCTCGCCATGTCGCTGTCGCCGGCCGTACGCGGGCTTCACCTTCAGCCGGCCACCCGTTCCGGGCGCAATTCTTTCATCCGCACCATTACCTTGCCGGAAACGCTGGCCTTGCTTGCCGCCCAAAGTGAAGGGCAAATCAGGCCGGAACACGCTTCTCCGCCCGGATGCGAGCATGAACGCTGCTCATTTCACTGCCGTTATCATCTTACCGCCCCGGGCGAATTGACCCCGATAAGCGTAACCGCCTGTTGTTCCAGCCCTTCCGGGGAAAACGCCTGTTGCGCGGAAAAGCCGGAAGACGGAATGCCCCGCGCCGTTGAAACGATTTTGCGCAGCTGGGGCGGCCCTGGCGCGGGTCGACCAGGAACGGGCCAGCCCGGACCGGGCGGCGAAGCGGACGCCTTTGACGCGTTCATCGCCCGCTCGCGTGAGAAAACGTTCAGCATAAGCTGCATGGCTTTTCAGGATGCGCGCAGCCTTGACCTGGAGCGCTTGCGCGGTTGTTGCGTACATGTTTTCGACCCTTCCCGGCGTCTGGTGCCTTTTTGCGCTTACAACCTTACGGCCGAAGACGGCAGGCCGTTATACCGCAGGCAGGCGGCGAAAGCATGAACGGGGCAAACAAACCGTATACGGGCGAACTTTATCTTGACAGACACTTCGCCTTGCGCTCCGTTGGCGCGCCCACAGCGGAGAGGCTTCTGGCCTGGCAGGCGGACCGGTTGGCGCAAACTCTGGAAAATACGGCTCAAAACGCCATGTTTTACCGGAACCGTCTGGACAGAAGCGCCCTGAAAGCGGCCAGGAACCTCGCCGCAAGCGGCAGTGCTTCCGCCGGAGGGCTGAATGATATTCTGCGGCAGTTGCCCTTTACACGGCCTGAAGACATAATTTCCGGGCCGGAACGTTTTTTGGCGGTGGAACATGACGAGGTGGAGGGAATTATTTCCCTGCCGACCTCAGGCACCACGGGCGGTGGAAAGCGCGTGTTCTGCAACGCCGCCGACCTGCGGGAAACAGCGGCGTTTTTCCGCCACGGGATGCGTTTTTTACTGGATATGACGAGAGAGGAAAGAGTGGTTTTGCTGATGTCCGGCACAAGGCCGGGCAGCGTGGGTGACCTTTTGGGGCAGGCCATGCGTTCTTTGAATGAAGATTCCGAGGCGGGAATTTCTTTTTCCGTGCATGGCTTTTTGCGCGATCTGGACAATGACGCGGAAGAATTGCTGAAGATAAAGCCAACCTGTCTGGTGGGGCTGCCCCGGCAGCTTCTTGCCCTGGCCCGGCACGAACGAGCGGGAGAGCTGGGGAAAACCCTGCGTTCGGTTCTGCTTAGCGGTGACGTGGCCACTCCGGCCTTGCGCGAGGAAATCGCCGGGGCGTTTTCCTGCCCGGTTTTTGTGCATTACGGCCTTACCGAAACCGGCCTGGGCGGGGCGGTTGAATGCCGCGCGCGCTCCAGCTGCCATCTGCGCGAGGCCGATATGCTTTTTGAAATTATCGGGGCGGACGATAAGCCTAGCCCGGACGGGAACTGGGGTGAAATAACCATTACCACCCTGACCCGCGAGGCCATGCCCCTGTTGCGCTACCGCACGGGAGACGCCGGGCGCATCGCGCCGGAACCTTGCCCCTGCGGTTCCATTTTTCGCCGCCTTGAAGTTGGAGGGCGTCTGGCGCCTGATTGGCGCAATTTTGCCGGAAAACCTGCTGCGAGGTTTTGCCCTTTGCCGGTGTACCAACCGCTCAAAGGAGGGTGAGCGGCGGCTCGCCTTAGCGCGATACGTTGCGGCAGCGGGTTTCAGGGCAAGTTTCGCTTGATTTCTTGCTGTATCCGGAGTAGTAATTGCACCTTGCGGCAAGCCTTTTCGCCGCGATGGAGGGATGGCTGAGCGGTTGATAGCACTGGTCTTGAAAACCAGCATAGGTGAAAGCCTATCGGGGGTTCAAATCCCTCTCCCTCCGCCAAGCATCAAAATCGATGAAACCCGGATTGACCAATAATCCAAGAAATACT
>JAVBMT010000035.1:0-30159 GCA_031552195.1 Desulfovibrionaceae bacterium
ACGCTCCTTATAAGCGCGAACCCGTCGCCGCGTCAAGAACTTTCTGAAACTTTTTTCCGGCAACCCGTTCAGGGTTTGCCGTCTCCAGCCAGTTCCTCATCGCGAAGTGGACTTATGCACCCATATACGAAAACTGTCAACTGAAATCGGCTTGAAAATTTTATTTTTTTCCAGGGGCTGTTTCTAAATAAAAGATTTTGCGCCAACGACAAGAAAAACGGCCTTTTTTGCGAAGAGAGTGTACTCTTACGGTACTCGACCGGAAAAAAAAGGACGATTGACGCAGTATCTGGACAAAAGATTTATTTAGAAACAGTTCCTAGCGCCCGCATATCCTTTTTTACATGCTTCATGGTTCAATTTTTTTTAATAAAACTTGTCCTTTGTTGCAAAAGCGACAGATGGGAAATATAATTTCTGAGACTTGTGAAAATAAGGACATGGGGTGGAAGTCCGAAATTTGCAAATATGCATAGAGAATTTCACGGAAACGTATAACCCGAATAAAGAGGTTACTCATGAAACGGCACATTCTGGCATTCGCGGCCCTGTTTTGCTTGTTCGCCCTGCCCGGTTCCGCCATGGCGGCCCAGGATAAATGGGAACTTTCACTCACCACCGGCTATATGGACAGGCACCCGACAATCGTAAACGTCATTCTGCCCTGGATTGAAACCATCAAACAGGCCACCGGCGGCAAGGTCATCATCCAGAACTTCAACCCCGGCACCATATGCCCTGACACCGAAGTCTACAGCGCGGTCGAATCCGGCCTGGTCGCCATAGGCGGCGCGAGCCAGTTCCACTCCCCCGGCCGTTTTCTCAGAAGCGAAGCGCTCGACCTGCCCCTTATAACCTCCAACGCCGAAGCCGGCAGCCTTATGAGCTGGGATGCCTATAACAACCTGCCCACTTTGGCCGCCGAGGAAAAAGACGTTAAAGTGCTGTGGCACTGGGCTTCCGCGCCCTTCGTCCTGCACACCATCAAAAAACCCGTCAACACCCTGGAAGACCTCAAGGGCCTGAAAATCATAGGGTGGTCCGCCGGAGCGCTTGACGTCATTCGCGCCCTTGGCGCTTCCCCGGTACAAGTCGGCCCCAACGACACCTATCTGTCTTTACAGCGCGGCATGGCCGACGGCGTTCTCTGCCCGCTGGCCCCCGTGCGCTCTCTGAAAATAAACGAAGCCGCCAAATACACCACCATGTGCAACCTTATGGTTACCAGCTTCGTCATGGCCATGAACAAAGACGTATGGGATTCTTTCCCCCCGGAAATCAAGAAGGCGTTTGAGGAAAACAGCGGCGCCAAGCTGGCCGCCGCCTGCGGAAAATCTCTTGACGACGGCGCATCCAAAGACAAGGAATTGCTCACCGCGCAGGGCCATACCTTCATTCAGCTCGACCCTGCCGAGCTGGAGCGCTGGCGCACCGCCGTACAGCCCATCCACGAAACGTGGCTGAAGAAAGTTGAAGGCAAGGGCGTCAAGGACGCCAAGCAGATTCTGGATTACTGCAAGGCCAAGGGCGCTGAATATGCCGCACAGGTGGCCGCGCAGGGCAAATAAACGGTAAATCCTTCCAGACGGCGGCCCCGGGTTTCGCCCGGGGCTCGCCCCAACCTTCTTAAAATAGACGACGTCCGGATTCTCTCCGGCGCACGAAAAATAAACCACAAGCATCCGAGGAGTTGAATATGGCTCGGGTAGTAACTCAACTTGGGAACGCGCTGGAGCACGGCGTGGCCAAGGGATCGAAAATTCTATTCGCAATTGCGGTAACAGCCACGGGCATAATGGCTGTGCCGACCTTTCTGGACGTTGTCTGCCGTTATTTTTTCTCTTTCTCCATTGAGGGCGTCATTGAAATAGAAGAAATACTGCTCGCCTTTTTGACCTTCGGCGCGCTCGCATACATACACGACCACCGCAACCACATCATGGTTGACATGTTCGTGAGCAAATGCTCCAGCAGCAACCAGCGTCTGCTCAACCTTTTCAACGCCACCATCGGCGTGGTCGTCTTCGGAATCATGAGCTATTGCCTTCTGCTGAACGCAATGGGCAAGTACGATAAATCAGAAGTGACGATGGCTTTGGGCATTCCGGTAACGCCGTTCGTAATCTTCGCGGCCATAGGCTGTTTCTGGTTCGCCCTCTCCTACTTCGCGGACTGGCTCAGCACACTGGGAAGCAATATTGACAACAAAAGATATATCGCCATCGTCGTCGTCCTGACCCTGGCCGCCCTCCTGTGCTATTCTCCGTGGCTCATAAAGGGCAGCGCGCTCGGGCAGGAGCTGATCGCCAACAAACTGCTTCTGGGCGGCCTTGCCATGCTGCTCATGCTTACCCTGCTCGTGCTGGGCATGCCGATAGGCGTGGGCATGTCCGTCATAGGCACGTTGGGCATGATTATCCTTTTCCCCAACATCAAGCCGATTATCGCCATGCTGGGCATCGGGCCCTATAAGACCGCCTCCACCTACCTGTTCACCGTCGCGCCCATGTTCATACTTATGGGTGAGCTGGCGCTTTACGCCGGCATCAGCAGCGACCTGTTCAAAGCGGCCAACACCTGGCTGGGCCGCCTTCCGGGCGGACTCGCCGTTGCGACCATCAGCGGCTGCGCCGGTTTTTCCGCCGTTTGCGGCGACTCGATGGCGACGGCGGTAACCATGTCTTCCGTGGCCCTGCCGGAACTGCGCAAAAAGAACTACGACCCCGGGCTGGCCTGTGCTACCCTGGCCGCCGGCGGCACGCTGGGCATTCTCATTCCCCCTTCAACCGGCTTCATTTTCTACTCGCTGGTGACTGAAGTCAGCATAGGCAAGCTCTTTATCGCCGGCGTGCTGCCCGGCCTTTTACTCACCGCAATATTCATAGGCTGCGTGCTTTACACGGCCAAGCGCCACCCGGACTGGGCCCCGGCCGGAGACGCCACCACCTTTAAGGAAAAGCTGGTTTCCACCAAGGGCATCATCGCCATGCTGCTGCTCATCATTCTGATCATGGGCGGCATCTTGAGCGGCATTTTCACCCCGAATGAAGGCGGGGCGATCGGCGCCGTCGGCACGTTCATTTATGCGATTTGCCGCCGCCGCCTGCCCTGGAAGAACTTCCTGGCCGCCCTGCGCTCCGCCACGGAAGTTACCGCCAAGCTTATCCTCATTCTTATCGGGGTCGGCATTCTGGGTTATTTCTTCGCCGGAACCAAACTTCCCATCCGGCTGGCGGAAATGATTTCCGGCTTCGCGGTGAACCGCTACATCATTTTCGGCTTCATCGTCATATTCTATATTGTCATGGGCTGCATCATGAACGTCATACCCATGATACTGCTTACCCTTCCCGCGCTCTTCCCCACCATCGAAGCCCTGCAGTTCGACCCGGTGTGGTTTGGCGTGGTAACGGTAATTCTTATGGAAATGGGGCAGATCACCCCGCCTGTTGGCATTAACGTCTTCGCCATAAGCTCGGCGGCCTCCGACGTGCCGATGGGGGCGATATTCAAGCGGATTGTGCCCTTCTTCCTGTCCATGCTCGCGGCCATAATCATTCTTGTGATTTTCCCCGAGCTGGCCACCTGGCTGCCTTCCGTGCTGATCGGATAACGTCAGCCCCATTCACAAGCTGAGCCCCGGGCGCTTTCAGGCCTTTCCTGAAGCGCCGGGGCTTTTTTTATTCTGAACGACCTGCGAAAAATATTGTCCGGGCGCGGCCATTGCGTTATGCTTGCCAACAACCGGCCAAAACTCAAATTAGATTCACGGGAAAACAATGTTTAAAAACCGGCGCAGCTACTTTTTTATGGCAAGCGTACTGCTCTGCGCGGCCATGGCCGCCTTGCCGGAACCTGCCGCGCGGGCGGAAGATTCCAGAAACGCGGGCCCGGCGGTTTCCGCTTCCACTCCTATTGAAGGGGCTCCGGTATTTGATTTTTCCGGCAACGCCATTATCCGTAAGAATGGCAAGCTGTCAGGCAGCCGGGCCGGAGGAAAAAACCGGCCGGCGGAGTTGGAAAGCGAAAAAAAGGTTGAAGAAAAAGAGGAAAAAAGCCTGCTCGGCGGAGAGCGGGTTTTGCCGCCCGGCCGGCAGCGGCGCGACGCCAGGCAGACCTTTCCGGAAAAAACCGCCCGCCCGTTCGATCTGCCCGAACCGGAAACCTGGATAAAAACCCACCAGAAGAACGACAGGGGCGCGCCCCAGACGCCGCGCGTAAACCCTGAGGGAGAAGACATCGATTACGAAGGGCATATCCGCAGCGACCATTTTGAGCAGGAACGCCGCCGCGACCAGTTGGAACGCGGCGGCCTGATTCCGGACCGGGACGGACGGCGCAGCGGGACATACTTGCCGCACGGCGCGCCTGGCGTGCCTATGCGCTAAATAAATCCCTTGTCCAAATACCGCGTCAAACGTCCTTTTTCTCCGGCCGAATACCGCAAGAGTGCATTTTATTTGTAAAACGGTCCGTCAAAGGCCGCCTCGGGCGAAATTTTTACTGCGCTCACACGCCGTAAACACGCATCCGTTCATAAAAAGACCAGCCTGCCACGGCTTCTTCAGGCAATCTTCCATTGCAACTGCTTAGCTTTCCAGAATTTTTAGCGCCCTTCAGAAATAAAAAATCATTCAATATCCAGCAATTGTCGTTCGGTAAATTTTTCCGGTTCCCTTTTTTTCAGAACGGCCAGCGCCGCGATGCCAAGCGGGTTCATCGTTCCCCAGGCGGTATGCAGTTCCCATAGTTCTTCGCTGGAGGTCAGGGCCAGCTCCGCCTCAAGCGCGGCAGCGCCTTTATGCGGATTCATTTCATCCATGTTGCCAAGATTGCCGGTGTCGCGCAAAACGTCTCGGTAGCTCATGCCGCCATCCCCCTTGTGAATTAAGAGCTTTTTTAATTAATATCAACTAGCCTCGCCTCCGTCCATAAAAAGTAACGAACTGCCGGACTGCGTTACGCCAGCGTCACAAACGCCGCGCCACGCCGGAGCGGTTTACCGGGAGCAATGCGGCGGCGGACGTAAAAACCGTAAGGCGAATTCAATTGACACTCCGTCGTAAACGCCCACAGCGCGCGCAGATAGGCGCAATATCCCTACGCGTGCAAAACCGGACAAAGGAGCATAACACAGCGTAATATTTTGTTTTTATTTTAAATATAGCAAGTTAGAGCATACAATGTATGCCCTAACGAGAAAAAAAAGGGGTTACGAATTTATCGTAACCCCTTGATTTTATGGTGTCCCCGGCGCGAATCGAACGCACGGCCTACAGCTTAGGAGGCTGTCGCTCTATCCAACTGAGCTACGAGGACATGTTCTGTGTTTGGCCGGCGGCGTCAATCATGCGTTGTGCTGCGGTCAAACGAAGCTTTGCTGTACATGGTCAGCTCCTCATTCGCGCTGATGCTCCGGATCAACAGGTCGTTGGTTCCTTTGCGCACGAAATCGGCGGCCATTCTGGTGGCGTTGGTCACGGCCTTCACGTTCGATTTGCCGTGGCAGACGATCGCCACGCCCTGCACTCCCAGCAGAGGGGCGCCGCCGTATTCGGCGTAGTCCACAAAACGGCTGAAGCGCGAAAGGGCCCCTTTGGCCAGAAGCGTTCCAACCTTGGCGATGGAGCTTGAAAAAAGCGCGCGCTTCAGCAGGCGGGAAAGGCTGCTGGCCAAGCCTTCGGAAAGTTTCAGGGCTACGTTTCCGACAAAACCGTCGCAAACGATGACGTCCACGTCTCCGGTAAAAATATCGCGCCCTTCCACGTTTCCGACAAAATTCAGGTTGCTGGCCATTTTGAGCAGATCATAGGCGTTTTTAACCTGCGAATTGCCCTTGCCTTCTTCCTCGCCAATAGACAAAAGCCCTATTTTGGGATTTACGCGGTTCATCACCGTTTTCGCCAAGGCGTCGCCCATAAGGCCGAACTGGAAAAGGTGGTGCGGCTTGCAGTCAACGTTCGCGCCGACGTCAAGCAGCAGGGTGGGGTTAGTTTCCGACGGCAGGATGCTGGCCAGGGCCAGCCTGTCAACCCCTTGAATGCGGCCCATGATGAACATGGCGCAAGCGACCGTTGCCCCGGAATGGCCTGGGCTGACCAGCCCGTCCGCCCGTTTGTCTTTGACCAGCCGGCAGGCCACCTGGATAGACGCGCCCTTTTTGCGGCGCAGAATATCCGAAGGTTTGTCTTCCATATTAACAACATCGTCGGCATGAACGATTTCCAGTTCTATTCCGGAAGTTTTTTCTTTGCCGAGCTGTTGCTCTATTTCCGCCTGTTTTCCTACCAGTATCAGCTTGAAGTTGTCCTGGCGGGCGGCCTCAAGGGCTCCGGGAATGGTAACGGACGGGCCTATGTCTCCGCCCATCACGTCAACGGCGATAACCGGCGTTTTTTGGGTTTCGGACATATGTTATTTTGAAACTTCAACGTACTGGCGGTCACGATAGCTGCCGCAGGAAGGGCAGATAGCATGGGGAACGGTGTGTTCGCCGCATTTGCACAGAACGATGGTTGGCAGGTCCACCTTGTGATGGGAGCGGCGCATGCCTTTTCTGGATTTGGATTTTTTCGTCTGTTGAACAGCCATGGTGTTACTCCTTAATATTAAGCGAATCCGCTTATTGCTTTCTCGTTATGGTCAGGCCGCGCAAAACCGCCAGCCTCGGGTCGCCTTCATTTTTTTCACAGGCGCACCCCCCGGCTTCGCTTCCGCAAACCGGGCAAAGCCCGGCGCAGCCTTCGGCGCACAGGGGTTTTACCGGTAAAGCCAGAGAAAATTCTTCCCAGGCCAGGGCCGCCAGGTTAACTTCAATTTCTTTCGCATGCCGCGGCCCGTTCGGTGAAAAACGCATTACGTTATTATCCACCTCATTGTCCAGCAAAGATTTCGGGCCGCTTTCATCTTTGAATTTCGCGCCCTTTGCCGGTTCCAGGGGAATTTCTTCCGCAGGGTACGGTTCGAACTCTTCAAAAGAACTGTTTATGTCAATCGCCGCTTCTTCAGCGCAACGGTCGCAGGGCATGACAACGCGCCCGGAAATCCTGCCGCGCAGCAAAAGTCCGTCTTCCTGCGGAAGCACGTGAATTCTGGCTTCAAGCGGTTTTTCAATAGAGCAGGGAAGCCCGAACTCCTTGATAGGGCCAAGCCAGATTTCCTGATCGGAAAGAGTGAATTCCGCCCCTTCCGCGGGTATGCCGCTAACCGGCATCCAGAACGATTCCATAAAATTCAGCCTCTGAGTCGCAGCGAAAATATGTTCCTTTTCCACGGTTTGCCCTGTGTGGGGAAAGCCGTGAGGCGGCGCGCCGGTTTTGCCTGCGAAGGGCGCAAGACGCAATCCCGCATTATTTGGTGAAGGAGATTAGTACATGCGAACTTGGGGTGTTGTCAAGAAAAGGCTTGCTTTTTTTCTGGCGACTGTGTATTAATCCCGTTCTTGGCGCTGTTTGTTCCGCGCGTTCGGGTTGCGGGCCTTGCCGTTACGCCCGTTTTGCATCGAATCATAAATGTTTTTATATATACGGAGGACCAAAATGTCTCTTAAAAGCGAAGCCATCGCCCAAAAGGCCAAATCCAGAAAGGCTGTGAAATATTCCAGGGAATGCGAAGTCTGCGGCAAAAAACCCCAGTCAGGGCATTTGGTCAGCCACTCCAACATCAAGACCAACCGCGCTTTTAACCCGAATCTTCAGAATGTGCGTCACCAGAAGCCCAACGGCGAAGTGGTGACCCTTTGCGTCTGCACCCGCTGCATCCGTTCCGGCGCCGTAACCAAGCCGGCTGTGCGCAACGTCTGAACATAGAAAGTATCTCATACGGCAAAAAGCCGCAAAAAAAACCGCTTTCGCGGTTTTTTTTGCGGCTTTTTGCCGTGGAGGTTCAGGAGTGATAAAGATAACGCTTGATTTTTTGCGTAGCCGTTTTCTCAAACGGTTCGATCTGCTCAACAATCTTGTTAAGCCGGGCGAAACTGGAAACCCTGCCGTTAGTCTCGTTGCGCAGTTTCTCCATAAAACGCTTTTTTCCTTCAATTAAGCGCTCTGTGCTTACATTTTTGAAATCCGTGTCTATTTTGGCCTGATCGAGGTGCACCTTGGCGATAAGCTTCTTGTCAGACTCATAAACGAGGCACTCCAGAATATACGGGTTCTCTAGAATGATGGATTCTATCTCTTCAGGGTAGATGTTTTCCCCGCTGGGGCCGAGTATCATGTTTTTGCTGCGCCCCTTGATGAAAACGCGGCCTTCTCCGGTTATTTCCCCGAGGTCTCCGGTATACAGCCAGCCGTCGCCGGCAAGCGCCTGGGCGCTGCGTTCCTGGTCTTTATAATACCCGAGCATTACAACCGGCCCTCTGACCATGATTTCTCCAACTCCGCTCTGCGGGTCCGCCTCATGCAGGCGCAGCTCGATGCCTTCAAGCGGAAACCCGCAGGAACCCACCTCCACCTTGTCCGGCGAGGCCGCTATGATCAGCGGTGATGTTTCCGTCAGGCCGAAGCCTATGGCGTAAGGCACTCCGCCTTCTTTCAGGAAGCGTTCCACGTCAGGGGCCAGAGGCGCGCCGCCGATGCAGAAGCAACGCAGGCAGCCTCCGAAGGTGGCTTTGAGTTTTTTTCCGGCTATTTTGTGCAAAAAACGGCGCATGAACGGAAACGCGTAAAGGCGGCGCATCAGACCGTTGCCGGTAAGGGTGGGCAGCACGCTGCTCTTGAAGATTTTTTCTATGACCAGCGGCACGGAAAGCACCGCCGTGGGTCTGACTTTGCCCAAGGCCGGCAAGAGAACGCGCGGGGTTGGGGCCTTGTCGAGGTAAAAAACCTGTGAACCGCGCAGGGCCGGCAAAATCAGCCCGAGAGTGCATTCATAGGTATGAGCCAACGGAAGTATGGAGAGAAAGCGGTCGTTCGTATCGACCCAGATGACGCCGTCCACAGCCAGGGCGTCGTAAACCAGATTCTTGTGCGTGAGCATGACCCCTTTGGAGTGGCCGGTGGTGCCGGAGGTGTATATTATGCAGGCCAGGTCGTCTTCGCCCGGTTCCTGGCGGGGCACATTGACCAGGCGTCTGGCCTTTTCACGCAGCTTGCGGAATTCGCGCAGGCCAAGGCCTTTAAGTTCGGCCATCCGGTCTTTGCCGATGCCGAACTCAATTCGCTGGAAGCTGTCTATGTCAATAAGCAGTGGTTGCAGGTCGAATCCGGAGTCGCTTATCTTGGGAAGCAGCTTGCCGGAAACGAAAACAGCCTTGGATTCGGAATGCGTGATGATATGCTGCACGGCTTCATCATGAAATTCCGTAAGAATGGGCACGGCCACTGCTCCCATGCTGGTCACGGCGAAATAGGCTATGCCCCAGTGGGGGGAATTTTCCGCGAGAATGGCCACTTTATCGCCGAAACCGATGCCCTGCTCGGAAAGCCAGTCGGAAAGCTCATGGGCCGCTTCGTAAAATTCGCGGAAGCTCAGGGCTTCGCCCCCGACGAAGGAAGAAGCCGGAAAATCGGCGTGATCCAGCATATGTTCCAGGACGTGGCGTAAAGTCATGGCCTGAAGCGGATTGTCCATTGTGCCCTCTTTTGGCTGACGGCGGCGGTGCGGTTTGCCTCTTTACGGCCGCCGGGTTGCGGAACCGGAGTAAAGCCCGGTAAAACGCGTTAGGTTTTTTTAGAAATTGCAGCATCGGCCTTCTTTGTCAACCGTTCAACTCCGATTTTAGCGGATTAAATTATAGTCTTGAAGCTTCTGCTGGTTTGGGCTATACTGCGCCTGCTTGTGAACAGGCGAACGTCGCCTTGGGCCCGCGCTGGCCTTAAGGCGATTAATTTTATGAATATTTGCAGGTGAGATATGAGCATACCTATTTCCACAATAGCCGTGCAGCGGGTAAGGGCCGAGCTTGAACGCCTCAAGCAGGAGCGCCCTGAAGTCGTACAGGCCATCAAAGAAGCGCGAGAAGAAGGCGACCTCAGCGAAAACGCGGGTTACGACGCCGCGCGCGAACGGCAGGGCCTTCTGGAAGCGCGCATAAGCTATATTGAATCGCGCATTGCGGATTTCAACGTGATTGACCTTGACGCGCTTTCAGGTGAAAAGGTCATATACGGCGCCACGGTGACGCTGGTTGACCTCGACACCGACGAAATCAAGGAATACACCCTGCTCGGCGCGGATGAAACCGACATGGTCAAAGGCAGCATCTCCATTCTTTCGCCAGTGGCCAAAGCCATTCTTGGCCGTGAGGTCGGCGACGAGGTTATCGTGGACGTTCCGAGAGGCAAGGTTCACTATGAAGTGACGGACATACAGTTCAAAGGCTCCGGCCTTTTCTCCTGATGCCTTACCGGCGGGGGCGGCCTTGCGCCGCTCCCCGCCCCGGCGAACATTTTTCTCCGCCCCGTCCGATTTCCCGGCGCGCCGGGAACAGCCCAGAGCATTTTTATGGAAAGCGCAAACAAATCGGCCTCTAACGCCTCTTCCGCCTTAAACAATGTTTCAACGGCGGAAATAGCCAGGCTGGTCTGGCCGCAGTTTCTGATGATGCTTTTTCAGTTTCTGGTCGGCTTTATTGACGTTTACGTCGCGGGGCGGGTCGGCTCCGATGTCCAGGCCGCCTTCGGCATGGTGGTGCAGTGCTTTTTCTTTGTGCTTATAGTGGGAACGACCATCGCCGGGGCGTCCGTCACCGCCATCAGCCAGGCGATAGGGGCCGGGCTGCCGTTACGGGCCAAGCGTTACGTGGGCCTTATCTTCAGCCTGGGCGGAGCATCATGCCTGCTTATCGTCCTTGTCAGCTACCTTTTCCGCCACGCCTTCCTTAGCGCCCTGCAGGTTCCGGAAAACATCTTCCCGCTTACCCTGAATATTTTCGTCATTTACCTTTTCGTTGTTCCCAGCGAATACATGACCACCTTTTGCAGCGCGATCTTCCGCGCGCACAAGCAGGTGAACATTCCCCTGGCCACCTCCGTCGTGGTCTGCGCCGTCAACGCCGTGCTGGATTTCGGCCTTGGCCTCGGAATGTTCGGGTTGCCGTACCTCGGCGCCACTGGCATCGCCCTGGCCACTCTTTCTTCATCCATTGCCGGGGCGCTTTTCAACGTTTACATGCTGCACCGCAAAGGCTACCTGGTCCGCGCCGCCTTCGCGCCTTTGCGCTGGCAGCGCCGGGCCGCCGCCTACCTCGTCAAGGTGGCTATTCCTTCAGGCGCGATGCAAACCTTGTGGCAACTGGGTTACCTGGTTCTTTTCGCTATCACGGCGGCCCTTCCGGTGGGCAGCGTGACCACTCTGGCCGGAATGAGCGCCGGAATGCGCATGGAATCTATGCTGTTTCTGCCCGGGGTGGCCTTCAGCCTTACCGGCACCATTCTGGTCGGCAACTGCCTGGGCGCGGGAAATAAAGCCGAGGCCAAGCGCGTCGCCTTATGGATAATAGTGTTGGGCGCTGGCCTTATGTCGCTTGTGGCCGTTTGCCTGTGGCCTTTTGTGCCTGACCTGGCCCAGTGGCTTACCTCGGACCAGCACGCCAGGGAGGCTGCCGTAAACTATATGCGCTTCAACCTGTTCTCCACTCCGTTCACAGTGGCCAGCATGATTTTGAGCGGCATAATGACCGGGGCCGGGGCCACGATTTACCCCATGGTCGTTTACGGAACCGCCACCTGGGCCGTGCGCCTGCCCCTGGCCTGGTATCTCGGGCATATCGCCTGGCAGAGCGCTTCCGGCATTTTTTTCGCCATGCTGCTTTCCCAGATTTTCCAGACCACGGTAATCATGTATATATTCCTGCGCCGCGACTGGACGCGTTTCGCCCTGTATGAAAAGCGCAACGTGCGCCGCGAAAGGCAGGCCCGGGCCGCCTGAAATTTTCTCCGGGCGGGAAACGGCCTGGCCTGGAGTCCGGCATGCCCCGCATTGTTTCCGGGCAACCGGCAACAATGCTTTTAAAACGTGATAAATTAGACGGCCGTTTTTCCCGGAACGGCCGTTGCCGCCGAAAACGCGCCGCCGCCTGTGCGCGGCCGCAGCCCTTCGGCCTTAAACGCTCTTTTACGGAGTTGCACATGTCAAAAGTAGTCACGCGTTTCGCCCCGAGCCCCACCGGGCACCTGCATATCGGCGGGGCCCGCACCGCCATATTTTCGTGGCTTCTGGCCCGCCATTTCGGCGGTGAATTCCTGTTGCGCATTGAAGATACGGACACGGAACGCTCACGCCAGGAATATACTGATTCCATTCTGGCCTCAATGCGCTGGCTAGGGCTGGACTGGGACGGAGAGCCTGCCTATCAGACCAGGCGCACGGCCATATACAATGAATTTATAGACCGGTTGCTGGCTTCCGGGCACGCCTACTGGTGCGAATGCCCGGCGGAAAAAGTTGAAGCCATGCGCGAGGAAGCCCGGCAAAAAGGCGAAAAGCCGCGCTATAACGGCGAATGCCGCGAGCGCGGGCTCGGCCAAGGCCCCGGCCGGGTGGTGCGCCTTAAAGCTCCGCTGGCCGGGCGGGTTAACTTCAACGACATGGTGAAAGGCCCTATTTCTTTTGACGTGGCAGAACTTGACGACATGGTGCTGCGCCGGAGCGACGGAATGCCCACTTACAATCTGGCCGTGGTGGTTGACGACGCCACCATGGGCGTGACGCACGTCGTGCGCGGAGACGACCATGTGAATAACACCCCCAAGCAGATATTGCTTTACGAAGCCCTCGGGCTGCCCGTGCCGGTGTTCGGGCACGTGCCGATGATCCTCGGGCCGGACAGGCAAAAACTTTCCAAACGGCACGGGGCCAAGGCCACAATCGAATACGAGAAAGACGGGCTGCTGCCCGAGGCCCTGGTGAACTACCTGGTGCGCCTGGGCTGGTCGCACGGCGATCAGGAACTGTTCTCCCGCGAAGAGCTGGTGGAGCTGTTTGACGGAACCAGCCTGAATAACGCCGCGGCCGGGTTCGACCCGGAAAAGCTGCTTTGGGTGAACGCTCAATATTTGCATAAATTGCCCGCGGCGGAACTGGCCGAAAGGCTGAAGCCCTTCGCGGAAACCGCCGGGCTGCGCGCGGGAAAGGAAAGGCTGGAGGTTCTGGCCCCGCTGTTCCAGAACCGCGCCTCCACGCTGGTTGACCTGGCCGAACAGCTGCGCTGCCTTGACGCAAACGCGGCAGACCTGCCTTATGACGCGGCCGCCGTGCAAAAAGGCCTGACGGACGAAGGCCGCGGGCACGTGCGCAACCTGCGCGAGGCCCTCGCCGCTTTGCCTGAATTTACGGAAGCGGCGGCGCACGAAGCCGTTAACGGCTATGTGGAAAAAAACGGGCTGAAGTTCAAGGCCGTTGGTCCGGCCTTGCGCGTAGCCCTGCTGGGCTTTATGGGCGGCCCAGACCTGGCCATGGTTATGGCGGCGCTGGGGCGCGAGGAAAGTTTGAAAAGGCTGGACAGGGCTATTGAAATAAAGCTATCGTAAAACGCTGTGCCGTTCGCGCGAATTTTGGTGAAGCGCGGCTTTCAGAACTTGAAAATATCCACTTTCGCGTCTTTAATTTAATATGCAAACGCGTCCGGGCCGCGTAGGCGTAATATTGATAATCCGGCTGCCCGGAAGAGGGAATTCAGATGATCGGTGATTATTCATGGACCAGCGTGCTTATTTTTTCCGCGCTGGTGATTGTATGCCTGCTTGTTGACCTGTTCGCGCACAAAGCGGACGAAGTTATTTCCGTTAAAAGCGCGGCGGCCTGGTCAGCCTTCTGGATAGCCCTGGCCTGCGCCTTCGGGGGTTACGTCGGGGCGACGCACGGAAGCGACGACTTTTTCCTGTTCATGGCTGGTTACTTGCTGGAAAAATCGCTTTCCGTGGATAACCTGTTCGTCATAATGGCGATTTTCGCCTCTTTCAGCATTAAAGACAAATTCCAGCACCGGGTGCTTTATTACGGCATTGTTGGCGCGCTGGTGCTGCGCCTTATTTTCGTGGCTTTGGGAACCACCATTATCGAATACGGCAAGGAATATGCCCTGACCGTATTCGGCCTGTTCATTCTCTGGACGGCCTATAAAATGTGGTCGAACATGCGCCACGGGCATGAAGAAGACATGACCGATTACGGCGGCCACTGGTCGATAAAGCTTACGCGCCGCTTTTTCCCGGTGCACAACCAGCTTGACGGCCATAACTTTTTCACGCGCCAGAACGGAGTGCTTTGCGCCACCCCTCTTTTTCTTTGCCTGATCTGCATCGAATTCGCCGACGTAATGTTCGCCTTTGACAGCGTTCCGGCCATCATCGCCATCACGCAAAAACCGTTTCTGGTTTACACCAGCAACATTTTCGCCATTCTCGGCCTGCGTTCGCTCTACTTCCTGCTGGCTGCGGCCAAACGCTACCTTTGCCACCTGGAAAAGGCCGTTATCATCATTCTGCTCTTCATCGGCGCGAAAATGCTCCTCACAGTTTACCCCGGCTGGCATATTTCGCCCTTGCTCAGCCTCGGCGTGGTTCTTGCCTTGCTTACTCTGGGCGTTTTGCTGTCGGTGTTCTTCCCGATTCAGGCCGCTTGCCCGATCACGCCGAATTATGCCGCCCAGCTTGCTGAAGAAAACAAGCGGCGGGAAGATGGCGCGGCCTCAGCCGGGGCGGCGGAAGCTGAAAAACGCGAAGAATGAAACGCTTCAAGCGCTGGATTTTTACGCGGAAGAAGCGTATTTTCGCAAGGTAAATCTAAACGCCGCCCTGTGCGCGGCGTCTACGGCATTTGGCCGCGGCACGTTTTGTCCACAGCTTCATATGGAGTTTTCAATTGGCTGAAAATAATGAAAATAACGGCTCCGGCCCGCGTATAAGCATTTCCGTGGTTTCCCCCCCGCCCGGGCCGAGGCGTTTGCCTTTTATGCCCCTGCGGGAGGTTGTGGTGTTCCCCGGGGCTGTGAGTTCGCTTTTTGTCGGGCGCGATCTTTCCATACGCGCCATTGAAACGGCCATAGCGGAATATGACCGGAAAATTTTCCTGGTTCTGCAAAAAGACCCGGAGCAGGAAAAACCCAGTCTTGAAGAACTTTACAAAATAGGCACGGTCAGCCGCATCTTGCAATTGCTCCGCCTGCCGGACGGCACTGTGAAGGTGCTGTTCGAGGGCCTTCACCGCGCCGCCTGCGAAGAACTGTACAACAAGGAGCACCAGGTTGAGGGTCTCCCCGCGGGGCCGATTCAGATGGCCTTGGCCACACCCTACGGAGAACCGGATAAAAGCGACCCGGAAGGCGAGATTTACATGCGCGCCCTGGCGGAAACGCTTGACGAGTACGGCAAGCTGAACAAGCGCCTTACCCCGGAGATCATCCAGGGCATAAGCGCGCTGACCACACCCGGGCAAATGGCCGACGTGGCCGCTTCGCACTCCCGCTTTGATTACGCCCGCAAGCAGGAAATTCTGGAAATAGCCAAGCCCATGCGGCGCATCGAAAAAGTGCTGGAGTTCATGCAAAGCGAGCTGGCCGCTTCTTCTTCCGATAAAAACATCCGCAACCGCGTCAAGGTGCAGATGGAACGCAACCAGCGCGAATATTACCTTAGCGAGCAGATCAAGGCCATTAACAAGGAAATGGGCCGCGACGAAGACCCGCAGGCCGAACTGGCGGAACTGGAGAAAAGGCTTCAGGAAAAGCCTCTCAGCGCCGAAGCCAGAGAAAAAGGCCTGCGCGAAATCAAAAAATTGCGCCAAATGTCTCCTTCCTCGGCGGAGTACACGGTTATCCGAAACTATGTGGACTGGATACTGGACCTGCCCTGGAACGTTCTCAAAGAAACGGACATTGACATCGAGCACGCCCGCTCCGTTCTGGATAAAGACCACTTCGGCCTGGAAAAACCCAAAGAGCGCATTCTGGAATACCTGGCCGTGCAAAAACTCTCGAACAAGCTGAAAGGGCCGATTCTTTGCCTGGTCGGTCCCCCTGGCGTGGGCAAGACCTCTTTGGCCAAATCCGTGGCCTCGGCCACCGGGCGCGAGTTTGTGCGCCTTTCGCTCGGCGGGGTGCGCGACGAGGCGGAAATACGCGGGCACCGCCGCACATACGTTGGAGCCTTGCCGGGAAAAATCATCCAATCCCTTAAAAAGGTCAAATATAATAACCCGTTGTTCTGCCTGGACGAAATAGACAAAATGACGGCGGACTTCAGGGGAGACCCTTCGGCGGCGTTGCTGGAGGCCTTGGACCCTGAGCAGAATTGCAGCTTCGGCGATCATTATCTTGACCTTGATTACGATCTTTCGCAGGTGTTTTTCATCACCACGGCCAACAGCCTGCACAGCATTCCGCTTCCTTTGCAGGACCGCATGGAAATAATCCAGCTCTCCGGCTATCTTGAAACGGAAAAACGCCATATCGCGCGTGATTTTCTGCTTCCCAAACAGCTGGAGGCCAACGGCCTGAAACCGGAAAATCTGCGCCTTTCGGAAAACGCCCTGCTGGAAATCATCCGCTCTTATACGAGAGAAGCCGGAGTGCGAAGCCTTGAGCGGGCAATCGCCAAGGTCTGCCGCAAGGCGGCCATGCGCATAGTGGAGAAAAACGACAGGGAAATGCAGGTCGCGGTCAGCAACCAGACCCTCGGGCAGTTCCTCGGCGTCAAGAAATACCGGCATGGAGAAAAGGAACTCGGCCCGCAAATAGGCGTTTGCACCGGCCTGGCCTATACCGATATGGGTGGAGAAATCCTGCTGGTTGAGACCGCCCTGATGCCGGGAACAGGCAAGGTGAGCATTACCGGCAAGCTTGGCGAGGTAATGACGGAATCGGCCCAGGCCGCTTTATCCTACGTGCGCTCCCGCTCCGGAATTTTGGGTCTTAAACCCAACTTCAGCCAGGAAATAGACATTCACGTCCATGTGCCGGAGGGGGCAACCCCGAAAGACGGCCCTTCCGCCGGCATAACCCTGGCCACCTCGCTGGTTTCCGCCATGCTCGGCATTCCGGTGCGCAACGACATCGCCATGACCGGCGAAATAACCCTGCGCGGCCGCGTTCTTCCCATCGGCGGGCTGCGGGAGAAATTGCTGGCCGCCCACCGGGCCGGAATCACCACGGTTCTGGTGCCTAAAGACAATGAGAAAGACCTGAAGGACGTTCCGCGTGAAATTTTGAACGGCTTGGAGATAGTGCTGGTCGAGCATGTTGACGAAGTGTTGCCGCGCGCCCTTGCCGCTGGCGCGGAAGAAATTTTCTCTTCCTGCCAGGATAGCGCGCCTCTGTGCCTTTCCTTGAAGCGCGGCGGGCATCACACGGGTGAAAGCCCGGCCAAGGCGCAATAGGGCCACGCACGGGCGGCCTACCCTCTCAAAAAGCAAAGGTACGCGTATGGATTTTTCTTGCTTCAAGGCCTATGACATACGGGGCAGGGTTCCGGAAGACCTGGACGAAGACCTTTGCCATGACCTCGGGCTGGTGTTCGCCCGCGAGTTTCAGACCGGCAGAGTGGTGGTCGGAATGGATGTGCGCCTTTCCGGGCCTTCCTTGGCAGCGGCCCTGAGCGAAGGTCTGCGCAAGGGCGGGGCTGACGTCACAAGCATCGGGGTTTGCGGTTCGGAAGAAGTATATTACGCCACGGCGAGCAAAGGGTTCGACGGCGGCATTATGGTCACGGCCAGCCACAACCCCCAAGGCTACAACGGCCTCAAGCTGGTCCGGGCCGGGGCCGGGCCGGTAAGCGGAGATTCCGGGCTGTTCGCCCTGCGCGATAAAATCATCAAGCTGCGCAAAGACGGAGCCGCCAGCCTTTGGGGGGCGGAACAGCCGGCCAGAGGCGGTTTTTCCGAAGAATCTTACCGCGCCGATTACCTGGATTTCATGCTCGGGCTGATTGATCCGAAAAAACTCAAGCCGTTCAAGATAGCGGCGAACACCGGAAACGGCTGCGCCGGCCCGGTTGTTGAAGCTTTGGCGCGCCGGCTTCCGGGCGAGCTGATTCTCGTCAACGGCGAACCTGACGGAACTTTCCCGAACGGAATTCCCAACCCCCTGCTTCCGGAATGCCGCGCCGACACGGCGAACGCCGTGCGCAAGCACAAGGCTGATTTCGGCCTGGCCTGGGACGGAGATTTCGACCGTTGCTTCTTTTACGATGCGGACGGGAATTTCATTGAAAGCTACTATATCGTCGGGCTGATGGCCAAAACCCTTCTGGCTGAACACCCCGGCGAAAAAATCCTGCACGACACGCGCCTGATCTGGAACACAATTGAAATGGTGCGCGAGGCCGGCGGGATACCGGTTGAACATAAAACCGGCCACGCCTTCATGAAGGAAAAATTGCGGCTGGAAAACGCCCTGTATGGCGGAGAAATGAGCGCCCACCATTATTTCAGGCAGTTTCACTGCTGCGACAGCGGCATTTTGCCATGGCTCAAACTGGCGGAACTTTTAAGTTCAAGCGGGAAAACCCTGCGGGAACTGGTGGAAAACCGAATGCGCGCCTATCCTTGCAGCGGCGAGATAAACCGCTCGGTTGCCGACGCCGCCGACGCCACCCGCGCGGTAAGGGATCATTTTAAAAATGAGATCAGCTCCGAGCATTACCTCGACGGTCTTTCCATAGACTGCGGCAACTGGCGCTGCAACTTGCGCAGTTCGAACACCGAGCCTTTGCTGCGCCTGAATGTTGAATCGCGCGGCGACCAGGCCCTTATGGAAGAAAAATGCGCCGAAGCCTTGCGCGTTATCGACAAATTCAGCGGAAACGGCTCTTAAACTATTTTAATTGATAATTATCCTTTTTTAATATCTTTTTCAGGAGTAATGACGCATGTTGCGCCCTGTGATTTTGTGCGGCGGAAGCGGAACCCGGCTGTGGCCGCTTTCGCGTGGGCTATATCCCAAACAGTTTATGGACATCGGCGGTGAAACAATTTTCGGCAAAACCCTTGACCGGGTGGCCGCGTTGCCTGACGCCGGGCGGCCCATCATCGTCTGCAATGAAGAGCACCGCTTTCTTGCCGCCGCGATTTTACAGGAAAAAGGCATGCAGGCCGACATACTCCTTGAACCCCTGGCCAGGAACACCGCCCCGGCCATCGCGGTAGCGGCCTTTGCGGCCAAAGAGGAAGCCGAAGACGTCCTTTTGCTGGTTTTGCCTTCCGATCACGTTATCGAACCGGTCAAGGCCTTCGCCGACTGCGTGGCCACAGCCGCCAAAGCGGCGGCCGAAGGGGCGCTGGTCACTTTCGGCGTGACGCCCAGCGGGCTGGAAACCGGCTACGGCTATATAAAACAAGGCCTGAAGCAGTCTGAAGACGTTTACAAGGTGGCTCGTTTTGTGGAAAAACCCACTCGCGAAAAAGCCGTGCAAATGTTGCAGGAAGGCGGATACACCTGGAACAGCGGCATGTTTCTTTTTCAGGCCTCCGCTTATCTGGCTGAACTTGAAAAATTCTCTCCTGAAATTTACAGCCATTGCGCGGCGGCCTGGGGCGGCCACAGCCAGGATTTCGACTTTATACGCCTGGGCGGCGAGTTCAAAACCTGCCCGTCCGATTCCATCGACTACGCGGTTATGGAGCGCACGGACCTGGCTTCCGTCGTGCCGCTCGCCGCGTCCTGGAGCGACCTCGGCTCCTGGCAGGCCTTTTATGAATGCGCCCAGCATGACGCGAACGAAAACGCCTGCGTCGGCGACGTGCTGGCGGTTGACAGCAGCGGCTGCTACGTGCATGCGGCCAGCCGCCTTGTAAGCGTTCTTGGCGTGAAAGACCTGTGCGTTATCGAAACGCCTGACGCGGTGCTCGTGCTTGACAGGGAACGCAGCCAGGAAGTGAAGGGGGTTTTGGAACGCCTGAAAAAACAGGGGCGGGCGGAAACGGATACTCACCTGCTGGTGCACCGCCCCTGGGGAACTTATGAAACACTCGTCCTGGCCGGGCAGTTTCAGGTCAAGCGCATTATTGTAAAGCCGGGCAGTTCGCTTTCGCTGCAAAAACACCATCACCGCGCCGAACACTGGGTTGTGGTGCGCGGCACCGCAAACGTTTTTATTGACGGCAAAGAGCTTACCCTCAGCGAAGACATGTCAACCTACATACCGCTCGGCGTAAAGCACCGTCTGAGCAACCCCGGCCGCATTCCGCTGGAAATTATCGAAATCCAGACCGGTTCATACCTGGGGGAAGACGACATCGTGCGCTTTGACGACATTTACGGCAGAAACCTGCCGTAAAGCGCGAGAAAGCAGTATGCGCCGTAACGGTCCCACTGGGCCGTTCATGCCGAGAGAGGCTTGAACTAAAGCAAGGCGCGCCGCCCGCTTATTGTGGCGTATTCTCCGCACCGCCGAAACGGGTCGCCATTCCCGATATTCTTCATCCGCCCTAGGCGCCGGGGCAGCTCCAAAGCCCGCCCAAACGCGCTTGCAGGGCGTTTTTCTCTTTAATCCGCAAGCCGTCAAGTTCGTTCAGCAACGCGTCCACAGCCCGGGGAAGCTCCGCCAGGCTTTTGCTGTTATCCAGCCGCAAAGTGCAGGCCTTCATCTTTTTTTCCTCCGGCCACTGCCAGCTTTCCATCATGTCGAACATGGCGTCAGGCCAGCCGCGCGCCGCGCGCAGGCGCTCTCTTCGTATCCGCTGCGGGCAGTTTATTCCGGCGACAAGCAGCGGAGGGTTCGCCGGAAGTCCTTTCCGTTCGCGCGCATTATCATTGCCGGGCGGTTTGGAGTTTATGGAGGCGCTTTCAAAAAACAGAGGAATTTCAGCGATCATCGGTCCTTGTTCCGCGCCGTTTTCATGTTCCGCCCAAAAAAGCTCCAATTTACGCATAACCATGGGGTGAACGGCGGCCTCAACCTCGCGCCGCAAGTTGCCGCTTTCGCACATGGCCGCGAACAGGGCCTTTTTGTCAACCGGCCCGGAGTCTTCAGGCACGAAGCGCTCGCCATAGCGGCCGCGCAGCATTTGCCAGCCCTCCGCCCCCCTTTCGTAAAGCCGCCTTACTTCCTCATCCGCACTGAAAACCGGTAGGCCGTGCTTGCGCAGCTCACCCAGCACCGCTGATTTGCCCGACCCAGGCAAACCGGTCAAAATAACGCGCGCCCGCCTGAAAGAGCAGGCCAGGGCCGCAAGCATGAAATCATCCGGCGGCGGCTGGCAAAAAGACATTTCCCAGGCTTCGGAAGCGGACGCGTCCGGGTGGCTGAAATTCAGGCGCCAGGCGTGCAGCATCTGCCGCGCAGCCCCGCATCCGCGCGGGCGCGTTCCCCCTTCGCCCTTACCGCCATAGACGGAATCTCCGATAATAGGGTGCCCGATATGGGCCAGATGCACCCTTATCTGATGGGTGCGGCCGGTATGGATGCGCACGGCCAGCAGGCTGAAACATCCCAGAGGGTCGGCGTAGAGGGTGCGATAGTCGGAAACCGCTTCGCGCCCGTTCTTGCTTACGGCCATTCTGGTTTTGTTCGTGGGGTGGCGGTCAATAGGCTCGGCAATGCGGCCGGCGGCCGGAGCGGGAACGCCGTGCGCCAGGGCCAGATATTCCTTGCGCACCTTGCGCGCGGCGAAATCGGAGGCCAGACGCAGGCGAGTTTTTTCCGTCAGGGCCACCAGCAAAAGCCCGCTGGTGTCTTTATCCAGGCGGTGGACGATGCCGGGCCTTTCTCCCTCTTGCGCGGCCAGTTCCGGAAAATGGGCCAGAAGCCTGTGCACCAGCGTTCCTTCCGGACAACTCGGGCAAGGGTGCACGGTAAGGCCGCAAGGCTTGTTGATCACCAGCAGCGAAGAATCCCTGTGCAGCACCTCAAGCGCGCCATCTTCCGCCCTCAAGGCGTTCCGCGCCTCAGGCAGGCATACTGAAACTTCAGTTTCCCGCCCCGCCGGAAAAGGCAGGGGCGTTTTAGGACTGAGGCAGGGTTTTCCATTGAGCAGCACCCGCCCGTCCTGAATAATTTTTTTTATCTTTTCCCTTGAAAGGCCTTCTTCTTTCAGTTCCCGGCTCAAGAAAACATCCAGCCTTTCCCCGCCCGCCGAAACGGGAACGGTGAAAATACGAATCCCGCCAGGGCGGGCCGCGCAAGCCTGTTCCGCTTTATTCATGCTATTCACTTTTGATGAAATTATTGCGCCTTGTGAAGGCCGTCAGCTTTCACAAGGCGCAATATACAATGCCGTTATCTTTGCCGCAATGCCCAGAAGGGCAAAGGGAATTATCAGGAACGCAATTTGTCCATAATTACTCTTAGCTGTTGAGCCGTATGGGCCAGATCCTGCACGGCGGCCGAGGCCTGGGTCATTCCATCGGATGTTTCCGCCACAATCTGGCTGATTTCTTCCAGCGAGCGGTTTATTTCCTCTGACGTGGCGCTTTGTTCCTCGGCGGCGGCGGCTATTGAAGAAACCACGGCGGAGTTCGCGGAAGCCAGGTTCACTATCTCATTCAGAGATTGCCCGGAAGCGTTGGCAAGGTCCGTAGCCTCGCTGATGTTTTTCACCGCGCTGGTCACTTCATTAATGTTGGTGCGGGTCGAATTCTGAATCGCCTGTATGTTGTTGCCCACTTCCTGCGTGGCGCTCATGGTTTTTTCCGCCAGTTTGCGCACCTCGTCGGCCACTACGGCGAAGCCGCGCCCGGCTTCGCCGGCGCGGGCCGCTTCAATGGCCGCGTTCAGGGCCAGAAGGTTGGTCTGGTCGGCAATGTCGGAAATAACGTTCATAACGCCGCCAATGCCTTCAGCCTGCTGCCCAAGTTCTTTCATGTTGTCTTGCAGACCGAGCGCCACGGTGTTTACGTTGTTGATGGCCTTGACCACGCGGTTGACCAGTTCGGCTCCGCCTTCAGCCCGGCTGCGGGTGTTTTCGCTCTGTTCGGAGGCGCTGCCCGCGCTGCGGGCCACTTCAAGCACGGTGGAGTTCATTTCGCTCATCGCGGTGGCGGTTGAATCAACGCGTGAACGCTGCATTTCCGCGCCGCGCGAAACTTGCTCCACCTGGGCGGAAAGCTCTTCCGAGGCGGCGGCCACGCGGTCTGCGTTGGCCATGGCATGGTCAGCCACTTCTTTGATTTTGCGCTCGGTATCTTTGATCGCGGTAAGGTCGACTATGAATTCCAGCATGGAGGCCAGCTTGCCCTGGGCGTTAAGCATGGGCGTATCCGTATAGCTGATGTCCATGCGTTTGCCTTTGGGGTGGGCTATGGTTTCGCCGCTGTGGATGCGCAAGTCTTTCGCCGCCGCGGCCATGCCGCAGTCAGGGGTGCCGTAGTCTTCCCGCGCGAACATTTCAGCGCAGGTTTTGCCCTGATAGTCGCCGCCGGCCAGGTCCTTGGCCGCCTTGTTCAGGAAACCGGCCTTCAGGTCGCTGTTGAACATGATCAAGGGCGACGGAATGTTGTCAAGGATGATTCCCGTGCGCTTCATGATGTTGTTGGTGCCGACGACCAGGTTGGCGAAGCCGCCGGAAAATTTGGCCACGTCGCCCCTGACGTCAAGGTATCCGTTTTCGACTTTTTGCTCTATCTGGGCGAATTCAGCGGCCACATCGTTAAGGATGGAAGAAATGGATTTGATGGACTTGACCATATCGCCTATTTCTCCGCCTTCACGCACGTCAAGCGCGGCGTTGAAATTGCCCTTGCCCACTTCGCCGGCGAAGATGGAAACCCGGGTAAGCACGCGCACGACGCCGACAATGATCCAGGCGGCGAACAGCACGCCGACCACAACGCCGATAACGCCGGACACGCCCATGAAATATTTGGCTTCAGTAATGTCTTTATCCATTTGCGCGCCGATTTTATCCAGGATATTCTGCGCCTCTTCCGTGTAATCATCAAAAAAGTCCATCAAACCGGCGGAGAGCGTGCCAAGTTCGGTACGCGCGGCCAGGCCGTCCTTGATTTCCGCGCTCATGCGCTTCGCCGTGTCAAGGTAGCCGTTGAAGGCTTTGGCGAGCATGTCAACGGCCTCCGCTGTGGCCCGCTCTTTCGGCAACGAAACGATTTTGTTGAGAATGTTCTGGAAATCAGTAATGGCCTCACGTCCGCTTTGTCCATCCTCGGGAAGGTAGGTGATGCTGTAAACCCGCATGGCCACGCGAAGTGCGGAGTATTGCGCGTAGGCCGCGGTCATTTGCGCGAGCACGTCCGCGTTTCCGTCAATCGTGGCTTCCAGCACTATTTTATCCAGGGCTGACCCTATGGCTAGAGCTCCGCTGTCCAATTCTCCGGTCACAATTTTTTCGGCGTTGACCAGTTTTTCCTGCATCGCCCGCGTCAAAGAATTCATTTTGCCCAATGCGACAATCTGTTCGGAAAGCTTGTCGCGGTTAAGCGAGTTCGGCTCAAATTCTATAGCTTGCTTGACCCGCCCGACGCTGCGTTCCAAGTTGGCGCGGGCATCATCCATAAGCTTGGGTTCGAGCGAAACGATAAATGTGCTGATTCTGTCTTTGGCCTCGCGCAGCAACGCGTCGGCGGCGTTGGCGTAAACAGCCGTGTTCGCGTCTTTCCGGTACGCGGCGAAGCCTTCCTCCGCCATATTCAGGCGCGAATAGCCCACAACGACGAGAACAACCAACAGCAGCGCCATAAATAAAAAACCGGTAATAATTTTTATTTTGGTAGTCATCACAAATTCCTCATTATGATTTACAGAAAAACACTACACGTCTGAAACGGAATATCGAGCCGCAAAACCGGCAGGGTGAAGCTTTCCCGCAGGAAACGCCGAAAAATCATGGATTATATTTTATTATGAAGTTTCCCGAAATTAATTTATTTTTATTTACACGTTTTTTTATTAAAGCAAAAGAAAATTTATTTACTGATATCAAGACTCATTTCGGCAATCAATAAATTTATATTAGGGGCTGTTTTCAAAAAAGATTTTCCGCGAAGCGAGAAAGAAGTTTTTCACAACTCCGGCAGAGCGGAGCCGGAAACGACCATCCGGGCAATCCGGTGAAAAAGCTGCTTTTGACATTGCCGCGAGTATGGCATAAAAGATTTTTTTTCACAGCAACGATAACCGGAAATCTGGCCTCAAAATGTCCAAAATAACCACCATTAAAGGGTTCGCCGATCTTTTTCCGCCGGAAAGCGAAGTTTATTCCCTTATGGAAGAAACGGCCCGCGACGTCTTCACCCGCTACGGATACCGCGAACTGCGCGTGCCCGTTCTCGAGCATACCGAACTTTTCGCGCGCTCCATCGGCGCGGAGACGGACGTCGTTCAAAAAGAAATGTATACTTTCCCTGACCGCAAGGGCCGTTCGCTTACCCTGCGCCCTGAAGCCACGGCCGGAATGATGCGCGCCTGCATCGAACACGGCCTGCAGGAAGGCGTCAGCAAATATTTCAGCCACGGCCCCATGTTCCGCTATGAACGCCCGCAGAAAGGCCGGATGCGCCAGTTCCACCAGATAGACTGCGAATGCCTGGGCGCCCATGAGCCGCAAGCGGACGCGGAAGTCATCTTCATGCTCATGCATTTTCTGGGCGCCCTTGGCCTGAGCGGGCTGGAGCTCAACCTGAACACCCTCGGCTGCAAAGCCTGCCGCCCGGCTTACCGCGAACTGCTGACCGCGTATTTGCAGGGCCTTGACCAGGAACTGCGGTGCGAAGACTGCCGCCGCCGGGTGCAGACGAACCCCTTGCGCGTGCTTGATTGCAAAAACTCCGGCTGCAGGTCGCTTACGGAAAACGCCCCGACCATGCACGACAACGTCTGCCCGGATTGCAGAGACCATTTCAACGTGGTGCGCGGGCTGCTGGAACAGGGCGGGCAAAAATTCGTCCTTAACCACCGCCTGGTGCGCGGGCTTGATTATTACATGCGCACCACCTTCGAGGTCGTCTCCACCAACATCGGCGCGCAATCATCCGTGGCCGGAGGCGGGCGATACGACGGGCTGGTGGCGCAGCTCGGCGGGCCGGACGTTCCGGGCATAGGCTTCGCCTGCGGAATGGAAAGGCTGGCCATGCTCATGAACACCACACAGGAAAGGCGGCAAGACTTTTTCCTGGCCGTTCTGGATGAAAAAGCGCTTGATCAGGCCATGTTGCTGGCCTGCGCCTTGCGGCGCGACAATAAAAGCGGAGACGTGTCTTTCGCGGCCAAAAGCGCCAAAAGCCAATTGCGCCAGGCCGGAAAAAGCGGGGCGCGCCATTGCCTGATCCTGGGCGGAGACGAATTCGCCAAAGGCAGCGTTCTGGTTAAAGACATGCGCACAGGCGAGCAGAAAGAAATTTTGCAGGAAGAACTCATAAAAGCCCTTGATTCGCTTTAATTTCATATCACTCAGGAAAAATATATGAACGAAATTTCCAGCAGCGAAAAAGACCTCCAGCAGGAGCACCAGCAATATATAGTCCCTCTGGGCGGTTGGCGGCGCACGCATGACTGCGGCCAACTCAACGCCTCCGACAACGGGGCGGAAGTCTGCCTCATGGGCTGGGTTCAGTTCCGGCGCGACCACGGCGGCCTGATCTTCATAGACCTGCGTGACCGGGCCGGGCTTACGCAAACCGTGTTCAGCCCGGAAGTGGCCCCCTCCGCGCATGAAAGCGCTCATATCCTGCGCTCCGAATACGTCCTTGCCGTAAAGGGCAGGGTGCGCCGCCGCCCGGAAGGCATGGCCAACCCAGGCATGCCCACCGGGGAAATTGAAGTGGTGGTTCTTGAGTGGAAGCTTCTGAACACCTCCAAAACTCCGCCCTTCATGGTTGAAGACCGCATTGACGCCGCAGAGAACCTGCGCCTGCAATATCGCTACCTTGACCTGCGCCGCCCGCGCATGGCCTCCAACATCATTACCCGCCACAAGCTGGCCCAGTGCACGCGCAACTACATGGACGAAAACGGCTTTCTGGAAGTGGAAACACCCTTTCTCACCCGTTCCACGCCCGAGGGGGCCAGAGACTTTCTGGTGCCCAGCCGCCTGAACCCCGGCGAGTTTTACGCCCTGCCCCAATCGCCGCAGTTATTCAAGCAGCTTCTTATGGTGAGCGGGCTGGACCGCTATTTCCAGATCGCCCGCTGCTTCCGCGACGAAGACCTGCGCGCCGACCGCCAGCCGGAATTCACCCAGATAGACGTGGAAATGTCCTTCGCGGACGAGGAACTCGTCATGGAAATGGCCGAAGGCCTGATCGCCCGCATATTCAAAGACGTCATGCGTAAAGATGTCGCCCTGCCCTTTCCGCGCATGCCTTATGAGCAAGCCATGGCCGAATACGGCGTGGACAAGCCTGACACCCGCTTCGGCCTGAAGCTTTGCGACGTGACGGAAATTGTGCGCGGGTCGGAATTCAAGCTCTTCGCCAGCGCTGAAATGGTGAAAGCCTTCAAGGTTCCTGGCGGGGAATCCATCAGCCGCAAAGATATAGACGGCTACACGGAATTTGTTAAAATTTACGGCGCTCAAGGCCTGGCCTGGATTAAGATACGGCCGGAAGAGTGGCAGTCTCCCATCGCCAAGTTCCTGTCGGAACAGGAACGCCAGGGCCTTGCCAAAGCCCTGGACCTGCAAGCCGGAGACCTGGTGTTCTTCCAGGCCGGAGCCCCGGACATGGTAAACGCCGCCCTCGGAAACCTGCGCGTGCGCCTCGGGCAAGATCTCGGCCTGGTAAACGAAGGAGACTACAACTTCCTCTGGGTGACGGACTTCCCGCTCTTTGAATACGACAAGGACGAAAACCGCGATGTGGCCTGCCACCACCCCTTCACGGCGGCCCGCCCGGAAGACATGCCCAAACTGCAAAGCGACCCGGCCAGCGTGAAAGCCAGGGCTTACGACATGGTGCTTAACGGAACGGAACTGGGCGGCGGCTCCATCCGCAACCATTCCGCCGACGCCCAGCGCGCCATGTTCGCCGCCCTCGGCTTCAAGCCGGAAGAAGCGGAAGCCCAGTTCGGCTTTCTTATGCAGGCCCTGGAACTTGGCGCGCCGCCGCACGGCGGCATCGCTTTCGGCCTTGACCGCATGGCCATGCTCCTTACCGGCTCGAACTCCATACGCGACGTTATCGCCTTCCCCAAAACCCAGAAGGCCACCTGCCTTCTGACTGACGCCCCGGCGGAAGTGAGCCCCAAACAACTGCGCGAGCTTGGCCTGCGCCTGAGGGAAAAAGAAAAAGATCAATAACGCTTGACATTCTAAACGGAAAAGCATAGACGTGTTGTTCACCGCTTGACGAAGGCTTGCAGCATTTTCGTCAACATGTCGCGGGGTGGAGCAGTTTGGTAGCTCGTCGGGCTCATAACCCGAAGGTCGTAGGTTCAAATCCTGCCCCCGCAACCAGAGAAATCAAGGACTTATACTTAAATGTATAAGTCCTTTTTCTTTATCGAGCTAAGAACGAGATTTGCTTTTTTCTATCGCCCGAAGACCTAGTGTAAACACACGGAGGTTTTTACATGGCGGAAAAAAGAACTCGTTCCCAAAAGTACACCGGGGTCTACTGGCGCTATTCTGCGGCAAAAACGCACAACGGCAAGCCGGATAAGGCCTTTGACTATTGCTACCAGTGCGGTGGAAAGTTGAAATGGGAAACGGCTGGCTGGTTGTCTGAAGGCGTTTCTGAACAATATGCCGCTCAATTGCGCACTCAAGCCGTAGCAAAGTTTTCAAGCAGCGCACCTCCCCTTGACTCCGTTGAAAGGTTGACGCCGGATATCCGGAATGCCTTTGAGCTGGTTAAAAAACGGCAAGCTCCCACTGAAGGCGGGCGGCAAGAGTATGTCTCTCCCCCGTTAAAAATTGCTCAGGACCGCATCAGGCGGCTGGAAGCAGAAAATATGCGGTGAAAGACGAGAACAATCGGCTTTTGGTCCAATTTGTTACCTGGGCGTATAATGCTCATTCTCGGGGGCTTGATGAGGAATTCTTGAATCGTCCGATGCCCAAGGTGAACCGGGGGCAGACTTGAACATCATGCCCATGTCACTCCTATTTCTGCGGCACAACGGTGCTGGCGATAGGCCGTCACCTCTATTCTCTTTTATGGACTGGGGTAATACTTACCGGTTGTGTTTCGAACATTGTGGGTATAGCTTGGATGTGATTATGGTGAGGGAAAAAACCAGCAAGGGGACAGTTGTTTCCTGTTAGAACTTTTGGATATGCTACGCTTGTCTATGAGATCATCAGAACTGGAGGTATAGCATGGCGTCACGGATTATTTCATATTTTACGGCAGTGGCGCTGATCTGCATGGCTGTTTTCATACCGAGTGCGCCTAAATCGGCTAATGCAGAAGATCGTGCTTCCTGGATTAATGGATACTGGGCATATAATTCTACTGAGAACGGCCTGTGCCCAGGGCGGTATATGTATGTGGATCTTGCTTCGAAAAAAATGACAGATGTTGATGATCATGTCGTATATGAATTTGAAATCACTGAAGTACGGCCCGGCAAAAACCAAGTACAACTTCAACTCCGTGGAGGGCCTTTTTCTGAACCGGTATATCAAATTTGGTGGAAATCAGTTCCTGGCTATAAATTCAGCATATCACGGCAAGGAAGCGAAAACGGTTCTGAGATTCAAACTTTTTATAAAGCAGTACGCTGCAGTGGGAAACCATAGCGCAGACCCCCCATCATCTGTTTAAACTACGAAGACCTAGGTAATCCCCCCAGAAAAAAGTAACGTTTTGAAGTAGAATTTCCGAGAATAGCGAACACGGAGATTTTGCATGAAAACATCCCGATTTTCCGACAGCCAGATCCTGGCGATTTTGAAGCAGGCCGAGAACGGGGTTCCCGTGACCGAGCTTTGTCGTGAGCACGGTATGAGCAACGCCGCATTTTATAAATGGCGGGCGAAGTTTGGCGGAATGGATGCCTCGCTAATGGCGCGGATGAAAGAACTTGAAAGGAAAAATGCCCAGCTCAAGCGCATGTATGCGGACGCTCAGCTGCGTGCCGATGTCGTACAGAGGGCTCTCGAAAAAAAGTGGTAAGGCCGTCTCAGCGTACTGAGATGGCCAAAGAAGCCGTGAAGGATGAAGAATTGACTGTCCGCTAGGCCTGCGTTGCTTTCAGCGTCAGCGAATGTTGCTATCGTTACGAGCGCAAACTGTCGGACGAAAACGTGCTGATTGGCGAACTTTTGCTGGGTTTGACGCAATCGCAGCGCAACTGGGGATTTGGCCTGTGCTTTTTGTATCTGCGCAAC
>JAVBMT010000020.1:0-82860 GCA_031552195.1 Desulfovibrionaceae bacterium
ACAATTTGATTATGAAGATCGCTTCGCCAAAAAACGTGGTTTTTGGCTCGCTCACGGCGGCTACGCCGCCGCGCCGTCTGAAATTCAGGCGGCGTTAGAAGCCATTTTTATTTCATATTTTGATTATGAGATGGCTTCTAGGCTGAATGTCGACACAGCCCAGCATGCCCGAGCGGTTTGCGCCGGAAGCGCGCAGGGTTTCCGCCCGCCGGGACGAAGCCGCGTTCCGCATGGCGTCGACCCTAACGGAAAATGCTCGCGCTGCCGGATATTATGGAACCGTAGTCATACAGGTCATCGTTTTTCGTCTTTTTGCCGTAGAGGCTCATGCCGCTCCCGATGCCCTGCAGCCCGGCCCCTATGGAGGCCATGTTGGCCTGGTAATGGGCCTTGTTCGCCGCGTTTTGGCCCTGGGCCAGGGCGCTGGCTTGCGCGTTCAGGTTGTCAACGGCCCGGTTCTGGTACTGCCAGGCCTCGTTGGCCGCATTGAAGCGGATCATGGCGTTTTCATGCTGCGCCTCTTCCGCGTTTTCCATAAGCAGGCTGAGGTTGCTGCCGCTATCAAGCTCAAAGCCGCTGGCGGCGAGCATGGAAACGGAGCCGCCGTTGGCGCGCGACGCCTGGCGGCGCTGCCTGTCTGCCTCCAGCTCGCCGCGCTGCAAGGCCCGCCGGGCTTCTTCCATATTCCTGGCCTGTTCATTATCCTGCGCCTCGGCGGCGTATTTGGCCTGGGCGGTGGCTTCTTTCGCGGCCTGATGGGCCTGAACCTGCTGCATGCCGATCGACGCCACGGTAGTGGCCACCAGCAGGGCCGCGCTTACTCCGTCACACATGATTCTCCTCCGTATTGTTACAGTTGTCTGAACAGCCTGAAAACAGCGGTTCGGGTGCAGGTATAGCACGGGTTTTCCGGCTTGGAGCGCGGGGCGGGGCAGGGCGACGGCAAAAAACGCCCGGCCCGGCTTGACAGCTTCCCGTAAAGCGCGGGCTTCTTTCCGGGAAGCGACCAAAAAGCGAAACCCCCGGCGGAATATTCCGCCGGAGGTTTCGCTAGAGCATTTTAACTTTGAATACAGAAGTCTATATTTTATCCACCATGTACAAGCCCAAAGCGGCTTGCACTAAAGACACGCCGCGCTGCCCGCTTGCGGGCGTACGCTAACGCGGCCGTCAGGGCATTTAAACTTTTTCAAAGTTAAAATGCCCTAATGCCGTAGGGTAAACTTTTAATCTTTCACTTCGGTGAAGTCGGCGTCGACAACGTCGTCCTGCTTCCCGGCGGAAGGACCGGCTTCAGCCTGGCCCTGTTCCTGGGCCTTTTGCGCGTAGAGCTGTTCAGCCAGCTTGTGCGAAGCCTTGGAAAGCTCTTCCATGCCCTTTTTGATGGCATCAAGGTCGGAGCCGTCCATAACGTTTTTCAGGTCCGCTGTTTTAGCTTCAATTTCCGATTTCAGGGCGGAATCGACCTTGTCGCCCAGGTCGCCCAGGGATTTCTCCGTGGTGTAGATCAGGGTGTCGGCGTGGTTGCGCGCCTCGATCAGTTCCTGCTTCTGCTTGTCTTCGTCGGCGTGAGATTCGGCTTCCTTGATCAGGCGCTGAATTTCCGATTCCGACAGGCCGGAAGAGGCAGTGATGCGGATGGTCTGCTCTTTGCCGGTGCCGAGGTCTTTGGCTGAAACGTTCACTATGCCGTTGGCGTCGATATCAAAGGCGACTTCTATCTGCGGCAGGCCGCGCGGGGCGGCGGGAAGGCCGGTCAGTTCGAAGCGGCCGAGGGTCATGTTGTCCGGGGCCATGGGGCGTTCGCCTTGCAGCACGTGGATGGAAACCGAAGGCTGGTTGTCGGCGGCGGTGGTGAACACCTGGCTTTTGCGGGTTGGAATGGTGGTGTTGCGGTCGATAAGCCTGGTCATGACGCCGCCCAGGGTTTCAATGCCCAGCGAAAGCGGGGTTACGTCGAGCAGCAGCACGTCTTTCACGTCGCCGGCCAGAATGCCGCCCTGAATGGCCGCGCCCATGGCCACCACTTCGTCGGGGTTAACGGAACGGTTCGGTTCCTTGCCGAAGAAGTCGGAAACTTTTTTCTGCACCATGGGCATGCGGGTCATGCCGCCCACCAGCACCACTTCGTCTATTTCCGAAGCCTTCATTCCGGCGTCGGCCAGGGCTTTTTTACAGGGTTCGATGGTGCGGGCGACCAGGTCTTCAACCAGAGATTCCAGCTTGGCGCGCGAAAGCTTGAGCATAAGGTGCTTGGGCCCGTTCTGGTCGGCCGTGATGAAGGGCAGGTTGATTTCCGCTTCCATAGAGGTGGAAAGGTCTTTCTTGGCCTTTTCCGCCGCTTCTTTAAGGCGCTGCAGGGCCATGCGGTCTTTGGAAAGGTCAACGGTGTTTTCTTTCTTGAACTCTTCTACCAGCCAGTTGATTATGCGCTGGTCGAAGTCTTCGCCGCCCAGGAAGGTGTCGCCGTTGGTGGCGCGCACTTCAACGATGTTGTCGCCCACTTCGAGGATGGACACGTCAAAGGTGCCGCCGCCCAGGTCGAACACGACGATTTTTTCGTTGGCCTTGCGGTCGAAGCCGTAGGCCAGCGAAGCGGCGGTGGGTTCGTTGATGATGCGTTTGACTTCAAGCCCGGCGATGCGCCCGGCGTCTTTGGTGGCCTGGCGCTGCGCGTCGTTGAAATAGGCCGGCACGGTAATGACGGCTTCGGTTACGGTTTCGCCCAGGTAGGCTTCGGCGTCGGCCTTCAGCTTGCCCAGGATCATGGCGGAAACTTCCGCCGGGGAATACTGGCGGCCTTCAATTTCAACGGCGGCGTCGCCGTTTTTTCCCGACACTATGCGGTAGGGGCTGTGTTCCTTCCAGCGGGTCACTTCCGGGGCGTCGAAACGGCGGCCCATCAGACGCTTGATGGCGAACACCGTACGTTCCGGGTTGGTCACGGCCTGGCGTTTGGCGATATCGCCCACCAGACGGTCTTTATCCGTAAAACCCACGACAGACGGGGTGGTGCGCCCGCCTTCCGGGTTGGTGATGCATTTCGCGTCTTTGCCTTCCATGACAAAAACGCAGGAGTTGGTGGTGCCCAAGTCAATGCCTATAATTTTGCCCATTATTTCTTCCTCCTGAAAATCTTTTTTTTATATTCCGCGCGGCGGTAAAACGGCTGCGCCGTGAGAAAAAGCGAATAGTGAAATTACGTGTACAAAATAAAACAGTTTTCCATATCGTCCAGAGGGGGTTTTCTTTTTTTTGTCATTTTTTCACGCTTTAAAAGATAAATTAAATTATATTAGGCAATTGCAGCAGTGGTGTTCTTCCGGCCCGCCGGGCCATGCCGCCGGCGCGTTCTATTTTGTTGCACGGCAACGGCAGACAGGGTAAGAGGCTTAATCAAGGCGAAAGAAGCTTTTCGAGGGAGGACGTGATGCAGCCGTGCGCCAGCCTTATAAGCGCCGAGTTGGTAGTGACCCAGAACCAGGGGCGGGAAATAATCCGTGAAGGGGCTGTGGCCATTGACAACGGCAAGATAGAGGCGGTCGGGCCGGAGGCGGAGCTCGCCGGGCGTTTCAGCCCGGCCGAAAGGCACGACCTCGGCCCCGCCCTGCTCATGCCTGGCCTGATCAACGCCCACACCCACGCCAGCATGACCGTTTTCAGAGGGTTCGCCGACGACCTGCCTCTCATGGAGTGGCTTAATAACCATATTTTTCCGGCGGAAGCCAGGCTGACCGCCCGCATGGTCGAACTGGGCGCGCTTTTGGGCTGCGCCGAAATGATACGCACCGGCACCACGGAATTTTGCGACATGTATCTGCTGGAAGAGGGCGTTTTCAGCGCCGCCGGGCAGGCCGGGCTGCGCGTTCTGGGCGGCGAGGCCCTGTTCGCCTTCCCTTCCCTGGCTTACAAGAACGCTGACGAGGCTTTCGCCCGGGCGCGGAAACAGGCCGATTCCCTGGCGGGAAACCCGCTTTTGCGTTATGCGGTCATGCCGCATGCGGTTTATACCGTTAATCAGGCTTTTCTGGAGCGCTGCCGGGACTTTGCGGAAGAACTTGGCTTGCCGTTGGTGACGCATTTGGCCGAAAGCCGCCAGGAAACGGAAGACTGCCTCAGGCTGCACGGGGTCAGGCCGGTGGAGTTTTGCCGCAGGGCCGGAATTCTCGGCCCCGGCACAACCATCGCGCATGGGGTCGACCTTGAGCCGGAAGAGCAGGATTTGCTGGCGGAGAAGGGCGTGAAGATTTCGCACAACCCCAAAAGCAACATGAAACTGGCCTCGGGCGTGGCCCCGGTTCCCTCCATGCTGGCGCGCGGCCTCAGCATCGGGCTGGGCACAGACGGGGCCGCCAGCAACAATGCCTTGAACATGTTTTCGGAAATGAACGTATGCGCCCTGCTGCACAAGGCGCATACGCTTGACCCCACCGTGCTTCCGGCCGGGCAGGTTCTGGATATGGCCACCCTGCACGGGGCTAAAGCCCTGCACCGCCATGACGACGGGGCGGGAAGCCTCGTCCCCGGCGCTCCGGCCGACCTGGCAGCCCTCGATTTGACCAGCCTGAGCCTCGCGCCGGTGCATAACCCGCTTTCGCACCTTGTTTACGCGGCCAGCGGGCATGAAGTCCGCCTGACCATGGTTGCCGGAAAAGTGCTGTATAAAGACGGGGCGTTCGCCACCCTGCGCCCGGAGGATCTCAGGGCCGAGGCGCAGGATATAGCCGGATACCTGCGGCGGGCGGAAGGGTGATTTTTCCTGGCGCGCGTGGGCGGAACGCATTTTGCAAGGATGTATCGAAGGCGCGCGGGAAGCTTCCGCGCGCTATGCGGCAAGGGCTGGTTTAAAAGCGCTCTTCCTTGAACACCGCTTCCGCCTTGACTTTATTGAGCAAGGCGCTGAAAGTGGCGGTAACGTTTTCACGCACGTCGCCAGCCACCACCAGGAACAAGAGGTCGTCGCCCGGCAGCAGTTCGCCGCTGTTCGCCTGGGCCAAGATGCGAAAAATACCGGGCTGTTTTTCAAATTCCCGGCAAATGGCGTCAAGTTTTTGCCTGTCCGGTTCAACCTTTACGGATTTTACGGTCTTGTGCCCGTCGCGCGACCATGCGCGCACCACGCCGTTGTGCACCATGACCATGCCGACGTTTTCCGTGAAGCCGGGTTCTTTTTTCAAATCGGCCAGGGTTTGATTGATGTCCATGAATGCTGCTCCTTTGAGTGTCAGGATAAAATTGCATGATTGAGCTAAACGTTCTTAAAGCCAAAAATCCGCTGGGCGAAGACCATTTGATGCAGGCCAAGGGCTATGCCCTCTGGCTGGCCTGGAACGGCAACCTGAATTCCGTGCTGAGCAAAAGCCTTGAGGATTGCGGCGGAGTTCAGGTGCTGGACGACAAGGGCCAGGCCTTGTGGTTCTTCTTCTCCTCCGACGTGTTTTCCGCCCTGGCGCGGCTTTACGCATGGTCGAAGTTCAACCCGATGTTCGTCACCCTGGCGCTTTTTCCGGGCAGCCTAATCTATTCAAGCCGCAACGAACTGCTTGTGGATGTGGAAGACGAGTTCTGGAGCATGGGGGTCGCCCCGCCTCTGAATTTCAGCATATGGGTGCATAAAAGCATTTACGCCAATGCGCTCGCGATTCCCGGGCTGAGCCTGCAAAAGCAGGACAAGCCCGCCGGACTGCCAGGCAACTGGCAGTGCCTGCAGGCCGACCCGCGCCTGCCTTATGAGCCCTCGCTCGGCTGGTACGCCATAATCCACCCGCTTGGCAACCAGTTGGACAAAGCCTTTCAATCCGGCTGGCGGGCTTTTTTCGCCGCAGTTGAACCTATACTGCAACGGAACAAATTTCGCTATACCCTGCATGAAACCTTTTTGCAGTTTCCGTTGGACACCCTGCGCCAGTTCAAAATGTTCTGCCGCGATTTCCTTTCTCTGGTGCAGAAGAAGTCGGACGACCAAGAGGCTTACTGGCCGTGCAGCGTGGTGATAGTTGACCGGAAAGGCTTGAATTTCAACAACGACCTGCCGCAGAAAATCGGGCTGGACTGGGAACAGCTCATGCCGGATTATCCGCATATGTGCATGCGCAATGCCACGTTGCTCGGGCGAGATTTTTCCATGCACGCCGTGCGTTTCGGCATGGGCGACGACACGCCGGACACCTGGTGCAACGTCACCTACTCCAGCGGCGATTCCAAACTGTCCGGCGGCTCGCTGCCCCTGCTGGCTCCCGGCAAGCTCATGCTGGGCAAGCTGGAACACTGCTTCTACTGCGGCCAGCGCAGCCACCCGACCCACGCCTGCCCCACGCGCCACCTGGCCGCGCGCGACCCCCTGGTCTGGAACCAGATAGCCGCGTTTGACTTCACCACCATGCGCAACGGGGTGTTCGCGATTGACAGAACCCTTACGGAAAACCTTGACAAACTGCCGGGCCTGCTTGAGGAATCCACCCCGGCGGGCATTATGTGCCGGGCGATTTTTGACTTGATGAGTTCAGCCCAGTACCGCTCCATAAATTATATGTGGCGTATCAGAACCAAGGAATTTCCCCGTGCGGCCAGCGAACTGGCGCCGGAAGACGACAGCATGGCCTGGGGCGCGCTCAAGCGCCTGCCGAATGCCGATATGCCGGCCCTGTACAAAGAGCTGCTGGCCTATGCCCAGCGGCACAACAGGGATTTCAAGGTGTTTTCCCTGCTGGGCTTCGCGGCCCTTGAGCTGGGTGAATATCAAAAAGCCATGGATTACTGGAAAGAGGCTGAAGTTCTGAGCCCCTCCGGCATGATCCAGAGCTGGCACCAGTTTCTTCAGGCCAGGCTGCTGGAAGTTCAGTCGAATTACAACCTGGCCGGAATGCAATATTCGCAGCTGGCCTCCCAGCACTCCAAATGGCTGGAATTGCAGTACCGGGCCCTGGTTTGCCGCATCAAGAGCGGTTTCGCGGAAAAGGAAATGCCCACCTTGCTGCGGCTCGTATATAAAGATCCCCACATGTTCAACAAGGCCCTGCTCGACCCGGAACTGGAACGCGGGCAGATGCAGATACTCTCCGGCCTGTACGGGCCGTGGCAAAGCGCGGCCGGAAAGGCGGAAGCCGCCGCCGAAGACCTGCGCACCCTTGAAGATGAGCTTGACACCTGGTTCACGGCGGAACATGTTTTTTACCGCAAAGCCAAAGAAACCATTTCGCGCCTGCTCAGCATGGTCGGGGTAAGCAATTTCGTGGCCTTTCAGGCCCTGATCACCGGCAGCGCCCAGCTGCAAAAAGAACTGCTGGTCTGCGTGACGAACGACGGCAAAATGTTCAAAGCCCGGCTCCAGTCTTACGCTGACCGGCTGAAGGCCATCAAAGACGAGGCCGCATGGTTCCCTTTCCCGAAGATAATGCAGGATTTTAACAAGAATTTTAATATCTGCGCGGGCAATCTCAACTGGGGGCTGAACGTCAACCTGCATCTTTCGGAAAATTTCAAAAAGGCCCAGGTTATTCTGGATGCGGAAAAGAGCAGGCTGGACAAAATGGAGTCGAAGCTGAAGTTTCTTTGCATGGTGCGCGACGGAACGCTTTTTACCCTGGTTATAGCCAAATCCTTTCTGTGGATGGAGATAGTGGGCATCATACTGGTCATAGCCGTGGTGCCGCTGGCCCTTTACTACGGGGAAAGCAGCCAGGCCGGATGGGCCGCCGGGCTTATAGCCAAAGACGGCTGGCGGACGCAGAAAATAGCCATTCTGTTTATAAGCTTCCTGGCCTTGGCCATTTCCGCCCTGACCACGCTGCTGCGTTTTGACAAGATACGCGCCAAGGTTTTCGCCCAGGCCAGGGTGAAAGAAGAAATGCTGGCCAAGGAACGCCGCCAGCAACAGGAAAAAAACAAGGCCAGGCCGGCGGGGAAAACCGCTTCCGGGGCGCGAGGCCCTTCGCGGCAGGGCCAGCCCGGCCGGCAGGTTAAAAAATAAAACGGATTTTTCATGCTCGCTTACCCTCAATTCGACCCTGTGGCCTTTTCAATCGGGCCGCTGGCCGTACGCTGGTACGGCCTCACATATATGCTGGGTTTTCTTTCGGCCTGGTTTCTCGGGCGCGCCCGCGCGTCGCGGCGGCGGGAGCTTGGCGGCCCGTTCGGCGTAAAGGAATGCGAAGACGTGCTCATTTGGGGATTTTTGGGCGTTATCTTGGGGGCCAGGCTGGGCTATGTGCTTTTTTACAACCCGCTTTATTATCTGAATCATCCGCTGGAGATTTTTTCCATCTGGCAGGGCGGCATGTCCTTTCATGGCGGCCTGCTGGGCGTCGTCCTGTTTCAGTGGCTGGCGGGCAGGCATTACGGAAGCGGTTTTTTCTCCACAATGGACTTCATGGCCCCTCTGGTTCCCCCCGGCCTTTTTTTCGGCCGGCTGGGCAACTTCATAAACGGGGAACTCTGGGGGCGGGTTACCGACCTGCCCTGGGGCATGGTCTTTCCCGGGGCCGGGCCTTTGCCGCGCCACCCGTCGCAGCTGTATGAAGCCGCGCTCGAGGGGCTGGCCCTTTTCGCGGTCCTGTGGATTTTTTCTTCCCGCCCGCGCCCGGCCAAGGCGGTGAGCGGGCTGTTCGCCCTTGGCTACGGCGTCTTCCGTTTTGCGGTGGAGTTCGCGCGCGAGCCGGACGGGCACATCGGATATCTGGCCGGGAATTTTCTGACCATGGGCATGTTGCTTTGCCTGCCCATGATCGCGCTTGGGCTTTTCCTGCTGCATCAGGCTTTTTATGGAGGCGGGCGCGGCAAGTTCCGGGCCTGAAAAAAACGCCCGGCAGGCTTGAATTTTTCCAGGGTTTGTGACAATCTATAACAAAAGAGTTGCCTTTTAGCGTAAGTTTCTTTATAGCTCTTTCTTGAAGTTCCTCAACTAGTGTGCGGGCGTTTGCCCCTTGATAATAGTTTTAGCCCGATTAAATGGGCGCAATTAAGGCTGACAAGCTCAGGTGCAAATCTCGGTTTGTTTCTTTAAAGACCAAGTCCAAGGAGGACGCAAATGGCTGAAGTTTCCTACAAAGGCAAAAATTTTGAAGTGGATGAAGACGGTTTTCTGCTTCGTTTTGATGATTGGTGCGAAGAATGGATGGACTATGTGAAAGACTCCGAAGGCATCGCCGAAATCACTCCGGAGCACAAGCAGATTCTTGACTTCCTTCAGGACTATTACAAAAAGAACGGCATCGCCCCGATGGTGCGCATTCTTTCCAAGAACACCGGCTTCAAACTGAAAGAAGTTTACGAACTTTTCCCTTCCGGCCCGGGTAAAGGCGCCTGCAAAATGGCCGGCCTGCCCAAGCCGACCGGTTGCGTGTAATTATTATACGCCTCGTTGGTGTTTTCGCGGAGCGCTCCCCGTTTACGGCGGCGCTCCGTTTTTATTTATTTCTCTTCGGGGTGATGCAGGGAATATATGAGCCGCAAGTATACGTATGCGCAGGAAGTCTGCGTGAAAAGCGCGGGCCGGGTGATGCAGGGCGCGGAAATGCTTTGGCCCGGCGCCAGGGTCGGCGTGGCCGTGTCCGGCGGGATGGATAGCTGGGTTTTGCTGAAAGTTCTGCAATTGCGCCAAAGAATAGTGCCCTTCCGCTTTGATTTCATGGCCCTGCACCTGAACCCGGGCTTCGCGCCGGACAGCCACGCACCTTTGGCGGAATGGCTGAAGGATAACAAGGTGGCGGGGCATGTGGAGCTTACCGACCACGGCTTGCGCGCGCATTCCGACCAGAACCGGAAAAAATCGGCCTGTTTTCTCTGCGCCATGTTGCGCAGAACGCGCCTTTTCGAGTTGTGCCGGCAATACGGGCTGACCCATCTGGCCTTCGGGCATAACGCGGACGACCTGGTAAGCACTTTTTTCCTGAATCTTTGCCAAACCGGGCGCGTTGCCGGCATGTCGGCCAAAGAGCCGTTTTTCGAAGGGCGGCTCATGGTGATACGGCCTTTGCTCATGGTGGAAAAGGCCCTGATCGCCAAGGCGGTGAAGCAGTGGGGGCTGCCGGTCTGGAACAATCCTTGCCCTTCGGCTTCCGGTACGCGGCGCTCCGAGATCCTATCTGAAGTGAATGCGTTTTGCGGAGACCGCAAGTGGATGAAAAAAAATATTTTTAACGGCCTTTGCCGCTGGCAGTATGAGCAGGCGGAGAAGGCGGGCGGGAACGGTTTTTCAGGGGGTTCCCACCTTGCCCGTTAATTTTTTTTACCAATGCTCTTGCGTAGTTATGCTTTTTAACGTATATTGGGTATACGGAACAGGATATGCTGATTATGCGCTTCGTGTGCGTTCAGTTCGTTTCGTTTTACGGGGGCGTTGACTTTTCACAAAAATCTTAGGGTAAAGCCGAGTATCCGTGCATGGGAAAGCCTTCCGCCAGAAGCGTCCGGAATAGCCTGTTTTCAGGCGCGCGCTATAAACGGCGGCTTCGCCCGTTGGTTGTCTGGGCAACAGGCCGTTCGCTGGACGGTTATCCCGACGAGAACAGTTTTCGCCGCTTGAGCGCGTATATTTTGAGCAGCGTCATGTTCACCCTGTTGCTCTGCGCTATTGTTCTTGATCTTTATGAAGGCAATTACCGGCTTATTCCGGCGCTGGTCATCCTGGCCGCCATCTGTCCGGCTAACTGGGTATGGTTGCGGTGCGACGCGAAGGTGGTTTTCGGCCCTCTTTGGCTACTGAACGCTTCCTTGATGTGCCTGGGCATTTTTTTGCTGCTGTGCGGAGGGGCATCTTCCGGCAGCAGCCTTTTCTGGTTTATTATTTTTCCGCCTATGGTCATGATCAGTATGGGCTTACGGCACGGAACCATAGGCTTTTGCATCTTCTACGCCTTTCTGATCTTGCTTCTGCTTACGCCGTTAAGCGTTTTCCTGGCTGAACCTTTGTCTTCCGCAGTTAAGATGCGCTTTCTTTTCAGCATGCTCGGAGCGTTCGTTTTTTCCCTGAGCGCCGAATACGTTCGCACCTCGACCTTCAACGCCCTTTCCAGGGCCTTGCTGCTTCTAGAACGCGAGGCTTTGAGCGATCACCTGACCGGCCTGGGCAACCGCCGTGACTTTCAGAACTATTTTTCCTGGATATGCGCCCGGTCCATGCGTGACAACCAGCCGTTTTCGCTTGCCCTGATCGACCTTGACCACTTTAAAAACGTCAACGACACTTACGGCCACAATGTGGGAGATCAGGTGCTCAGGCATCTGGCCGGCCTTTTCGTCAACTGTATACGGGCTACGGACAGGGTTTTCCGCTGGGGCGGGGAAGAATTCATCGTCCTCATGCCCGACACGCCCATTGTGGAAGCGCGCAGCCTGGCCGAGCGCATTCGCTTGGTCTGCGAAGTCACCCCGTATTCCGCCGATGAGCGGGAAATTCCCGTTACTATCAGCATAGGGCTGCGGGAGTGCGACGCCGAATGCGGCCAGCAGGACCAGGTTGTTGAGGCCGACCGTAACCTTTACCTGGCAAAGGCGAGCGGGCGAAACTGCGTAATCGGGTAATCACTGTTGCCATAAAGCCGTTTTGGGGGTATGCTGGATACTCAGGTGCATGCCGTTTTCATGAATAATTGGCTTTTCCATAGGACCTTTGCAATTTATTAAGAGTGTTGTGATGAAAGTAGCTTTTGTGCATCATTGGCTTGTTAACTACCGCGGCGGGGAACGAGTTCTGCAAGCCTTGTGCAATCTGTACCCCGAGGCTGATATTTTCACGCATGTTTTCGCTCCGGAAAACCTGCCGGATTCCTTTCGCCAGCGCCGGGTTTTCACCTCTTTCATAAACAGGCTGCCCAAGGCCGCGAAATGGTACCCATATTATCTTCCGCTTATGCCGTTGGCTCTGGAGCGGCTTGATCTGCGCGGCTACGACCTGGTCATTTCAATAGAATCCGGCCCCTCCAAAGGGGTCATCGTAGACCCCGGCGCCACCCACCTCTGTTACTGCAACACGCCCATGCGCTATATCTGGGACATGAGCCATGACTATATGGAGCAATGCGGCTGCGTGAAGAGGTTCTTGTCCGCCCCGCTTTTTCATTACCTGCGCATGTGGGATGTAACCACGGCCGCCAGGGTTGATTCCTTTGCCTGCAATTCGCAGTTTGTCGCAAAGCGGATAAAAAAATATTATCGGCGCGAAGCGGAAGTGGTGTACCCGCCGGTTGACCTGGACGATTTCCAGGTCGGAACCGAGCGGGAAGATTTTTATCTTCTTCTTGGCGAGCTGGTTCCCTATAAACGCGCCGACATCGCCATCGAGGCCTGCCGGAAGGCCGGAAAACGCCTTGTGGTGATAGGCGGCGGGCCTGACCTTGACGCCCTGTCCAGAGGCGCGCCCAGAAACGTAAGTTTTCTCGGCAGGCAGGAATTTCCCGTGGTGCGCGACCACCTGTCGCGTTGCCGCGCCTTGCTTTTCCCCGGCATAGAAGATTTCGGCATAGTGCCGGTTGAGGCCATGGCCTCCGGCGCGCCGGTTATCGCCTACCGCAACGGCGGCGCGGCTGAAACGGTGATTGACGGAGTAACGGGCCACCTGTTTCAGGAACAGACGGCTGACTCGCTGGGCACGGCGATAAAAGAATTTGAAGAAATGAACTTTAAAACGGACGACCTGCTCAAGCAGGCCGGCCGTTTTTCCCACCAGAGCTTTGCGGAAAACATCCAGGCCTTTATTCAGGCGAACCTGCTCTAAAAAAACGCATATAGATCTGAGGCCGCCCGGGCGAACCGGGCGGCCTCTTTTTTTTTCCGCCGGAACGTCCGCGTTGCCCGCCTGCCGATATTATTTCATTCAACTTCCAGAGATCATTGATATAAAATTCCGGATGCGGGCGCGCGGCGAGTCCGGAGCTCCGGCTCGTTCCGGCGCGCCAGTGGAGAGATTGACAATATTAACAGAGCTAGATATTTTTATCACAAGATTAAAAAAGTAGTTAATTTATTAAGGAGGCATGCCATGAAAACAGCGAAAAAGATAGCTCTGCTAGGGTTTGACTGCGCGTTGACCAACCTGGTGCGCAGGCATATTGAAGAAGGCCTTTGCCCTAATTTTAAAAAGATCTTTGAAAATGGCACGGTGGCGGAAAACTGCCTGGTTCCTTTCCCCACCATAACCCCGCCGAACTGGACTTCCATGGCGACCGGCGCCTGGCCGGGCACCAATAATGTCACTGACTTCTTCCGCCACATTCCGGGCACCACCCCGGAAGGGGCCAACGCCCACAACGCCTTCAACTGGGATTACGTTCAGGCGGAATCCTTCTGGGAAGCCGCGGAAAAAGCCGGCAAAAAATCCGTCATTCTCAACTACCCCATGTCCTTCAACGCGCATAAACGCCTCAAGCACGGCACGGTTGTTGGCGGCGGCTCACTTACCGTCGGCGTGTATATGGACGGTAACGTGATCGCGGATTATAAAAAAATCCCTTTCAGCCCGACTCTTGAAAAGGGCTACGCTTTTTGCGACGACACGCTCGTCTGCACCCAAGCCATGCCCGGCAACTCCGTAAAGGTCAGCTTCTCGGAAAAACCCGGCTGGGCCAACGTTGACAACCCCGGCGACGACCCCCTGGGCGTTACTTTTAAAATGCCCTTTTCCAACAGCATCTTCAACAAGGAAACCACCTATGCCGACTGGCACCTCCTTGTACGCAACCTGGGAGGGGACGATTACGACACGGTTACCCTGTCGCCCAGCAAAGATTTCAAAGACGCCTTCTTCACCATTAAAAAAGGCGAATGGTCCAAGCCCTTCCTGGCGGAAGGCGTTCTGGAAAACGGCGGAACCAAAACCATACGCATGATGGCCAAACTTACCGAACTGGGCGACGAAGGCGACAGTTTCCGTCTTTTCCTCACCCATGCCCTGAACATTGACGGAGATTTCTGGTGTTACCCGAGGGAAGCCGCCGCCAAGCTCAACAAAGGCGACAACGTGGGCACCAATAATACCGGCATGACCGCCATGAACATAGGCTGGATAGACCTTGACACCTGGCTGGAGTTGGTAGGCATTCATTACGACTGGATGGGCGATTCCATTTGCGCCTTGCTGGGGCACAAAGACAAACCGGAAGACTGGGATGTATTTTTCACCCATGCCCACCCCACCGATTTTATTTACCACGCCCTCATGACTGAACTTGACGCGGCCACCTGTTCCAGTGAAGCCATGCACAAGAAGGCCTGGGAACTGCACCGCGAGCTTTACCGCCACGCGGACCGTTACCTCGGGCGCATTCTGGAATGCTTTGACGACGAAACCCTTATTGTGCTTATTTCCGACCACGGCGCAACCCCTGACGGACCCTTTGTGGACATGAACGACGTGCTCGGCAAGGCGGGCCTTCTATATATGAAGGCCCCGGAAAACACCCCGTCGTGGCTGGCCAACGCGCCGGAAAACATACGCGTGGAATTCATGAAGCTGGTGGAAAGGGTTGACACCTCCAAGAGCAAGGCCATGCCCCAGCGCATATGCTACGCGTATGTGAACCTGAAGGGCCGTGACCCTGAGGGCATTGTCGAGCCGGAAGACTACGAAAAGGTGCAGCGCGAAATTATTGACGCAATGATGAGCTACCGTCACCCGAAAACCGGAAAATGCCCGTTCATCCTGGCCCTGCCCAAGCGTGAAGCCGCTTTGATAGGCCTTTGGGGCGACCAGGTGGGCGACGTGGTTTACGCGCTTTGGCCGGAATATTCCATGCAGCATGGGCCGCTGTTGCCAACTTCCGGTTACGGCATAGGAGATTTGCGCACCCTTTGCGTGTATTACGGGCCGGAAATAGGCGTCAAAAAGGGATATAGCATGGAACGGCGCTGCAATCTCGTCGACCTGGCGCCGACCTTTTGTTACATGACCGGATGGCCTGTGCCTGAACAGGCCGAAGGTTCGGTGGTTTACCAGATTATGGAAGACACCCGTCCTGTCGGCTGCCGGTAAGCCGTTTCAAGGCTTATGCGGAACTTTCAGCCGCGCCGTAAGGGCCTTTATGAAGAATGCGCCAAGCCGGTTCTTCATAAAGGCCGCGGTTCCGGGTTCAGGCGGCAAACCCTCTGTTCAGGCGTTTTTTGAGCAGAACGGACAACCCTGACAGCGCCAGGGCCAAAAGCAGATAAATGGCCGCGACCATCAGCCAGATTTCGAACACGGTGAACTGATCGCTTATAAGCAGGCGTCCTTGCTGTGAAAGTTCCATAATTGCGATGGAGCCGGCCAGGGAGCTGTCCTTGATAAGGGAAATTCCCTGGCTCACCAGCGGGGGCAGGGCGTTACGCACGGCTTGCGGAAGGGTTACGTGGATGAAGGCGAGCCCGTTGCCCAGGCCTAGGCTTCGGGCCGCCTCAAGCTGCCCTTGCGGAACGGACTGTACCCCGGCGCGGAAAATTTCCGCCATGTAAGCGCCCTCAAAAAGCCCTAGGGCCAGAATGGCGGAAGACATGGCCCCGAAATTGAAAACCAGGGCCAAAAAGAAATAGATTAGAAAGAGGTGCACCAAAAGCGGGGTGTTGCGGATCAGGCCGACGTAACCCACGGCCACGGCCTTGGCGGCCGGGCCGCCGAAAAGGCGCATGGCGCTTGCCGCCAGCCCGCAGCATACCGCCAGAACCATGCCCGCCGCGCTTATGGCGAGGGTGTTCCCCAGCCCCTTGAGCAGTGGTCCGGCGTAAAATTCGCCGTTTTCAAAATATCCCAGCGCGGGCCATGCCCTGAACCACTGCCAGTTGTATCCGCCGCTGGAGGCCTGGCGCACGATCATCCAGGCAAGGCCGCAAACGATCAGCAGATATAAAAGCGAATCGCCGCCCAGGCGCAAGAGCCGGCGGCGATTCGCTTTTCGCGTGAAAAATGCAGGCTCGTCGTGGTGCGGTGGCCTGTTTTCGCTTCCCCTCCGCAAAGATAAACCCTCTGCGGTCAGGCGAGGATTTTTTCCAGGGGGCGGCGTTCCGGCGCGACGCCTTTCCGGCGCGAACCTTCGGCCACAGCTTGGCTTACGTAAAGGCCGCAGTAACAGGAGTCATATTCTTTAACGTCCGCGGCCCGGTATTCGCAAGGACAGATGATGTCCTTGTCTTTTTCCCTGTCGCCGGTCGAGAGCCTGCAGGGGCAGGCCATATGGCCGTAGCGCGATTTTATTTCCAGAAGCTGGGAGAGCACTTCCAGGGTAAAATCATGGTCAGGGTTGAAATAATAGCCCTTGCTTTCCTGCACGGGCTTCAGCATGGAGAACAAGGATTCGGGGGTCATGGTCTTGCCGTCGCTCATGAGTTCACCGCCTCGTTTATTTCGTTTTCCTTGAAGCCGACAACAACCACCTTGTCAGCGTCATTCTCATCTTTGTGATAGAAAACCATGGTAGGGAAAGAAACGCGCGGGTTGTGCCGCTTGACCCTTTCGATCATGGCTTCGCGTTCCGACCCTTCCATCTTGTCCACATAGAAAAAGTCGAAATCAAGGTGCAGGCTTTCAAGCAGTTCCTTGGCCTTGCGGCAATGCGGGCAGGTTGAAAGACCGTAAAAAGTGATTTTGCAAGATTGAGACATGTGATTTCTCCCCGGTGGAACTGATTTTAAGCGGACATTTTTCTCAGGGCTTCAGCCAGATGCTCTTTATCATACCCTATCACGAATTCGCCGCTTTTCCCGAACACAGTGGTGGGAAACGATTTTTTAGGGTTATATTTCAGAACATGCTCCATGGCCTGCTCATAATCCTCATCGCTCAGGTCGTCCACTTCAATATAGGAATAATCAACCCCCAACTCTTTGAAAAATTTTTTCACGGCCTTGCAGTAAGGACAGGTGGTCAGGCTGAAAATGACTATTTTGTCGTCTGCGATGTTCAAAATGTGTCTCCATGTTGTTGCTTATAAAAACTATTTTATGTTTATTTTCATTTTCTGACAAGAGAGAAAGTGCTTTGCGTCCGTTGCTTCTTCAGCGCGTCGCTGGCTCATCGCCGGCCGGGGCAAGCCGACATGAGCGGGCCGCCGGAGCCGTTTTTCTTGTCTTGGGCGCAAAACCTTCACTCAGAGTTTTAGGCCAGGCGCTCCTGGATGACCCGGGCGACCAGAACCAGAAAGGCCGTAAGGTCTTCTTCCTTGGTCTGGGTTCCGTCGCTCCACTCTATGCAGTAATATCCGGGCTGTATCGGAACCCAGGTCAATACGATGGAAGGCCAGTAAGCCTTTGCCGCCGGCCCGGACGGAATGTCGGGCGGCGGCTCGGATTCCGCAACGGGCGCGGCGTTTTTCTTCAAAAGAGCGCCGTCAGCTTTGCGCAATATTTTAAGAACGGCCTTGTCGCCCCTGTTGTCCCATTCCAGCGCGTTTTCTTCGCTCAGCTCCGGGGGCAAACTTCTCGCGATATTTTCCAGGGCTTCAAAGACCGGTTCCAGTTTTTTGCGGCGCAAAGCTAAAAAACGCTGGTCAATGTCGTCTCCTTGCGAAGGGGGGGGCGCCGCCGGCTTCGCTTTGCTTTTTCGCTTGGCCGAGGCCCTGAGGGCCGTCGCAACCCCCAGCAGCAGGATAATCGCCGTAAACATCAGGATGAAAGTATTCATGCCGCCCTCTGAAAACGCTATAAGCATATTGCGGTGAAAATTCGCACGGGCCGCCCGGCCAACGCCGCCCTGCGGCCGGTTCCGCCTTCGGCGTTAAACGGCGCGCATGGGAAGAATTTGCGGGCGTTCGTATTCCGGGTGCGCCACAACGGCCAAAGAGGCCTGGTAGGCCTCTTCAAGCAATTCTTTCCGCAAGGTTTCTTGCGGGCTGCCGGAAGAAAGAACGAGTCCTTCGCGCAGCAGGAAAAATTTGTCGCAATAAATCGCGGCCATATTCACGTCGTGCATGGCCGCCACAACGCAAAGTTTTTTTTCGCGGCAAAGCCGGGCGAGCAAGTCGAACAGGGCCGCGCCGCGGCCCGGGTCAAGGCTGCCGCTGGGCTCGTCCAGCAACAGGACGGGCGTTTCCTGGGCCAAAGCCCGGGCCACAAAAATTCTTTGCCGCTCGCCGCCCGAAAGTTTGCCTAAAAGACGCCCGGCAAGCGGAGTCGCGGCAACCGAGGCAAGCGCGGCCTCAGCCTTGCGCCGGTCGGCGCGGGTGTAGCCGCTCAGCGCGCTTAAAGCGCCAGACCGGGCATAACGGCCCATAAGGGTGAATTCAAGAGCCGTCAAGCCGGGCGCCAGCTCCGGGTTCTGGGGCACGACGGCTACCAGCCTGGCCCTTTCCCGCTCCGGAAGGGCGCTCAAGTCACGCCCTTCCCACAGGGCTTGCCCGGAAAAAGGCCGCAAAAGCCCGCTCAATACGCGCAGCAAAGTGCTTTTGCCGCTGCCGTTCGGCCCGATAAGGGCGGTGATGCCGCCAGGTTCAGCCGTAAAGTCGATTCCGCGCAAAACCGGATCAGCTTTATCCGGCGAAGAATACCCGGCGACAACTTCACGCGCTTCAAGCATAAGAATCCGTCCGTTTAAAGGCCGCCGCCGGAAGGCTCACGACCGAGCAAGGCGTTCAGCCGGGCGCGCGATTCAGCCGGTTCGTGGCCGAGTTTCACGGCAATGCGTTCAAGGTCTTCTTCCGCGTCGCTGTCGCGGGCGTACAGAGGGGCGATATCCGTTCCGCCATAGGCGCTTTCCGGCAGAGACAGGGCGGCTTCGAGCAACAGGGCGGGCGCGGGCGCGTTGTAAGCTTCCCCCGCTAAACGCGCCCGCAGGCCGCTTTGCAGCAGAAGAACGCTCAACGTCGCATAATTGCGACTGGCCCCGCTGCCCAGAAGGGTGATTTCCGGGTTAGCCCCAAGAGGCTGCACGGCCTCCTCGATAAAGGCCGGGCATTGCTCAAGTTCCAGCACCTTCAGCCCGGAAAGTGGGCGCAAAAGAGCGGTTGTTCCCGCCATTGCGGTTTCAGCGGCGTTTTTACGGGAGAATATTTGCCCGTAAACAAGGTTATTCCGGGCGTGGGTGAACACGCAAAGCGCCGTTTCCGCGTTCGTTTCAGTCAGTCCGCACGCGGCGTTGGCGGCCAGAAGCGGCAAATAGCCGATGCCGGCCTGCGGTATGCCGAGCCCCCGGCTTAGGGCCGCCGTTGTAGACAGGGCCAGCCTCAGCCCGGTGAATCCGCCCGGCCCGTTTACGGCCGCCACCCGTTCCACCGCTTGCGGGGAAAGCTTCAGCAGGGCGAAAATATTTTGCAGGGCCGGAGCGAGCATTTCCACGCCCTGAGTCCTGGCCAGCCACTGCTGCCCGCAGACAAGTTCGGTTTCGCCCGTGGGCAGGGCGCGGCCGAGCGCTATCTGCAAAAGGCCTTCCGCGGCGTTCAGGGCCAGGGTAAGGCCTCCGCCGTTGTCGTTTATGCCTGAGCGCACGGCTTTAACCGGCAACCCAGCGGTAAATGTCGTTCAACGTCACCAGCACCATAAGCGCAAGCATCAGGGCAAGCCCGGCCATTGTGCCGTAGGTCTGTATTTTTTCCGGCACGGGGCGGCGGAAAGTGATTTCGCACAGGTTGAAAAACACATGCCCGCCGTCCAGGGCGGGAATGGGCAGCAAATTCAGCAGGCCGAGGTTGATGCTGAGCAGCGCGCTGAGGGTCAGCAGGGCCAGGTAGGCGTGCTTGCTGGCCTGGTCATGCACCATTTGGCCGATAAGCACCGGGCCGCCGATTTCCTTGACCGAAACATCGCCTTTTACGAGCATTCCAAGCATTTCGCCGGTGAAAACGATGGCCCGCCAGGTTTCCCGGCAGCTTTCCAGCAAGCTTTCCGGCAGATTTTCCTTATAATAAATCCCGGCCGAGGCCACGCCGATCTGACGCACCGTAACTTCTTTGCCGGCATCGTCTTTAAAGGTGAGCACTGACGGAGCCAGGCGCAAAGCCAGTTTTTCTTCGCCGCGCTTAAGCCCGACCTCCAGAATCCGGCTTTTCTCCATGTTCACGCGGAGGCGTATATCGTCCCACCAGGCCACGGGGTGGCCGTTTATGGACGTAATCACGTCGCCCGGCCTTATTCCGGCCTCTGCGGCCGGGGAATACGGAATGACTTCGCCTATTGCCGGCAACTGCATGGCTGAACCCAGAAGCAGCCCCGCATAAATGAAGCAGGCCAGGACGATGTTGAAAAACGGTCCGGCTAAAACCACGAACAGCCGGTGCAGCGGCGGGCGCAGGGCGAAGCTTTCTTCACGGGTGAACGGCTCGGGAATCTCCTCGTCTTTTCCGCCTTCGCCGACCAGGGAAACAAAGCCGCCCAGCGGCACGAGCGCCACCTGATATTGCGTCTTGCGGCCCTTGAAGCCGAAAAGTTTCGGCCCGAAGCCGACGGAAAAAGTTTTAACCCCTATGCCGAGCAGGCGGGCCGCCAGGAAATGGCCCAGCTCATGAAAGGCGATAAGCCCGCCCAGCACGATTATGATAGCGATAAATCCGGTCATCGGAATCCTTGAAGATGTCTATGAGGCGCTTTGCCTCTCATTGCGGTAAAAGTAACCCGGTTTAAGACCGGGCGGACATCATAAATAAGCATGCGGGCGGTTTTTGCAAGAGGCGGAAGCATAGGCGAAGCGCCTGGCCTCTTCGTCAACCGCCATAATCTCTTCAACGGTGCCAGGTTCATCCGCCAGGTTATGGCGGGCCAGCGCCTTTTCAACCAGCCCGGCTATTCCGGTGAAGGGCAGTTTTTCTTCAAGGAAAAGCTCAACCGCCACTTCATTGGCCGCGTTCAGGGCGATGGTCGCCCCCTTGCCGGTTTTCAGGGCCTCGCGGCAAAGGTCCAGGCAGGGAAAAGCGGCGGTGTCGGGCTTTGCGAAGGTCAGCGCGGCGGTTTGCAAGAGGTCCAGGCGCTTCACGCCGCTTTCGAGCCGATAGGGCCAGCCGAGGCAGTGGGCCAGGGGCACGCGCATATCCGCCGGCCCGAGCTGGGCCAGCACCGAACCGTCCGTGAATTCCACCAGGGAGTGGATGATGGACTGGGGATGCACCAGAACGTCAACTTCATCCTGCTCCAGCCCGTAAAGGCGGCAGGCCTCGATAACTTCCAGTCCTTTGTTCATGAGCGTGGCGGAATCTATGGTTATTTTCGGGCCCATTTTCCAATTCGGATGATTCAGGGCCTCGCTTTTGCCCACGTTTTTAAGGAACGCGGCGTCTTTGCCGAAAAAAGGCCCGCCGGAGGCGGTCAGAATAAGCTTCCGCACTGAAGTGGTGGCTTCGCTGCGGGCTTCTCCATGGCTTCGCCCGGAAAGATGGTATGGATAAAGGGCTGAGAGCAGGCACTGGAAGATGGCGTTGTGTTCGGAATCCACCGGCAGCATGGAAGCGCCGCTTTCCCGGCATAATTTACGCAGCAGCGGCCCGGCCAGAACCAGCGACTCTTTGTTGGCCAGGGCGATGACCTTGCCGGACGCGGACGCGGCGGCGGTGGCCGCCAGCCCGGCCGCCCCCACCTGGGCGGAAACGACGGTGCCGGTTTCAGGCAGTGAGGCCAGAACAGTGCAGGCCTCTTGCCCGGCCAGGATTTGCGGTTTGTAGCCGGCGGGAAGCATTGCTTCCAGCTCTTTGCGGCGGTTTTCATGCCTCAGGCCGAGATAATCCGGCCGCCAGCGGGCCGCCTGTTCCGCCAGAAGGGGCAGGTTGTCGCCTCCGGCCAGGGCTGTCACCCGGAAGCGCTCCGGCTGCTCGTTCATTACCGACAGGGCGTTGCGGCCTATGGAGCCGGTCGACCCCAGAACGCTAACGGCGCGCGGCAGGTCTCCGGCATATTCCGGCCCCGGCAAGCGGGAAATATAATTTATCACTGCATGATCCTGGCAGGTCTGTAGCGTTTTAGCCGTGAATCGCCGCCTCTTGCCGTCTTTCCAAATACAAAAGTGGCCGCGATTTTTTCAGGCACGTTCAGGCCGGCTCAATGAGCCGCCCTAAAAAATGAAAAAACGGAAAACAGCGTAAGCGGGCAACACGAAGATCAGGCTGTCCACCCGGTCGAGCACCCCGCCGTGGCCGGGCAGAATGTTGCTGGAATCTTTTACCTGCAAAACCCGCTTCAGGGCCGATTCGAAAAGGTCGCCGAAAAGCGAGGCCAGGTTAAGGGCCAAGGCCACGCCCAGCCATGCGAACGCGCTTAAGGCTTCCATGTTTTCCGGCATGGGCAGGAGCAGGCCCAGCCCGGTTACCGTCAGAAGGCAGGCCAGCAACCCTCCGGCCGCGCCTTCCCAGCTTTTGTTCGGGCTTATGCGGGGCCAGAGTTTGTGTTTGCCGAAAAGGCTGCCTATATAATAGGCCCCGACGTCAGACCCAACCGCCGCCGCAATTACGAGGAGCTGTTCGCCCCAGGTCAGGTAGAGGGCCAGCTGAAGGGTCAGGGGAATATAGAAAAGGCCCATGGGCATGACGGCGTGGCGCTCGAGCCGGGCCTCGTCATTGCCTCTTCCGTAGCTGATGAGAAAACTCATTCCGACGTAAAACCAGGTTATGCCCAAAAAGGCGAAGAGCAGGCCCTCCGAACCGGGGCGGGAAAAAAACACCACGCCGAAACCGGCCAGAAGCCCCACCGCTTTGGAAGGCAGATGAGAGAAGCCGGGCCAGAACATGGCGTAAAATTCGTAAAGGGCGACCACGCTTATCAGGGTGAGGACGCCGCGTAAAAGAAGGCCGCCCGTGGCTATGGCGGCAACCACCAGTGCGGCCAGAGCCAGGCCGGTGTAAACTCTGGCTTTATGTGAAGAACCGAGGCTCATGCGAAATCCTTGCTGGAGCTGCGCTCTGTTTCAGGGTAAATGAACGTTATTTGCCGAAACGCCTTGTCCGCCCGGCGTAATCGGCCAAGGCGGCCCTGAGGTCCTCTGCCGTGAAGTCCGGCCAAAGGGTGGGCGTGAAATAATATTCGGCGTAAGCGCACTGGAAAAGCAGGAAGTTGCTTATGCGGCGCTCGCCGCTGGTGCGTATGACCAAATCCGGGTCAGGCTGCCCGGCGCTGTAAAGATACTCGGACAGGGTTTCCGGAGTAAGCTCTTTCGCTTTGCGGCCGGATTCCATGAACCGGCGGCAGGCCAGAGCTATTTCTTCGCGGCTGGAATAATTTATGGCCAGATTAAGGCGCATGCTTTCGCAGGCGGCCGTTTTTTTGACGGCGTAGCTCAACCCCTTGCGTGAGGGCAAGGGCAGGCTGGAAGGGTCTCCGAACAGTCTCAGGCTTATATCCTGTTCAAGCAACGTGGGCAATTCCTGCTTCAGGAACTGCACCAGCATATCAAAAAGAAAGCGCACTTCTTCAAGCGGGCGTGACCAGTTTTCCTTGGAAAAGGCGTAAAGCGTCAGGTGTTTTATGCCAAGAGAGCGGCACTCGGTTACTATTTTGCGCACCGTTTCGCTGCCGGCCCTGTGCCCGGCGCTGCGCTCAAGCCCGCGCATGGTCGCCCAGCGCCCGTTTCCGTCCATGATTATCGCGACATGGGCAGGCAAAGCGGGTAAATTTGCAGGAGAAAATGGCTTGTTGCTTTCCGCCACGCAGCGCTCCGGAAAGCCCGGCGGCTCTGTTCCGCCGAGCGTAAATTTTTTTCCAAATTACGCTACCTCAAGCCCAAAGGTCAAGAAACTTCTCCTGGGGCGGGGCTGTTTTACAACCCGTTATTTATTTCAATAAGAGTGGTTTTTTTGATCAAAAAGCGTTACTGTCGGCAACGGCGCTTGAATTACGATTTCGGCGGGCGCGCTCTTGCCATTTGGCGGACACTGTATATATTCTCCCCAAGGGTTGCAAATTTCCAGGAGGAAACCGACATGAACACCTCAAAGCTGCCAGGCTTCCATTATCCGTATACCGAGCCTCAAGGGTCGATGGAAGAGAAAGAATTCAACGTTGCGCCCGGCATATACGTGTTTGCCGGCGGTTCCACCATAACCCTGCTGGCCGGAGAAACCGGCTACGTCCTGATTGACGCGGGCGGCGGGGGGGATTGCGCCAGGCGCGTCGCGGGCAGGATAAAAGAGCTTACCGACAAGCCTTTATCCGCCATCATCCTTACCCACGGCCACCCGGACCACACCAGCGGCGGCTCGGTTTTCCTTGAAGGAAGGGAAGATGTTCCGGTGTGGGGGCTTGCCAATTTCGGGGCGGAAGGCAAGGGTTCAGTCGGGCTGGAAAACATCAGCGCCAAACGCGCGGCGCGGCAGTTCGGGGCTTTCATCCCGGCCGGAATGCGCAAACGCAGCCCGTTGTTCACGGAACCCGGCGCGCCGGAAACCCCGCTGAAACCCATCGCCCCGAACCGGACCTTTGAAGGCAGCCTCAAACTGGAAATCGCCGGGTTTGAACTTGAGCTTTACGCCGCCCCGGGGGAAACTTCCGATACCCTTATCGTCTGGTTGCCTAAAGAAAAGGTTCTGCTCTGCGCCGACAACATTTACAACTCTTTCCCCAATCTTTACGCGCTGCGCGGCTCCGCTTACCGCGACGTGGCGACATGGGCGGGAAGCGTGGACAGGATGCTCGCCTTCAACGCCCATGTTCTCGTGCCCGGGCACGGCAACCCGGAGTTCGGGGAGGCGGAATGCAGAAGCCGCCTTGCCAACCACCGCGACGCCATAATGTATGTTTATTCCGAAACCGTGAAAGGCATGAACGAGGGGCTTTCGCCGGAGGCCATAGCCACCAGCCTGGCCTTGCCCCGGCACTTGGCTGAATTGCCTTACCTGGGCGAATTTTACGGTGCCGTTCCTTTTGCCGTGCGCGGCATTTACAGCGGGCTGCTGGGCTGGTTTGACGGCAACCCGAGCAACCTGGTTATTTTTACCCCGCGCGAAGAGGCCGAGCATATGGCCAAGCTGGCGGGGGGGGCGGAAAGGCTGTTGGAAATGGCGCGCGACGCCCTCAAGGCTGAAGATTACCGTTGGGTGAACAAGCTTGCCGACTATTACATGAACTTGGGCGAAAACGCCCGTTCCGAAAGCCTTAAGGAAATGAAGAGGCTGAAAGCCGACGCATTGCTGGCTTTGAGCCATGAAGTTCTCCCCATTACCGGGGCAAACTATTTGATGAGCTGCGCGCTGGAGTTGCGCAAGGAAGCGGAATGTTGAACAGCTCCTGCCCGCGTCGGTTCGAGGAATACTCACATGCAGCTTAAAAGGAAAATAGTCCAGATTGATGAAAACCGGTGCACCGGCTGCGGTTTATGCATTATAAACTGCGCGGAGCATGCCATTATAATTGAAAACGGCAAGGCCAAAGTGGTGTCAGACAACCTGTGCGACGGTCTCGGCGCCTGCCTTGCGGCCTGCCCGGAAGACGCCCTGCGCATTATCGAACGCGAGGCCGACCCTTTTGACGAGGTAGAGGTGCATAAGCGCCGCGACCAGCTGCAATGGGCCAAACAAGCCTCGAAGGGTTGCGCGGGGCAGTGTCCGGGAAGTTTGCCCGGCCTGAGCGTTGATATGTCTTCGGTGTTGAACTGGCCGGTAAAACTGCGTCTGGCTTCTCCCGAAGCGTTCAAATTTTTTGCCGGGAAGGACAAAACCCTGGTGTTCACGGCGGATTGCGCCCCGGTGGTGATGAACAGCTTCCATAGCGAATACGGCAGGGGTAACCTGGTATTCACAGCCTGCCCGAAATTCGAGGATGCCGGAGACCTGACCAGGAAGCTGGCCGCTATTCTTCAGATCGCGCAGATAAACAACTGCATTTCCCTGCGCATGGACGTTCCCTGCTGTGGAGGGCTGAGCAAGATTAAAGAGAGCGCGATCAAGCTTGTGGGCAGAAGGCTTACCTTGGAAGACAGGATAGTAAGCCGTCAGGCCTGACGGGATATTGATCCGTTCTAAAAAACGTTTAAGGGAAAAGCCCGCGCGCCGAATAGGCGCGCGGGCTTTTCCCTTTGAAGCGGTTAACTTTTGAAACGGTTTACGCCTTCGCCGGCGGCGCGAAATCACTGCGCGGCCAGTTCCGCAAGCTGGGCGAAGCTTTGCTCAAGCGTCTGGCGGTCTGTTATATCCTGTTTCAAAAAGGCGTTTATGGAAGGCACCAGGGCGATTGCGGCGTCAATATCCGGGTTTGAGCCGTGGGCGTAAGCGCCTATGTTCACCATGTCTTCCACTTTTTTGAAGGTTGCCAGCGCGGCCAGCGCCCTGCGCCCGTCAAGCACGGCCTCCCGGCTGCAAATATCCGTGCGCAGGCGGCTTATGGAGCGCAGCACGTCAATGGCCGGAAAATGGCCTTGGTCGGCCAGGTCGCGGGTCAGGACTATGTGCCCGTCAAGGATGGAACGCACGCTGTCGGCAATCGGCTCGTTAAAGTCGTCGCCGTCGACCAGAACCGTATAGATGCCGGTAATCGTGCCCCGGGCGTTGCGCCCGGCCCGCTCCAGCAGCTTGGGCAACTGGGCGAAAACCGAAGGTGTGTAGCCTTTGGTGGTGGGCGGTTCGCCGACCGCCAGGCCCACCTCGCGCGCGGCCATGGCGAAACGGGTTACGGAGTCCATCATAAGGAGCACGTCTTTGCCCTGGTCGCGGAAATATTCGGCCACAGCCGTTCCGGCATAAGCCGCGCGCATGCGGATTAGCGGAGACTGGTCGGAGGTGGCGATAACCAGAACGGAGCGGGACATGCCTTCCGGTCCCAGGTCTTTTTCCATGAATTCCAGCACTTCGCGCCCGCGTTCGCCTATCAGGGCGATAACGTTGACGTCGGCCTCGGTGTAGCGGGCCATCATGCCCATCAGGGTAGACTTGCCGACGCCGGAGCCGGCCATGATGCCTACGCGCTGCCCTTTCCCGAGGGTAAGCAGGGAATTTATGGCCCGCACCCCCACGTCAAGCGGTTCGCTGATGCGCGGCCGGGAAAGGGGGGAAGGGGGGTCGCGGTAAAGCGGGGCGATGTCGTCCAGCTCCAGTTCGCCTTCAGCTCCCGCCACTCCCTCCAGTCCTTCCAGCGGCTGGCCGAAAGCGTCAAAGGCCCGGCCGAGCAAACCGCGTCCGACCGGAAACACCGGCGGCAGGCTGGAGTTGCGTATCAGGCTGCCGGGCTGCACCCCGCGCAAATCTCCGTAGGGCATGAAAAGCAGGTTGCCGTCGCGGAACCCGACCACTTCAACCGCCACGCCGTTTTCTTCCGCGCGCGCAAGCGCGGCGTTGCCCATGCCTTCCGGCAGTATGTGGCAAAGCGAGCCTAAGGGAGCCTTCAGGCCGCTGCCCTCGGCCACGAGGCCCACAACTTTGTTGACCTTGCCGTATGCTACGGTGGGGGCAAGTTCCTGAAGCAGGCGCAGGGTTGTTTTCGGGTCTGGGCACATAGGAGGGCGAATCAGCGTTCGTGCGGGATAACAAGGTGTTCCAGGGCCTGGCCGACCGCTTTCATACGGCTTTCCACCCTGTTGTCGGCCAAAGAGGATTCGCTTTCAACCACCAGGCCGCCCGGAGTTACGGAAGGATCCGGCTTGACTTTCCAGCTTTGCAGCTCGGGGTAGCGGGCCTGCGTCATTCCAACGATGTCTTCCACCACCGGGGCGTCTTCCGGATTGGTTCTTATGGTAAGGCTGCGGTGGCTTTCAAGCGTTTGCAAGGCTTGCAGGTAGAAAGCGCCGAGCGCTTCGCGGCGTTGGGCGTCAAGCTGGAAGCCGACGGCCTTTTCCACCGCCATGACAAGCACGGAGGTGAGGTCTTCCCGCCATTGCTGGAGAACGGAGGCAAGCTGGGCTTCAATGGCGGCCAGGACGGCGTGTGAGGAGCCGGCCATGGCGGAACGGAATTCTTCGAGCTCGGCCTCGGCCTGGGCCAGGCCCTCGGCGTAGCCTTGCTCATGGGCGCTTCCACGCATGGCCGCCGCGTCCTGTGCGGCCCGTTCGAGAATTTCCCTGGCCTTATTTTCAGCCTTGGCGCGCACCCTGGCCAGGTAGGCGTCTTCATCGCGCTGCGTCCAAGCGGTGTCTTTGGCGCGTTCGACGTCAGACAGCTCGCTCTCGCGCAACCCCATGAACACGCGGCCCCATTGGCGTTCCGGCGCGGCGTTTTCCGCGTTTTCGGCGGGTTGGTCGTTTTGCGGCTTGTCGTCAGACATCATGCGGAATCCGGATAAGGTTAGATGAACACGTCGCCGGTGCCTCGGCTCAGCACGACTTTGCCTTCGGCTTCAAGCTTGCGTACGGCTTTCACCACATTCTGCTGGGCCGCTTCGACATCGGCCAGGCGGGTCGGGCCCATAACCTCAAGGTCTTCACGTATCATCTTGGAGGCGCGTTCGGACATGTTGCGGAAGAACTGTTCGCGCAGTTCCTCCGCCGCGCCGCGCAAGGACATGGTGAGGTCTTCATTGGAAATTTCCTTGAGCAGCTCGCGGATTCCCCTGTCGTCCAGCACCTTGACGTCGTCGAACACGAACATGAGGGAGCGGATTTCTTCGGCAACCTGGGCGGATTCTTCTTCGATTTCCGCGAGCACCTCTTCTTCCGTGGCCCGGTCAACCGAGTTGAGGATTTCCGCGACGGCCTGAATGCCGCCGACTTTGCGGCCTTCTTTTCCACCCATTGCGATAAGCTGGCTTTGCAGCACCTTGTCGACGGCCATGAGCATGTCTTCCGGCACCGCTTCAAGGTTGGACAGGCGCATGAGCACTTCGGTGCGCACCCCGGCCGGAAGCTGGCTGAAGAGTTCCCCGGCTCTTTCCGGCTTGAGGTGCCCGAGCACGAGGGCCAGGGTTTGCGGGTGTTCGTTGCGCAAAATCTGGGCCAGCAGCTTGGGGCTTACGTTATTGAGCTCGCGGAACGGCGCCGGGCCGGCGTCAAGGCTCAGGTAGTCGGTAATATATTTGGCGGTGTCGTTATCAACGTTTGAAATAAGCAGGCGGCGCACGGTTTCCTGGCCGCCGCGCAGAATCTGTTGCCCGGTGACCAGCGCGTGGTGGTATTCGCGCAATACTTCTTCCACGGTTTCCTTTGGCACCGTGTCCATTTCCACGATAGCCCTGGAAATGGCGGCAATTTCCTGACGATCCATTTGCTTGAATATTTCAACAGCAAATTTTTCGCCCATGGCCATAAGCAGAACGGCGGTTTTCTGCGGGCCTGTAAGCCCGCTTGATTCAACTGGCAGATTGGACACCTTACCCTCGCGCGTATTCGGCGGCAATCAGACCGGAAAGCCGCGTCAAATTTTGGTCAAAACCGGCGAAAACAGCCTGTTTCAAAGGAATAACTGCAAAACCCGTTCCAGCCTTGCGGAATTTTACGGCGCTTTCGCGCTTGCGGGAGCCGTAAGCCGGAACCGGCGGCACAGCTTCACGAATAAACTATTTTAATAACTTTTGATATATTCGTCCAGGCTCTCGGCCGAGCAATTGCGGCTGACCCAGAAGGCGGCCGCCCAAACCATGAGGGCCGTGGCCTGAGTATCGTCAAGGCGTTTCAGCTTGGCTTCAAGAACCTCTTTGCCGACCCCGTGGCGGGTGTGCACCCCGTTTGACTCACAGGCGTCGGCAACCCGCAGCAAAAGGTAAGACAGGCGGGTATGGTCCGGCATGAGCTTGATTTCCTTGTGGGCCTCGACAATGGTTTTAAGCTCGCCCGGCGTGAAAGAGTTTTTCAGGCCGTTGATGGCGCGGAAAAAAGTGTCCACCGCCCAAGGGAGGATAAATTCCGCCCCGGCGCTTTTGGTACGGAAATAATCTTTAAGCCATTTTTCCTGGTCTTGGGAAATTCTTGCGGCCACTTGCGGCATAACGCCCTCGCAGATAAGATGAAAGATGGACAAAAGGCGCATTTCGCGCCGCTCCGTTCGCTCAGACAGTATAAAACACGGCTGTCGACAAATCAAGAGAAAATCTAGACTTTTTATAGATAGGGTGCGCCGGTTCGCGCATGCCAATCCCGCAATGTTGTTTTTTGGCGTCTCCGCAAAAGAGGGCGGTAATTTTATAACGTCCGTTCCAGAAAGAATGATTCTTGTCATTGTTTGTTCCAAAAGCGTGACATTCTTGCCAGTTGGTCCGCTTTGGCGCAAAATGCCGCATGTTCGCCGTTCAAACCGATTCACAGCTGCTGGTTTGCATTTTGCTCACCCTGAAGGTAGCCGGGCTGGCCACCGCCGTATCCTCCGTTCTGGGGCTGCTGCTGGCCTGGTTCATCACGCGCGCTCCCGTTCCCGGAAAACATTGGATTGACGCGCTTTGCGCCCTTCCTCTCGTTCTGCCTCCGACAGTTATCGGATATTGCCTGATATTGCTGCTGGGCAAACGCGGCCTGCTCGGCCCGGTTTTGGCCGAACACGGCATAAACCTGATATTTTCCTGGCAAGGAGCGGTGGTTGCGGCCACGGTGGTGATTTTCCCCCTGACCTACCGTTCCAGCAAAGCCGCGCTGGAGGCCGTCAACCGTAATCTGGAAGATGCGGCCCGCACCTTGGGCGCTTCCGCCTGGCAGGTGTTTTACCGCATTTCACTGCCTCTGGCCGGGCGGGGCGTACTTTCCGGCATCACCCTGGCTTTCGCGCGGGGCATGGGCGAGTTCGGGGCCACGCTGATGCTGGCGGGAAACATTCCCGGCAAAACCCAGACCATGGCCCTGGCCATATATGACGCCTTCCAGACGGGCAATGACGCCGTCGCTTTCACTCTGGTGCTTATAACATCCGCTTTGTGCGTCACCCTTCTCGCGCTGGCGGAAACCCTGGCCCGCACCCGGCGTGTTTTTCAGCCTTCGGCCGGCAAAGGGGGAAAGCGATGCTTGAGTTAAGGCTGGAACATAAATTCGCGGCCCGGTCCGGAGGCTTCAAGCTTGACGTCGCTTTCAGGGAAGAAGCCCCCTGCCTGGCCTTGTTCGGGCATTCCGGTTCGGGCAAAACCCTTACCCTGCAAGCCATGGCCGGGTTGTTCACCCCGGACGCGGGGCATATCAGCGTGAACGGCCGCGTGCTGTTCGACCGTGCGCAAAAAATAAACCTGCCCGCCAGGGGCAGGCGCACCGGCTACCTGTTTCAGGATTACGCCCTTTTTCCCCACCTTACGGTGCGCGGCAATATTTCTTTCGGGCTGGAAAACGGGCGGGATTTCCGCCTTGGCGGCAAAAGGGCGATAAAAGGACGGGTTGACGAGTTGCTGGAGCGTTTTGAACTTGAACCCCTGGCCGAACAACGCCCGGATATTTTGTCCGGCGGGCAGAAGCAGCGCACGGCCCTGGCCAGGGCCGTCGCCGCCAGGCCGGACGTTCTTTTGCTGGACGAGCCTTTTTCCGCCCTTGATCCTTTGCTGCGCGGCCGGGTGCGGGCGGAATGCAAGGAAATAATCGGAAGCTTCGGCATTCCGGCGGTTATGATAACGCATGACCCGGAAGACGTGGCCGCAATGGCCGATAAGGTTGTGTTCTACAACCGGGGGCATGCGGGCGGCGGGCAAAGCCTTGAGGAATTCGCGGCCCTTCTGCGCATGGAAGAGGCTGCGGGCGAACGGCGTTTCAGCCGCCCCTGAGCAGGCCGCCTGGCGGCATGCCTTGCCGGGTTTGAGATAAGGCTATTCTTGCAACACCACGGCGAAGGCTTTGAACATAGCCGTCACCCGGTCGCCTGGCTTGAGATCCAGCCTGTCCGCGCTTTCTCTGGTCACCAGGGCGCAAACCCGGCTGCCTTCCGTAAGCTCCACCCCGATTTCCGCGGCCAGTTCAGAACGTTTCACCTCTGTGACCGCACCGGGAAATTTATTGCGGGCGCTGGTTTGCTGGGCGCCTTCCGGCCTCGTGATGATAACCCAGGGCGCCTTGACGGTGGCTGTAACCACCTTTCCTTCGGCCAGGGCCAGATTCCGGCGGCTTTCCTCGGTTATTACGGCCACAACCTCCAGCCCGCTCAAGGTTCTCAAAACCGCTTCCACCAGCAGCCCGTCGCCGGACAATCCGCTTATCGCGCCGGTAAAAGCGTTGCGGGCGCTGGTTTTCATCTTTACTTCCCGCGTTATATACTGGTCGACGAAATGCGAGGCCGTTTCATCGCTGAACTCAAGGTAGCCCGCCGTGACGTTGAGATTTTGCTGGCCCATGAAGGCTTGCACGGCGCGCAGGGGCACGTTGCCGCGCAAAAGTTCGACCGCGCGCGAGTCGCGCAAGACCCTGGGGTTGAACATTGCGGCGGACAGGCCGCAGGCGTTTGCCCGCTCATAGAATTTTCGCCGCAAATAACCGGGGTCGAGCTTGAAAACTTTCCCGCGCAGCCCGCAGAACATCGGGTTTTCCAGAATAGCGGCCAATTCGCGCATCACTTTTTCAGGCAAAAGGACTGAGCGGGGGCTGTTCCCTTTTACGTAAACCTGGCAGCTTGCCGGGTGAATGTCGTTCAGGTCGTCAAGGGCCAGAACCTCGCCCAGGCGCAGGGCTCCGTAGCGCATGAGCAGGAAAGCCAGCCAGATGCGGTTGCGGCTGCGTTGTTGCGAAGGATTTTTGGACGCAGCCTTCCACGCCGCGAAAGACCCGGTGACCCGTTCAAGCTCTTCACGCCCCAGGCATTTGGTCGTTTCCGCCACCCGGACCGTTTGTTCCGCCTGCCCGTGCCCCGGCGTTTTCAGCCTCCGGCGCACATCGGCCAGCAGCAGCTTTAACTCCGGCTCGCTTGCGGAGTTCAGGTAAGCGGTTATGTCGTCCATATCAAACGGCTCCGGATTTTTAATTTTTGCCCTGTCTGACGCTCTATACAGTTTCCGTGGGCCGGAAGCAAATTTGTCACGCTTGCGCGCGGCAAGGTGACCGTATTGCCAGGCCGGTTTTCCGGCGTTAAATCAATTAACGCCGCACTTGCAAAACCTTTAAGGAGAAATTATGCGCCAATCCGTCCGACCGTTGATTTTCGGCCTGTTTCTTTTTCTCGCCGCGCCCGTGCAGAACGCTCTGGCCGGTGAAATAACTGTTTCCGCCGCCATAAGCCTGAGTAACGCTTTCACGGAAATTAAAGAAGTTATGGCCGTCAAACGCCCTGACATCAAAATTTCAACCAATTTCGCCGCATCCGGGGCCTTGTTGCGTCAAATGGAAGAAGGAGCGCCGGTGGACGTTTTCGCCTCGGCCGACCAGGAAACCATGAACAAAGCCGCGGGGCTGAATCTTCTGGCCCCTGGTTCCAGGGCTGATTTCGCAAGCAACAGCCTGGTCCTGATCGTTCCCTCCGGGGAAAACAGCGTTGTGACCGGGCTGGAAAGCCTTTCAGGCCCATCGGTGAAGCGCGTCGCCATGGGCAACCCGGCTTCGGTGCCCGCCGGGCGCTACGCCAAGCAGGCCCTCGAAGCGGCCGGGCTGTACAAGGGCCTTGAAGGCAAACTGATTCTTGGCGAAAACGTGCGCCAGGTGCTGGACTACGTCTCCAGGGGCGAAACGCAGGCCGGAATTGTGTATATGACTGACGCGAAGCAGGCCGGCGAAAAGGTGCGGGTTGTCGCCACCCTTGGCGGGCATAACCCGGTGGTTTACCCTGCGGCAGTGCTGAGTTCCTCCGCGAACAAGGCGGACGCCGCCGCTTTCGTGCAATTTCTGCTGAGCGATGAAGGGCGGGGCATTCTGGCCAAATACGGGTTCAGCAAGCCCTGAAAACGCGAAGGAAAGCCGGAAAGATGAAAGAAGCGCCGCGAATCCTCCTCACGGCGTTTTCTTGCGCGCGATTTTCTGCGCGGCAAGCCGGGTTTATTGCTGGAATTCGCGTCTTTTGCGCGCGCTGAAAAACAAAAGGCGGCATTCTTGCCGCCCGCGCGCCATCAAGTGTTCTGCCGCAAACGGCTTGCGCTAAAGGCGCGCCGCGCTGTATGCGCAGGCGGCAGAACATTTTCAGAATGAAAACGCCCTAAAAGCGGCTGATTTCCCTTTCCGCGTCACGCCGTTCCGCCGCCTGTTTCAGGCTGTCACGGTGATCGTGCAGTTTCTTGCCCCGGCCAAGGGCCAGTTCAACCTTTACGCGCCCGGCCTTGAAGTGCAGGTTCACCGGTACAATGGTCAGGCCCTTCTGCTCCACGTTCACGCTCCAGCTGTGTATTTCGCGCGCGTGCAAAAGCAGCTTGCGCGGGCGCTCCGGCTCGTGCTGCGCATATCCGGCGTTGGCGTAGGGCGAAATGTGCAAGCCGATCAGGAAGGCCTCGCCGTTTTTGAAGCTGACGTAAGAATCTTTGAAGTTCACCAGCCCGGCCCGGATGCTTTTAATCTCCGAACCGGTCAATACCAGCCCGGCCTCTATGAAATCAAGCAGTTCATAGAGGTGGCGGGCTTTTTTGTTTTGGGCGATCAGGCTGCCCGAATCTTTTTTTTTCATGCGTTATTCCTCTGCGCCATTGCAGTTATGTCAATATCATCATCCGTCTTTATTTACAAACGGGCTTTTTCAAGAAGTTCTTTTTTTCACGTTATGCGATGGAATGTAAAAAAACGACATTCTATAATTGAGAGGCATGTGAATTAAAGCTCGGCGGATGAATTTAAGATCAGGAGTACGGGCATGTCAGATGGGCGCGAAACGGTCAACGCCCAGGTTTGTATTCTGGAAGACAACGCCCTGAACACCCGGGTTAAGGTTGACGCGGTGGGCGAGGCCGTGCGCTCCGGCTCGCTGGATATCGGCGGCATCAGATTACTGGGCGGATATGTTCAGCCGCAACGGAGTGAAAGACCCGAAGGCCTGGATGGCGAAAGTGGAGAATCTGGCCGCTGAAACCTTCAGGCGCTGAACTTTTTTCCTGCTTTGAAGCGTTTGTCTCCTGCAAGCGCACGACAAAACCCCGGCGGGCCTTTTCCTCGTCCGGGGTTTTGCTTGTATCGGAATTTATGCTTCGCGGGGCTTGTAAAAAGCCGGGGCGGGTTCCGGCCGTGGCTAACGGCAAGGCGGAACGCCTCATCAGAACGGTATGTTGGCGCTTTGCGGCTGGAGACAGCCCCTAAGGCAGGCTGGTGAACACCGAAGGTTCGTAATTATAGCCGCAAGTTACGCAGGCGTAACCGTTTCCGCCTGAGTTCCCGCCGCCCTGCGCGCCCGGCCCGATCGGGGCTAGCAGGCTGCGCAGTTCAGGCCCCAGAAGCAGGGTAACGCTGGACATGGCGTAAATTTCCTCGGTAGCGGTGTCTATAAAGCGCATGTTGAAGCGCACGGCCTGCGGGGTCAGGCTGTATGTTCCGGCCAGCACCAGGTTGCTGGTTACGGTTTTTTTCGCCAGCAGGTCTTCCTTGCGGGTAAGCAGCAGTTCGCCGTGTTCCGGGCGCACCAGAATATCTTTTCCCTTGCGGATTTCCTGGGCCGAATAGCCGGCGCTTACAAACCAGCGCATCAATTCTTCCTGCATTTGCAGGGCCAGGGCGTTGGAAACTTCCAGGTTGCTCAGGTCAACCGGGGTGGTGCTCGCCAGGCTTACTCCGCTAACAGGGCTTTCCTGCCCCAGCCTGGCGGCCAGTTGGCGGTCCATTTCCCGGCCCATGGCCGAAGCGGCCTGCGCGACGCGTCCGTCCTGCCCGTTGGCCAGGGCGGTTCCGACCGCCAGCAACAGCAGCCCGCCTGCCAGCAGAACCCTGCTGGTTCCCGTAATGAATATCTTCAATATGCGCATATTTTTCTCCCCGCCGCGCATTACGAGTGCGAATCACCCGCCGCGCGGCTGCCGGAAACGCCGGGTAGGGCGTTTCTAACGGACGGTTTTTATCATCATGTCAACGCCGCGCAATTCCTGTTCCAGCAGCGCGGTTATCGCCGGGTCATTGGAGCTGGCCAGGCCCAGCAGATAGTGTTCGCGGGCCAGTTCATAGCGCCCGGCCGCCGCGTAGTCGCGCCCGGTCTGCAAATTCCACAGGCTGTCCGGGCTGTAGGGCACAACGCCGACCTGGGCGTCCGAAGTTTTATCCCAGGAAACCGTTGGCAGCCAGCTGCAGGCGGAAAGGCCGGAGAGCAGCGCCGGGAAAATCAGCAGGGCGCGTGTAAGATATTTGCCCGTAGTCCGCATTTTCATCCTTATTGCAAAATTTTTCCGCATAGCGCCTACCTCAGTGAATATCCTGGCCCATATCGACCGGAGTGAGCGGGGCGGGCATGGCCTGGGAGCCGAAATCTTTTATCTGCATCGTGCCGCCCATCTTGATTTTGGAGCCGGATCCTCCGGCCAGCATGCGCTTGGTGAGCGAAGTCGAGGGCATAAGAAGCTGCCCGGCGCGCAGCACCTGCCCGCTTGACGTGATAAGCCTGGCGTTTACGAAAATAGTCTGGCTGTCGTTATAGTAGGTGCCTACAATATAATAGTTGCACGACGCCAGTTGGCGGGTGGCCGGGGTTTTTTTCAGTATGAACTCCCCGTTTTCCGTAACCCGCAAGTTTCCGTCAATGCGGTATTCGCGCAAAGGCACACCGCGCTGGCTGAGTTCATAATAGAACTGTTCGGCGATAAAACGCCCGAAAGGGGAAGTCTGCTCGAAATTTTCCTGCGAAACAAAAGAAGTGGGAACGGCAACTCCGTCTTTCAGGCCGCTGAAAGGGGTTCCTTGAACTAACTGATCGGTAAGCTCACGAACTTTCAGCTTCAGCTCTCTGGCGTCGGCGTAGGCCGGGTTTTGCGGCTGGCGCGGCGAACCGGGCGACCAGATTACCCCGCCCGCCCCGTCATTGAGCGCGTAGCCGGTGTTCAGGCTGGTCAGCCGCCGCGCGGGAACGGCCTGCCCGTTATATGTCACGTTTCCGTCATGCTCCACCGAAAGCGGGGTGCCTCCGTAAGAGACATTGCCGCCGCTACCGCCGTTTTCAGCGTAGGTTTGACCCATGTCGCGCATGGCCGCCGGCATTCCCGCGCCGTCGCTTTTGTCAGCGCAGCCGGAAACGGCGAAAACCGTCGCCAGAACCACGGGCAGGGCGCACAGCAGGCAAGCCCGGCAAGGTGAAGGTTGTTTATTTTTATGCATGGCCGCTCCTGAATTGTATCCGCTAACGCATGTTTTTTGCTTATCGGCTGAAACGCGCGTTTCTTAAAAAAACGGCGCGGTAAAAAATTCCCGGCTTCAAAGCGCGAAAGACTTTGCCATGCTGATGCAATTAGCTTGCCAAAACTTGCGGGAATTATTTTCTCGCCCCCGCGTCCAGGGCTTAAGAAGTTGCCAATTCAGACGATAATGCATATAGGGCAGATGGGGGCGGCGAACTCGCCCGCCGGTGAGCGCATAACCTGGAGCTATGTTAATGAACGCCAAATCAGTTTTCTTTTATGTTGCAGCCGTTTTGTTTTTTACTTCGGCTTTTGCCGCGGCCGGGCTTGTTTTCGCCGGAAAGGCCCAGGCGGTCTCCGGCTACGGAAATGTGGATTTCCTTTATAACCAGTGCATGGCTCGCTGCGAGGAACCAGGCAGGCGGGGGACGATAACCCGCGAGGGTTGCGAACAGGGTTGCGCCAAGCTGCGCGGAGATATGGAGTGCTACCGTTTTGATTACAGTTCGGCTTCTTCTTGCGCCAAGGCCGCGCACAAGCTGGAATTGAACAAATATGAACGGCTGGAAGAACATAACGAATGGTGCGCTGAAAAATTTGACAGGCTTTATGACCAGGCCGGGTGCGAAGAAGCGGGCGAGGTCTTCTACGGCGCGCTAACGGAGCGGAATTTTTGCGGAACGGGCGAAGCCGTTCCCGCAGGCCCGGCGGCCCAGACCGCTGTTTACGCCGCCCAAGCCGTTCCGGCCGGGCCTGAAGGGGTTAACGCCCCGCCGAAACCCAGCTACGGAGACGGGCGGATTATTGACAAGAACGCCGTTCCCACGCCTTTTCCCCAAAGCGGCAAAAAAAAGTCCGGCGGCAAAAAATCGGCTAAATCCGCTCAAAAAAGCGCCGCTGCTCCCGCTTCCGCCCCAGCCGCAGCTAAAAGCGGCCCGGCGCCTTCCGCCAGCCTGGCAAGCGTTTCTTCCGCCGAAAAGCAGTGCGCGGAGGCCGGAACAGGCGCGGGCGGGCTTGAATTGCTTGATTGCCCGCCTCCGAAAAATTCCGACAAAACTTCCGTAACATCCGGTTCAGCGGCCCCGGCCCCGGCCAAAACCACGGCCAGCGGCCCGACGCCTGCGGTTCCGCCCAAGTCCGGGCAGCCCGGGCCAAGCCCGGTGCGCTCGGCCCCTCCCGTTACCATAACCGTGCCAGCCGGAGACTTCAACACGCCGCCCGCGCGCCCCTTGAACCAGCCGGCTGCCGTTCAGCCCGTTCCTCAACCGCCCGCGCCGGCGCAATCCGGGCCGGTGCAACCCGCGCCCGTGCAACCTGAAGCGCAGCCGGTTTCTTTGCCCGCCGAGGCTGCAACCGCTCCTCCGATAGCCCGGGAACCTGACGCCCCGGTTTCGGAGATGGGGGTCGTGCCGCTGCCTGTTTCAGAGGATCCGCAAACGAATCTGCTGCGTCCTGACGAAACCTTACGGCTGCCCACGGCGCCGGGCGCCAGTTCCGAAGCGCTGCCGGTTGAGCGGCTCGCCGCGCCCTAAGGGGATATTAACATTGGAAACGTTCGCTTCAGGCGGCGCGGTAGCCGCGCCCGCAAGCGATAGCCGGCATGCCTTCCGGCCAGAACGGGCAAGCGTGAAAACATGCGGGAACCGGCGCATTTTATATTCAGACAAGCAATAAGCGAATAAAATTAAAATATCCGCGCCTGACCGACGTTTGAAAACTCCGCCAGCTTCTTCCCGCCGCTTTTCAGATTTTAACCCTCCGGCGCTTGCCGTTGGCCGCCTTAGGCGTTATTTTTATAAGAGAGACGCACAAAGCGTGCGTGAACTGTTTTCAGGAGGTATGGCATGCCTGCGGAATTGACCAGACGCCCTTGCGTGGCCGGACGTTTTTACAGCGCGGCCCCTTCCGTTTTGCGCGCGGAAATCGAGGGTTATCTCGCCGCCGGGAGCGCGCTGGCCGAAAAAAGCGATGCGCCGCCCCTGGCCTTTATCGCCCCGCACGCCGGATACGTGTTTTCCGGCCGGACAGCCGGGCTCGCCCTTGGTTCCGCGCCCGTGCCGGAGAGCGTTATAATGCTCGGGCCGAACCACACCGGGCAAGGCGCGTCACTTGCCGTCTGGCCTTCCGGCGCCTGGCTGACCCCCCTCGGGGCAAGCGTTGTTGATGAAACCCTTGCCGCCACGCTTTTGCGCAACATGCGCGGGGCGGCCTTTTCAGCCAGCCCGGCGGCCCATGTGAATGAACACTCGCTTGAAGTTTTGCTGCCGTTTTTGCAAGTTGCCCGTCCGGATGTCAAAATTTTGCCTGTCTGCGTTGCGGAATATAACCTGGAAAAGCTGGCCGCCGCCGGAGAAGCCCTGGCCGACTGCGTGAAAGACGCCCGCAAGGAGGGCAAAAGCGTGGCCTTGCTGGGCAGCACGGACATGAGCCACTATATACCGCACAGTGAAGCGGAGCGCCTTGACGGCATGGCCTTGCAGGAAATCGAGGCCCTGAATCCGGAAGGGCTTCACCGTACCGTGCGCGCCCACGGCATAAGCATGTGCGGCATAGCCCCGGTAACCATGCTGCTTTACGCCTGCCGTTCCTTGGGGGCCACGCGCGGACGCGTTGTTTCATACACCAGTTCCGGCGTTACCGGGGCGGATTACGGGGCCAGCATGGATCAGGTCGTAGGCTATGCGGGCGTTTTAATCGATTGAACCGGCGTGAAAGGGTAACGCCGTAGCCGCTCTTTACAACCGGCCCAGGCTTTTTACGCCTCGCCTTCCGCCAGCGCGGTCCGTCTTGCCGGGCCGGCCCCACCTTGCTTTATGTGGCCTTGTATTATATTAGGCCTCGGTAATTCCTGATATTCTCCAAGACCTTTTACCGGAAACCGCTTCATATGACCGAACATGACGATTTTTCCCAGGCCGCGCCCGGCGCTTTTGAAATTCTGGCGCGAGACGGAGCGGCCAGGCTGGGACGCCTGCAAACCGCTCACGGAGTCGTGAACACGCCGATTTTCATGCCCGTGGGCACCGTGGGCAGCGTAAAAGCCGTGGCCCCTGACGATCTGCTGGCCCTGAACGCGGAAATTATTCTTGGCAACACCTATCACCTTTATCTGCGGCCGGGCGATGAACTGGTGGCGCGGCGCGGCGGCCTGCACGGCTTCGCGGCCTGGCCCCGGCCCATTCTTACGGACAGCGGCGGTTTCCAGGTGTTCAGCCTGGAGGGATTGCGCAAAATCACCGAGGAAGGGGTGGAGTTCCGTTCGCACCTGGACGGTTCAAAGCACCTTTTTACTCCGGAAAAGGTCATGAGCATCCAGCGCAACCTGAACTCGGACATTATGATGGTGCTGGACGAGTGCGTACCTTACGGCGCGGAGCGTGATTATACGGCCAGGTCGCTGGGCCTGACCACGCGCTGGGCGTTGCGGGCGCGCAAGGCTTACCCGCGCGGAGCCGGAAAAAACCTGCTTTTCGCCATTACCCAAGGCGGTTTTTTCGCCGATTTGCGCACGGAATCCGTAGGGCAGCTGGCCGAGCACGATTTTGACGGCTTCGCCATAGGCGGCTTGTCTGTGGGCGAACCCAAGGAAATGATGTACGAGCTTCTGGCCCACACCGCCCCGCTTCTGCCGGACCGCAAGCCCCGCTATCTGATGGGCGTGGGCACTCCTCTTGACATTGTGACCGGCATCAGCATGGGCGTTGACATGTTCGACTGCGTGCTGCCCACGCGCAACGCCCGCAACGGCACCCTTTACACCTCGCTGGGCAAAGTGAACATCAAACGGAAGGAATACGCCGAAGATGACGGCCCGCTTGACCCGAACTGCGGCTGCTACACCTGCCGCACATTTTCCCGCGCCTACCTCCGGCATTTGTACGCCTCGCAGGAAATTCTCTCTTTCCGCCTGAATTCGCTGCACAACCTGACCTATTTCCTCGACCTGGTCCGCGCGGCCCGGAAGGCCATAGCCGAGGGCCGCTTCAGCGAATTCAAACTGGGAATAGAGGCTGTCTACGCCTGACTTCATTCACCGAACAAACCATGAAGCGCCCCCGTATCCCGGCCTGCAAAGGACGGACGCGGGGGCGCTTTCATTATGTTGAAACGGCTGGCCGAAGCTTGAGGCCTGGAGGCATGAATCCGTGCCGTTTTCCGCAGTTGCGGCTGTGCAAGGAATATTCCGGGGCGTTCCCCGGAGGCTGTCTTCAGTGCGCGTCCGCCCAGGTTTCTCCAACCCCCCAATCCACGGCCAAAGGAACGGAAAGGCGCACGCCGCCCGGCTCTACCGCCGACATCAGCCCGGACAGGCGGCGGGCCGCGTCTTCGGCCTTGTCTTTTGGGGTTTCCAGAATAAGTTCGTCATGTATTTGCAGCACCAGGGCCGCCTCAAGCTCTTTCAGCACCGGGTCCGCGGCCACGGCCAGCATGGCCAGCTTTATAATGTCGGCAGCAGTGCCCTGAATACAGGTGTTTATGGCCTGACGCCGCGCGCGCGACTGCAATTGCTGGTTGTTGGAGAATATTTCCGGGCAGGGGCGTCGCCTCCCGGTCATGGTGCTGACGAAGCCGTTGGCCTTGGCCTCAGCCTCAATGCGTTCGAAGTAGCGTTTCAACCCGGTAAGCTGTTCGAAATAGCGCTCCATGAAGGCCTTGGCTTCCGCAAGGCTTATGCCGAGTTCGCGGCCCAGCTTTTGCGCCCCCATGCCGTAGACCAGCCCGAAGTTGATGGTTTTGGCGTTGCGGCGCTGGTCCGGGGTAATGTCCGTTACCGGGCGGTCATAGAGCAGGGCGGCGGTGCTGGCGTGAATGTCCTCGTTCCGGCGGAAGGCCTGAAGCATGGCCTCGTCTTGCGAAAGATGGGCCAGAACGCGCAGTTCTATTTGCGAATAATCCGCCGAGACCAGCAGGCGGCCCGGCCCGGCCTTGAAGCAGCCGCGCATGCGCGGGCCGTATGCGCCGCGCACGGGAATGTTTTGCAGGTTCGGGTTGCTGGAAGAAAGCCGCCCGGTGGCGGTGGCGTTCTGGTTGAAGGTCGTGTGCAGCCTGTCCTGTTCGTCCGCCAGGCGCGGCAAGGGGTCAAGATAGGTTGAGCGCAGTTTTTCCAGCACCCGGTATTCCAGGATAAGGTCAATTATCGGATGCTTTCCGATAAGCTTCTCAAGGGCTTCCTGCGAGGTGGAGGCCTGACCGCCTTGCGTCTTTCCGCCTTTGGGCAGTTTGAGCAGGCCGAAAAGCACGTCGCCCAATTGGCGGGCCGAGCGTATATTGAAGGGCATTCCGGCCAGTTCGTGTATTTTCTGGGTCAAGCCGGCCAGTTCTTGCTCCGTTTCTTGCAGGAAATCGGCAAAACGGGTTTTATCTATGCAAATGCCGCGCTCCTGCATATCCAGCAGCACGGGCACGAGGGGCTGTTCCAGGTTCCGCAAAACCGGCTCAAGGGCCAGCCCGTGCAGGCGCTCGGCGAAAATGCGCCCCAGCGCCAGAATCAGCCCCAGAGCTTCCGGAAGGGCGACTTCGGCGGAAAAGGCCGGGTTTGCCGCCAAATCCGCCGTTTCCGCGCTCCAGCGCTGCGAAAGGCGGGTCCAGTCATAGGCGTATTCTTCCGGGCTGAGCAGCCAGCCCGCCAGCGAAAGGTCGAGGCAAAGACTGAAAAGGGAGCGTTCGGCAAAACCCCGCCGCAGGGCCGGGCAAGCGGCAAAGGCGCTTTTAAGGGCCGGGGTTGCAAGGGTGAAAGAGCTCCCCCGTTTTTTTTCCAGAAAATCCAGCAGCGCGGCGCTGAACAACTTTCCGCTTTCGTCCGGGGGGCAGCGCAGGGCGGTTTTGTTCCCGGCCAGAATAAAGCTTTGTTCCGTCGCAAGTTCCGGGTTGAGGTCGGCCGGGCAAACCAGCAGCAGTTCTTTGGCTTCAGCAGGCAAGCCCTGGAGAAAGCCGGTCAGATCATGCGGAGATTCGGCGGAAGGAAGCGCGTTCAGCTCTTCCCGCGTGAAGGAAACCCCTTGCTTTTCCGTTGCGGCGGCCAAGCCGAACAGGCTGCCCTGCGCCCAGTTTTTGTTTTCTTCCGCCACAGGAACGGGGGCGGGCGTTTTGCCGTCCACCGCCCCGTGCGGCGTTTCGGGAAGCGGGCCAGGCGTTGCGGCTTCATCCTTCGCCATCAGTTCGTGCTGGGAACCGGTTTTCCTGGTCTGGCTCGAGGGCGTGAAGGTTTTCGGCCCGGGCGCGGCAAGGCGCTGCATGGAGGTCAGCTCGCGCTGCAAACCGCGTAGCGCGTATTCATCGAACAGGGCCATGGCTTCCGCGCTCCGCATCGGGCGCATGCGCATATCTTCCAGTGTCAGGGTGGGGCAGGCCGCGGTGTCAAGCGTGGTGAGCCGGCGGTAAAGCAAGGCCTCTTCAAAATGCCCTTCCAGCTTTTTGCGCAAGGCCGGCGGAACGCCGGGGAGGCGTCTTTGCAGCTCTTCGATCGTGCCGAAATCCTTTATCAGCGTGCCAGCCCCTTTGGGGCCTATTCCGGCCACTCCGGGTATATTGTCGCTGGAGTCTCCGATAAGGGCTTGGTAATCGGCCCAAAGTTCCGGGCTGAAGCCGTATTCAAGCTCGAAACCCGCCCGGTTGAGCAATTTTTCGTCTTTGGCCGAAGGGTCCCATATGTAGACGTCGGGCTTAAGGCATTGGCGCAGGTCTTTATCCGCCCCGATAATCACCACCGGGCGTTCCGCGCTGTAACGGTGGGCCAGCGCGGCTATGCAGTCGTCAGCCTCGCAGTCGTCGGAGAAAATCTGGAAAAATCCCAGCGCCTTCACTCCCCGGCAAAGGGGGTCTATCTGGGCGGAAAGAGGTTCCGGGGTGGCCTGGCGGTTGGCTTTGTAAGGCTCGTAAAGGCGGTGCCGGAAGTTTTTCCCCTTGCCGTCAAGAATGAAAGCGAAATATTCCGGCCTCTCCTCGCGCAAAAATTTCAATAACAGGCGGAAAACGTAAAACAGCACGTTGGTGGCGAAGCCGTCCGCCCGGCTCATGTTTTGGTTGGCGTAAAACGCGCGGAAAACATAGGCCGAGGCGTCCATAAGGTAGAGCGGTTCGGTGTGGAAGGGCAGACGGTCACGCAAGGGCATGGCAACTCCAGAGCGGAAAATGAGAAATAACGGGTAACAGGCCGCTGTCAAAGCAATAACTGTAATGAAGGCATGATGAAAGGTCAACCGGCGCGGCCGCGTGGTTCGTTTTACCGTGATGGCGGCCCGTGCGCGGAAAGTACGGCCAGGGTCGTTTCCCGCCCGGATGCGGCAAAAGCGAAGGGGCCAGGCTGCGTGCCTGACCCCTTGAAAAGATGGTCGGGATGAGAGGATTTGAACCTCCGGCCCCAGCGTCCCGAACGCTGTACTCTACCAGACTGAGCCACATCCCGCGAAATTTGGCTTATATGCCAAAGCGGAAAACTTGGCAAGCGTTTTTACGCCTGGTTACGTTGTTTTTCGCTACGGGCGGCGGCGACGAAGTTCGCGGCCCAGTGCGGGCAGGCGGGGGCGAAAATGTGAAAAAGCCCGGCGAAAGTATTTTTATGCAGCAAGCCGTCCACCGTCCGTCCTTCCGACGAGGCCAGGCCGTTTCCGCTGGTCAGGCCCAGCAGGGGGCTGCGCAGCATTTCATTGCCGTCAGGGCCGCTCGGCGTAAATTTTAAATAATGGAATTCGTGCCCGCGCAATTTGCTTCCCGCGCGGTGCCAGGGGTTTGGGCGCAGCACCGTACCTTCAATGTACCCGAGGCCCTGCGGCGCGGAACGGCTTTCGGCCTCAAGGGGGAGAACTCCGGCCAGGGGGTAATAAAGGCCCTGATGGCGCAACCCGGCGCAGAGGCAGAGCAGTCCGCCGTATTCGGCGTAAACGGGCAACCCGCGCTCTACAAGGGCGCTTAATTCGCGCAGCCGGTTCCGGTTGGCGGCGATATGGGGAACCTGTTCCTGGGCGAAGGCTCCACCCAGATAAAGGCCGTTCATCTCAGGCCAGGGGGCCGGATCGAGAACGGACAGCGGCAGTAAAACCGCCCCGGCTTTTTCAAGCGCCTCGAGATTTTCCACATAGCCGAAGGGGAAGGCCGCGTCGCGCGCGTAGCCTATGACCGGGTGAGCGCCCTGCCCGAAGTTTTCAGCAATGTATATTGCGCTTTCCGGGCGAACGGTCGTCGTCCGGCAATTTCCGGAATTTATGGGGTCTATGTCGTCCGGCATATCCGGCAGGTCTGGCAGATTCAACAGATTAGGCAGATCTGGCGTGGCCTGTGCCGCTTGCAGCAAGGCGTCAAGGTCTATGTGTTCCTCAACCAGTTCCGCCATTCGTTCGATGCTTTTTTCAGCAACCATTGTTGTGTTACGGGCGCTTACATCCAACACTAGCCCGCTCTGGCGCTCTTGGGCCGGAGGGGTGGCAAGGCGGGGAAGAACGCCGAAAACCGGAACTCCGGCCAGTTCCTCAATGGCTTGCCTGACAATGGCGCGATGCCGGGGGCGGGTGGCGCGGTTCACGATAACCCCGGCCAGGTTCAGGCCGGGTTCGAAGTCTTTGCAGCCCCGCACCAGGGCTGCGGCGGTGCGGGTCATTTTGGACGCGCTTATCACCAGCACAACTGGTATGCCCAGCGCGCGGGCCAGTTCCGCGCTGGAGCAGCTTCCGCTCAGGTCGCGCCCGTCGAAAAGCCCCCGGTTGCCCTCAATAATAGCCAGGTCAGCGGCGTCAGGGCCGCGAAACGGCTGCAGGAACAGATCGGTCAGCAAATTGGCCGGAGCGCCTTCCACCGGGGTGAAAAACGGGTCGAGGTTGCGGCCGGGGCTTATTTTATCCGGCCCGCTCGCGGCCAGGCCCAGCCATGCGGTGTCTATGTAATCAGGCCCTTTTTTGAAAGGGGCGATTTTCAGCCCGCGCCCGGCAAAGGCGCGCGTCAGCCCGAGGCTGACCATGGTTTTTCCGCTGCCGCCGGAAAGGGCGGCCACCAGCAGGCGGGGGGCGTGAACGGGCGGGTTTTCGTGCATGCTACATCCAGTCTTTGTGTACAAGATAACGCCAGAGAACCAGGCAGAACAGCAGCGTTCCAACGGTTATCGCGGGAAGGGCCAGCGGGGATGAGGCCAGGGGAATGGGCACGTTCATGCCGAAAACGCCCACGACGATGCTCGGGGCCATAAGAATCAGGGTCAGGCCGGTCAGAAGCTTCATTACGCTGTTAACGTTGTTGGAGATCATGGCCGCAAAAATTTCGTTCATGTTTCCGGTTATTTGCGTGTATATTTCAGCGGTTTCCACGGCCTGTTTGCATTCGATGCCCGCGTCCAGCCAGAGGGCCCGCTCTTCTTCGTTCAGTTTTTCCGGCGCGATGTCGGGAAGATGCTCCAGAACCCCGCTGTTGCCTTTCAGCGCGGTGACGAAATAGACCAGGGTTTTCTGGATATGCAGCATGCTGGCCAGTTCCTCGTTGCGCATGGAGCGGCGCATGGTCTCTTCAATGGCCGAGGTCTGGTCGCGTATTTCCTGCAGGTGGTTTACATAGGTTATGCTTATTTGCTGCAAAAGGGTAAGGGCGATGATAATGCGCGCGCGGCCGTGCGGACCGTGAAGCTTGCCGCGCAGCAATTCTTCCACGACCAGCGGCTTGCGGCAAACGGTGATTACCGCGTCCGGCCCGATGATCACACCGATGGGTACGGTTATGAACGGCGTGCGGATATTTTCCGGGGTCGGGCATGAAGCCCGCGCCAGCATGAAGAGAAAGCCGCCCTGCGCTTGCAGGCGGGTGCGCTCCGCCGCGTCAAGGGCGTCGTCAAGGAAGTCCGCCGGTATATTAAATTTTTCCCGCACCATGGCGATTTCCGCCGCGTCCGGGTCCGCCAGGTTTATCCAGCAGTCGGTCTCTATCTCCCGCAAAGGGCCGAGCCTGCCTTCCGTCAGCTTGAATATGCCCAACATCTTCCGCCCTCCGGGTTATTGCTCCGCGTTTATCTTTTCAGTAACCCGTAAATATATTCCATGTCCAGAGAGCCTCTGACATGCGCGGCCAATACGTTCAGGGCCGCGTCAAGCTCCGCCTCTTCCGGCCAGCGGCTTTCTTTCCCGCTGAGGGAATCTTCTTCCGGCAGCCCGAGGGCGGGCAGATACGGCACCGTTCCGCAAAAAGGCACACCGGTCCGGGCGGCTGTTTCCCGAAGGGCCGGCTCCAGCAGTGAGGCGTCGCCCCGGAATTTGTTCAGGACGAAGCCTTTTATAAGGGCCTGTTCTTCCGCTTCAAGCAGGGCGAAGGTGCCGTAAAGGTGCGCGAACACGCCGCCCCGGTCTATGTCGCCCACCACCAGCACCGCCGCCCCGGCTTCGCGGGCCATGCGCATGTTGACGATGTCGTGCTCTTTCAGGTTGATTTCCGCCGGGCTTCCGGCCCCCTCCAGCAGCATTACGCCCTTCTCGCCGCTGTCAGCTAGCAGTGAGGCGTAAGCCGCGCTGACCTCGCCCCAGAGCTCGGACTTCAGAGCCTGGTATTCCCTTGCCCGCATGATTCCACGCGTTTTCCCCAGCACGATGACTTCAGAGCCGAGGTCGGAAACGGGGCGCAGCAGGACCGGGTTCATGCGCGGATCCGGCTCTAGGCCGCAGGCCAGGGCTTGCAGGGCTTGAGCCCCGCTGATCAGCCCGCCGGAAATTTCACGGCTGTATGAGCTCATATTCTGGGCCTTGAAGGGAACCGGCGCGTAGCCGTCTTGCCGAAAAATACGGCCCAGGGCGCAGGTCAGCAGGCTTTTTCCAGCGTCTGAAGAGGTTCCTTGCAGCATCAGGGCCGGAACAGCCGGCTGGCGCGCGGTCATGCTGTTGCCGCTCCGGCCGCGAAATTCGGCGGGCCTACCCCGGTCAGGCCGGGGTTGAAGCTTGCGGCCAGAGCGCGGCCCAGAAAGGCCTGAGCCTTGGCGACGCTTTGCTCAAGGCTGTTTCCGAGGCCGATAAAAGTGGCGATGGCGGCGGAGAGGGTGCAGCCGGTGCCGTGGTTGTTGGCGGTGTTCACCCTGGAATGGCGCAACGGCTTCGGCTCAAGGCCGGGCAGGCAGAGCCAGTCGGTCAGGAATTCGGCGTCGTTTCCGCCTTCTCCGCTTGCGAAATGCCCGCCCTTTATCAGCACCGCCTTGGCTCCGGCCCGCAAAAGCGCGGCCCCGGCCCCGGTGATGTCTTTGAACTCTTTTATTTTCACCCCGCTTAAAGCTTCGGCTTCCGGAAGGTTGGGGGTGAGCAGGTCGGCCAGAGGCAGAATGCGCTCGCGCAGGGCGGAAATCGCCTCGTCTTCCAGCAGCTTGAATCCGGACTGGCTTACGCATACCGGGTCAATGACCTTGGGGCAGGGCAGATCGCGCAAAAAACCGGCGGTTGCGTTTATGATGCCCGCGTTGGCCAGCATGCCGGTTTTCAGGGCCCTGACGGCGAAACCGGCCTTCAGTGTTTGCAGCTGAAGGGTGACGAAATCCGGCGGAACCGGATGAATGCCGCGCACCTCCGCCCCGTTTTGCGCGGTAAGCGCGGTTATGGCCGAAAGGCCGAACCCGCCCAGGCAGGTGATTGTTTTCAGGTCGGCCTGAATGCCGGCCCCGCCGCCGGAATCGGACCCGGCAATGGTCAAAATGTTCGGGTAATCAGACACGCATGCCCTCCTTCAATTCCTTTACCGCTGCCGCGATATTTTCCGCCCCGACAATGCCGGACACGACCGCGCAGCATTTAGCGCCGCGCCGCGCCACTTCCCCGATGTTGCCGGCCTTTATTCCGCCTATGGCCACAAAAGGCAGGTTTTGCCGCGTAGCCGCCCACTCAAGATATTCATACCCGACCGGGGCGCAAACGTCTTTTTTGGTCCGGGTGGCAAAAATCGGACCCACGCCTATGTAATCCGCACCGGCCTCCGCCGCCGCCAAGGCCTGCTCCGGGCTGTGGGTGGAAAGGCCGATGATTTTGTCAGGCCCAAGCAGCGCGCGCAGCTCCGGCACCGGCAGGTCGTCCTGCCCAACGTGAACGCCGTCCGCCCCGCAGAGCAGGGCCAGCGAGGCGTGGTCGTTCACGATGAAGCAGGCCCCGGCCTGGCGCGTCATTGCGCGTATGGCCTTGCATTCCTCAAGCATGACGCCCACTTTGCGTTCTTTTTCCCGGTATTGCACAATTTTTATTCCGGTTTTCAGTATCTCGTCAACCACCTCAAGGTTGGAGCGCCCGCGCGAAAGCCCGTAATCGGTCAGGGCGTACAGTTCAGGCCGGTTGAAAAGGGCCAGGAATTCAGTTTTGGACATACGGCCTCCGTCAATTATGGCAAAGAACGTTGGAAGTTCTGTTTTTTATCGCCCGCATGCTGCAAAGGGCGGCTGTTTCCGGCAAGAGCAGGCAAGTTATCCGCTCGCCCGGCGTCCGCATGCGTACGCCATGGCAACGCGGCGGGGCAACGCCGGTTTGCTCCGGGTCTATTCGTCCGTTCGCCCGGCGGTAAAAGGAGAGCGGCCCAAAAGGCGTTTCATGACTTCTTCAGCCTGCATGGCCGCCGCTTGCATGACGCGCGGGGCCAGAGGGGGGGACGCGGGCCCGGCTTCCGAACTGAAGTCGCCGACGCAGACCAGTTTTTCACCCAAACGCTTCGCGCGCATGGGCGGTCCGCCCAGCCCGCCCAGGCCGGAAGCCGCCACAATAAAAATATCTTCCCGGCTGAGGAGGTTGCAGAGCGCGGCCTTATCCGCCGCGTTATCCAGGGCTTCAACCACTATCGGGCACCTATCGAAAACTTCGCGCATATTCGCCCGGTTCAGGCGGACGGGGCGTATTTCTATGTCCAGCCCGGGGTCAAGTTTCAGCATTTGTTCGGCCAGGGCTTCAACCTTCAGGCGGCCCAGATCGGCCGGGAAAAAATTCTGGCGGTTCAGGTTTGAGGCTTCAACCCGGTCAAAATCCACCAGGCGGAATTTGCGCACTCCGCCGCGCGCCAGAAGCAGGGCGCAGTTTGAGCCGAGGCCTCCCGCCCCGGCCAGGGCCACGCGCGTTCCGGCCAGCCGGGCGAGCTGCTCCGGGCCGAGGTAGCGGGCCAGGCCGCCTTGCAGCACGTTTTCCGCTTTTTCAGGCATTTTTCTCCCCCAGGGCGCGGCGCAGCCCGGGGCTGAGTTCAAGCTGGCCGCCCGCCGGAAGAAGCCAGTCCGCGAGAACGGGCTGATAGCCCAGCTTGGTGATGGCGGCGCACATTTCGTCCACCGAGCGCGGGTCGGAAATATCGAATTGCGGGGTGTCTTCGCCGCCGGATTCTTGCCCGTGCCCGCCCACAGCCGTGCAAACCCCGGCGGAAACCCGCGTTACGCCCAAAGGGATGAGATTGTCGCGCAGGGCCGCGTTTTCGCGCGTGGAAAGGGTTATGCCTATTTGGGGCAGGAAGCAGCGCAGGGCCAGCATGGCCTGAACCAGAGCGGCTTCACTGACCGGGAGCGGGGTGAAGGGAAGCTCGCCGCCCTCGGCGTGGCTGTTCATGCGCGGCAGCGAAACGCTTATTTCCGCCTCCGGGTAGCGGCGGCTCAGCCAGCGGGCGTGCATGCCGGTGTAGAATATATCTTCGCGCCAGTTCGCCAGCCCGAGCAGGGCCCCCAGGTTGACCGCGCGCAAACCGCCTTCCAGCGCCCGCTGCGGGGCGTCCAGCCGCCAGGCGAAGTCACGTTTTGGCCCGCCGGGGTGCAGCTCCGCATAAAGGCGCGGGTCGTACGTTTCCTGGAACATGGTCATGCTGTCGGCCCCGGCCTGGGCGAAGCGGGCGTAATCGCCGGCGGCGTAGGCCGGAACCTCTATGCCGACGGAAGGGAAAAGCCCGGAAATGACGCTGATGCAGTCGCTGAGGTAATCCGCGCCGGTAATGCGGGGCGCGTCGCCGGTAAGGAGCAGGATTTTTCGCAGGCCGGTGGCGGCTATGGCCTCGCCCTCGGCGCGCACTTCCGTCAGGCTGAGTTTGCGGCGCATGATGTCGCGGCGGGTGCTGAAACCGCAATAAACGCAGCGGTTGGTGCAGAAGTTGGCCAGGTAAAGCGGAGTGAAAAGCTGTACCGTCCGCCCGAAATTGCGCAGGGTTTCAGCCTGGCCGCGCCGGGCCATGGCTTCGAGCAGCCCTTCCGCCGCGGGGGAAAGCAGGGCGGCAAATTCGCGCGGGGTGACGAAGCCGGAGTTGTCAGCGGAGATAATCGCTGAAACATGGGCCGGGTCGAAAGAATTTCCGCCGCGTCTCCAGGCTTCGGCCTTTTCCCTCAGTTCGCGCAACCGAGGGTAAAAACCGTCCGGATAGGGGGTGTAAGGATTATGGTTTTTCATTTCCGGCGTCCGTATTCTGGGTCGCGTCCGCCCGGCCTCCGCCTTTTCCGGCTTCGTTCCGGGCCTTCCGCAAGTTTTATTTGCCTAAGAAACCGGTCAATGAGTGACCTTCTTCCGGCGAGGAGGCGGCGGAACCGTCAGCCAGCACTCGGCCCGGCCCGGCCAGAAAAGCGGCGCGCCCGGCCCGCACGGCCTCGCCGAAGGCGCGGGCCATCAGGGGCGGGTTGGCGGCCGTGGCGATGGCGGTGTTGACCAGACAGGCGGCCGCGCCCATCTCCATGGCTTCGCAAGCTTGCGAGGGGCGGCCTATTCCGGCGTCGACGATAACGGGCAGGGGAATTTCCTCTATAAGGATGCGGATCATCTCTTTGGTGGCCAGCCCCCTGTTGCTGCCTATGGGCGCGCCGAGCGGCATTACGGCGGCGGCCCCGGCGTTTTGCAGGTCGCGCGCGACGTAAAGGTCGGGGTTCATGTAGGGGAGGACGACGAAACCTTCTTTAGCCAGAATTTCCGTGGCCTTGGCCGTGGCGTAACCGTCCGGCAGCAGATTGCGCGCGTCGGAAATGATTTCGATTTTAACCCAGTCTCCAACTCCGGCGGCACGGGCCAGCCGGGCCAGGCGCACGGCTTCTTCCGCGCTGCGCGCGCCGGAGGTGTTGGGCAAAAGGCGCATATGAGGCGGAATGTGGCCCATGACGCCTTGCCCGGCGGCGCTCATGTCCACCCGGCGCAGGGCGACGGTGATGACCTCGGCCCCCGAGGCTTCGGCCACCAGGGGAATAAGCGAATCCGCCCCGTATTTGCCCGTTCCTATGAACAGGCGGCTTTCAAGGGCGCTTCCGCCCAGCGTCAGGGCGTCCGCCGCGATTTCCCGGGCCGCGTTAGGTTCGTTCATATTCAGCCTCCGCCTACAAAGTGTATGATTTCAAGGCAATCAGCCTCTTGCAGCCGGGTTGAGGCGAATTCTTCCGGCCTGAGAATAACGCCGTTGCGCTCGACCACCACAGTTTCCGGGTTCAGGCCCAGGCCTCGGAGATACTCCGTCAGAACGAGGGCGGAACCAATGCTTTCCCGTTTGCCGTTGACCGTAATGTTTGTTTCCATGCCCGTTAAGGTCCGTTTGCTTGAAGGGTTGCTTTGCGAAAATAAACAGGCGGCCCCTGGAAGAAGCCGCCTTTGCCGGAGAAACAGCTTTCCTACGGCAGTTGGGCCCGGGGGCTTGCCTGCATCAGGTTCGAGGGGTCTGGCGCGCCGCCACTCTCAGCCCTTGGCGGGCTCCCCCAGCTTTATCTGGAAAATATAAACTTTTGCCAGGCAACGTCAAGTGCGCAACGGGTCTTTCACCTTCCGGCGGAGTCATTCTCCGGCGCGCAGGCGCTGGGCCAGCCAGGTGTACCGTTTGCGGGTGCTGTTGTTTTTTACGGCCATATTCATGGCTTTTATGGAACCGACAACGACAACCAGCTTTTTACCGCGCGTTACGCCGGTGTAAAGCAGGTTGCGCTGCAACAGGACATAGTGCTGGGTAAGAATGGGCATGACCACGGCCGGATATTCCGACCCCTGCGATTTATGGATGGAAATGGCGTAAGCCGGGATTATTTCATCCAGTTCGTCCTGCGCGTAGATGATGTTGCGGTCTTCATAACGCACCGTCACTTCCTTGTCTTCAGCGTCCACATGGCAGATGCGGCCTATGTCGCCGTTAAAGACGTCTTTGTCGTAGTTGTTGCGTATCTGCATCACTTTGTCGTCAAGTCTGAACTGGCGGTCTCCCCTTACCAGGCGTTTTTCCTGCCGGTTAAGCGCGGCCTGCAGCTTGGCGTTCAGGGCGGTCGCCCCCGCCGCCCCCTTGTGCATGGGCGTGAGCACCTGGACGTCGTTGACAGGGTCAAGCCTGAAACGGCGGGGAATGTGGCTGGTGACCAGTTCGGCGATAAGGTCGGCGGCTTTTTCCGGGTCTTCCTGCCGGATGAAGTAAAAATCGGAAAGCTCTCCGTCCAGCGGGCGCAACTGGGGCATAAGCCCCTGGTTGATGCTGTGGGCGTTTGTGACGATGGCGCTTTCGGCGGCCTGGCGGAAAATTTCCGTCAGCTCCACCACCGGAACCACGCCGGAAGAGATGATGTCGCGCAGCACGTTCCCCGGACCGACCGAGGGCAGCTGGTTCACGTCGCCCACGAATACCACCGTGGCCCCCAGCGGAACGGCTTTGAGCAGGTGGTACATCAGCATGTTGTCCAGCATCGAGGCTTCGTCTATGACCAGCAGGCCGCAGGCCAAGGGGTTGTCTTCGTTGCGGGCGAAACCGTTTTCTCCGGGGCTGAACTCCAGAAGGCGGTGGATGGTTTTGGCTTCCATGCCGCTGGTTTCCGCCATGCGCTTGGCGGCCCGGCCCGTGGGCGCGGCCAGCAGGATGCGGCCTTTGCGGGCCTGGAAAACCCTGATGATGGTATTTATAATCGTGGTTTTGCCTGTGCCCGGCCCGCCGGTGATCACCAGCACCTTGCTGGTGATGGCGGCGCGCACGGCTTCAACCTGCCCTTCAGCCAGCTCCAGGGCCGATTTCGCCAGCCCGGCCTCGAGGTCTTGCTCCGGGTTTGGGAAAAGCACGGACTTGGGGGAACGCAAAATGCGCTGAAGATAATGGGAAATTCCGCTTTCGCAATGGTGGTGCAGGGCGAGATAAACCGCCCGGCTGTCCGCGCCGGGGCCGTCTTCACATTCAAAGGGCAGCAAGGGCAGTTGCGGTTTCAGCATCTGCCCTGCGGCCAGGTCTTCGATAACCAGCCTTTCCTGGTCTCTTAACTGGAAAACGGCCTGCTCGGCCAGAGCGGGCTCAACCTGGAAATTTTCCGCCGCAAGGGCCACCAGTTCAGTCAGAGGGTAATAGATATGCCCGTCGTCGTTGGTCTGGCGCAGGGCGTAAAGCACGGCCGCCTCGGCCCTCAGGGGGCTGTCTCTGTCTATTCCCAGCTTCATGGCCAGGGCGTCGGCCGTGGCGAAGCCTATGCCGTGAATGTCCATGGCCAGGCGGTAGGGGTTGTCGCGCACCACTTCCAGCGAATAAGGTCCGTAATGCTTGAAAATGCGCACCGCGTAAGATGTGGAAATATCGTGCGGCTGCAAAAACATGATGAGGTCGCGGATGCTCTTGTGCTCCGCCCAGCTGCGCCTGACGCTTTCAAGGGTTTTCGCGGAAAGGCCTTTTACTTCGGCCAGCAGGTCCGGTTTATTGTCCAGCACGTCAAAGGTGGCGTCTCCGAACATTTCCACGATGCGGGCCGCCGTTTTGGGGCCGACGCCTTTGATCAGGCCGGAAGAGAGGTAGGCGCGGATGCCTTCGCTGGTGGCCGGAAGCAGGCATTCGTAAGCGCTGAATTGCAGTTGGCGGCCGAAACGGGGGTGTTCCGTCCATTGCCCGGTCAGGCGCAGCCCGCTGCCAGGCTGGGGCGGCAGCATGTGCCCCACGGCCGACAAAAGTTCGGATTTTCCGCGCGGCTTGAGACGCAGCACCGTGTAGCCGTTGCTTTCATTATGAAAAAGAATTTTTTCCAGCACCCCTTCAACTTCAACCGGGGGGGCGAAGCCCGGCAGGGGCAGGTCGGAGGGCTGTTTTCTGGCGGGCATGGTCACATTTTCTTTTTGGCGTAAATAACGAGCTTGGCGGCTTCCGTGAAGGAACTGTCAAGTTCAACGGCCTTTTCCGCCGCGCTGACCGCTTCAGGCCATTTTTGCCAGTCGAGATAAAGGCGGCCCTGGTTGAAGTAGATGTTGGGGTCTTTATCATCCAGCCCGAGGGCTTTTTCAAAGGCCACTTCGGCGTTTTTGAACTGCTTGAGGCGCCTGAAGGCGATGCCCAGGTAATTGCAGGCCGCCGCGCTGTAGCCGTTGCCTTCCGTAACCAGCTTGAGCAGCACCACGGCGTCTTCCAGGTGCCCGGCCTGCATATAGCGCAGGGCTATGTTGATGCGCAGGTCTTTATCCAGCAGTTTTTCTTTGAGAAGAAGGCCGAAATGCTTGCGGGCGTTGTCGATGTCGTCGGCGTCAAGGGCGGCCTGCCCTTCCTCCAGAAGATTCTGCCAGCGCGCCTCGTGGTCTTCCGCAATGTCTCCGGCGTCGCCCACCGTGCTTTCGCGCAGGGTTTCCAGCAAGTCGTCCAGCAGCGGCAGCAGGTCTTTTTCCTCGCCGGGCACGTATTCTATCTTGATCGGAAAAAGCTGGATCAAATCACGGTTGTTTCCCAGGTGGGAAATTCCGTCTTGCACCATCTGCACCATTTCAGCGCGTTCGGCCTTCATAAGCTGCGACTGCAGCATGGCGGCCACGCCGTCGCGCAGGCCCTGGGCCGCTGACAGAAGGTTGCCCTGCTTGAGGTGGGTGTTTATGCCGGTCAGGGCGCGCCTGGCGTCAACCAGAGATATGGCCATAATTCCGCTCCAATGCAGTATGCCTGGTCTTTTTAACCCGCCGTTCTCCGGCGGCAAAAATTAAATAACAACAATAGCGGCAAAGGCGCAAGGTTCTTTACAGCGGGTTCGCCAGCAAGAGTTCGGCCGCGGCCGCCAGGTCTTCCGGCTTATCCACCCCGTGGCAGAGGCCGCTGGTCAGAACGACCTGGATGGGAATACCGTTTTCAAGAAAACGCAATTGCTCAAGTTTTTCAATTTGCTCCAGCTCGGAGGGTTCAAAACGCACAAAAGCTTCCAGGGCGGACATGGTAAAGGCGTAAAGCCCTATGTGCAGCAATGGTTCAGCCCCGGTTCCTTCCCGGTCGAAAGGAATGGCGGAACGGGAAAAGTAAAGGGCCTGCCCGTTTTTTTTCAGCACCGTTTTTACCCGGTCGGGCGAAGCGGCCTCCGCCGGGCTTATTTTTCTGGCCAGGGTGGCGACAAGCCGTTCAGGCGGCGAGGGCGCATGGAAAGGTTCGACCAGGGCGCCCAGCATGGCCGGGTCAAGGGCCGGCTCGTCGCCCTGCACGTTAACCACCACCGCTTCGGGGGGCAGGCCGAGCTTCCGCGCGGCCTCATAAACCCGGTCCGTTCCGCTCTGGTGGCTATCGGCGGTCATGACGGCCGGAACGCCCAGTTTTCGGGCCTCGCTGAGAATGCGTTCGTCATCCGTGGCCAGGGTGACCGACTTCAAGGCCGGGCACAGCGACGCCCTGCGCCAGACATGCCAGAACATTGGCTTTCCCAATATCTGGGCCAGGGGTTTGCCGGGAAAACGGCTTGAAGCGTAGCGGGCCGGGATTATTCCGTGGCATTCCGGGCCCCGGTCATTCCGCCGCATCTTCTTCCTTTTTATATTTGCAGGCCTTGTTCGGGCAGCAGATATACGTTTTTCCGCGCAGGGTCTTGCGTTCGAGAATGTTTCCGCCGCATTCCGGGCAGCTTCCCTGCATCGGCCAGTTCCAGAGGGCCATGTCGCATTGCGGGTATTGGTCGCAGGAATAGAAAATCTTGCCGCGGCGCGAGCTTTTTTCCACCAGCATGCCCTTGCCGCATTTGGGGCAGGGCACGCCGGTCGAGAAAGGACGGGCGTTCTTGCATTTGGGGTAGGCGCTGCAAGAAATGAAGCGGCTGCCGGTGCGGGCGCTTTTGAGCACCATGTTCTTGCCGCAGATTTCGCAGGTTCCCATAACCTGCTCCTCAGCTTTTTCCTTGGCCACGGCAAGCACGTTGCCTTGCTCGTCGCGGGTGAAATTGCTGGTGTAAGAGCATTCCGGGTAGCCCGAGCAGGCCAGGAACTGTCCGGCCTTGCCGAACTTGATCATAAGTGGCTTGCCGCATTCCGGGCAGTTTATTCCGGCCTCTACCCCGGCCTTTACGGTTTTCATGGCTTTGGCGGCCTGTTCCAGCGCCGGGTTGAAGTCTTTGCTGAAACCGCGCAGGAGGTCAACCCAGTTTTCCTTTCCTTCCGCCACCTTGTCCAGCAGTTCTTCCATCTGGGCGGTGAAGCCCAGGTCCATAAGCTTGGCGAAGTGTTCGCGCAGGATTTCGCAAACCACGGAGCCAAGATCGGTCGGCACGAAGTGTTTGTCCTGCATTTCCACATATTCGCGGTCCTGCAGGGTGGAGATGATGGCGGCGTAAGTCGAGGGGCGGCCTATGCCTTTCTCTTCAAGTTCTTTGACCAGCGCGGCTTCGCTGTAGCGCGGCGGCGGCTGGGTGAATTTCTGTTCCTTTTCCAGTTTGTCGCGGGTCAGGGCCTGCCCCTTGGCCAAAGGCGGCAGATCGACCGCGTCTTCGCTTTTCTGCGGGGTCAGGGCCAGAAAGCCTGGAAAGATGATCTTTTCCCCTTTGGCCCGCCACAGGGTTCCGGCGCATTCGATGTCGACCGTGCAGTCTTCAATCTGGGCCGCCGCCATCTGCGAGGCCAGAAAGCGGTTCCAGATCAGCTTGTAGACGTTATACTGCTCGGGGCTCAGCGAAGGCTTGACGGAATCCGGCGTAACGCTCACGTCAACCGGACGTATGGCTTCGTGCGCGTCCTGCGCGCTTCCCTTGGATTTGAACGCCCTGGGCTTGGGCGGGTAATATTCCTTGCCCCAGGTGGCGGTGATATATTCGCGGGCCGCGTCGCGCGCGTCGTCCGAAATGCGCACCGAATCCGTGCGCATGTAGGTTATGAGGGCCTGCACGCCGCCTTCGCCGAGGTCTATGCCTTCATAAAGCTTTTGCGCCACGGTCATGGTGCGCTTGGCGGTGTAGCCGAGGCGCTGGTTGGCCGCCTGTTGCAGGGAAGACGTGGTGAAGGGGGGAACCGGGCCGCGTTCTTTGGCCTTGACTTCAATGGAGGCGACCGTAAAGGGCTGATCTTTCAGGCGTTCTTCAAGCGCCATGGCGCTTTTTTCGTTTTTCAGGGCCGGTTTCTTGCCGTCCACCTTGAGCAGGTCGGCCCGGAACACCGGCGGTTTGTCGGCCTTGAGGAAAAGTTTGAACAGCCAGTATTCCTCTGGCTTAAAGGCCCGGCGTTCGACCTCGCGCTCCACAATGATGCGCAGGGCCACAGACTGCACCCTTCCGGCGGAAATGCCGCGTTTTACCTTGTTCCAGAGCAGGGGAGAAATTTTATAGCCCACCAGCCTGTCCAGAACCCGGCGGGCCTGCTGCGCGTCGAAAAGGTCGCGGTTCAGCTCTTTGGGGTGGGCCAGGGCTTCGCGCACGGCCTTGGCCGTGATTTCGTTGAACATGATGCGCTTGACGTTGGTATTTTCCTCTTTGATCAGCTCCGCAACATGCCAGGCAATGGCCTCTCCCTCGCGGTCGGGGTCTGGGGCCAGGTAAACAGTTCCGGCCTTGGCGGCCGCGCTTTGCAGCTCGGCCACCACTTTGCCCTTGCCTTCAATGACCTGATACTGGGGCATATAGGTGGTTTCATCCACCCCCAGGGTCTTTGAGGGCAAATCGCGCACATGGCCGACGCTGGCCTGCACCATATAATTGGGGCCAAGGAACTTGCGTATGGTTTTTACCTTGGCCGGAGATTCCACTATAATCAGATCTTTTGGCATGAACACACCCTGATGGTAAAATGCGCCGGGCGAAAGCGCAAAGATTTCGCGCTGGCGGAACGAACGGCGAAACAATACCTGATTAAGGAAGGAGGTCAAGCCCCTGTTCCGTAAAGGATCTTTTTATGCCCGCCCCTGTTTTTTTATTCCTCTCGCCTTTTCTTCACACTTCCTGTACGATATGATCAATTAAATTCCGTCCGTGGGGGAACCTTTCCCTTGCGGCGGCGTTGTTGCCTTTTAAAGGATCAGCGCGTAAATTTATAACCCAGGCGGGAAACACCATGAGCACGCAACCCAATTTAGTCAACTGGACTCACGCTTTCAGCGGCCGCATGGGCGGGGTGGAAAAAAACCACTTTCAGGCCAGGGCCGGAACCGTTTCCCGGCATTTGCTGAAAGAGTTGCATAACGGCGGACTGCCTTTCATAGACATGCCTTTCCGCGCGTCTCTTGAAAGAGAGTTGCCTGAAACCATGGAGCGTTTCAAGGGGTTTCAGCATATGCTGCTTCTGGGCATAGGCGGTTCCGCCCTCGGGCCGCGCGCCCTGCAAAAAGCTTTTTACCCGGCCCAGGACCAACCAGGGCACGAAGGCCCCCGGCTCTGGATAGCGGACAACATCAACGCGGCGGAGCTTGAAGCCTGGCTTGCTAAGCTGCCGCCCCGGAAGACCATGGTGGTTGCGGTTTCAAAATCCGGCGGCACCATTGAAACCATGGCGCAGTATTTTATCGTGCGCGACTGGCTCATAGGCGCGCTGGGCGCGGAGTGGACAAAACAGGTTCTGATTGTTACTGATGCCGAAGAAGGGCAGTTGCGGCAGGAAGCGCAAGAGAAGAACCTGGCTTCACTGCCGGTTCCCCGGAACCTGGGCGGGCGATATTCAGTGCTTTCCGCCGTAGGGCTTGTGCCCGCTTATTTCTGCGGCATAGACTGGCAAGGCCTTCTGCGCGGGGCGGATTCCGTTTGCGGCCCCCTGAGCAATTCGGCGCACCATGAAGGGCAGATAGTCGAAACCCTGGTCGGGCATCCGGCCTGGCACCTGGCCGTTTGGGCGCGCGAACTGATAGAGCGGCAATACAGCCAGTTGGTGTTCTTTTCATATGTTCCAGCCTGGGCCTGCCTCGGCGCATGGTTCGCCCAGCTCTGGGCGGAAAGCCTGGGCAAGGAAGGGAAAGGTTCCATGCCGGTTCCGGCGGTGGGCGTGACTGACCAGCATTCTTTGCAGCAGATGTTTCTTGACGGGCCTAAAGACAAGGGCTGCCTTTTCCTGACCTGCCCGGGGCTGCCGCTGGGGCCGGCCTTCGGCGACAACCTGCCCGTGAAATGGAATTACCTGAAGGGCAAGCGTTTCGGCGACCTCTTGCAGGCCGAAAGCCTTGGAACCCGCATGGCCCTGACCGGGGCGGGCGTGCCCCTGGTGGAGCTGCGCATGGGGTCAAGCAGCGAGGAAGCGGCCGGAAGCCTGATAGCCATGCTCGAGCTGGCAACCCTGTTTACCGGGTTGCTGCTTGGCATCAATCCGCTTGACCAGCCGGCGGTCGAATCAGGCAAGCGCCTGGCCAACGCCCGTCTGGGAGCGCCCGGATATGACGGGGAAACCGCCCGGCTCAAGGCCTTTCTTGACGCCCCTGAAAAGGTGCGAAATTTTTAGAGCGCTTTAAGTATGGAACGCCTTGGCCTTTGTTAGGCAAACGCCGCGCAAGCGGCGGGCAGTTATGGAATGGCCTTCATTTCGCGCCGCAGAGGCGCTAACGCGAAAAACCCCGCACAGTCCTTGAGGGAAAAATCAAAGTTAACCGGTTTTATGAGTGAACAAGACGCGACAAACCAGGTTAAGCCGGAAAAAGGCCTTGAAACTGAAGGCCCTTTTCCGGTTTCACCCAAAGCGCAACCCCCGGAAACAGATGCTCTGGGCTCCGGCGGTTTCAACGTTCAGGTCGGGAAAAAGCGGGAAAATCATCCGTTTGCCAAAAACCTTGAGGGAAGCGACAAATCTTTCGGTCTGGCCCGTTATCTGGCCTGGGTTTCCCTTGCGCTGGTGCTCGGCCTTGCCGTGCTGCTGGCTTTTACGACCGGCAACGTGGCCCGAGGCCTTCTTCTGGACAAGCAGCGCGAATCCGCCGCGTTGCTGGCCGAAAACCTGAACAACCGCATCTACCAGCGCTTCACCCTGCCCACCATGGCCATCTTCGGGCGCATCGTGCTTGAACTGCCCGCGCAGTATGAGCGCCTTGACCAGGTCATCCAGAGCAACATCCAGGGGCAGGACGTGCATGACCTGCGCATTTACGACCACACCGGAACTATAAACTATGCCACGGAAAAAGGGCTTGCCGGGCAGGCCGGCCTCGCGCCGCAGGCGGTGGACAAGGTCAAGAACGGCATAGACCCGGTATTTGACATCGACACGCCGCTTTCCTACTGGGAAACGTTTTTCGCCTTCAATCCGCCCAAGGGAACCTTTTACCTGCGCACCACCTACCCCCTGCGCATTGAGAACCGCCTGGGCTCCTCAACCGACGAAGGCCCGGCCATGGGCGTGCTCGAATTCACCCAGGACATCACGGCCGACATGCGCAGCGTCGTGCACCTGCAATGGACTATAATCGGCTTCACGCTGCTTTTTTCCCTGCTTTTCGTAACCTTGCTCACCGTGTTCATGCGCCGGGCCGAACGCGCCCTGGCGGCCAGGGTGCAGGAAAGGCAGCGCCTGATACAGGAATTGAACCAGAGCGAGAGGCTGGCCGGCATGGGGCGGGTTATTTCAGGCATCGCGCATGAAATACGCAACCCCCTGGGCATCATACGCTCCAGCGCGGAGCTTCTGCTGAAGCGCAACGCCGGGCAAGACAAGGTGACGTCAAATATCCTGGCCGCCATACACGACGAATCCAAGCGCCTTTCGCAAACCGTGACCGATTTTCTGGATTACGCCCGGCCGCGCCAGCCGCATTGCTCAAGCGTAAATATGAATCAGCTGCTTGAACAGGCCCTGGGCTTCCTGGCCCCGGAACTGAGCGCCAAAGGCTGCGCGGTGGCGCGGCGCTATGACCCGGAAGAACCGGCCCTGAACATCCAGGGCGACAAAGACCTGCTCTACCGCGCCATTTATAACGTGCTGAGCAACGCGCTCCAGGCCATGACCGAAGCCGGAACCGTTTCTCCTGAAATCGTGTTCGAGGCCCGAGGCCTTGAAGTGAAGGGCAGGGATTTTTTGAAGTTTTCCATCAGCGACAGCGGGCCAGGCTTCAAGGAAGAAGCCCTGGAAAAAGCGCTTGACCCTTTCTTTACCACCAAAGATTCCGGAACCGGCCTTGGCTTGGCCATTGTGAGCAGCATTATAGGCGCGCATGGCGGCATTCTTGAATTCAGCAACCGCGCGGAAGGTTCCGGGGCGGTCATCACCATTCTCCTGCCCCGCTGAATTTGCCGCCCCTCTGTCCGGGGCACCCGGAAACCGTATCAGAGTTTCTGCTAATCTCTGGCCCTAAGAAGTGGACTTTATAGGTAATACTAATTTGACCTGAAACCCGGGTCCGGCGCAAGGGCAGGCCGCGAGGCCGCCTCGCGCGCCATGACGTCGACCATTTCGTTTTCGGTGTGGCCGCTGTGCCCGGCCACCCAGAGCAGTTTCACCTTGTGCCTGCCCAGCTGGGGAAGCATGCGCAGCCAGAGGTCCTGATTCAGCACGGCTTTTCCGTCGGCCTTCTTCCAGCCTTTTTTCTTCCAGCCCCAAATCCAGCCTTTCTCAATGGCGTCGCAAAGATAGCGCGAGTCGCTGTAAAGCTCCACTTCACAAGGGTGCAGCAGGGCTTCCAGCGCGGAAATCGCGGCGGTAAGCTCCATGCGGTTGTTGGTGGTAAGGGAAAAGCCGCCCGTAAGCCGCTTTTCCTGCCCGTTGCAGCGTAAAATGGCGGCCCATCCGCCTGAGCCGGGGTTGCCGAGGCAGGCCCCGTCTGTGAAGATTGTGACTTTATGCAAGGTGTTTCCGTGAAGTTCGTTTCTGGCGGGAATTATTTGAAATGCGCTTCTATTTTAGACAAGGCGGCCGCCAGGCCGTCAGCCCAGCGTTTTTCCTGAAAATACGGAGGAAAATGCGTTTGGGCCAGTTCAGCGATGAACTCCGGCCCCAAGGCTTTAGCAAAAACGTTTCCGGCCCGCAAGTCCGCCTTTTCCCGCTCCGGATCCAGAAAAATCAGCAGTTCCCCCGGCTGCGGGCCGGCTTCGGAGGCTGCGGGGTCCGCAATATAAACGCTGACGGCAAGGCCGTATCTGGCGGTAAAATAGTTTAAAAACTCCTCAAGCTCTCTTTGTTGCGCGGGCGTAAGAAGATTGGCCGGGTCATGCAGCCGGGTTATGTTGTGCGGGGCGGGCGTTTTATCCTTAAGGGCCTCGCGCTGCCGGATGCCGTCGAGCTGGCGCTGGTTGTTGGCCGCGAAACCCCAGGCGACCAAAGCGAAAATGGCCCCCAGCAGGGCGATCCGCAAAAATTGTTCCCGCCTGGAAGACGATTTTTTCCAGGCGGGAAGCTTGCGAAGGAAAAACATGGCTTATTTGCCTTTTTTGTCCGAAGCGGCGCTGTCGGCGGCAAGCGCCTCTTGCACCCATGCCGCGCAGTCCAGCATAAGGGCGTCGCTCGCATTTTCAAGGGCGTCCACAAGTTCTTTTTTAGATGTTCCGCCTGCGGGGAAACTTGACTGAAAAACGCGCTGCCCGACAATCTTGCCGCTATCCGGGCGGATAAGCGTGATCATAAGGCGCATTTCCGCCGTGGGGGCATTTTTTTCGTCCGCAAAGACAAGATGCATGCGCTGCAAGTCAGAGCTGACGCGGTATGCGGCGGCCACGTCGCCCGAAGATACGCCAACGCCCCGGAAGCAGCCGGAAGCCACGAGGCGCTGTTCAAGCAGGCGCTTGACCGCCTGCGGGGCGGTGGCGTCCCATTTCGCGCCGGACAGGTAGCGCACTTCACGCCCGTTGAAAAGCATTGCGATATGATCTGTCATAAGGTCGCCGCCGCTCGCCGGCTGGTTGACCACGATTTGCGGCAGGTCTGGTGAAACGCAAAGCGCTTGCGTGGGCAAGGGCGGATTGAGCAGGTATTGATCGGGCGGCATTTCGTCCAGAATGCCGAAACAACCGCCAAGCGGCGTCAGGAGGCAGAGCAGGGCCAGGGCGGAGAGGTATGGGCGCGTTGATTTCATTTGGTTTTGTACTCCGGCAGGTTGTCGCCAAACAGCAGGCGTTGGGGGTCATTATTGAGTTTCTGCGCCAGCGCGTCGAGGTTGCGCACCATGCTGCGGGCTTCCGCGATCAGGCGCTGCGTCTCGTCGAGCCCGTTGCTGCTGAAACGCACCAGCCCAGGTTCCATTTTGCGCAACATGGCGTTAAGCGAGTCAGTCGCTTCGCGCATGGAATTGAGGGAAACGGTCAGGTCGACGCTAAAGGCCCTGTTGGCCGCGTCCAGCGTGCCGCCAAGCTTGTGGCTGGCGCTTTCCAGGTTGCGAATGGTCATTTCCATCTGGTTGATGCGGTTTTCAAGGGCCGTAGCCACATTGGCCATAGATTCCAGGATGTCTCGCAGGTTTTTCTTGTTTTCCTCATCAAACATGTCGCTTGCGTTATGCAGAAGTTTGTTGGCGGAGCTTACCAGGTCCGGCGCTTCGTCCATCAGGGCGGCCAGGCGCGAGGGGTGCGATACTATTTCCGCCATGGCGTGGCCTGGGGCGGGCAGAAGCAGGCGGGCTTCCTTGCTGCCGCCGCTTATATATATGCTGGAAAGACCGGTTATGCCCTGGGTTTCGAGGCTGGCGAAGGAGTCTTCGCGCACCGGGGTGTCGGAGTCGACCGACACGATAACCCGGACTATGTTCGGATCGTTCTGGTCTATTTTAATGCTTTTGACCTCGCCCACCTTGATGCCGTTGAAACGCACGTCATTTCCGGGCGAAAGGCCGGAAACGCTGCCTTTGAACTCTATGGAGTATCTGGTGACGTCGCCGCCGCCCCTTTTTTCAGCGCTCCATACGGCGAAGGCGATAATCAGGGCGAAGGCCAGAAGGGTAAAAGCGCCTACGATGACGTAATTGGCTTTTGTTTCCATTGGGTGTTCCTAAAGCGTTTTTTTAAGTTGCATGCTATTTTTAGCGGCCTGTAAAATGCGAAAGGCAGCGGTTTTACGTAAACGTTCAAACCCGGCGCCAGAACTGAAGTCCGCCATGTTTTCCGCTTGCGGGGGCCGTGTCTGCGGAATCGTGGCCGGCGCCCTGTTCGCGAAACGGCGGGCCTGGGGTTATCCGTTCTTTCCGGCGGCGTTCGCTTCGGCCGTAATTTGCGCGGCCCGCCCGCGCGGGCCGAGGAAATATTCCTTGATCCAGGGGTGCTCCGCCTTCAGCAGTTCCGGAATGCTTCCGACGGCGTAGATGCGTTTTTCCGCCAGAACGGCCACCCGGTCGCAAATCGCGTAAAGGGTGTCCATGTCGTGTGTTACCAGGCAGACGGTAAGCCCTATGGTTTCGCGCAGGGTTTTTATCAGGTCGTCAAAGGCGGCCGCGCCGATGGGGTCAAGCCCGGCGGTAGGCTCGTCCAGCAGCAGTATGGCCGGGTCCATGGCCAGGGCGCGGGCCAGGCCGGCCCTTTTGCGCATGCCGCCGGAGAGTTCCGAAGGATATTTGGCCAGCGCGTTCGCGGGCAGCCCCACCATGTCCACTTTCATGGCCGCTATTTTCCGGCGCAGCGGGGCGGCTATTTTCGTAAACTGGCGCAAGGGAGCCTCTACGTTTTCCCCGACGGTAAGGGAGGAAAAAAGCGCGCCGTTCTGAAAAAGCACGCCCCACTGGCGGCGGGCTTTTTCCCAGGCTTCCGGGCCGGAACGGGTCAGGTTGACTCCCATGACGAAAACGTCTCCGGCCTGTTGGGGCCTCAGCCCCATGATGGTGCGCAAAAGAACGGATTTTCCCGTTCCCGAGCCTCCGATCAGGGCCAGTATTTCCCCGCGCCTTATCTCCAGGTTCAGTTTTTCATGAACCGTGTGAGATCCGAAGCGGTTGGTTATATCTTGCAGTAACACTGCGGCTTCAGTTTGCGACATTATGCACCGGCAATCAGGTTTAAACGCCTATGGCCATGAAGAATACGGCAAAGGCCGCGTCAATGGCGATGACCAGGAAAATAGATTCGACAACCGAGGTGGTGGTGAGCCGCCCTACAGATTCCGCGCTGCCCGTGGCCTTGAAGCCGAGGAAGCAGCCGACCAGCCCGATGACCACGGCAAAAAACGGGGCCTTGACCATGCCGACCAGAAAGTGTTTGAAGGTGGCTATGCTCATGAACCGGGCGATAAAAGTTCCGACCGAAAGGTCGATTGACATGGCGGCCGCGACCATTCCGCCGATCATGGCCATAAGGTCGGCCACCAGAAGCAGGGCGGGCAGCATGGCCATCAGGGATATTATGCGCGGCAGCACCAGCGTTTCCATGGGGTTTATGCCCATTGAAACCATGGCGTCCACTTCTTCGTTCGCCATCATTGAACCGAGCTGGGCGGTAAAGGCGGAACCGGAGCGCCCGGCCACCAGAATGGCGGTTATGATCACGGCCATTTCCCGGAAAGTCAGCACGGCGAGCAGGTCGACTATGAAAACCTGGGTTCCGTACTGGGCCATAAGGCCGGACGACATGTAGGAAATGACCATGCCGATAAGGAAGGACAGCAGCGCGACTATGGGCACGGCCCTCAAGCCGGTTTGCTCCATGTGGTAAACGAGCGAGGTCAGGCGCAGGCGCTTGGGGTTAATCAGGGTTCCGCCGAGGGAAACCAGAAATTGGCCCCAGAATCCGATCAGGGAATATAAAAAATCAGCCTGTTCGCAGGTTCGTTTGCCAAGGTCGGCCAGCAGCGCGGCGACGGGGTTCGGGCCTGGCTCCTTGTTTTCTTCCGGAGCCGGGCGGCTGCGTTCCAAAAGTTCTTTGTGGCGCGGGTTCGGCGTGACAACCGGCAAAAGGGCGGCGGACGCGCAGGAAGCGTCCGGGCAAGGGGCGGTGAACCGCTTGCCGCCGTCTTTGCCGGAAGCAAGGTTGATCAGCAATGCCCCGGCTGTGTCGAGCAAGCCCACCGCGCTGGCGTCAACGCCGGCCAGAGGGCCGCTTTTTTTTCGTAACGCGAGCAGGATTTCCGCCATTCCGGCTATGGAATGCACGGTCCAGTCGCCTGAAAGGCTTAAGAAAGTTCCTTCCGGTTTGCGAACGATATCCGCGGCCGGCCTGTTTTCCGAGCGGGCCGTCTCCGGCCGTGGTGTGCTGGCGCTCTGCATTTTCAACTGTCCAAATTCATAGCTGGCTGTTCGTTTTGTAAAAATCAATAAACGCAAAAGCGGAAATCCGCAATAAAAGGCCGCCTTGCCGCGCGTTCACGCCCGGACATGAAAGGTATAACGTAATATGACATATTCTCCATTTTCATTTTTGTACAGGGGAAATCCCGCTCCAGGCTTTACTTTTAGCGAGAAATATATAATACCCGACAATACGGGCGGGTTTCCACGGTTTCCTGCCCGAATTTTCCGCTCCGTCCGTCGCGGCATCGTCCGCTTTATAAATAAGAACTTATGATTGTGTAAACATAAATTAACCAGAGGTGAGAAATGCGTCTTGTAACCCGTTCCGACTTCGATGGCCTGGCCTGTGGGGTGTTGCTGAAATACCTTGGCGTGATAGACAGCTTCAAGTTCGTTCACCCGAAAGATATGCAGGACGGCACTGTCGCGGTCACCTCCAACGATGTGCTGGCCAACGTGCCGTACGTTCCGGGGTGCGGGGTGTGGTTCGACCATCACGCCAGCGAAGTTGAGCGCCTGGGCAAGTTTGACATTCCCGGAGCCGTGAAAATGTACCCGAGCTGCGCCAGGGTGGTTTGGGAATATTACGGCGGGCGGGAAAAGTTCGGGGAACGCTTTGACGAGTTGATGGACGCGGTTGACAAGGTTGACAGCGGCAGCCTGTCGCATGAAGACGTGCTTGATCCGAAAGGCTGGGTGCTGCTCGGCTATGTAATGGACCCGCGCACCGGCCTCGGGCGTTACCGCGATTACAAGATAAGCAACTACCAGCTCATGGAAGAGCTTATCGACCATTGCGCGGACAAAAGCGTTGCGGATATCCTTGAACTGCCCGACGTCAAAGAGCGCACGGCCCGCTATTTCGAACAGGAAACGGAATTCCGCCGCATGCTGCAAAACCGCACGAAGCAATATGGCAACGTGGTGCTTATAGATTTGCGCGAACAGGAGGAAATTCTTTCCGGCAACCGTTTCACCGTTTACAGCATGTTCCCTGACTGCAACGTAAGCGTTCAGGTTATCTGGGGCCTCAAGAAACAGAATGTGGTCATAACGGTGGGGCACTCCATACTGAACCGCAGTTGCCGCAGCAATGTGGGCAAGCTTATGCTCAAATACGGCGGTGGCGGGCACGAAAGGGTAGGAACCTGCCAGGTGCCGGTGGAAAAGGCCGATGAAGCCATCCGAGGCATTGTTGAAACCCTGCACGAGAAAAAATAATCCGGCGCCGCAGCGCGCGTTGTAATTGAAAAATTCTGGAAAACCGGGAAACGGGCCGCGCCTGTTCCCGGTTTTTTTATCGCCAGGCGGGTTTCGCGCCGGAAGAAAGGCCGCCTGCCGTTGCCGCGCGGCGGACATAAGGAGAGGCGTTCCGCGTTGAACGCGCGGGGCGGGCGCCAGCGCCGGCGATATTTTGCGCGAAAGCGCGCCCTTCGGGTTGCCGCCGTGGGAAATACTTGCTATGCAAGATGAGAGAATGCCGGAGCGCGCGGGTTAATGGCGCGGCCTTAGCGCCAGCCTCAAACCCGGGCATGTTCGGTAGAACAGCCGTTTTGCCCTATTAATAAGGAGGCAGGCGAATGTATTCCAACGTTGAAACGCTCTGCGCGTGAGCGATTCTTTCCTGCCGGACGGGTCAGCTTTAAACGTCAGCCCACGTTAAGAAGTGGCGGAGAGGGAATGTATGGAGCGGAAAAGTTCCGGGAAAACCGGAGAAAAACCGGCTAAAAGGCGAATCGCGGCGGGCGGTGACTTTGAAATCGCCGTGTCGGGCAACGGGCCGTTGCTTAAAAACCTCGCGGGCATCATGGCCGAAGGCGATTTCAGCGAAGTTTTTCCCGGGGTGAAACTTGTGGCGCATTTCTGCCCGGAAGGCAAAAGGCCGGCCCGCTGGAAATCCGTTGCCGCTTACAGCTCGGCCCAGGAAATGTTCGCCGACCATCCCGGCCTTGATCTCGTGCTGGACACCAGCCGGAACAGCGAAGATTCCAACCTGCTGCGCCGCGCGGCTCCGGACGGGGTTTCCGTCATTTCGACCAGCGGCACGCATTTCATTGTCAGGTCCTTGAAGAACGGGGCCATGCTCCTGGCCGGAGGGAAGCGTCTTTTGCGGGTCAAAATGTCTTTCCTCGCCCTGATGGACCAGATCGAGGAAGACGTCATGCTTATGGATTCCGAGGGCAAGCTGATCCAGGTCAACAGGTACATGACCGAGCATTCCGGCGAACAGCTTGAAACGATCTTCGCGGACGAGTGCTCTTGCGTGGACGCGCTGGAAGCCTGCTGCGGCGTCGAGCGCGAAATGGCGGCCCGCTGGCAGGCGGAAGGCCTTGGCGGGCGCAAATACAGCGAAGTGTACACTACGGTGAACCCTGACGGGCAAATGTCCTACTTCCGCGTTTTCATCGTTCCGGTGTTCGGAGAGCGGGGCGAAAAACGCATTGTCATAATGCGCCGCAACATAACCGACATGGTGAACATCGAGCAGCGCCTGCAGCAAAGCGAGAAAATGGCGGCCATCGGCGACCTTTCGACTTACATCGCCCACGAAATACGCAATCCGCTTTTCGCCATAGGCGGTTTTGCCAACGCCCTCTTGCGTTCGTCTTCGCTGGACGAAATGGCCAAAGAGAAAGTGCGCATAATTCTTGAGGAATCCCAGCGTCTTGACGGCATTCTGAAAAACATTTTAAACTTCGCCCGCCCGACCGACGGCAGCGTGGGCGAAGTGGACGTTGAAAAAGTGCTGCGCCAGACGGCCGACCTGATGAGCATTGGCGGCGGCGAGCGCAACATCGTTACGGAAGTCGTGATCGCCCCCGAACTGCCCAAGGCGCGCGGAAACATGGACCAGATCAAGCAGTGCCTGATCAATCTGGTGAAAAACGCCCAAGAGGCCATGCCGGAAGGGGGCGTCATAACCATGAAGGCTTTCATGCGCGAGCATATGGTCTGCATTTCCGTGGGCGACACCGGCGTCGGCATTCCGCCGGAAGTGCAGAAACAGCTTTTCAGCCCGTTTTTCAGCACTAAAAACAAGGGGGCCGGGCTTGGCCTGGCCATGACCAAAAAGATAATTGAAGAAATCGGCGGCAAGGTGAACCTCTCAAGCACGGTAGGGCAGGGAACGACGGTCACCCTTTTTCTCTCGCCTGCCCTGGCGGTGTCTGAATACACGTTGTCGGCCAGAGAAGGGCAAGAGGTTTCGGAAGTGATCATTTCCAAAAAAAAAGATACGAAACTTTAATTCGGCGGCGAAATGTCAACGCAAAACAAATCCAAAAAAATGCTTGTTTTCGGCATCCTGTTTTTTTTGCTCATGTCCGCCCTGGCGGTGAGCGGAGTTTACACAAACAGCCCGCTGGACAATCCCGAGTTCGGCCCGGTTTCAGGCAAGCCGCTGTTTTGAACGCGGGAACACGAACTTTAACAGGCCGAGGCCTCAAGCCGGCGCGTTCCGCCGTTTTAACGCCCCGCCCTAAGCAAACCCCGGCAAGCGGAAATAGTCCAAATTGAGGAAGCGATGTTCCCGGCAAGATATTTTTTCCTGGCCCTGATTTTTACCGTTACGCTGCTGGCCCCGGCCTTTTCCGGGCTGGCCGCCGGAATCGGAGATGACAGCACTACGCTGTATTACCTGCTGGAACTTAAAAGGCAGTACGACAGGCAGTGCGGCGGCAGGCCCTTGCCTCCGGTGCCCAGCCTTCAGCCTTCCGACCAGCTGCGCGAGATAGCCCGCCGCCACGGGGAAAGCGGAGAGGCGACGGAAGCCCTGCTGGCCGAAGGGCGCGTAGGCTATGCTTCCTTTTTGCTTCTCCACACCCCCGACGCGTCGCCCCAGGCGGCTGCTGAAGCGTTGCTGCGCATGAATTGCGAAAAAGTGGCGGGCGGGCCTTACAGCCTTATCGGCGCGGAAAGGGCCAAAGGCGAGTGGTGGGTTCTGCTGGTCGAGCCCGCTCCGCTGGCCGCCCAGACCCAACAGCCCGGGCAGGGTGATCAAAACTTTCCCGTGTCTCAGGGTGAAAATTCCCCTCAATCCGCCCCGCAGCCGTTGCCGTCGGAAGCGCCCGCTCCTGGCGGTGAAATGGCGGCCGCCTCAGCCGTCGCCGCCAACGGCAATGCCGCTTCGCCTTTGGTTAAAATTGAAGACAGCCCGGCCGGACCGAAAATAAGCGGCAGCAATTATGGCCAGGCCCAGCCTTATGACCCGAACGCCGTTCCTTTGGCCACGCAGGATATTCCGGTTGAACAGCCGGAATTTACGGCCCAGCCGGATGCTTCCGCGCCAGTGGGCTCGCCCGCTGCTGTGCAATCCGGCCCCGCGGGCCAGCCCGTTCCTCCCCCGGTCCAGAGTTCCGCGCCCAAGCCGGGCCAGCTCGCGCTGGAAGGCGCTGGTGTGGTAGCGCCCGGCAGCAGCGTGCGGGATAACCCCCAGGCGTCCTCCGACCCTTTGCCCGCGCAAACGGTCAAAGCAAGCGGCGCATATATATCGCAGCCGCCTGCCAGCCTTGACCTGAACGCTGAAAATATGATCGACGCGATCAACCGTTTCAGGCAACAGCCCAGAACCTGCGGGACGGTTTCCATGCCGGCGGTCAAGCCGCTCAAGGCCGACCGCATTCTCTGCGAAGCGGCCGCCGCGCATTCGGAAGACATGCAGGCCCGCAACTACCTGGCCGCATCCACCCCGGAAGGGCGCAGCATAGGGCAGCGCGTCAAAGATAGCGGCTACATGTGGGAACATATAACCGCCATGCTCGGGCAGGGAAGCGTAACCTACCAGGACGCCCTGTCGCGCTGGGCCGAAGAGCCGAACAACTGCCAGAGTTTCATGAACGCGAATTATGAACATATCGGCGTCGGCTACAAGCCGGAAAAGAAGGTTTGGACGGTAATTTTGAGCCGCCCCATGCCGCAGGACGCTGACGCGATATACATATATCAGTCCGACCCCAAATAGAGGCGAGGCAATGGCTGAAATTCTGGAGCCCGGGCTGCGCCGCAAGCTGGCCCCGAAACGTAAGCGCGCCCTGCGCCTGCTTTCTTCGGCGGAAGCCGTGCGCGAGGTGGTCGCGCGCATAAACGGGGCGGAACACAAATTTGTGGTGTCCAAGCTCTGGCAGCTCTGGAATGTGGTTATGGGCGATGAAATAGCCGCCATATCCAGCCCCTTGGGCGAGCGGGCCATGGGAAAAACCGGCGTTTTGCTGGTGGGCGCGGAAGACAACATGCTTTTGCAGGAACTTAGCTTCCTGGCCCCGGAAATATTGGCCAGGGCGAACTCGTTCATGGAGCGCGAATATTTCGTCAAGGTACAGCTTGAGCTTTTGCAAAGCCGCGCTCCGCTGTACCCTTATAACGGGTCCGCCATGCCGCCGCCTTCCGTGCTGAAAGAAGAGCGGCGAAAGCCGGAAGGCTTCGGGGCCTTGCTGGAAAAAGGCGAATTGGACGAAGATTCACCGGTGGGGCGCTGTTACGCGAGTTTTGTGAAATCTTTTGTTTAGGATACGTCTCTTTTTCTCCGGTCGAGCACCACAAGGGCATGCCCCTTCGCCAAAAGGCCGTTTCCCTTGTCTTTGGCGCGAAACCTTTTTTCAGAGACAGCCTATGGGGCGCCTCGCCTTTGAAAGCCGCTGGGCGCGCGCGGAACGTCAGGCAACATGCTGGCTCAAGGCTTTCAGGCCGGAACGGCTGCTCCGGATTTTGTTCTTTTTTACCCTTGAAAACGGTAAAACGCATTTTTAGACGTTCATTGTTCCGGTTTACGAACGGATTCAGTTCTTTTTATCGCTTGGCGACGGCCTTTTCCGCTGTTGCCGCATTTTCGCCAAAACACGCAGGAGGACTCATGTCTGCCCAGAAACAAGCTTTTATTGACTGGATAAAGGAACGCCAGGCGGCGGTGAAGGATTTTGAAGCCAAGGCCGCCGGCGCTCTGGAACAGAACGACGCGGAAGCGTACCGCGAATATATGAAGGGAAAAGCCCTTGTGCTGGCCGGTCTTTTGCAAAACGGCGAACCTTTGCTCGCGTCCATGCCTGAAGATGCGGCAAGCCCGCTCCGCCACCGGTTGCGGCAGTTTTCCGCCAGCGCTTCCAACGCCTTGCGCATCGGCTCGGTTTTTTACATGTCCGCCCTGTTGTACCCGGAAGACCACCAGCCGGGCCAGCCGAACGACCTGGAAATATGGATATCCGGCCTGTAAGCCATGCGCGATTTGCTGCGAGTTGTTCTGGTTGAGCCGCGTTTCCCGGAAAATATAGGAATGGCCGCGCGGGCTTGCGCCAATATGGGCGTTTCCGATCTGGTGCTGGTAAGGCCGGAACGTTTCGATCTGGCCCGCGCCCTGCCTCTGGCCACCGCGCAGGGGGCCTCTTTGCTGGAAACGGCGCGCCTGGCTGACAGCCTGGCGGAAGCGTTGTCCGGGCTGACTATGGCGGTAGGCGCCACGGCCCGCACCGGCGGCTGGCGCAAAAACCCCCTAAGTCCGGAAAAGGCCGCGCGGGAGATAGGCGAAGCCGTCGGCGACGGAGGCCGGGCCGCCCTGGTCTTCGGGCCGGAAGATTGCGGGCTGAGCAATGAACATATCGACCTGTGCACCCGGCTGGTCACCATTCCGACAGCACGGGGCGGCAGTTCGCTTAACCTGGCCCAGGCCGTTCTGCTGCTGCTTTACGAGTGCTTCAAGGTGTGCGGAGAGGCGGATTCGAGCCGCCACAACCCGAGGCGGGGCAAAAGCGGAGCCGGTTCCCGCACGGCCACTTTGGCAGAAGAGGCTTTATTGTTCAATTCATTGCAGGCCGGTTTGCAACGGCTTGACGTGATACCGCGCGAAAACGCCGCATGGTTCATGCAGCCCCTGCGGCGTTATTTGCGCCGTAGCGGTTTGCGACGCCATGAATTTGACTTTTTGATGGGAGTTTGCCGTCAGATCGGCCTGAAATGCCCGTCTGAAACGGATCAGAATTGAACTTTCCGTTCCGGCGGGCAGGTTGAAGGGCCGAGCCCATATTGCGGCGGCGTGGGTTCCGCCGCCGTATGCAATAGCCTTAAAGGGAAAAAACCGGAATTGATCCTTTTTAAAGACAGGGAAGGGGAGTAATGGCGGAAGCGCTCGGGCTTTGCAGCCCGGAAATGGAAAAACAGCTGCGTCTGCGTTTTGACAGGGTGCTGGAACGCATCGCCCTTGCCGCGGAGAAGGCGGAGCGCCCGCGGGGGGAAATAGGGCTGACGGCGGTTTCCAAATATCATCCGGCCTCCGCGGTGGCTGCCCTGGCGTCTTATTGGCAGGAGAAGGACCGTGAGTCCGGCGGGAAGATCGGACTGCCCCGTTTCGGTGAAAATTATGTGCGGGAAGCCCTGGAAAAAAAGGCGGAAGTGGCGCGCTTGCTGGAAAATTCCGCGCCGGTGCGGCTTGAATGGCATTTTACCGGGCATTTGCAAAGCAACAAAGCCGGGCAGGTTCTTGGGCAATTCGCCTTGCTGCACACTTTGGATTCCGAGCATTTGGCGCATATTTTGCATAAGCGCTGGGAGAAGGAAGCCGCCCTTATTCCGGCGAATAAAGATCCTTTTCCGGTTCAGGCGGTGCTGTTGCAAATCAACATAGGCGAAGAAGAGCGGAAATACGGCATAGACCGGGCCTCGGGCCTGGCTTTGGCCCGTTATGTTTCCGCCTTGCCCGGTTTTGATTTGCGCGGGCTTATGTGCTTGCCGCCGCAAGCCGGGGAACCTGAGGCGGTTCGCCCGTTTTTTGCCGCTTTGCGCCGCCTGCGCGATGAAATCGAGCAGGCGCTCGGGCTGGCCTTGCCCTGTCTTTCCATGGGCATGTCCGGCGACCTTGAGGCGGCCGTGGCCGAAGGTTCAACCCTTTTGCGCGTGGGCACGGATATTTTCGGGCCGAGAATTTGATTATAATGCTCCAGTTTCAGGAGAAGGTATGGATTTAGCCACAATTTTGGGCATGCTGATTTCTTTCGGTCTGGTTGGGGTGGCCTTGGGCAGCTCCGTGCTCGACTTCATAGACCCGCCTTCAATGCTGATCGTATTCGGCGGCACGCTGGGCGCCACGCTTACGCATTACCCCATGGGCACCGTGCTTAAAACCGGCAAGGTAATCAGCAAGACCATGATGGGCAAAACCCCGGACACAAAACTGGTGGTGGAGCAATTCATGGATTACGCCAACCGGGCCCGGCGCGAGGGCATCCTCGCCCTGGAGAGCGTGGTCAAGGGGCTGGACAACGCCTACTTGCGCAAAGGGCTGCAACTTACGGTGGACGGGCTTGAGCCTGACATCGTGCAAAGCATCATGGAGGCGGAGATAGGCAACACCGAGGGGCGGCATGAAACCGGAATAGAGCTTTTGTCGGCGCTTGCGGCCTACGCACCGGCCCTGGGCATGATAGGAACGGTCATAGGCCTCGTGCAGATGCTGAAAACCATGGACGACCCTTCAAGCATAGGCCCGGCCATGGCGGTTGCCCTTATCACCACTTTTTACGGCGCGGTTCTGGCCAACCTGGTGTTTTTGCCGATGGTGGGCAAGCTGAAGGCGCGTTCCAAAGAAGAGATACATCTGATGGAAATGCAGATGGAAGGCGTTCTGGGCATAGCGAGAGGGGAAAACCCGCGCATTATCCAGGAAAAGCTCAGCAGTTTCCAGTCTCCCAAAGAACGCAAAGACAGCGAGTAATTCAGGCGGATTGAGGCATAGGCGGAACGCATATGGCGAGAAAGAAAAAAGAAGCCCAAGCGGAAGGTATGCCGGCCTGGCTGGTCACTTTTTCCGACCTTATGACCCTGCTGCTGACTTTTTTCGTGTTGCTGCTGAGCATGGCCACCATTGAAGAGAGGCGGAAGCTTGAGGCCCTGGGGTCGCTGGCTTCGGCCTTTGAGAGCGACAACAGCAAGCTGTTCAACCCTAAAAGCAACGTTTCCCAGCCCACCAAGGCCGCGCCCGGCGTGATCAGCCCGGGTGCGGGGGAGGCTGACGACCTGCGCGACGCCGTTTATGACTTTCATGATCAGGACGTGTCTTTTCAAAGCAACAAGGTGGTCAGCATAATTTCCATCAGCAACGAGGTGCTGTTCGCGCCGGGCAGCGCGGTTCTCACCCCAAGGGGGCAGGCGGTTCTGGGAAGGCTGTATCCGCATTTGCAACAGCTGGGCTACCCAATGCTTTTCGCCGGGCACAGCAGCCTCAGGCGCGATGAGGAAGGGCGGGGCTACAGGGCGAATTTCACCGAAGAAGAGGCGGATTCCACCTGGATGACGTCTTACGCGCGCAGCCTCGCGGTTTATCAATATTACATCGGCCTGGGGCTGAGCCCTTCCAGGCTTTCCATAGAGGCGTTCGGGCAGTTCAGGCCGCGCTTCAGCAACAACACCCCGGAAGGGCGCGCGAAAAACCGCCGGGTTGATATCGTGATAGACACCAGGGACGCCGTGGCGGCCAAACGGGTGGAACGGGAGCGCCAGCCGGAACGCCTGCCGGACAGCTACTATTTCAATGAATTCAAGTTTGATCTGAGTGGGCCCAAAGGGCGGCCCGGGCAAACTCCCGTAAGGACGTTTTAATGGCCCGGCGCAAGAAAAAAGGCGGTGGGGGCGGCGGCGGAGACGGCTGGCTGGTCACTTTTTCCGACCTCATGACCCTGTTGCTGACCTTTTTCGTGCTTCTGCTCAGCATGGCGTCCATGGACCAGTCCAAAATATCGCGCATTCAGGCTTTCAGCGGCAATCCGTCAAACATTGAAGCCAGCGGCACAATCAAGGCGCTTGACCGCATCAAGCTTGTGGCGAAGGCGCTGCAAGACCTGGACCGCCTGCAGGAACGGCAGCAAATGATCAGGGACATGCTTTTCCCGGACGACGTGCTGCCGCCGGAAATTCCGCGCAGCACCTTCGAGGAGAACATGAAGGTGCTGGCCCGGCCGGAGGGAGCGGCCCTGGTGCTCACGGAAAAACTGCTGTTCGCGCCGGGTTCGGCCACGATAACCCCCACGGCGCAAAAATTGCTGCAAGAACTGACGCCGTTGCTGCTGTATACGACCATGGACATAAACGTGGCCGGCTTCACAGACCCGGCGCGCGACAGTTCGGACGGCGAACTTCCGATTGACCAATACGGCCTTTCCGCCATGCGGGCCAAAGCGGTAATGGATTTTTTCATCAGGCGGCAAGTGTCAGCCAAGCGTTTTTCCCTTAGCGGATACGGGCCGGACAGGCCGCTTACCGCGCAAGAGTCCGGAGCCGGGCCTTCGAAAAACAGCCGGGTGGAAATTCTGCTTAAAACGGTGCGCTGGGTGGGGCAGTATTAGTGCCGCCGGCTATTGAAAATTGGGAAAGCCGGCTTGCCTGGCGGAGGCGCTTCCGGATATTGTGGAAGCGGAACATTGGTGTTAGAAAATCATGGCCCACGCGGCGTAAATTTGGGCCGACAAGGAGACCGCAATGAGTGAAGAGCTGGAAGCCCCGAAAAAGAAAAGCAAATTGCCTCTGATAATAATTATTGTCTTGCTGCTGCTCATTTTGGGCGGCGGCGCCGGGGCGGCCTGGTATTTCCTCTTTTCCGGAAAAAACGCCCCCGCCGACGGGGCGGTTAAAGAAGTTAAAATTGAAGAGAAGGGTTCCGGGCAACAAGGGCCGACGGGTTTTTCCACAGACTTGCCGTCTTTTCTTGTCAACCTTTCCGACCCGCTGGGCAAGCGCTTCATAAAGCTGAACATCAGCCTGGAAATGACTTCCGCCGAAGCGATTCAGGAAGTAAGCGCCAACATGCCGAGAATACGCGATGCGGTAATCATGCTTTTAAGCAGCAAAACGTTCTCCGACCTCAGCACCCTGGAAGGAAAAATGTTGCTGAAAAATGAAATTCTGGGGCGGATAAACCAGGTTTTGGGCGGTTCCAAGGTCGCCACGCTGTCGTTTACCGATTTTATCATACAATAAGCGTCAGGCGTTTTTAACGGCCGGCGCGGGACGGAAACCTCCGCGAAGCGCGGGGCGGCGGCCGAAACAAATTTATCGCAAGCGGAAATTGCTCGAGGAGTTTTTATGAGTGACGAAATGGATCAAGACGCCCTGGCAGCGGAATGGGCGGCGGCGCTTGAAGAGCAGGAACCGGCTCCGGCTCCCGGCGCGAAAACCAAGGATGATGAGTTGGCGGAAGAATGGGCCAAGGCCCTTGCCGCCGACGAGCAGGCGGATGTAAAAAAAGAAAAGGAAAAGGCCTCGCTGGCCAGCAAGGCCCAGGACGCCGTATTTAAAGACCTGACTGACGAAGCCAAGGCCCCGCGTGATTCCGGGCGGCGTGAGCTGGATTTCATTCTCGACATTCCGCTTGACGTTTCCGCCGAACTGGGGCGGGCGCGCCTGCTTATCAACGAACTATTGCAGCTCGGGCAAGGCTCGGTGGTGGAACTGAACAAGCTGGCCGGAGAACCGCTTGAGGTTTACGTTAACGGCAAGCTGGTGGCCAGGGGCGAAGCCGTCGTTATCAACGAAAAATTCGGAGTTCGCCTCACCGACATCATCAGTCCGATCGAAAGGGTGAAACAGCTTGGTTAGACTAAACACGACACCATCAACGCGGAGCGTTTTTTCGTTCAGGGCCGCATTGACCGGCGCGGGCTGTTTTCTGCTGGCCCTGGCCTGGATTTCCGGAGCTTCGCCTGCGAAGGCGGCTGAAAGCTCGTCTTCAGCCCTTACAGGCAACGCGGGCGGCCTTGGCGTGCCGCTTGCGGCCGGTTCGGCCACGCCTCCGCCCCCGCCGCTCTACCATGGCGTTTCGGCTCCGGCCCCTTTGGCTCAGCCTCCTTTAGGGGTTGCGGCTCCCGGCCCGGCCGTTGCGCAGCCCGTTCCGGGCGCATCGCAGCCGTCCGGACAAATTCCGGGCCAAACTCCGGGCCAGGCCGCCGGGCAGGCGGCGTCGGGCGGGCTTGACGCCTATTCCTGGAGTTCATACCTCTGGGGTATCGGGCTGCTGTTTTTTATTCTGGCCGTTCTCTGGGCCTTGCTGGCGTTTCTCAAAACGCGCGGCAAGCTTTTCGGCGGGCAGAGCGTGCTTAGTCTGGAAAGCCGCATGGCTTTAAGCAAAAATCAAAGCCTGCTGGTTGTGAATTTCAGCGGGAAACGGCTTTTGCTCGGAGTGGCGGAACAGAACATCAGCCTTCTGGCTGAAGGCGAAATGCCGGTTAGAGTGAGGGAAACGCCCTCGGCGGGAGCAAAAACGAGTTCCGCCACGCGGAATGCGAAAACTGAAAAAGAGCCGGGCTTGCTGAGCCTGAAGGAAGACAGCGATGCGTAACGCGGGCGGGGCCGGCGGCATGAAGCCGTTTTGCGGAAGTTCCGGGTTTTCCTTACCCTTGATTCTTCTGGCCGCGTGCGCCGGCTTCACGCTTTTGAGCCTGATCTTGCCATCTTTGGCCCAGGCCGCCCAAGACTTGGCCTTGCCGTCCATACAGCTTTCGCTGGGCGACGGAACCAGCGAGCCGGAAAAGGTTTCCCTGCTGCTGGAAATCCTCTTCCTGATGACGGTGCTCTCGCTGGCCCCGGCGATCATTTTGATGGGCACAAGCTTTACGCGCATCATCATCGTGTTTCACTTCATACGCCAGGCCCTGGGCGTGCAGCAGGTTCCGCCCAACCAGGTTCTGGCCGGGCTGGCGATTTTCATGACGGTCGCCATTATGATGCCGGTCGGGCTTGAGGTGAACGAAAAGGCCTTTCAGCCGTATATGGATGAAAGAATAGGCCTTTCAGACGCCCTTAAAGCGGCGGAAGCGCCTGTGCGGGAATTTCTGTTCAAACATACGCGCGAAAAAGACCTTTCCATTTTTTATTCCATCAACAAGATGGAGCGCCCGAACAGCCGCGAGGAAGTGCCTACTATGACACTGCTTTGCGGATTCATGATCAGCGAGCTTAAAACCGCTTTCACCATAGGCTTTTTGATTTACATACCGTTCCTGATCCTTGACATGGTCATTTCCAGCATCCTGCTGGCCATGGGCATGATGATGCTGCCGCCGATGATGGTCTCCATGCCGTTCAAGCTGCTGCTTTTCGTTATGGTTGACGGCTGGAACCTGCTGGTCGGAACGTTGGTTAACAGTTTTGGCTAGCATTTCAAACTTTAAATGCTCCGGCGTTTGCGGCGCAAACGCCCGTGAACTTCGTGCGTCAGAACAATATATCGCCTTTAAGGCGGAGCGAACTTATGACCCCAGATGACGTGGTAGGCTTTGCCAGGCAAGCCATAGAGCTGGCCCTTACGGTTTCCTTGCCCATGCTCGGCGTCGGCCTTATTGTCGGCCTGGTGGTGAGCATAATCCAGGCCGCTACGCAAATTCAGGAAACCACCCTGTCTTTCATTCCCAAAATCGTGTCCATGTTCGCGGCCCTGCTTTTCGCCTTTCCTTGGATTATGGACAAGATCGTCACCTACACGCGGGAAATTTTCATCAACATTCCGAACTACATCAAATAGAGCATTTTACCTTTGAAAAAGTTGGACTACTCTGCAAGGGTTTGTCTTCAAATCCTTGCCGCGAGATGGTTGTAGGCGGGCTTTGCCAGCCGTCAAGCAATCATCTTAAAGCGAAAAGACTCTAAAGACACACCGCGCTGCTCGCTTGCGGGCGTAGGCTAACGCGGCCGCCAGGCATTGAATGAAATGCCCGGAGCTTTGCAAGGCCGTTTTAAAACGGCCTTTTCATTTCTGTCGGGGTGAACGCCCCGCGCTTCCCGCGCAGGCGCTTCACGTTAAAACTCGCATTCCTGGAGGGAACCATGGCTGTATATGTGGCTGAACACCCGCTGATAAAGCACAAGCTCGGGCTGCTGCGGGGAAAGAATCTTTCCACCAACCATTTCCGCAGCCTTACGGTGGAAATAACGCGCCTTCTGGCCTATGAGGCGACCAAAAACCTGCCGACGGAGAAATATACCGTGCAAGGCTGGGCCGAGCCGGTGGAGGCGGAACGCATTCAGGGCAAAATGATCACGGCCGTGCCTATTTTACGCGCCGGAATCGGCATGCTGAACGGGTTCCTGGACCTTATACCGGGGGCCAAGGTAAGCATGGTCGGCATGTTCCGCAATGAGGAAACTTTGACCCCCGTGCGCTATTATGCGAAGCTGGCCCTTGAGATAGAACGGCGCATGGCCGTTATTCTCGACCCCATGCTGGCGACCGGCGGAAGCATGGCTGAAACGGCCGCCATGCTCAAGGAAGCCGGCTGCCGGTCAATCAAGGCGATCTGCCTCGTAGCCGCTCCGGAGGGCATTGCCAAAATGCGGGAGCTGCACCCGGATGTGGATATACACACCGCCGCCGTTGACGAAAAACTGAACCACGACGGTTATATCATTCCCGGCCTTGGCGACGCGGGCGATAATATTTTCGGCACAAAGTAGCGGGCCGCGCGTTTGCGGCCTCCGGCAGATCCGGCCCACCTTTTCAATGCCGGCTGGCTTCATTTCATCTAGTGTCTAATTGCAAAAATTCCACAAATAATTTTAAAGGATATTTTTGCAAAGATCGTTGGCTGAAAAGCGTGGTTTACAGCCAACTCACGCCGCCGGTAGCGGCGCAAAATCCTTACGGATTTTTTAGTGTTTGTTTTGTAAACAAACACCAGATATCTTTTTCGGGAGTTAACCTGATGTTCGGCAAAAAATCGCTTGTCGTGTGCATGGTTCTGTTCCTTGGCGTTTCAGGGGCGTTTGCGGCGGGTTCCGCGCCGGAAAGCGCTGAGGAACGCGAAAAAAAACGCCAGTTTGATCTTGTCTGCCTTAAGAATCTTCCGCCGATCTTCCTTAGGCTTGTCGATATTTATGAACGGCCGGACAAGCTCATTATGGCTTACAGCCTTGAGCCCGATTATTACGACGGCAGCCCCGCCCATTATAAAGACCTGCGTTTGGAATTCAGGTTCGGCAACATTCTGCTGGAAGGCGACGTGGGCATTCCGGAGCGTCCTTACGCCGTTTTTGCCGTAGATTACCCGAAAACTCCGGAAAATCTCTTCGGAAAAGCGGTGTACGGCTATGTGAACAAAATTTCCGGCACGCTCGTCTTTCACGGGGACCAGCCGGAACTGATGGCGAATGCATGCGATATAAAAGGCAGAATAACATCATATATGTTCATGCATTATTATATAATAGGGCGCGACAATAAACTCCTGCCTGCCACAGGGTCATTGAGCGCAAAAAACCCCAAGGTTAGGGAAATACGCTTCGGTTTACGGTGTTATTATGAAAATGGGGATATAAGCCACACCTTCACCATTATCGCCCCGCCTTCCGCTCCGTCACCTTATGTGAGGTTTCGTTTCGTGACCAGCGTGGGCGTTGTGGAGGCGGGCGAGGCGGATAAAGATCCCCTGCGGCCTGACGGCTGGATAGCCGCCATGAAACGCCAGGAAGCTCCGGAACGCTATAAGCTGTCGAACGCTTTCATCAGGAAATTCTTTCCGGATGATGGAGAAAGCGACTGCCATGCGTTGAAAATTTACGAAGCCACAGCCTGGCGGGCTGACGGCAGTAAAGTGGACATCATGCCGTGGCTGGTGGAATATTACTGCATGCCTGACAGGGATCTTTATTAGACTAGAAGCCATCTCATAATCAAAATATGAAATAAAAATGGCTTCTAACGCCGCCTGAATTTCAGACGGCGCGGCGGCGTAGCCGCCGTGAGCGAGCCAAAAACCACGTTTTTTGGCGAAGCGATCTTCATAATCAAATTGT